>CAKZON010000088.1 GCA_937136425.1 uncultured Crocinitomix sp.
TGGTCTTATCCAATATTTTAAACGCCTCTGCAACTTTATTTTGTTGTTGCACTAATAAATTATCTTTCCCGGCGCCTGTATCCACCAATAAATCTTCAATTGTAGCTTTTAACGCTGCAGCAATTGCAGGCTTATCAACAAAAGCAACTCCAGTACTGTCTGCTACCTGAACAGAAATTACATTTAATGCACTAACCTCAACTGCTATTTCGTATCCTTTAATTGAGTTATTTAACTCAATGTATATGTTTTTAATACTTTCTTTTACATCATTTAAATTATCCCAGCCTTTACCAGGTTCCCAATCCACATCCCAATAAGGAAATTCGACGGTTATTTCCAGAATCAATCCCTTTAACGGACCGGATTGAACTTCGAATTCATGCAGCAGCGTATTATCATTCAAATCACCATAATTCTCTGAAACATCAAACTCCAACAATACCTCATACAGTCCGTTAAGATCAATTTTAGTTGTAAACGCGTTTGGAGTATATGTAATTTCTTTTGCTTTAGCATCTACATAAAAATCAACCTCAGACTTTTTTGTAATATCGAACCAAGCATTTTTAATTCCTTCAATATCAATCGCCAATTTTCGGTAATCATTTTTTGTAAAAGGAGCGTTGGTTAATATTTCGCGGGCAGTAAAGAAGTTATTCAAATCTTTAACCGAGTCATCTTCTTGATTAATAGCAAGAAGATCTTTTATATCCAGATTGGCGCGATAACCTATATCTGTAATGGCGTAGCACAACTGTTCTAGGATAGTAACCCCAGGATCGTGCAAGTTATAATCAGTCCAGATTTTACCTGCCACCTTTTGAAGATAGTTAATTCCCTCTTCACGCAAATAATCGAAATTTTTGCTTTCTTTTTCAGATGGAATTGCACTTATTGTTATATGGTCTTGACTACTCACTTTTAAATCTTTTTTTGCTTCATTTTACTCTTTTCACAACATTATATCCTTCTCCGGTTCATCTTCTAATGGTTCCCCTAATACTATTGGCCCTGCTAACGCAACTTTATCCTCACATTTGCAGTCGTCCGTTTTTAACACCGTTATTGTATGAGATCCGGATGAAACAAGAATAGCACTGGAAACTGATGCTATTGCTTCATTCGTGTCCTTTACTTTAGATTCATCTCCGTTTAATACATGATACATTTCGAAGCAGGTTAGGTAATCCACATAATCAAGTTCTTCTATGAAATTTATGATTTTCGATTTATGAATTATTCCGTCGAAAGAAATGTCAACACCTTCTTCATAAGCCCAAGGAGATAGATATTTTTTCAAATCATCTTCTAACTTTAGTTTATATATCCCTTCATCTTTATTAGGCATTAATCGAACATTAAACTTCAATTTTATTTCTTCAAAAGATGGATTTTTAACGTGCAGTTTAGTAAAAGGATTCTTTAGTTTTTCTAAAAACCGTTCTATGGCTTGAAGCGTTGCAAGACTTGTAGTTGGTTGAAATGGGTTAATTGCGTTTTGATTTCTTAAATTAGAAATTACGACGAGTGAAACGTTACCTGGTGCTTGCTCTGAATACTTGGCTGTCATTCGGGTATGATTCAAACACTTAATCTTATAGATAGATGGGAATTCCTCCAAGACTATTCGTTCATAATCCCAAATTGTTATTGCTCTGTTTTTATGACGAAGGCGTTCTGCTACACGTTGATAATAGTTATCTTCTTCTTCAGGTAGTTTTCCATTAAACGAGGCGTAAGGTTGCTCTACACTTCTAATGGCACTATTACTACTTGCCAATTTATTGACCGTTTCAGTTTCAAGTGGATTTACTAAATGCGAAACATCATTTTCTTTATTGCTAAATGTGGCTGTGATTGCTTGTGGATGTAAATCAATCAATTCGCAAATAGAATCAGACTCTTTTTTTATCTCACCTTTAATCCAATAATAATTTGGCGGTAACCATGTGTTATCATCATTCATGGTTTTTGGCAATGCAAACTTTATAATCCCTGAATTAATTAGTCCATTACTTGAATCTCCTAAAACTTCAGTTGAAAGAAAGTCCACCCACTCATTGTTTACCAAATACCTCCATTGAATATCTGCCGGTAATAGATTCGGGTTTTCGCTCCCCTCAGCCACTTGAAATAAAATATTCAAATTTTGAGGTAGTGTTACATCTTCTAATCCAATATAAAAAGCACCTTCTGATTTAAACTCAGGAATAAAACCAACTCCTTTTGCAGGAACGGGTGTTTTCTCTACAATACCAAATGGCCCAATATGGAAAAAACTACCATCTATTGAATCACTTGAAGGGACTGTTAAAAGACTTATAGTATGCTCTGCAATATAGTTTACGGCAAAGGATTTAATTTTAGGGGTATAGGGTTTCTTTGGTAAATCTACATCATCAGGATCGGTGTCCCATCTTGACTTTTTAATTGATGCAGTAACATACAAATCTTGATATTGTCCATGCCCAAATGCCACCAAGCCTTTGCTTCCTGTAGGCCCTGCTAGTTCCATTCGTACAAACCCATTATTTAACTCCGTTGAATACTCCTCAAAATTCTCAACATGGGTTAATTTGGGAAATACAGTATTTATCGACAAAATATTAATGATGTCATCACTATCAAATAAATCTATTTTACTTGCAGATGGATAATTCCCCCATTTTTTTGACTTGAGTGCATTCAATTTAAACTCAAAATCTGATCTGTAAATTGTTGAATTTCTATACTCTTTGTATTGAGTATTAAAGCTAGAAGGTTTATCTTGCCAATCAATATCAAACTTCAATTCTGTTAAAGGCTTGCTAAAAATCTCTTTGCTACCGATATAAAACTCAGATCCAATTACGGGTTGCGAAGAAAAAGGCTCAAATGGTTTTGAAGGATCTAAAGTTCCTGTTTCGTTTTGTAAAAGCAAGTCTTTTACTCCAGTTACTGCTAATTTAATCTTTACAGAACCTAGGGCTTCTTTCAGCAATTTTGTATAAACATTTTTGGAATCAGATTGGTTAATCAACAACTTCAGGACAGGCGCAGTTGTATTAAAATTTTCTAGATAAACCTCTTCTGCATAGCCAACAACAGCTTTTTCATCAGCAGGAATGGTAAATGTTAGAACCAATGTAGTTGTAGTTACAGGATTCAATCCAGATGGTTTCAAAACAATCCATTCCTCTTCTCCTGAGAGGTTAATTGTAAAATCATCAACATCTAAGTCTGCTCCAGCAATTCCATGAGCTGCAACAAAAGTAAATGTTAGGGTTACTTCCCTAACTCCCTCTTTCATTAAGAGATGATCGCTGGCTATAGCAAACCCCAAATTTGCATCTTCCATTGTTGGAGACTTCAAGTCTTTTTGAACTTTTCCAAATGCTGCCCATTTTGGATTATCTTCATTCAAATCACCACCAATTCCGTCGCCTGAATTTGCAATTTGTGCCGCATAAACTTTTTGAATGCCAGAAGTTGCATCTGCTTTAGTAAAGACAGATTTTACTGCTGAAACCTTTGTTTTATTAACCGCTATTTCATCATTTGTAGCAAAAAATCGTTCTTTGCCGTCCGCGTCTTTCCCAGCTTTAAGTTCTGTATTTCCATCAACTAAATGTGCATTAATATTATTTGCCAAGGTAAATAAGATATGTGCCTCATCAGGAGTCTCTGCTTTTTTAGCAATTTGCAAAACATCTTCGTAA
>CAKZON010000089.1 GCA_937136425.1 uncultured Crocinitomix sp.
AGGTGTTCCTAATGGCAACACCTTTTTTTTTACCCAAAAGTCACTTATTTTTGCACAACAACTAAATTACAACACACAACATGCCGAAAAGAGAAGATTTAAAATCGATTTTATTAATAGGTTCAGGACCTATCGTTATTGGTCAAGCTTGCGAATTTGATTATTCAGGAACTCAAGCATTACGTTCATTACGTGAAGACGGAATTGAAACTATACTTATTAACTCTAACCCAGCTACAATAATGACTGATCCGTCTATGGCAGATCATGTGTATTTAAAGCCATTAAATACCAAGTCAATTATTGAAATCCTTAAAGAACATCCGCAAATTGATGCTGTTTTACCTACAATGGGAGGACAAACTGCATTGAACTTATGTATTGAAGCAGATGAGAAAGGAATTTGGGAGGATTTTAATGTAGAAATTATCGGGGTAGATATTGAGGCAATCAATATTACTGAAGATAGAGAGCAGTTTAAAAACCTAATGAAAGAAATTGGAGTTCCAATGGCGCCTCAAGCAACAGCAACTTCGTTTTTAAAAGGTAAAGAAATCGCACAGGAATTTGGTTTTCCTTTGTGTATTAGAGCTTCGTTTACTTTAGGAGGAGCAGGTGCAGCTATTGTTCATAATGAAAAAGATTTTGATAAATTATTAACCAACGGATTAGAGGTGTCTCCAATTCATGAGGTGATGATTGACAAAGCCTTATTAGGTTGGAAAGAATACGAATTAGAGTTGTTGCGTGATGCAAATGATAATGTTGTAATTATTTGTTCTATCGAAAATATGGACCCTATGGGAATCCATACTGGAGATTCAATTACGGTTGCCCCAGCTATGACACTTTCTGATACAACATACCAAAAAATGCGTGATATGGCTATCCATATGATGCGTAGTATTGGTGATTTTGCTGGTGGGTGTAACGTTCAGTTTGCAGTATCACCAGATGATAAGGAGGATATAATTGCTATTGAAATTAACCCACGTGTATCTCGTTCATCTGCATTAGCATCAAAAGCAACTGGATACCCAATTGCGAAGATTGCTGCTAAGTTAGCAATGGGGTATCATTTAGATGAGTTAGATAATCAAATTACAAAATCAACGTCAGCTTTATTTGAGCCAACTTTAGATTATGTAATTGTAAAAATACCACGTTGGAACTTTGATAAATTTGAAGGGTCTGACAGGACTTTAGGTTTACAGATGAAGTCTGTAGGTGAAGTTATGGGAATTGGTCGTTCGTTCCAAGAAGCTTTGCATAAAGCAACACAGTCATTAGAAATTAAACGTAATGGTTTAGGTGCTGATGGTAAAGGTGAGACAGATTATAACACGATATTAAGTAAACTGGAACATGCAAGTTGGGATCGTGTATTTGTAATTTATGATGCAATTGCAACAGGAATACCGTTAAGTAGAATTCATGACATCACTAAGATTGACATGTGGTTCTTGCGTCAATACGAAGAACTATTTTTGTTACAACAAGAAATTTCTACATTCACGATAGATACTATTGGAAGAGAATTATTACTTGAAGCAAAGCAAAAAGGGTATGGTGACAGGCAAATTGCTCATATGCTAAAATGTTTAGAAAGTCAGGTATATAATAAACGTGATGAACTAAATATTAATAGAGTTTTTAAGTTAGTTGATACGTGTGCAGCTGAATTCACAGCAAAAACACCATATTACTATTCTACTTTTGAAAGTGAGGTAGAGTTGGCAGACGGAACACGTTATGTGCATAATGAAAGTGAAGTTTCAGATAAAAAGAAAATAATCGTTTTAGGGTCTGGGCCAAACAGGATTGGTCAAGGAATTGAGTTTGATTACTGTTGTGTGCACGGTGTTTTAGCTGCTGCTGAAGAAGGGTATGAAACAATTATGATTAACTGTAATCCAGAAACGGTTTCTACCGATTTTGATACGGCAGATAAATTATACTTCGAGCCAGTGTTCTGGGAACACATTTATGACATCATTCGTCATGAAAAGCCAGAAGGTGTTATTGTTCAGTTAGGTGGACAAACAGCTTTAAAGTTAGCGGAAAAATTAGAGCGTTACGGTGTTAAAATTATCGGAACGTCATTTAAAGCCTTAGATTTAGCTGAAGATAGAGGAAGTTTTTCTAAAATTTTAAAAGATAATAATATTCCTTACCCAGAATTTGGAGTTGCAGAAACTGTAGCAGAAGCCCTAGTAATTGCAGATGAATTAGATTTTCCAATATTAGTGCGTCCTTCGTATGTATTAGGGGGGCAAGGGATGAAAATTGTAATTAATAAACAAGAATTAGAAGAGCATGTATTTGATTTGCTACGTTCTATTCCTGGAAATAAATTATTATTAGATCATTATTTAGATGGTGCAATTGAAGCGGAAGCAGATGCAATTTGCGATGGTGAAAATGTGCAAATCATTGGAATAATGGAGCACATTGAACCTTGTGGGGTTCACTCTGGAGATTCTAACGCAACATTACCTCCGTTTAATTTAGGAGAATTTGTAATGCAGCAAATAAAAGATCATACCAAATCTATTGCATTAGCATTAGAGACTAAAGGGTTGATTAATATCCAATTTGCAGTAAAAGATGATAAAGTATATATTATTGAAGCAAACCCAAGAGCGTCAAGAACAGTGCCTTTTATAGCAAAAGCATACGGACAGCCTTATGTGAATTACGCTACAAAGGTAATGTTAGGAGCAAAGGTAACGGACTTTACATTTAATCCTCAATTAGAAGGGTATGCAATTAAGCAACCTGTATTTTCATTTAATAAATTCCCTAATGTAAATAAGCAATTAGGGCCAGAAATGAAAAGTACTGGAGAGAGTATCTTGTTTATTGATGATTTAAAAGATGATCAGTTTTACGACTTGTATTCAAGACGTAAAATGTATTTGACAAAATAATATCAAAATAGATTATAATAAAAAAAGCCTCTTAATTTTAAGAGGCTTTTTTGTTGAAAATGGTTTATTTCAATTCAATTTTCACATTATAGTTTTCTAATTCTTTTAGATAATCGTGAGGCATAAAATCTTC
>CAKZON010000090.1 GCA_937136425.1 uncultured Crocinitomix sp.
TAGGTCGTCCATCCAGCAAACTGAACGCCCCAATAAAGTAACTTTTTTCTTTCCATAACTTTAAATCTATGAAATTATGAATGAAAAACACCTTAAAATAATTTTTAAGGAGTAAAGTAATGTACTAGCTATGCTTTTTTCAGGATGAAAGGATTATACATTAAAACGGAAGTGCATAATATCACCATCCTGTACAATATATGTTTTCCCCTCTACTCTTAGCTTACCAGCATCTTTTACCGCAGCTTCTGATTTTAGTTCGATAAAATCACCATAAGTCATCACCTCTGCACGAATAAATCCTTTTTCAAAATCAGTGTGAATTACACCTGCTGCTTGTGGAGCAGTTGCACCAACAGGCACTGTCCAAGCACGAACTTCTTTAACACCAGCAGTAAAATATGTTTGTAAGTTCAATAAGCTGTATGCAGAACGAATTAGACGATTTACTCCAGCCTCTTCTAATCCTAGTTCATCTAAAAACATTTCACGCTCTTCGTAAGTATCAAATTCAGCAATGTCTGATTCAATTTTAGTTCCAATTACTAATACTTCCGCATTTTCTTCAGCAACCATTTCTTTTACCTTCTCAACGTATGCATTACCATCCTTAACAGAAGCTTCATCAACATTACACAAATACAAGACAGGTTTAATTGTCAATAATTGCATTTCTTTTGTAATGGTCTCTTCTGAATCATTGGTAACTTCTACAGTACGGGCAGATTTTCCAGACTCTAATGCTTCTTTTAACTTTAAGCAGAAATCATATTGACGCCCAATTTCTTTATCTCCTGATTTTGCAGTTCGGTGCAACGATTTAATTTTACTTTCAACCGTTTCTAAATCTTTCAATTGTAATTCAAAATCAATCACCTCTTTATCACGAATTGGATCTACAGAACCGTCAACATGAATAATATTATCATCATCAAAACATCTTAAAACATGAATAATAGCATCTGTTTCACGAATATTTGCTAAAAACTTGTTTCCAAGACCTTCACCTTTATGTGCCCCTTTTACTAATCCGGCAATATCAACAATCTCAATTATTGTTGCTTGCACTTTTTCAGGGTTTACGATATCTGCTAATTCTGCAAGGCGATTATCTGGTACTGTAATTACACCAACATTCGGTTCAATCGTGCAAAACGGAAAGTTTGCAGATTGTGCTTTTGCATTTGAAAGACAGTTGAACAATGTTGATTTCCCTACATTTGGTAAACCAACGATACCACATTTTAAAGCCATGTTTTGAATTTTTAGGCAAAGATACTGCTTTGGTTGAATTTGCCCTTACAGCAAGGCATTTTTATTCTCATTTGAATGTTGAAACAAAAAAAAGAGGCTGCCCATTAGGACAACCTCTTCATTAATTCTCAATAGATTTTTTTATTCTTTTCTGAGTAAGGTCACGTTACCCTGACCACTTTGCTCAGTTCCATTTGTATATTTAATATAGTAGGTATAGAAATAAACACCTGCAGCACTAGGGCTTCCACTTTTTCTATTTCCATTCCACCCATCATCAATATGGTTTAATTCTGTTACTGTATTCCCCCATCTATCAACAATTACACATTGAAACAAATCAACACCTTTTGCATCTTTATTAAATGCAAATACATCATTCAATCCATCTCCATCAGGTGTAAACACATTAAATGGTACAAATTCAGGTTGAGCAAATACTGTAATGTCTTTGCAAGTGGTATCCTTACAACCATTTTTGTTAGTAGCGACTAAACAAACTGTATATACTTTTTCTCCATTATAAATAGTATCAAACTGCTCCTCTAAGCTTTCACTTAAAATCCAATCTGCATTACCTGTATCAAAATTCCAACGGAAAGTTGTGTCAGCTTCAGGATTCAATGGATTAGCAAAATTAATTGACTGATTAGTAAAGTTTGCATATACTGTTTCAGTCCCCATACAATCTTCGTTTAACTGATCAGAAGTAACTGTAAAAATCGCTTCCGGATTTAGTGAATCAACCGTTACAGTTCTATTCACAACACATCCTACGTCATCAGTTACAGTTAAGATAAAGTCTCCAGGATTTAAACCTCCCCAAGTTGAGTTGATTGAAGTTTCACCTGTTTCAGCACTTGTCCATAAATAATCATAATCTGCAACACCACCAGTAGCAGCTGCGTAAACTTGACCATTACCAGATTGGTAACCAAATAATCGACAATAAGCAGGATCAAACCCTAACTCGCTAAACACGATTTCATCATTCTCAGTAATTGTAAATTCATAAAGATTATCACAATATTCATCTTGAATAGTTACTAAGTAAGTTCCAGCAGGTAATCCTGATGCAACATTAACATTTGATGGAGGATTTGGAACGATTCCGCCCAACTCCCAAAAATAGCGAACCTCACCAGATGCATTAAATACATCATCAACTACAATACTTCCAGTACTGTCTCCATAACACAACACATGCTTCACAGTAAATTCTGCATAAAGTGAATCTGGCTCATCCATAATAATTTGAATAGAATCAATACACCCATTATCATCTTCAACATATCCCCAGTAAGTTCCAGCTCCAATTGTATTTAATACATCTGAATCTTCATCTGGGTAATCTTTCCAAGAGAAAGTATAAGTTGGTGTTCCTCCCGTTACTGCAAGGTCAATAGATCCGTCAGAGTAAGCGTAACATGTTGGTTGATTCATTGTGTTTACAGAAAGGTTTAATTCAGCAGGGCTTGTAACCTCTACTGGAATAGTAACCTCACAACCAAAATCATCTAAAATTGTAACAAACCAAGTTCCAGGAATCATATCCGTTCTTGTAGTATTTGTTTCATCACCAGGATAAGTTCCTCCTAAAGGATCAGTCCATGTAATAGAAACAATTTCACCGTCAACCTCACCAAAAGCATCAACAGGAGTTGCTGTAATTTCAGCTGACCCATTATCAAGTCCAAAACAAGTCACATTTACTATAGCCACAACGTCAACATCAATAAAGTGTCCTGCAGATGTAATTGTAACTACAGAATCAGAAACGCATCCTTCAGAATCAACTGCAATAATTGTAACTGCTGTACCTGCAATATCATCTAAATCTGCATTGGTTCCAGGTGTTGGTGTTCCATTTAATATTAAAGTATATGGAGCTCCATTTCCTGTTCCGTCAATAATAGAAGCATCTACATTACCTAAAGATGCATCTGGACAAGAAACAGCAGGAGTAATAACCACTGGGCTAATTACTGGAGCAGAGAATATTCCTGAGAAGGTTGCTGTACAACCAGCTTCATCTGTAACTTCAATTTCATAAGTCCATCCACCTTCTAAATTCTCAACTGTTGCTGTTCCTCCACTTATTACATCACCATCAACTAAATCTCCAGCCCCTGTATTAACAACCGTATAGTCTCCACCACCTCCGGTTAAAACAAAATCAATTCCGTTAATATAATCTCCACCACAATTAACAACAATATCAGCTTCAATTGGACAAGCATATGTAATTTCAATAGGATCTCCTAAATCATAACAACCGTTTCCATCTTTATCCCATGTTACACTAAAGTTATCATTATCTGCACCGTCTCCTACTCCATCATCTCCTGTAACAGGCACTAAAAAATAGGTTCCACAACCTAATTCTCCAATTGGGCTGTCATCATCATGAACATCCATTAAATCTTCCGAAGGAATAATTAAATCTAAGTAAGCAGGATCAGCTAGTGGATCATCACCAGTTGGTGGCGCATCATATACTAACCACATGATTTGAGCAGTATAAATTCCATCTCCAATTGGAGCTGCAATTGTGTCTGTTGGTAAAGCATAATCATCATTTGAAGTAATTACGTATGTATCACCTTCACATAAAAATAATGGATCATCACTTGGTACAAACTCTCCATTTTTCTCAATAGTATACGTTCCTGCAAATGCAGGACATGGAGGATCTACAATAATATCACAATCTGTTTCTGCATCTCCACCAATTTTACCTAGCGTTACATCTTGCACTACAGCTGCATAGTTTGTAATTAATAATATGTAAACTTCACCTGGAACACATCCAGTAATTTCGGGTGTTTCATATGCCACACCAGAATAACTACAATCTACAATTGGCGAATCAGGACTACCCAATGTTCCACAATTTGAAATAGCATCTGCCAAATCGTCAAATGGTCCCCAAATTATAAAGTCAATATCAGAATCTGCGAACAGTTCCATTTCAATGTCACCACCTACTGCAATTTCTAAATAGTACCAACTTGGATTAGGTTGCGTAAATAAACAGCCATAATCATTTCCTGGTTCAGACTCTTCTCCAACTCCTGCAGTGAATGAAATTCCTACATCAGTACAGATTGGTTCCATTTCGGCACAAGTTGCACCTTGAGCGAAACTGGTTGTGCTCGCTAAACTTAGTACTAAACCACAACCAATATTTAAAATTCTTTTCAACATATCAGTTATTTTTTCAATTCAAGTTTTAGCTCAGCAATTCTTTTATTCAAAGTTGCTCTTGTTTTTTCTGCATCTTTAAACCAACCTGCTTCAGTAGCTGTTTTAAATTCCTCAGCATTCGCTCTTAGGTATTCCTCCTTTTTGTTTAAAGCAATTAATTGTGCCTCACAACTTCTTAATTCCTGAGCAGGAGTTTGTTCCTTCTCTACTTTAGTAGTGCTAGTTACAGGTTTTGATTCTCCACCTTTCACTAATCTAATTCTTTCTGGTTTCTGTTCTGTTTTTTCAACCTCTTGTGAAAACCCTGAGAAACAAAAGCCGACAGTTAATACTGCTAAAACTATTTTTTTCATTTGATAATGTTATTTCTGTACTCCTTAAAGTGTCTGATAATTAAACAGTTCTCGAAGTACTTAAATTCACTTTTCTACTAAACGTTGCATCACCTATAAAAAGTTGCTCCGTATTATGCAAAATTGTGATTTTTTTTTCATTTCATGGATATATTGTTAACATTCTTCAAAACTGTGCAAAACTTTCATTCGATTTTCGCACTGTGTAAAGCGCTCAATTTTAAAATTCACTTATTTTTGCCTTGTATAATAATTAGGTATCAATGGAAGTTAAAGAATTAGAAAAAATAACGTCTCAAGTAAGAAGAGATATTGTAAGAATGGTAACGGCGGTTCAGTCTGGTCATCCGGGTGGATCATTGGGGTGTACTGATTTTTTAACGGCACTTTATTTTGATGTCATGAATGTTGATCCCGCTAAGTTTACTATGGATGGACAAGGAGAAGATCTTTTCTTCTTATCAAACGGGCATATTTCTCCAGTATTATATAGTGTATTAGCACACCGTGGATATTTTGAAGTTTCGGAATTAGGAACCTTTAGAAAATTAGGGACGAGATTACAAGGTCATCCAAGTGTTTCTAAATCATTACCTGGAGTAAGAATTGCATCAGGGTCTTTAGGACAAGGATTATCTGTTGCGGTTGGAGCTGCTGCCGCAAAAAAATTAAACAATGACGATTCAATCGTTTATACCCTTCACGGAGATGGGGAATTACAAGAAGGACAAATTTGGGAAGCGGCTATGTATGCGGCTGGAAACAAAGTTGACAACCTAATTGCAACGATTGATTACAACCATAAACAAATTGATGGAGACATTGATGAAGTACTACCAATGGGCGACCTTTCTAAAAAGTGGCAAGCTTTTGGATGGGAGGTACTTGAAATGGACGGACATAACATGACCGAAATATTAGCGACTATGGCAAAAGCCAAGGAAATGACGGGCAACGGAAAACCTGTTGTAATCGTGATGACGACTATTATGGGTAAAGGTGTTGATTTTATGATGGGAACTCATAAATGGCATGGTTCTCCTCCAAGTAACGAACAAGAAGCAATCGCGTTATCTCAATTGGAAGAAACATTGGGCGATTATTAAGTATTTTGATAAAAAAACTCCTCATATTTTTATTTATTAGCCTTGCGGGCTTCACCGCAAGTGCACAAGAAGAGCTCACGCGAATCTTATTTATCTTTGACGCGTCCAATTCCATGAACGGAAAATGGGAAGGTGCTACTAAAATAATTCGTGCAAGAGAAATATTAAATGAGGCAATTACAGACTTAGAAGGTACACCTAACCTTGAAATAGCTTTGCGTGTTTATGGACATCAGTCTCCTATTACAGCAACTTTTCAAGATTGTGATGACACAAAACTAGAAGTACCATTTGGGCCTAATAATTATCAAAAGATTAAAAACTTTATTCGCATAGTTGAGCCTAAGGGTACAACACCAATTGCACGTTCACTAGAGGCTTCGGCGGATGATTTTCCAGACGCCAATGCTAGAAACATTATTATTTTAATTACAGATGGATTGGAAGCTTGTGATGATTTTCCTTGCGAAGCCGCACGAAAATTAAAAGCAAAGGGAATTAATGTAACTCCTTTTGTGGTTGGCTTAGGAATTGAATTAAAGTACTTGAACGATTTTAACTGTATTGGGCGCGTATATGAGGCCTCTTCTTTAGAGTCTTTCAGAAAAGTAATGAAATCGGTAATTAGTGATGCTTTATTGAACACAACTGTTCAAATTAACTTAAATGACATCAATAATAAACCATCTGAAACTAATACTACCGTGTTTTTATATGAGGCAGGAACAAGCAATTTAAAGTATACATTCATGCATACCATGAACTTTAGAGGAAAACCTGATACGCTTACTATAATTGATCCTGAAATGCGTTATGATATGGTGGTGAATACCTTGCCACGAGTATATAAAAAGAACATAGAAATAAAAAAACATCAGCACAACATTATTCCTGCTGATTGTCCACAGGGTTCTTTAATTACTAGAATAAAGGGACCGACAAAAACGAACAAGGTAAAAGTTAGAGTTAGTCAACATGGTAAGTCTATCACGCTAAATGTGCAAGACTTAGAACAAGTGCAAAAATATATTGTAGGTAGTTATGACCTTGAAATATTAACCTTACCACGCATCTATAAAAAGGACGTTAAGGTTAATCAAAGTTCATATACTTATATAGACATACCAGGGTCAGGACAATTAAATTACCGTTGTTATCAACCAATAGTTGGGCAAGTATTTATTAATGATAATACAGGGCAAGATCAATGGGTATGCGACTTTGATTCAGAAAAATTAACAGACATATTTTATTTACAACCAGGAAAGTACAAAGTTGTTTACCGACTAAAATCAGCCGTTTCGACTGACTATACGTCGATTAAAGAATTTAGTATAACATCTGGTGAAAACACATCAATAAACCTATAAACCAATCGGAAAAGACATTTAAGCTTCATGTGAAGCAGATTACTTTCCAACAATGAAACAATTAGAGATCAATGAAAGACTTTGAAATTCAAAATCACAAAGACACCCGTTCAGGATTTGGGGCAGGTTTGTCGGAACTAGGAAAAACGAATGAAAATGTTGTTGCATTATGTGCAGACTTAACAGGATCATTAAAAATGGATGCATTTAGAGATGAAAATCCAGATCGTTTTTTTCAGGTTGGAATTGCTGAGGCAAATATGATTGGGATGGCCGCAGGGTTAACCATAGGAGGAAAAATACCATTTACTGGTACGTTTGCTAACTTTTCAACGGGGCGTGTTTACGATCAAATTCGTCAATCTGTTGCTTATTCAAACAAGAATGTAAAAATATGTGCTTCTCACGCCGGGTTAACTTTGGGCGAAGATGGAGCTACTCACCAGATATTAGAAGATATTGGTTTAATGAAAATGTTGCCTAACATGACTGTTATATCACCTTGTGATTATAATGAGACAAAAGCCGCAACAATTGCCATTGCTGAACATGATGGTCCTGTTTATTTAAGATTTGGGCGTCCAAAAGTGCCAAACTTTACAGATCCAAACAAAAAGTTTGAAATTGGTAAGGCAGATGTTTTACGCGAAGGAAAAGATGTAACTATCATTGCTACAGGACATTTAGTATGGAAAGCAATTGAAGCTTCTGAAGTTTTATTGGCAAACGGTATCAATCCGGAGATAATTAATATCCATACGATTAAACCATTGGACGAAAAAGCAGTCTTAGAATCAGTGAACAAAACTAAATGCGTTGTTACGGCTGAAGAACACATGATGAATGGAGGTTTAGGAGATTCAATAGCTCAACTATTGATTCGTAAAATGCCTACCCCATTAGAAATGGTTGCTGTTGACGACAGTTTTGGTGAAAGCGGAACTGGTGAAGAATTATTATCGAAATATAACATTAACACAGCTAACATTGTTGAAGCTGTAGAGCGCGTTATTTCTCGTAAATAAGACCACTTTTTTCTCAGGTGTTCACTAAAATAATAGTAAACATAAATTTATGCCCAGTATAGATAAGGACTTGTTGATTGCATTTAAAGAAGACAATACAGCTGGCTTTAGAAAAATTGTGCAAAAATATCAGGAACGCATTTATTGGCAAATTCGGCGGTACACCAAAAATCATCAAGATACTGAGGATGTAATGCAAAACGTTTTTGTTAAAGCTTGGAAAGGTTTAGCAAATTTTAGAGAAGAATCTAACTTATATACTTGGCTTTATAGAATTGCCTATAATGAAACGCATACCTTTTTGGCTCGTGAGTCGAAAAGAAAAACCGTTGACCTTGATCCTCCTCTATTCGAAAATTCAATTACTGTTGAAGGTAAAGATTATTCTCCTGAAGAAATTGAAGGGATTCTAAAAAAGGCTATGGAAAGTCTTCCTGAAAAACAATTATTAGTATTTAATTTAAAATATTTTGATGAGCTAAAGTTCAGCGAAATATCTGAACTTACTGGCACAAGTGTTGGCGGATTAAAAGCCTCGTATCATTTAGCCGTTAAAAAAATAGAAGAATTTATTCGAATTGATTAAACCTTTTACAATTCTTATAGTCAAAGAGATAAGTGGAAAATAAAAAAGACATATTGAATGGATTAAGAAAATCACAGAGACCAACGGTTCCTGATGGTTTTTATGATCAATTTTGGTCGGATTTAATGGAACGAATCCAAAATGAATCAGGTATTCTGGGGCAGTTAAAAAAGACAGAGAAACCAGTCGTTCCTGAAGACTTTTTTGCCAACTTAACTTCTTCAATTACTGCTGAAGAACCTACTTTCTCAGTTGATGAACTTCAAAAAAGAGAAAAACCTACATTGCCTGTCAATTATTTTGATCAATCTACTGAGCAAATTATGGCAGCTGTAAAGGCCGAAGAAAAAAAGAAAGGTGGCAAGGTTATTAATATGCGTCTTGTAACAATTATAAGCGCAGTTGCCGCAGCTATTGCAATTATTTTCACAGTTATTAACTTCTCTGGTCCTACAAAGGAAAATGGAGTTGCTTATGATGAAATTCCTAAGGATAGTATTCCGCAAGAAGTTATTTCAACAGAGGACGATTATGATGATTATTTGGCTTATTTAGATGAAGACGAAATCATTGACTACATCATTGAAAACGACATTGAGATTGAAGATTCAACAGAAATGGTTGAGTATGAAGATTACTTCGATTTTTCTGAAGAAGATATAGAGGATTATTATTTTGACCTTTTATAAAAAATTATGATACGTACAAGCTTATTATTTATGTTAACGCTGCTCTTAGGAGTAGGTGCATTTGCTCAACCTCCAGGAGGAGGAGGAGGAGGAGGAGGAGGAGAAAAAGATAAAGTAAAACGCGAAAAAATTCACGCACAAAAAATTGCTTTTATTTCAACAGAAGTTGACTTAACTCCAGAAGAGGCTCAAGTATTTTGGCCGGTTTACAATCAATACGAAGCGGAAATTGAGTCTGCCAGAAAAACGCGCAGAAAATACATGAGAGAATTGCGTAAATCTGAAGATTTGACAGATGAAAGAGCGTATGAATTATTTGAACTTATTTTTAATAGTGAAAAAAAAGAAAGTGATACCCGCTTGAGTTATCTCAAAAAATTCTCAGACTTAATTGGAAAAAAGAAGGCTGCTGCAGTTTTTATTGCTGAGGAGAAATTTAAACGCGAATTGCTTAAAAAATTAAAAAAGGAAGGCAAAAATCCGCCACCACCTGATCACGACAGACCGTAATCTCCTTTTTATTTGTCTTTAATCCTTATTTTTGGAATCTTATTTCCAAGAAACAATGACGGACAATTCAAGACAAAGTACTTTTCTTAAAAAACAGGCTCAAACAAACGAATCGCCTTATTTAATAGACGTTGAAAAAGCTGATGGTATCTACATTTGGGATAAATCAGGCAAACGTTATATGGATATGATTGCTGGTGTTGCTGTTAATAATATTGGGCATAGACATCCACAGGTTATTGACGCTATAAAAACACAAGTTGATCAACATTTGCATGTAATGGTTTATGGCGAGTATATTCAAGACGCTCAATTGGCACTTGCTAATAATTTATCCAGCATATTACCTGAAAAGCTTAATTGTAGTTATGTTGTAAATTCTGGAACAGAGGCGAATGAAGGTGCTTTAAAATTGGCAAAGCGATTCACAGGAAGATCTGAACTAGTTTCGTGCAGAGGTTCTTATCATGGTAGTACACATGGTTCAATGAGCGTATCAGCTAATGAGGTTAAAAAATCGGCTTTTCGTCCATTATTGCCATTAGTGAAATTCATCACGTTTAATGATATTGAAAGCTTATCAATTATAACCACTAAAACTGCTGGGGTAATTATTGAACCAATTCAAGGAGATGCTGGTGTAAGAATTCCAAGTGCAGCGTTTTTACAAGCCTTGCGTGCCAAATGCGACGAAGTTGGTTGTTTATTAATTTTTGATGAAGTTCAAACCGGTTTTGGACGAACAGGAAGTTTTTTTGCATTTGAACAGTTTAATGTTGTGCCAGATATATTAACGCTTGGTAAAGCATTGGGTGGTGGCATGCCGATTGGCGCATTTGTTTCTAACCAAGAAATTATGCAAAAACTTACGCATGATCCAATGTTGGGACATATCACAACATTTGGCGGTCATCCTGTTTGCTGCGCTGCTGCCAATGCAACTATTAATGTTTTAAAAACAGAAGATTGGATTAAAACTGCTGATGAGAAAGGGGCCCTTTTAGAGCAAATTATTTCTAGCAACGAAGAAGTAATTGAAATTAGACGTGCAGGATTAATGTTTGCAATTGAAATGGTTTCTTTTGATCGCGTTAAGTTAATTGTAGATCATTGTTTAGAAAATGGTCTAATTGGTTTTTGGTTTTTATCTTGCCCAAATAGTTTCCGTCTCTCCCCTCCTATTTCAATAACTATTGAAGAGATTAAAGAGGCTGGAGAACTTATTTTAGAAGCAATTTCTGCTACCAAAGATAAACTATAATCACCGCTACTTATTTATTCTAAATTAGAATTGACGATAAAGAATTCTCCAAAAAACCTTGAGATTAGTGGTAATTTGACTTACCATCTTTTTGTTCGAAAATCTCAAACCTCGAAGGAATCATTCTACGTGGCCAATAATTATCGTAAGTTTCGCAATCAGCTGTTTCTAAGTAAGGATCTAATATAACATTCAACACCTCCTTTTTGAAAAAGAAAATCTTAGATACCTTTTCAGAATTTTTTCTCCAAATTTCTGCAGGAATTCTCACTAGTTCATTTGTTCCGTCAGCAAAAACAAATTGTAAAATTAACGGCATCACCAATCCACCTTTATTTTCAAAGTCGATTTGATAAAACTGATACCCTCGTCCTAAAAGTTCTTTATCACTTTCAGACAATTCGCTTAAAAACTTATCATAAGCAACCTTATCCTCATCTGTCACTTTGTAAATATCCGTAGTGTTGTATTTATCATCCAATTCAGGTTGGCGCTCATTTACAGTCTCTTTAATTTCCTTTAAATTTCGAATCTCAGAAATGCTTTTATTTGCAGCATCATCCTTTTGCTTTTGAAATGATTTTTCCTCATTAGGATTATTTTCATTTAACTGATACCAAGTCAAGTTTTCAATTCCAATATCAACATGATCGTTCGTATAAAACCAACCTCTCCAAAACCAATCTAAATCAACTCCACTTGCATCCTCCATTGTTCTGAAAAAATCAGCAGGAGTTGGGTGTTTAAACATCCAGCGTTGCGCATATACTTTAAATGCATAATCAAATAATTCACGTCCCAAAATTGTTTCGCGCAATATGTTTAAAGCAGTTGCAGGTTTTCCGTAAGCATTATTTCCAAATTGGTGGATCGACTCTGAATTGGTCATAATTGGAGAAATTCCGCTTTTATCTCCTTTCATATAATCAACAATCAAATGTGCAGGTCCTCTTCTAGACGGATATTCTCTTTGCCATTCTTGCTCCGTTAAATACTGTAAAAAAGTATTTAAACCTTCATCCATCCAAGTCCATTGACGTTCATCTGAATTGATAATCATTGGAAAATAATTATGTCCAACTTCATGAATGATTACAGAGTGCATTCCATATTTTGTTCTTTCAGAATAAGTTCCATCAGCATTTGGGCGACCACCATTAAAACAGATCATTGGATATTCCATCCCAATTTGGTTGGCATGAACAGATATCGCAACCGGGTATGGGTAATCAAATGTATGTTTAGAGTATGTGCGCAATGTTTGTGCAGTAACTCTTGTAGAATATTTTTCCCATAAAGGATTTCCTTCTTTAGAATAATAAGACATTGCCATTACTGTTTTAGATTCCAACTCCACAGCTTGTGCGTCCCACATAAACTTACGAGATGATGCAAAGGCAAAATCACGAACATTTTCGGCTTCAAAAATCCATGTTTTAGTTCCGCTTGCTTTGTTTTTCTCA
>CAKZON010000091.1 GCA_937136425.1 uncultured Crocinitomix sp.
TGGATTGTAGCAAGTCCGTGCTTAAATTTTCACTTTTAGTGGCTAAAACGTAAATGGAAATGTTGTTGTAAAAGTCTAACATTTCTGACGCATTTAATAAGCCTAAAAATTTTATATTGTCTTGCAATTTTAAATCTGTTGCTAGTTTTTTTACAGCGCCAAATGTTTCTCCTTCACCAGCAATTTGTAATTCTACTGTTGGGTATTTATCCACTACTTTTTTAAACGCCCTAAACAAAGTTGGATGATCTTTACCAGGAATCATTCGTGAAGCCATTCCAAAAATCACTGGTGAATTATTTCGGTTCAAGTTGGGAGTATATTTTTCAGTATCTACGCCATTTGGAATGACATGAATTGGAACTTTTATGCGGAAGTTATCTTTTAAAGTTGCTGCATAGGCTTCGCTTAAACATACTACACCGCTAGCTCGCAATCCTGCATAACGCGACATGGTTTTGATTATTCTGCTTTTTGAGGCATGATTTTCATGTTCAATATAAATGGCTTGACAATCAGGATTTCTTTTACAATATTTTGAAGCCGGGATAATTAGTTCACTATTGTGAATGAAAATTGTGTGAGGTTTTTCTTGTTCTAATATGCGCTTAAATTGCTTGAATGCACTCAAATAACGCTTTGGTTTTTTTTCAATTACATGATAGGGAATTTCTAAACGATCACAATTTGATTTATATCCTTCTAAAACAGGCTCAACACCATAAAAAACGACTCTATTTTCATGCTTATTTCCAAATTTGGTTTCAAGTAATGGAAATACGACGTTGCCATGACCGCCCAACCCTGAATACAAGACATGTATAACCTTAGCTTTTTCCATTGAAGATTATTTTTTTTAAGATAGCTAATGTTCGCCGAGTAAATAGTAAGCGTGGGCGTTTAACAACTCCTTTTCTCCATAATTTAAATGCTTTACCTTTTTCATTTGCAATTGCTGCAGAAAGTCCTGCCAAAGTGGTGAATTCTGCAAATACATTTCCGTATATAGCGGCAGAAATTGCTTGGTCTTTTTTTAAATTATTGATTAATATGTCTCGTGATTCAAGAATAGTTGCAGCGCTCGCTAATTCCATACTCCTTTCACTATGATGCACTATTGCTGAAGTAACTTTATTTGAAATGTTGAGATCAAAACGTTGCGCAATTTTTAAAATAACCTCCCAATCTTCTCCAATTTTTAAATTTCTGTTTTCTGAAAAAGGGAACTTCAAAGCAACTTCTCGTTTCAAAAAAAATTGACAAGCAAACACGTTTTGTCGTGTTATTTTGGATTTAATTTTCGTTGAATTTAGTTGAGAAACTTGTTTTTTTTGTGTTCCTATAACCTCTTCATAACGGCTGTGAAAAAATGCAGGTGAGTTGAATTTTTTTATTTGTTCAAAGGCATGCTCTAAATGATTAGGATATATAATGTCATCCGAATCTAGAAAAAATACATAATCTCCAATGGCCTGTTTAACTCCATTATTGCGCGCTTTTCCACGTTCACTATTGGGTTGGTAAACGTATTTAACGCGTTCGTCCGCATAGGTTGCAATACTGTTTTTAGTATCATCTGTACTACCATCATCCACAATTAGTAACTCAAAATCAATAAACGTTTGTTGTAAAACAGATGTAATAGCCTTGCCAATTAATGTTGCACGATTATAAGTTGGTATGATTATGGAGAAAAATGGCATTAGCTAAAATTAGCAATTATTGCTTTCTCCTTGGATTCTGGCATGAAAATATAGTCGCAGAGGTTAATGTCTCCATGAATATCAAATTCATTTAGTTTTATGAGTGAAATTTTTTCTCCTTTTATAATGCGATAAATAACATAGTTATTTTGCTTTAAAATTTCGCCTATGCTGTTTTGTCTTGCAAGGCGTTCAGTATTCTCAGCGGCATAAATAGGTAATATTTCGCAAATAATTATAGGGTCACCATTTACTTCAAAAATTGATTGAATAACTTCTAATTCACTTCCTTCTACGTCAATTTTAATGAGGTCAAAAGGTTTGTTGTCAATCTCTTTTAACGGAATTAATTGAATGCTAATACCTGTCCGCTCTTGGTCTTTTCTAAAGTTCTGAATAGTAGAGGCAGACGAATCACCAGGGTCACGCCCTAACAAATAGAGTTGCGCATTCGTTTTTGAGGTCGAAATTCCATAAGGTTGAATGGTGCAATGTTCTATATTGTTTTTTGCAATGAGGTCGTTGACATAGGTTACGCAATTCTGGTTAGGTTCAAAACCAACATAAACTGAATTAGGGAATTCGGCTTTCCATTTGAGTAAAGTCTGTCCAATATTTACTCCAACATCTAAAAATCGGAAATTATCTTCCCCCGTATTTTTCAATACAATGTCCATCCAAGGTTCAGCATCAGCAAAATGAGCATAACCTAGTCCTTTATGAATAGGAACTTTATATGTTTTTCCTCCAACAGAAAGTGGGTAAGTTCGATAAACCCCTAGTTTATTAAATATGCGCCTCGTTATTTTCAAAGTAAAGTAGATTTGATATTTCATTCAATTTTTCAGCATAGGTATTCTCCTTTGCAAATTGACGTCTTATTTTTTCTTTTTCAGGGTTATTATATTCATCTAAATGATTTATAATTGCTTTAAACCGTGCTTTAAATTCATCCGAATTTTTAGCGAGCTCAATCAAGTTTGTATTCGCATTTTTATAGTCAATCAAATCGTCTGATAAGGTTACTTTACCAGAATCAAAGTAGGCCATTAATTTATGCGAATTCGAATTAGGTACTCCTTTTCGGTCTTTTAAAAGCAATAAATTAATGGAGCTGTATTTCAAATAAGAGGGGATGAGTTGAGCTTTGATTTTTCCAATCAAATAAATATTGCCAAATGTGGTAAACGGATTTTTTTCTTTAAAACTATATGGACCTATCAAAATAAAATCCACTGTTGGGTGATCAATTGCTAACTCAATTAAGCGCCGAATAGCTAATAAACCGCTAACGTTGCCAACATAAACTGCTTTTAGTTTATTAGAACCTGGAACTTTAATGTCGGTCAAATCATTAGTTGGATTAAACCCATGACCAATAACCTTAAATTGTGCTGGAATTTTTTTAAAATAATCCATCATTACCTCAGAAATAACTAAAGTAAGATCTGATGAGTTTATCATTGTTTGCTCTTGCTTAGCATTGATGTGAAAATCAACGCAATGATAGAGTCGTTTTTTAGCCTTCCACATTTTTTGGTCATTGTAACGGTAAGGGTCAAAACTCCAAATCACGTCAAATTCGTTGATCTTGAGATGATCTTGAATTTTTTTTGCTTGGTTTTTATATAATCTATGACGTAATAATGGCGGAATACTATTTATGCGGGGCAATAGGTTTCTATAATTAATTACGAATAGATTTTCACTTTCCTCTTGCACCGATATATCCATTTTTGAACCTTTTGGTGAGGTGGCAGGGTTTAAAAAATAGACTATATTTTCCTTTGCTAATTCCATTGCGTAATGATGTTTCGAAACGAAACTTACTCCCCAGGCTTCAGGCGATATGAGTAAAATACATTTACCCTTCATTACAAATTGTAGTTAAAACATCAAAATAGGATTTTCCAACAGCTGAAATATTGAAACGGTTTTGGGTTGTTGCCGAAATTTCTTGAAAATTGAATGTCTTGTAATTGTCAATCATTTCTTCTAGGGCAGATGTCCAGTCAGAAACAACCATTCCTTCTACTAATATTCCATTAGAATCATTAACAAAATCTAATATACCGCCAATTTTGGTGGTAATGACAGGGGTTCCTGTTGCTAATGCTTCTGCAGTGATAACGGAAAATGTTTCGTAATTAGAACATTGCACATATGCCTTGCTAGCTTGTAATGTTTTAGCAACCTCTTCTTTAGAAATCCGGCCCTTAAAGTCAACCTTGTCACTGATGTTTAAGTTGTTTACCATTTCTTTCATCTTTGGAAGTAAGAATCCATCTCCGCCCAATACCAATCTAACTTTATCATTTTTCAACGTAAGTTGGTGAAATGCCTGAATTAAAATTTCAGGGTTTTTCATTGTATTCCAATTATTGATAGATGCGAATGTAAACAGGACATTTTCATCTTTAGCAATATACTTAAACAAATCTGTCCGAATGATGTTAGGAACAATGTAGGATTTGTAGTTTGTTGTATTACTAAAGCGTTGAATGTCTTCCGCTAATGCGTTTGAAACTGTAATAACAGGTATGTTATGATGAAACATTGCCGCCATTCGTTTTTTTCCAGCACTATTCTCTGCAAGATTAAAGTTATGATGATAGGCTGTCCAATGTTCAGTAATCACAAATTTTAAATCAGTAAATTTCTTTTTTAATTCTCCAATATTTATGGCATTAGGATAAGCGATATGAAAGTTTACAAGGTCACAATTTTCTTGATGCGTTGTAATGATTTTATCTATGAGCTTAGCAGCCTTTTTTTCTTTAAAAAGCCATTTGTCAACTATTGGTTTTAAGGTGATTTGAGTAAGAGGTGTATTTTCAATGATGTCCTCTTTTTTACTCGATTTGTTTCCAAACTTTATATGCACAACCCAATTTTCAACAAAAGGATTTAAGCTTTTAACATGCTCCCAAACAAAAACACCTTCCATTTGATTGTCTTCATTAGGAAACCACGGGGTAATATGTAAAACCTTTAGCTTACTCATTTTGCTGAAAGTAGTTTTTCATAGGTTTCAAATTGATGCAATGCAATAGTTTTCCATGTAAACATTTCTGTTGCACGTTTTAATCCTGCTTGGCTATCTTCCTTCATTTTTTCAGGATGATTTAAATAGGTGAGTAATCCATTTTTTAAATCTTCACTGTTAGGATTACACAATATTCCATGGTCGCCAACCGCTTCTGGAATTCCTCCTAAATTAGAACAAACTACGGCTGTACCGCAAAAAACAGCTTCAACAATTACCATCCCAAATGCTTCGTGGACTACAGATGGCAAACAAAAGAGTTGACTTTCTTGGAAAAGTTGCGGTAGTTTTGAATGATCAACATAACCAACATGCTCTATTGTTCCGCCGTTTGAATTTACTTGAGCAATTTTATCCTGAATTTCTTTTTCATAAGCATTAAGCTTGTTTTTCTCACCAAAGCCTGCACTTCCAGCCAATACTAATTTCCAATCCGGAAACCGATTTAAAATTCCTGCATAGGCATCAATGAGGTTATGAATTCCTTTAATAGGATCAATTCGCCCAACATATAAAATTTGTTTTTTACGATTTTCAAAAGTTGCAAAGGTAAATTTGTCGGCATTGGCACCATTGTAAATTACATGCGATTTATGCACATTATCAGGATCTTTTTCAAACAACCGGTCTGCAATTTTTTGACTACAAGAAATAACTAAATCGGCACTTTTTATAAATGCTTTAGCATATTCAGTAGAGGACAAATTAAAATCATTTTGTAAATGGATAATGATTTTCCCTTTGTAGCCAAGACGTCTTAATATTAATGCATAAAACGGACGATTAAAAACATGAATTAAGTCGTGTTTTTTAACCTTCCGATAAAAAGAAAGGATGTAAAACCAACCTGCAAACCCTGTTCTAATTTTTGTGAAAGTACGATCTAACCAAAGGGTGAAATCACCAAGGCCAGGTTCTGTCACCGCATAATCGTAAGCATACTTTGTATTGCATGATTTGCAATAGACAGAAATGTCAAATTGATGCTTTGGTGCATGCGTAATAACTTCAAACATGTAGCGCGCCAATGCACCACCATAATGGTTGCTCCAACGTTCAACCTCTGGCAAAATCACTCCAATGCTTTGCTTATTCATGGAGTTGCGTATTAGTTGGTTGATGTTGTTGAATCAATGGTGCAGTGTAAATTACGGAATTGTCATCAAGTGTATATGACACCCAAATATCTTGATAAATGAAATTGTTGTCTGAACGAACAATCGTTTTAAAAAGGTGAAGTTGATCAGAATCTAAATTTAAAATAGCAGTTTGCGATTTATTAATTGGGCGATTGATTTTTTTGGCTGGTATTGATGCTAGTCCTTTAAGGTCAATAGTGGTGTTACTTGTTGATTTTAAAATAGAAAATAACTTGACCTTAGAATTGGAAGTATTGTAAGTGGTTAGAATTCCTTGCCCAAGTGAATCAATTGAAAATTCAAAACGAATGGGCTCAATGATTTGTTCCGGCGTTTTTTGATAATAATTTGCAACTGATTTGCGAATAATAGCAGCATTGTGCGAATAAACAGTTGTGTCAAAATCATAAAACGAATCTTCGCTATAAAGAATTGCTAATGCTTCATTCATTTCATTTTGAATTGAATTATTGAATGTTTGCAAATAAGAGTTAGATGAGAGAATGTTCAATTCTTCAAAATATGCTTTAACGAAAACATCATCTTTAAAAAACAGTTCTTTCCAAGCCATCAAACCATGATACTCGGTTAGTTTTCCATTTTTCCATAGGTCATATCGCGTTGCTTCAATTCTATCTCCAGATCCTGAATCAAAGCCAATTATTTCTAACCTATTTAAGGTTGGATTATAATAAAAACGTTGATTGTGCCAACGCATGCCATGATAAGAGCCTGTTAATTCTGCTAATGCAAAAAGCTTAGCGGTTTGATTTAAATCGAAAGTTTCTGCTACAGTTTTTTTACCAATTCGGAAATCTTCTAACAACTTTTTTCCTTTTAAATATTGCTCATATTTGCGCTCGTTTTTTAAGGTTTTTTTAGAAGAAAAAACACTGATTGGTGCCGTATAAAAATAATCAGTTTCACTGGCTATTACGCTGTCTTTATAACGGATTTGATTGATCCAATTAGACTCGTCAAATTTAAGAATAGGTGCGTTTTCTCGTCCTGCGTTTTCTAACAATTCCTTACTAAACGCTTCTTCCAAAGCAAATATCCCCTTGTCCTTATTGTTGATTTTTACTTGTATAAACTGGTAGCGTAATCCCAATACATTTGCATATTTTAAATGTTGGTGATAATACCATTCATTCATACCTTTTCTTGTTTCCGGAGCTTGAATCGAAAATTTATCCATTCCTGAAATGGAATAATCTCCTTTAACATTAATTCGCATAGACCATTTTTCTCCAGACCAATGGTCGGGAAAATCACCCTTTAAACGAATTTTAGCAGGTATTGAATCATTTTCCCAAAATAAAGTGGCTTTTACCTCTTCTTTAAAAGTTGAATTCAAATACCCCTCAGCAACGGCGCTATCTCGGTAGTTTTGAAGTAATGCAAAAGCATCTGCATCAAAAGTTATATTGAGTGTTTGTGGTGTTGCATCAGAACCTTTTGAATACTTGTCGTATGAAAATTCGAAGGGCTTTTTTAATGCTAATACTTTCGACCGAATGTTTTCATTTTTATAAGCATACATCCCCAGAAAAAAAACAAGCAAATAGGACAATCCAAAAAGAGTGTATTTAATTATCCGTTTTGAAAACAGTCGTTTGATCATTTTTCTTTTCGAGTTTTAACTATCAAAAATAAGGAATTTAATTCGCCTATTTTTACTTCTCTTTTTTGATGAAAATTTTCTTGACTAATCCAAAGTCTAGTAAGTTGAGATATAGTAAATAAAGGATAAATGAAATCCATAAAAGACATTTTACAATTATTACTGCAAACATGCCATATATTGCTGTGTAATCGTTAAGCACATAATTGCCAATATAAATAAGTGACAAAAATAGAAGTGTCGGCAGTAAAAATCGCTTCATTTTAATTCCAAGCGGATATTCTTTATCTGCCAAATAATAAATCAAGAAATTATTCAAACACATGGCGAATAACGTAGAAAAAGCAGCACCGTATAAGGCATATTTAGGAATTAAATAAGCATTTAAACCAATATTAATTAGGCTACTTATAACCACAATTACGCCAATCTTTTTTGTCTTTTTTTCAATATAAAGCCCAGGAGAAAACATGTTTAATCCGGTTACAAACATGCTCAAAAACAGGATGGGCATTACCAAATATGCTTCATGATAAGCCGAGTTTGTAAATATGATTAAGATTTCTTCAGCAAATATTGACATGCCTAATATTCCAATCGTGCCAATTGCAAAGAATGCATTAAAGAAGGTCACAAGCTGTGGTCGCGTATCTTCTTTTTTGTAAGATTCGTAAATAAGAGGTGTGAGTGCGGCTGAAAATCCTAAGACTAAAATTGAGATAATGCTTGCAAATTTAGAAGCGATAGAGTACAGCCCAAGTTCATGAAAATCAAGAATCTCTTTGACATAGACTCTATCTGTGAAATTTAAAGCTAAATAAGCAACAGCAGCAGGAATTAGTGGGTAACTGTATACAAAGATTTTTTTCATCCAAACCTTTGAAAACGTAAAGCGTAAATGTGAACGCAGTTTATATATTTGATATAAAACAATAACAGGTGTTACAATGATAGAGGCCCAATAAATACCGCTAATTCCTTGTCCATCTATTAGCACAAAATATAGGGTAAGTAATATGGTGAATAGCGCATGTAAAAATGAGGAGGTTGCAAATACTGTTGATTTCCTTAAGAAACGCAATTGAATCCCTAAAGAATAAAATAGTGCATTTACACCAGCCGAAATCATGGAAAGTATAAAGATATTGCGAGGTATTTTTGTTTCGCTTGACAATACATCAATAAAAAAATCAGAAAAGAGAATGAGTAATCCACATGCAATGGTGTAGGCAACTAAAACAAAAAATATGGCGGTGGATCCAATCTTGCTTTTATCCTCTGTTGAAATTTCTGATTCGCCCAAATATCTACTAACGCCTTGGTAAATTTGAAAGGATACTAAAGCATTGACTAAACCACCAAAAACTAAAAGAATTTCAATTATACCATAGTCAGACGGAGTGAAATAAGCCGTGTAAAAAGGAATCAACAATAAGCTTACCCCTTTTGTTAGCAAATTGGCTAGTGTATATAAACTTCCTTCCTTGATTAAATCTCTTAGCATTAAAGTCGTTTCAAATAAACGGGTACTTTTGCACAAATATAAGTGAACGGAGTAAACGTAAAACAGCGTTCCTTATTGGGTTATAAAGAAAGTATTGTTATGGAATTAATATTTGCCACTCAAAATCAGAATAAAGCTAAGGAAATTCAAAAATTATTACCAAGCTCAATTCAAGTAAAAACGTTAGCAGAAATTGGATGCCTTGACGATATTCCTGAAACTTCGAGTACGTTAGAAGGGAATGCAAATCAAAAATCAACTTATGTGGTTGAAAACTTCAAAGTAAATTGCTTTGCTGATGATACGGGGTTGGAGATTGATGCGCTTAATGGAGCGCCTGGTGTCTACTCTGCACGTTATGCTGGAGCGCAAAAGAATTCAGATGACAACATGGACTTAGTGTTGGAGAAACTCGAAGGGGAATCCAACCGAAAGGCACAATTTAGGACAGTTATTTCGCTAATAATTAATGGAGAAGAAAAGCAGTTTGAAGGAATTGCTTCAGGAGAAATTACGTTAAGTAAATCGGGTGAATCAGGTTTTGGGTATGATCCAATTTTCCGTCCTACAGGCTATGAGCAAACTTTTTCTGAAATGAGTATGGAGGAGAAGAATAAAATATCTCACCGCGGAATTGCTGTGAGAAAATTAGTGGATTACTTAGCCAGTCATTAATCACCTACTGGAAGGTCTTTAACTTTAATATCGCCCTCGTATAGTGCTTTTTCTACTTCAATACCTTGTTCGTTGTAAGCTGTTCCTATACCCTCTCGTTTACCATCAATGTAGTTTAATTTTACCTTTAGTTTATTGGAGGGGTAATAATAAAGCCATGCACCGTTTTTCTCTCCTTCAATGTATTCACCTGTATGGGATAAAGTACCGTCAGGAGCGTAAAAATGCCAAGTACCATTTTCTTTTCCATTAACGTAAGTGCCTTTTTGTTTAAGATCGCCATTAGGATAATATAAGGTCCAAGTAGAATCATATTTATCATCCTTGTAAGGACCTACGTAATAGATCGCACCAGTAGGGTAAAATGTCGTCCAATTTCCTTGCTTCATTCCATTAATATATTCTCCCCTTGTATAGGTTATAGAGCTGTCTGAATCAAAATATTCAACATAGCTACCTTTAATAGTATCATTGACAAAAACATATTTATTCATTGTATTTCCTGAAGGGTAAAACCCTGTAAAATTACCATTCAGTTTTCCATTTTGGTAAAAACAAATTTTTTGAAGTGTGTCTCTATGTTCTTTATGATAGCCTCTAAATTCACCTACATAACGGCCATATTGCTTGATTCCTTTTTCTTGAATGTTTCCATTCTCATAATATTTTTCGCTTGGGCCGTGTTCAATTCCCATTTTTAAGGTAGATATTGAACGAATTGTGCCATTGTCGTAATAGCCTTTTGAAACTCCATTTGGTCGTCCATAAGCATATACAGTATTTTCTATCAAATGTCCATCTTCGTTATAAATGAGAACAGTTCCATTTAAATAATCGTTTTTATATATCGCTACTTGGTTCAATGCTCCAGAAGCATAATAACTTCTTATTTCTCCTTCGAGTAAATTATTGACAAAAAATAAATCTTGTTTTAACTGTCCGTTAGGATGATTGTCAGCCCATTTTCCAGTTAGTTGGTTGTTTTTGAATTGTCCTTCTTGCCAAAGGACACCGTTTTCATGATAGATCTGATAAAGACCTTCTTTAATTGTGTCGCTATTCACAAGAACATACGAGTATATTTCACGTGGTTTTGTTTGTTCTACGTCCCAATAAGTTTTGACTTGTGCTTGCGCAAAAGAATGGTTGGTGAAGAGGAACATACCCAACACAAAAGAAAAAATAAGGCGTTTCATATTAAAGATTAATAATGATTTGGGTCCCCTCCAGATTCGTTCCGTGTCCATAATCAAGTATTGCAGCTAATGCGTGCTCTCCAGATCCGCTAATGTTTTTTGGGAGCGATAAAGTGAAAATGCGTTTTTCACCAGGGTAAAGACGTTGCATGGTGCTTTTGAACTTTTGCTCTTGAGCCGTTTCCAAATTCGCTAAAGCTAATTGTACTTTTGCTTCAATTATTTTGTCGCCGATATTTTCTACCTGGACATTAAATGTACGTGCCGTGTCGGATGGAGTAGTTGTTTCTACTAAATTGCTAATTGTTCCTTTGTAATTATTGTTGATAGTAGCTGATTGATTTACCAATACCACAATACGAGGAACAACCTTAATACCAGTTGCTAGTTGTTTGTCAATTGGATTTTTATCTTGCTCTGTTGCGGCTTGAACATATATCATACCCCATTTTGATGAAGATCCATCCTTGGGTACAGTCATTATCACCGTCACTTCACGTTCTTCGTTGGGATTTAATTCAATAAAAGAAGGACTAACAGTAATCCAATTTGCACATGACCGTTCAGACTCTCCAGCGTTCATTCTATTTTTTCTTCCTGTACTATCAATTTCAAAATCACCTAAATTGAAGGTGTATGCCTGTTTAATATTGGCATGATTTCTAATTGTAACGGTCGTCTGTTGAATTTCTCCAGGGTTTGCATTAAAGTTGAGTACAACAGGCGCAACTTCAAAATCTTGAGCAATTGAAAGACATGTAAATAATAGAAAAATAAAAAGCGTAAATAGGTGTTTCATAGTTGCAAAAAGTCTGGTTAAGGTTCTTACCAAAAATAAGGAATTCATGCGAGAGTTTTTGACTTTTAGAACAGTTATTTTAAAAAAAAAAGCTTTATCAATCAAATAGACTAATTGGTTTGTAATATCCATTAATACGTCGAAAAGTAATCGTAATTATTCGCTTTTTATTGTTTTAATCGGCGCCAATGTCATACTTTAAAAAAGAACCTTAATTAATATTTAACTAATTCAAATTTTTATGAAAAAATTAATTTTTCTAGTTGGGGCGTTTATGCTCTGTGCAACAGTGAGTAATGCTCAAGCCGTTCGTGATAGAAATGTCATTCCATTAGCGGTAAACTTAAATCAAGTGTTAAGAATGTCAATTACAGACGGAGGAAACATTGAATTTACTTTTAATAGTATTGATGATTACCGATTCGGTTTGTCTGGGGATGCAGGAACATCAGGTTCTGCAAATCCAACCGCATCAGATCCTATGTACGTGTCTAACTTTATTATTGCATCTTCCACAAGATGGGAGTTGAGCTATGGATCAGAAGAAGCTACTTTTATAGGAACAGATAATCCAGCTAATACACTTCCGCTAGATAACGTTGGGTTTACTCTCGTTTCTAATGGTATCCATGTCTTTGGTACTGAAGTTACATCAGCACCAACGGTGGATGGAACTGAAGTTTCAGCTCTTGAGCAGTTTCCAGTTATTCTAATTGTAGATAACGGTGATCCTTTATCGAGTGCTGGAGACATATTAGATAATGATTTTACAATAATTTGGAGAGCAGGAACAGCTGAAGTTGGTGCCGCGCCAGTAACAATGAACCCAGTTGTATTGCTTGAGCAAAGTCCTAGCCCTACTCCTGACAGATATGTTACAAACGTACTGTTTGAGCTGGCTGCATTATAATTGATCATATAATTAATTAAAATCAAAATAACTGGTGTTTCATACGCCAGTTATTTTGTGATTTATTATATTAGGAGGAATCTAAGTGTTTTCATTTCAATTGTATTCAGATGACTAAATTAGCTTTACTTACCGCTTTCTTTTATTATACCGTAATCGGGTTTTCGCAAGATAATATCGCTCGATTAACCGTATTAATAGGTTCGCATATTGAATTTAACTTTAATACGTTAGACCATTAT
>CAKZON010000092.1 GCA_937136425.1 uncultured Crocinitomix sp.
CGGCTAATATATGCGTCGGCTTTATCATGTGTGTAGCGATAAATTTCTCCACGATCTTCATCACGGTAAAAAATTATCTCGGCCGTCCAACCTCGTTTTTTTAAGGAATCAATAATGGGTTTGGAGTCTCTTCGAAATCCATATTCGCCTTTGTCAGATCCACCTCTTGCTTCAAAAATTACAACATGTTTTCTCATTTTTTATTTTAAAGTTCGTACATACTAAAAAAAATGAAAATGTTGCTCGTCAATCGCAATAATGACATTCATCATTTTTGACAAACTATGTCATTAAACATTGTTTTTTAACTTGTTTTTGAGTAATAAAAACGCCAATAAAAAATGGCCGCACATTGCTGAACGACCATCATTTTTACTCTTATGAATAGATACTACCGATTCTCTTTTGCAAAAGGAGGTTCCCAAGTTTTTGTTTTCATTATTTCCTTTACCTCTTCGTAAGATATTGGAGCAAAGTCATGACAATCTACCCCAACATCAAAAGACAAAGCATTGGGATCGTCAGGTAAGTTTCCGTGCGAATGCCCGTATAACTGATACGTTCCCCAATGAGAGGCGTTCCAAACGCGCATGGCGTAATGGGAAAGCACAATTAACTGTTGTCCTTTTTTAAACGTTTCATCTTTAATGACGAGTTCGTAATAATCCTTAATCCACTCGAATCTTGAATGGCAAGCCTGAGCAGACTTTTCATGATTACCATTAATGAGGTAGATTTTGCCGTTGAGACGGTCTAGTATTTTTCTTAATTTTCCAGGAGAGTTTAGTCCAACATCACCAAGGTGATAGACTTCATCTTCTGGAGTTACTTTTTCATTCCATTTTTGGATCATAAATTCATCCATTTCATCCACGTCCTTAAAAGGACGTTCAGAAAATTTAATTATGTTTTTATGTCCAAAGTGGTGGTCTGAAGTAAAATATATTTTACTCATTTTATTAATTTTTTAATTGTTATTATTTCTCAGTTTTTTTAATGAGAAAATTTGTTTTTCATTTGTTGTTTGAGGAGACGCAGCCTTGGACGATAGAGGTTATTCTGTAGTGTTGTTAAGTGTTTTCATATTAATTCATTTTTGTTTTTCCATTAAAAAAATAGACGATCGCCATTAGACGCCTCGATTTATTGGAGGGTTGCCTTTACTCGAAATATAAGAATGAAGAAGTGACTCTTTTTTGTGTAGTTTATTTTACTTTTTTGGACATTGCAACTAGTGCCATTCTTGCTTCTTGAGCATTGGTTATTGGCTCAGGAAATTCAAAACGAACTTTTTTTAGATTAACAAATAGGTCAAATCCTGCACTATCAATTCCTACCATGCGTATTTCATCATCATTTGAAACTGCCATGTTTTTAAAATGTTGACAATAACTAAGCATTGCATCTTGATGATCTTTGTTCATATGCTCAATTACACCAATTTCTGCTGTTCCGGCAAATGGGTTAATGCTTACGAAATCATTTGATTCAATCCAATGAATGGCGCCAAACCCTCCAATAAAACGCACTGTTATAGGTTCTAGTCTGTAGAATGAAAAGCTATGTGTTGCGCCGTAAGATTTTGCATTTGGAAAATGACGGAAATACCGCTCTTTAGCAGCGTTGTGATTATCTCCTAGTAATTCCATATTGCCAATAATACTTATTCTTCCATGTGCTTGAACATCTTCATTATTATCTATAATAGTTAATGAACAACGCTTGTTTTCTGTAATGTTTTTGGTGTGTTGAGCAATAGTTGAAATGTAAATAACGGGTAATCCAGTGTCATCTAAACAATAAGGAACAACAGAACCAAAAGGAAAGCCTTCTAATTTTACTGAAATAGTAGATAGTACTCCAAAATCTTTAGAGTTTAAAAGTGTTTTGGCAGCTGAAAATTGGGTCTTAATCATAATGTTGTATTAATTGAATTTGAAAGTCTATAAAGGTTACCAATTCATAAAATCACCCATTAGTAGCGCTTCTCCTTCATAGACTAGAAAGTCTTCTACTTCTGTTTTGTCAATTATTAAAGTATCACCGTAAGCAACGTTGTGCACGTTAAAAGGCTCATTGTCTAACCGAATGGTGTAAGAGTCTTGATTGATGCTAAGCATGCTTCCCCACATGTGTTCACCAACCTCATTTTCCATGAATTTAGCTTTAACATAAATCTGATAGCTACCTAAGCTATCATTTAGAAAATATTTCTCCATTCCAGCTAATTCTCGTTGAGCATTTTCGTAAGCTATTCTTACGTTTTCATCATCAGCATCTAAATATCTAATTTCTTCACCGTCCAATGCTTCTTGTACTTTATCATCCTGGTTTGAAGAGGTGCAACTAGCAAAGAACAGTAGGGATAAAAAAGTTATTGTAATGAAATTTTTATTAAAGGACATAAAGTAATTTTTAGCCAAAAATAATCAATTCCTTAATTGAATAGATTATTTACACTTAACCTTTAATTTTACTTGTGTAAATAATTGCCATACAGGGTGATCAAAATTTTGACGAGAAACATCACAACGAATAATTTGCTTATTTTTTTTGGGGCAAAATGTTTCCTCCACCTTAATATTCAATGTCATGTATTGTTTTGTGAAAAAGCCGTCATAAACTTCCATTGTACCATTAAAACCTGTTGTCGTTTTTTCAAATTTGCTTATGGTGTGGTTTAGCGGGTCATCCTTGAATTGTGTTTCATTTCTGGAATCAATTCTCATGAGCCCGTTATAATAGGCATTAAAATATTTAGTTAGATTCTCAGTAGTTACTGGTACATCCTTTTCTATGTACCACACAAACATATAGGTCCAAAAATTGGCATGTGTAGAGTCTGACCAATTTGGCGCAAATCGTAAGTCTTCGTACCCTTTATAAGGAATGCTGGGAGCGAAACTAAGTGGGAACGGAATAATTTCAGTTAACCAAGTTTTGGGCGCCTTCAAAACCGATTTATGCTTTTGTCCAAAGCTAATACTTGTAAATAACATGAATAGGATAAGGCTCAGTGCAATTTTATTTCTCATGGTATAATTTAAAAGGTTAATCTGAAAAATGTAAATATAGAGGAACCGAGTGGAGGAAGGTGTTATTGCGTTGTTAAGAAGCGCGGTTTATTCATTTACCACATCTAGCGTTTTGGTATTATAGTCTGCGTTAAATTTTAATGTGACTTTTGTGCGCAATCACGGTAAAATGGTTTAAACTAATTAATTGTGGGTTTGTTATGTGCGTGTTTTATTTTCTAGAATCGAATTTATTTACCAATTTCGCGGAACATGAAAAAAAGGGCAAATTTTCAATTGATCCAAAACAAACTGTCTCTAACCATTTTTGCTTTGGTAATGTGCTTGTCCTTTTTTGGTAATGGGCAATCTTATTTAGAGAAGTCACAAATATTGCTAGATGTAGGTATTCATGATACGGTTAAAGTAGAGCAATGTTATATTTTGGCTGGTGAATACATTTATAGAGATATTGATAGCGCTACTTATTATGCTCAGTTAGGATTTGAATTGTCGGAGAAAAACCAATATATGGATGGTATTGGTGAAGGGTACGGCTGGTTAGGTTTTTTAAGTAGACAACGAGGGAACCTTGCAGCAGCCATTGATTATAACATGAAATGCTTAACGATTATTCAGGAGCAAGGCTATGAAAGTGAGTATCCGAGAATTCTAAACAACTTAGCAACTTTGCATTTAGAATTGGATAATTATGACCAAGCTAAACTTTATTATGAAGAGTGCATTCCGTTAAATAAAACGGCTGGTGCAGAGAAAAGTTTAGCGTCTAATTATAATAATTTGGCATTGATTTATAGAACTTGGAATGATTTTGACAGCTCTTTCATGTATTACCAAAAAGCGATTCAAATAAGAATTGAAATTGAAGATTCAATTGGCTTAGCAAGTACTTATAGCAATTTAGGCACCCTTTATGAAGATCAACAAGACCTTGATTTGGGATTAACTTATTATGAGAAAAGCCTATTTATTCGAAGGTTATTGAAAGATCAAAAAGGGACTGCAATTTCATTATTTAAAATAGGGAATATTCATTTTAAAGAACTACAATTCAATAATGCCCTAAAAAGTACAAATGAATCCTATGAAATTGCAACTAAGTGGGGGTATAAAGCGCAGGAAAAAGACGCTTCTGAGGTTTTATATCGAATTCATAAAGCAATGGGCAACAATCAAGCTGCATTACAATATTACGAAGTTTACAATGCTTTAGAAGACAGTTTAAATAATATTGCTGCACAGAAAAAAGTGATAGAGAGCGAATATCAATTGGCGTATAATAAAAAACATTTGATTGATAGTTTAAGAAACGAACAAGTGTTAGTAGAGAACCAATTATTGGAAAAAGAGAATGCTTTAAAATCAAATTCATTATGGGTGAGGGGGCTTTGGTTAACGTTAACTATTTTAATGGTGTTGACATTAATTGTTTTATTAGTATTGCTCAGAAAAAATGCCAGATCAAAAGAACTTCAATTAAGAACAGAGGTTCGATTAAGATTGAGTGAAGTTCTTTCGCTCCAAAATAAATTGATTGAGGAGAAAGAACAAAATCATTCGCCAATTAAAGGTGTAAATATCATTTTGCAAGAAAAATTAACCGAGCGTGAACAAGAAGTTTTAGACTTTTTGGTGTTAGGTTTGTCCAATAAGGAGATTGGAGAAAAATTATTCCTTTCTGTGAATACAATTAAATCTCATATCAATAATTTATATCTCAAATTAGATGTGAATAATCGAACGCAAGCCGCGGTGAAAGGGAGTTTGCTTAAGATTAAAGAACAACAATAAATCAACCTTCTGGATGAGCAGTAATGAGTGGATTTCACCCAATTGGGTGAGCTCTAAAATTGGTGTTACCTGTATGTTTGCTAATAGATTTTGTGAATCGAGTGGCGCCACTTATTATTCCAAAATCTAAAATCACATTAATCTAAAAAATACAAATGAACACAATTAAAAAAACAGGATTTGGTATCCTTCTATTATTGCTAATGGGTAATATTAGTTTCGGTCAATTAACCCTTAAAAAATTAAAAGATGCAGTAAATGGAACTGAAACATCAAGCTCGTCCTCTTCTTCTTCAAGCGTAGCAAATTCAGGAAATACATCTACAAATTTTGCCAATAAAGGTAGAGAGTGGTATGTGAGTAAAACAAATGGATCTGGTCAATTAGGAACAAAAGAGAAACCTGCTCGTGATTTAGGAAACATAATTCACCATTTAAAAGCTAATGATGTTATTTATATTGCTGGCGGAACCTATTTAAGCAAAGGAGGAAGAGGATCTGATGAAATTAATGTACCCGTTAAAATTTACGGCGGATATAATGAATCTTTCACTAAAAGAGACCCCTGGGGAGCAACCAAAACTGTTTTTACTGGAACAAATGAATATATGAAATTAACAACTCCTCGTTTATATATAAGAACAGATCAACAAAGAGAAAGCAACGGACAACTGTCAACAGGATCAGAAATTATTGTAGATGGAATTGTTTTTGACAATGGTCCTAGAAATCGTTATCACAAAGAAAAAGGACTAGCAATTAGAAGGCAAGCAAGTCCTAACTCAGGTCATAATCCAAGTCCAGAATCTGGCGGAGTAGTTATTGTTGCAAGTAAGTATACGAACGTAACAGTAAAGAATTGTGTGGTTATGAATACTGCGCCAACTGAAGGAGCATTGTCAGTTCGAATTTTTCACGCCGCAACTGGAATTATACAAAATAACTTCTGTATAAATAATACAGGTTATGGAATTCATATCCGTTCAGGTTATACCGGTTCTGATCCTAAACTAGTGCCTAATTTTATTGTTAGTAATAACACTTCATTGTTTAATTGGAAACATGACGCTATTGCTAGTTACGGTGGAAATGCATTGGCGGTAGATAAGTATTTAACTGCGACTATTCAAAACAATGTATTTGGATTTGGGCATTTAGGTGGTGTTTATAATAAAGGATCTAAAATTATTATGAATAATAACCTGTTTACAGGAAATTCTAAATATGATTACAAAGAGATAAATGACATGATGAAGGTAGAGTATATTTTGGATGAATCAACCTATTTAGATCAAAATAGCGAGGGAAATAAAGCTATGTTAATTCAAATTCCTGTTGCAGAAAGATGGGCAGAGATTTATGCTTCGCGTGTTGAAATTACGAGAGAAGAAGTAGACGCGTCTGTACATGCAAGTAATTCTGGTGCGAATCAAGTGAGAAGTATGTTAGGGTTAAATTTGCAAGCTGGCGGAACCAGTATGGATGCAGAGATTTTCTTGCCAATCATAACGATAGATGAGGCTTTGCCTGCCGGAAAACTTCCTTGGGAAGGGAAAGGTTGTCAGCAACCATCATAATTTTGATCTATAATCATTTAAATGCATGATTAATGTGGTTTGAAGAGGAACCACAGGCGGTAGGGGAAAGACCTCTACCGTTTTTTTGTTGAATGAATTGTAGTAGTTTTTAGTGGTTAAGTTTTTGCAAAGCCTAATTTAATCTGTCCATTTTTATATTCTTCAAGATGATAAGAAAATGGAGATACACCTCCGATTTTCCATGATCCCTTAAAAAAGGAAAACTCTAAGTACTCACCAAATAAATATTCTTGGTCCCTTGTTTTAGCTCTGTCAATTCTTTCGATATGTAATTGATCGTTGTCTTGTGGTTGATACTCGAAATCAAAAATATTTTTCTTATTCAATTCGGAAACAATAAATGCAGGAGTCAACTCATCTAGTTTTTCGGTAGGTAGCATTGTTAACCCCAACATTCCACTATGATTGCTTTCAACGGCTCTATCAAGAATCCAAATGTAACTTGTTTCTTCTGCATTTTTTGTTAAGTCCAAATTTTCAGTACAACTACAGAGTTTTATTGATTCTATTACTTTACACATGTTCTTCTTTTTTTTCTTTCTCGGCCTTTAAATCATTTCGTCTATTAACAATTCCAATAATATAAGTAAGAATTAAAGGAATTGCCAGAATCATTGAAAAGGCAGTTAAAATCATTAATACGAAATAAGATGCATCATGCGGAGTTGGATTACGCATACCGCCCATTATGTTGAAAACAACGCGGTGAAGATTTAACATTGTTAACGCAGCAATAATTACGCAAATAGGCATGAGTGTTATGGTGATGATATAGAAAAAAGCTAATTGGGTGTATCGTTTTAGAAAGAAGAAGAGTAAGCCTAGTCGCCATGCCGCAACAATTGCTAAAAACCAAACGTTAACGGTATTTGCGGTGCCAATTGATAAAAACTGTTCTACAGGAATAGCGTAAAAAATAGCAGGCAAAGATGTTAAGCCAATAAAGGTTAGTACTGTTGTATAGTTCCAGTTGGCAATTTTGAAAGGCAGCACAATTATCCAAATAAAAGCAGCCAATAAAAAAATATAAATTACAGATCCCAAACCTAAATGTTGTAACATACTTGCTCCTGGATCATCCCAATATCTGCCCATACCAACAATCCACGCTCCAATAATTGCTAAAATCAAGTGCTTTGGCTCAAACTTCAGCATTTCCTCTCTGGTAATACGAAAGGTGAGGAGTTTAAATAAGGTATCAAAGAGTCCCATGAGTATTTCGTTTTCTTTTGTTTAATAAGGTACGTTTAAATTTTTTCTTTCGCTCTGCAACCAAATCATTGGAGTAAACTTTTTGCATGAGTTGTTCAAACTTTGATTCCAATTCGTTTACCGTAAAGTTTTTTGGAATAAAGTTGACATCAAACAAAGTGCATTTATCCCAATAATTGTCTACTAGTAAACGATTTTCCTTTTTAAGTTGCTCATATAGGTCTGTTCCAGGAAAAGCTGTTAACAGCGTTATTTGAACTTCAGATAAATTACTATTTACTATAAATTGTTCCGTTGCTTCAAATGTTTCTTCCGTATCTGTGTCAAACCCTAATATAAAGCATCCATTTACTGAAATTCCGTAAGATTGGATTTTATCTATTGCTGCTTGATATTGTTCAAATTGTTTATACTTCCAATTAGCTCTATCCATGCCGTTTAATGTGGCTTTGTTTGTAGTTTCAAAGCCAATCAATACTTGTGCGCAATTTGATTTTGCCAATAACTCTAATAATTCATCATCATATGCAATTGAAATGTCTGTTTCAGTAAACCATTTCATTTTATATTGTCCAAATAACGTCAACAATTCTTTTGACCATTTTTTATCAATAAATGTATTGTCATCTGCCAATTCAATAAATGGTCTGTCCCAAATTTCATGAATTTTATTGAGTTCTTTTTCTATTAAATGAATCGGTTTCTTTTTATACTTGCTTATGGTTCTTGACGCGGCACAGAAGCTACAATGTAAAGGGCAGCCTCTTGTTGTTTGAATTGTTAATCTATTGTAATTTGAGATGTCAAGTAAATCATAACGTGGAATTTTGCAATGCTTTAAATGAAAAGTGTAATCTGTATTGATTAGTGAACTGTAACACTGCTGAAGGTTGTCATTTTCAAAATCTGATAGTAAAGCCTCCCAAATTAATTCACCTTCTCCTTGAATTACAATATGGGCGTGATTTTGGGCTTCATTTGGCATTGCTGTGGTATGTAAACCGCCAATAGCAACTGTTATTCCTTTTTCTCTAAACAAATCACAAAGCTTATATGATTCATTTATTCTTGCTGTGAGTGAGGATAGCGCAATCAAATCAGGTTCCTCATCTATAATGTCTAGTATGTCAGTTTCAGAATAATTGTCTAGCTCTTTGTAAATAACCTCCCAATTGTCAGGAGTGTGCGCAGCAAGAGTAAGTAAGCCTAAGCTAGGTAAACTAGCAATAACTTTGCTGCGTTCTACAAAACCAGGTAAAGTAAGCCCTAAGTCGAGTAAGCGTTTATTATAAACTCTTACGCCGCTCATGGAAATTAATATGACTTTGAAGTTCTTTTTCAAAAGTAGGGTAGGTGGAGGTTTAATTTTCTTAAATATATATCACAATTTAGTTCAATCAAACTTAAAGTTTGTTAATCTTAGCGCATCCACTTCTTCATTTCAGGAAACTTAGAACTTTCGCATAATCCCATCCATTCTAAAAGTGGTAACCCTACGTATGTATTATTGCTGAATTGCTCAATTAACCATTCAGAATCGTTTTTATAACCATTTGGGTGAAAAACGAATTCAAGAGGAAGGTTGAGATGATGACTTGCAGCATATGACCAAATAATAGTTGCTATTTCGTCTCCAACACTTGGCCAGTTCTCATCCATTTCATCAGTGCCAATTAATGGTCTCAAAGTTTCTTCTGTTACAGCAATATGGCCGGCTTCATGCAATATGTCTCCAGGATATTTTAATTGATCAGGGTCAACCAAAATGGCGTTGCCTTTGAGCGTAATTCCTGGTAAAAAAGTGTCATTGGGCAAGGGGTGTTCAATAATTTCAATTCCAATTGAGTTTAGGAAACTGTAAATTAAATTTATATGCTCTTTATGGTTTAACATTATTGGATATGTACCATTGTTTTGATCTTATTTAATTAACGTAAACACCCTTTTAGACTCGGCTACAATTCCAAAAATGGATTTCTTTTCTTCATATACATTTGATTGTATTATGCCGCTTTTTTTATCGAAAACGATATCAATGTACTTATAAGATTCTTGCTTGTTTTCAGATATATTGCTATCAATAGACAATAGTTTTGCTCCTTGACCAAGGTCTTCTTCAATTTTAGATGCTAAGGCATCCTCAATACTTGAGGTAGGGATTAAGTTTCTTCTATATTGAAAAACGTACGTTCCTTTTATTTTAAATATACCCTGTCGTTTAATTCTTTTGGCTGGATTACCTAACATGTCTTTGCTTTGCGTAGTATCCGCTTTAAATTGATTATAAGCGTATATGTTTTCGTATGGAGAAAGAATATATTTAAGTTCTTTGTACATTTTTTTGATGGATTTGGTGCTTGAAACTTTGCTCAAATAATTATCAAGATTTTTATACATCAACGAATCCAAGTTTTCATTGTCTTTTAAATGTCCAATTCTAGTTTGCATGGTTTTAATGATGGCACTGTCATTTTTAACTTCATAATTTTTTGTTGCCATATCATAGGCTATTTCTGCATGAACACCGTTATGTAAATAATTCATCATAGTGTCAGCTATTCCCGCATAACTGATATTAAAATTTAAAATGGAGTTAGCAACCGAAGTAAATTTTAAATTCATTTGATAAGTCATAGAATCAATTGTAGCTTCTTCTGTTTCCGAAGGGATCAACTTATAGCGTTTTACACTATATTTTAAAACAGTTCCACCTTTGATTTTTGGTGTTATTTGAATCTGATTCAATTCTTTATCAATATTGATTTGAGTATAGGTTGATGTATTGCTAGTTAATATTGAAACCAGTAATATAAACGAGTTTAGGTAAACAGATTTAATTTTCATTTTGTAATTCGGGTTAACAAAGTTTTAAACTCATTGCACTTTTGTTGATGTTAATTCTCAGTTGAGCAATTCTTAAACCATAAGTTAAATGAGTCATTAAATATAGGAAAGAAAAGCAAAAACTTTGTCTACGAATTCAATTTCCTTATTCATTTCCTAAGCTAATATTCTTACTTGCGGCCATTTGTGCAAAGGTGGTTTGGAAACCGCCCACTAAATCCGTACTAGCACCTTCTGCTATTAAAAAGTCCACCAATTCTTGATTTTGAAAAGAAACCGCAATCCAAAGTGGTGTGCGATTATCGTTCGAAATGGCATTAATTGAAACTCCTGCTTTTAAAAATATTTTAAGAAGCGGAATACTGCCAACAAATGCTGCCATATGTATGGGTGAAAAATTGTAGGATCCCATTGTCTTATGAGGATCTGCTCCACGATCAAGTAATAAACGAACCATTTCAACCTGACCATAGTTGGCAGCTTCATACAAAGCATTGCATTCAAATTTATTGGTTGCATCAATATCAATAGTGGTATTGTCTAAAAGCCAATTAACAGTTTTTATGCCACCGTTTTTAGCGGCTTCTGTTAGAGATTTTTGCTGTATTTGGGCTCCTTTTTTATGCAGCCATTTTACGGTTTTTAGGCGATTGTTTTTTGCAGCAAAGGTGAGTCCCGTTTCATCCACATATTTAACGTCAATTTCTACTAACGAATAAAGCTGTTTGACTAAAAAAAGAATTCCTCCGCTACATGCGCTAAACCATAGCTGCTTGTGTTTGTCTAGGTCAAGTTTTGCACCTTTAGAAATTAAATGTTTTACTACTTTCTTATTACCTAATTCAGCTAAATGGGCAAGAGGATTGGAATTGTCATTAATATCAACACCGTAGGCAATTAGTAGATCTAATGTTTTGGTGTTTTTTGCGACATGTAGAGGACCACGCCACCAATTTTCAATTTTGGCGCCTTTACTGATCATTAACATAACCAATTTTACATTTCCGGAGGCAGATGCTGCTGACAATAGCCCTTCCGAATTATGAGGAAAGATTCCATTTTTAATACAGTTTTTTACAGATTTAAGATCTGCCAAAGTAGTTGAGCGGTGCAAACTAGTTGGAAAAGGTGGGTTTTCGCAAGTTGTATCAATTGGAGGAGATAATCGAATTGTTCTCCAAATAAACATGCTGGTATGCGGTTCAAACCATCCAGTTTCACCTTTTGTTTTAACCCCAATTCCTTTTAGTGCTAAATACAAAACGTCTCCTTTTATTTTTGCTTTTTTTCCATTGAGATATGCTTTGCGTTTTAAGTGGCTTTGGTCTAAAATGGTTGTATGTTCTTTACCAAATATCCATGCATATTCATGCAAATATTCTCCTCCATGTGTTTGAACGGTGTAGTAAAAAGCTTTTGTTTTGCATTTGACGACAAGTTCTTGAATGCGCTCAAGCATTCTTGCAGGCGGATGTTCCGAATGTTCTTCGTTTAAATGGAATTTTATTTTTTGTCTATTCTTAGACCAAATAGCATCCCACGGAATGATATACGGTCCTTCATTATGAACGGGGTTAACAATGTTTCTAACTGCAAAAAGTCCTTTTTTAGGGAGTTTGGCGTCTTTGATTGTTCCTGGCTTTATCCAATACAGGTTGTAGCTAAGTACGGGGTCTTTTTCTAATTCTTCTTTTATTTTATTATTTGCAATAAAGTATATGGTGTCAGCGCTATAAGGCATGTGATTATTCTAATATGTTTAATAAAGTTATTTGCGAGTAGTTTAATTGTTACTTCTTTGATTTAGGGATCTGTTGAGTTTTAAACTATTCAATGGTTTCTGCTTTGCTAGGTGGTGCAATTTTGGAAACGATAACACCAACAATCATTGCTACTGCAAACGAAGGTGCTAATACATCCAAGGCTTCAAAGTACTTTCCGACACCTTCCATTTCTTTGAAAACAAAATTAAATAGTATTACAGATGCAAATCCTGAAATCATAGATGCCATTGCGCCTTTTTCCGAATAACCTTTCCAGAATAGTGACAGTATTATGACGGGGCAAAAGGTCGCAGCTATCCCAGACCAACCAAAAATAATGACCCAGAAGATTTGCCTATCCGGAGATACATAATTCATAATTATAGCAATGATTAGCGCCGTGAATGCCATTATAATTGTGGAAATTCTAGAAATTTTTGTAAGATTTTCATCTTTTAAATGAGGTTTGAAAATCTTTTGGTAAAAGTCTCGTGTAATTGCACTTGATGCTAATATTAGAAGAGAATCAATCGTTGACATGATGGCTGATAAAACAATCGCTATAAAAATGGCAACAAGTATAGTCGGTAAAAAGCTTTCTGTAATCATGCTTAGCACGTCTTCTCCGTTGTTTCCTAATATTGCTTCAGGATCTTGTCCATCTTTAGTGAAATAGATGCGGGCAAGTATTCCAATTGTCACGGCAGCAGCATCTGTTAATAGTGTGAATATTGCTGCAACCCATTTTCCTTTGTCAATTTCTTTCTCATCTTTAATTGACATAAAACGAACATAAACCTGTGGCGAACCAAGGAAACCCAGACCAATCATTGAGAAACCAAGAATTGTAAATAGGTTCATCCAGCCATCATCACTTCGTCCCATCACCTGTGTTAAGGTAGGGTCAATAGCATTTAATCCGTCAGTTACTCCTGTGCCATGATCCATGGAGAACCAAACAACAATTGGAAGCAGAACTAAACCAAAAAACATGAGTAATCCTTGAAATAAATCTGACCAAACAGCTGCAACAAAGCCTCCAATGAAAATATAGGTTAATACAATGAAAAAGCCAATTAACGCGCCCAATTTATAATCAATGCCTAGCATAGATTCAAAGGCAACTCCAGTTACATCAATTTGTGAAGCAACATAGATAACAATAAATACAACCAATACAGCAGCAGCAATAACGCGCAGTGTATGTGTTTTAGATTTGAAATGGCTTTGTAAATAGTCCGGAATGGTAATGGCTCCATATTGGTCTGATCGTCTTTTAAAACGTTTTGCCATGAATTGCCAAGATATGAAAACACCTAATAATTCCCCTACAACTACCCAGTAACCAGAGTAGCCAGCCATGGCTCCCATTCCAGTTAGCCCAATAAGTAACCAACCTGATTCTCCTGTAGCTCTGGCAGAAAAGGCTACAGCCCAAAATCCCATCTTTTTTCCACCGACATAATAATCGCTCATACCTTTTATTCGGCGAGAGGCTAAAATTCCAATCAGAAATAAGATTCCAACATAAACGGCGAGTACGCTTATTTTAATTATAAAATTTTGATCTTGCATAGTGTTTGCGGTTGGCAATTAGTTCTCAATTGGTTTGAATGAGTTGAGAGTCTCAATTTAATCACAGAATCTTAGATTATTTAAGATGATGCAAAATGCTCAAAAAAATGAGATTAATCGCAATTTTAATAGAGAAAAACTTAAAAAACAGCCAAAAAGGCGTAAAAATGACTATCTTTGACCCGCTAGATTAATTTAAAAAAATCGCAATAATTAACTAGTTGGGTTTAGGGACTGACCTTAAATTTCCTCACTATTTGAACTGAAAGGGCGATAAGCATTT
>CAKZON010000093.1 GCA_937136425.1 uncultured Crocinitomix sp.
GTAAACTAAAAATGAACAATACAAGAGTTTGGAATTTAACGTCAAAGGATAAAACGTTTTTAAATAAAACAGGTTCTTTTGAGAATATAATGGGAGAAATAACAACATTAAATACCTCTGTCTTAGATGGTGTTTCTGGAGATGGAGGCGTTTTTAGCTCAATAGAAGATTTTATTATCTGGAATAAATTTTGGTATAAAAACGATTTGTTATCAAAAGAAACAATGAACGAAGCGTTTATAAAACCTATTCTAAAAGATGGTACAACTTCCAATTATGGTTTTGGTTGGGTTATTTCAAACAAGGCTACTTCTTGGCATAATGGTTCTTGGTTAGGAGCAAGAACTATAATTATTAGAAATAAAGAATTAAAAAATTGTATGGTAATTTTAGATAATTCTTCAAGTAGGTCTATTGATAATATAGCAAAAGAATTAGTTAAAGTTTTAAAGTAAATACAATATGTTTGCATATTAAAATAAAACGATGAGAAATTTTTCAATAGCCATTCATGGTGGTGCAGGAACTTTAGTAAAAGGAATGATGACTTCTGAGTTAGAAGCGCAATATAAATCGGCTTTAAAAGAAGCCTTGGATGCAGGATATTCTGTCTTAAAAAATGGAGGAACTTCAGTTGATGCCGTAGAAAAAGCTGTCATTGTTTTAGAAGATTCACATTTGTTTAATGCTGGTAAAGGAGCTGTTTTTACTGCGGATGAAACTCATGAAATGGACGCATCTATTATGGATGGAAAAACCTTAAATGCAGGAGCAGTAAGTTTAATCTCCGGAATTAAAAACCCAATTTCTTTATCTAAAGATGTGATGGAAAAAAGCGAACACGTTTTTTTAGCAGGTGAAGGTGCAATGGAATTTGCAAAATTGAATAACTATGCAATTGAAGATGCATCTTATTTTTATGATGAATTTCGTCATCAACAATGGACGGAGATTAAGGATACAGATAGTTTTCAATTGGATCATGCCAAGAAAAAGGATTCTAAATTTGGTACAGTTGGAGCGGTAGCTTGTGACAAAAACGGGAATATTGCGGCAGCAACCTCTACTGGAGGAATGACGAATAAGAAATTTGGAAGAGTAGGAGATAGCCCAATGATTGGAGCAGGAAATTATGCGAATAATGAAACCTGTGCAGTGTCTTGTACGGGAAGTGGTGAATACTTTATAAGAGGTGTTGTAGCCTATGATGTAGCGTGTTTAATAGAGCATAAAGAAATGCCATTGGCAGATGCTGCGGTTGAGGTGATTAGTAACCGTGTACTAAAATTGGGCGGTGATGGAGGCTTAATTGCTGTTAATGCTAAAGGTGAAATTGCAATGCCATTTAATACCGAGGGAATGTATCGTGCGTGTAAATCTTCAACGGGCGTTCAAGAGGTTTCTATTTATAAATAGTTTTCGCTTTTTTTAGTAGAGATAATCACATTCTAATGTGCGGTTATGAGCCTATAAATATGTATCTTTAGAGTAAGAGTAATCCTCAATTTAAAGGATACTAATATTTAATATTTCTGCCCAATAAAAATGCGAACTGCTTTAATCATATTAATTGTTTTAGCTGGACTTATTCTTTTGCTATTGACAATTGTAAAATACTTTAGTTTTAGCTTCAAAAATAGAATTAGGCAAGAGCAGTTAGAGTTGTTTGATAAATCAGAAAACCTTGCGAAAAGGAATGTAAGTGTAGACGATATTTCCAATTTACCGCTAATTGTTCAAAAATGGTTGACCAATAATGGTGTTGTAGGAAGTCCATTCATTTCAAATGCGTATTTGACGCAAGAACTGCATTTAAAACTAAAACCAGAACAAGCAGATTGGAACAAAGGAGTTGCAGAGCAATATTTCACGATTCAACCTCCGGCATTTAATTGGAACCTCAACACTCAAATGAATCCGCTATTGCGTATTGTTGGGCGAGATAAATTTGAAAATGGCAAAGGTGAAATGCTCATTAAATTACTTTCATTAATCAAAGTGGCAGATGTAAAAAATGATGAAAAGGTCAACCAAGCAACATTACAAAGGTATTTGGCAGAAATAGTTTGGTTTCCCTCAGCAGTTTTAAGCAATTACATCCATTGGGAGTGTTTAAACGATAATTCTGCTAGGGCTACCATGAAATATAATGGAACAGAAGGGTCAGGTATATTTCATTTTGATGAAAATGGACAGTTTCAAGAGTTTGAAACAATGCGTTTTAAAGATGCAAAGGATAAAGAACCTACTAAATGGACTGTGATTGCAACCAAGTCAGAAAAACGAAATGGGATTATAATCCCAACTGAATGCGAAGCAATTTGGAGCTTGCAAGATGAAGAATGGACATGGTTAAAACTAAAAATTAAGGATATCTCATATAATCTAGAAGCGCCTCTAAACAACAATTTGTAAAAGAAATAGTTATTAGAGTAAGTCCGTTTTTTATGGACTATAATAATACTTTAACCTTTTTACCATAAAACTATATGCTTTAATTATAACGTTCTTGCTTACTTGTGTCATTCAAGTTTTTGGGCAGAATGATACTACTGTGTATGAGAAATTAAAAACCAAAAAATACTGTTCAGTGCAGTTGAGTTATGAAACAGGAGGGCGGAAGGATGTAAATGCTATGCTCAAAGAGGTTGAAATTCCAAAGGGTAAAGAAGCCAATTTCACCTTAACTATTTACAATGACGGTAAAGCAATTGAAAGAGTTCATATAAATGTAAAACGATAAAATACTTGTAACAGTTAAACTTGAAAGCAAAATGAAAAAGGCCATAATATACGACTTAGATCATACGTTGTTTAATCCCAAAACAATTGAAAGAGATATTTTTGAACCTGTTTTTGAAAGCTTAAAAGAAGTTGAGCTAATTGTTGATTATGATTTGGCTCAATTTAAACTTGATTTTTTTTCAATATCATCAAATGCACTTATTGAAAAATACTTTAATGATAGATCAAAAGAACGGTTCATTCAATGTTTAAGAAATATGAATCCTCTGCCTAAACTTGAAACTTATAAAGATGGATTTATTGTTCAAGAAATTAATACTATAAACTATCTCGTAACTTCAGGAATTAAAGAGTTTCAAAATAATAAAATTGATGCTTTAAGCATTAGAAACTGGTTTGCTGAAATATATATTGATGACCCAATTGATGTTGAATGGAGTGGTAAAGAAGAGATTATTAAGTTAATTATGAATAAACATAATTATGATAAATCTGAATTGTTGGTAGTAGGTGATAATGCTGAATCTGAGATCAAAGCCGGGAATAATTTAGGAATTGAAACAATACAAATTTTAAGAAAGGGAATTAAAGCCGCGGATGTAGTAACGTACAAAATAAAAAGTTTGAATAAACTTAAAATGATTGCTAATCAATAGTTTACGCAGTGAAAAAAGGTTTAATAAAAAATAGTGATTTGAGAATACTGACGAATCTTCGAACTTTTTTGAATGTTTTGGGTATTACAGATATAAACTATGTTTGCTTATGAGGTTGCGAGTTGTTTTTCTTGTTTTATTAACGTTACCAATATGTTCTTGTTTAGATGCTCAGCATGAAACAGTAAGCGAAGTTCCGGAAGAGGTTGAATATGAATTGCAGATTGGTTTTACAGAGGATGAGGAAAAGGCACTTGACGCACTTGATCAAATTCAAATCTCTGGTTGGCATCTGTATTCTACATTTCCAAATCTTGAGCATGAGTGTTATGGAGATAAGAACTCTTTTAAAATTTCACAAGAACATTTTGAAGATGCTTTGCTTTATTTGTTGAATCTATTTTACCTTGATTTAACGGAAGAGGATAGGAGAAAGCTCGCATCAGAAGCTTCAAAAGCCCAAGAACAATACACCGTCACAACATGCGTTCCCTTTGAGTCATTGACTTTGGAAGAGTCTTCTGATCCTCCTCGAACTGGTATGTGGATATTTCAGTCCTTATTAGATCAACGAGACCTTGTAATAAAATGGTGATAAGGTTTTGAGTTAGATTTCTGGCTATTGCAAAAACGTGCTATCTTTATTAAAAAGCATTGCATCATTAAAACATGAGTAATAAATATAAAGAATGGAGAGAAGAAATAGCAGGTTTTTTCATTCCTGAAAATCGAGTTGATGAATCTGAGAAAGAGTATTCGCCTTCAGGCAATTTCTATCTAACAGTTGTAGCGTATTCAACCGGTGAGGGTACTTGGTCATATACCCAAGGAGTAATAAGAGATAGTAAGAATGATAAGATTATTGCAGATGTAAAACGCAACTTTTCCAATTTTTGGCATTCATGGATTGAGCATGCAAACGGAAATGAATACTTGCTGTGCGGAGAAGATTATCAAGGGCAGACAGTTGTTAATTTGACTAAAGGAACCGTTAAAAGTTATTTTCCAGAAGCAGGGTTTGATGGGTTTGGTTTTTGTTGGACGAGTGCAGTTTCTTCTTCTGATAGTACAATTTTGGCAGTGGACGGTTGTTATTGGGCTTGTCCTTATGATATGGTGTTTTTTGATTTTAGAAACCCAGACGAATTACCATTTAAAGAACTTAAGAGAATTGAGGCGATAGGAAAAGTAGAGGGTTGGAATGAGAAAGATAATTTTATCCTGGAAAGAGAAATTCAATTTCGAAAATCAGACGGTAAACCTTATGAGGAATTATCAGATGAAGAGCAAGATATATTGGATAGTGATTCTTCTCTTTTCGAATACAAAAATGTTAATGAGAAAATTAAATTGAGTGAAATAAAAGCAAATCTTGATAAGCCTTAACAAACTAAAATGATCCATTCAAAAAGACACCTTTATTATACCTTAATGTTTTGTTGCGGTTTAATTTGCAGTTGCAATTGGTTGGAAGAAAAGAAAGAGCAAGTTGAGGATGAGGTAAGTCAAAAGGTTGATGAATATGTTCTTGAACCAATTGCTGAAGGGATTTATGAGGTGGGCGAAGAAATTTTCTCTCCAGCGTATGACAGTGTGGCTGCTGATGAATATTGTGAAGAATTGCGCCCAAATCCGTTAAGACCTGTGTCTTTTGAGAATGTTTCAGAAGTTGGCTATCAAAATTATGTATTATCAAACACTGCTGATTCTGTTTTGCCACACTTAGATGCCTCCTTTTTTGAGCAGACGGAAGAGTTTTTCCCACTCAACTTTCCATATTATTTAGATTATTCGGGAAAAACGCTGGATTATTTTCATCTTGAAATTGGCTATTGTGAGTATTCAGACTTAATATATGAATACGGCATTTATCCATATAAAGAAATATTTCAAATGGCCATTTCTGAACAATACCTGTTAATTGTAACGTATGATGACGACTTGTCATTTATGAGTCCCACTAAAGATGGTGTTATGTACTATATCTTGAACCTAGAGAAACATGAACACTATGAATATTCTAATCAAGATGATTTTGATTTGGCAAGAAATGAGATCGCAAATTCAACAGATGCTCTAATGAGCCCAACAGATTTTATCGAATGGTATGAAAATTACAATGCAACTAATGAAGCAATTGAGTTCAACTAGCTAATGATAATTAGTAACTACACAAACGGTGCGTCAATTGGCAATACTTTAATTTTGCGTGTATTAATTTCGAATTTATCGCCATTCGCTAATACATGCGTAATCATGTTGGTGATGGTCATTGGTGTGCCTTCATGCAGTTGATCAATTGTGTTGTGCCCTAAATTTCGAGCATCAAAAACAATCACCATTCCAGATCCAATAACTTCAAATTCACTATTGTTACGAATAATCAATCCGGTATCTTCTGCTAAACCAATTCCAATTAAATTAGGGAAGTGTGCAACTGATTCGGTCAATCGTCCAAATCGCCCTCTTTTAATGAAATGCGAATCAATGATTAAGTTTGGAGTAAAGCTCATTCCTTTTCCTAAACCAACAACTCCCTTTCTAAAAGATTCTGAACTGTTACCGCCAGTGATCATTTCTTCGGACATGCACATAGCACCAGCGCTTGTTCCTGCAATTACAAAATTATCATTTAAATAACGCTCTTGCAAAATTCTGTGAACAGATGTTCCACCAATTTTTTTCGTAATTTTTGATTGATCTCCTCCAGAAAACATTACGCAGTCTGCAGTTTTAACTAAATCAATTGAATCTTCTTTTTCAGAGTCTGCACGCTCACGAATGTCTAGAAAATGAACATTTGTACAACCTAATTTGTCAAATGCGTCTTTATAATTTTCACAAACTTCATCAGGAATGCTAGAAGCAGTAGGTACTAAAATGATTTTGGCATCTATACCACCCGCCTCTTTAACCACGTGAAATAAAATTCCTTCATCAATAAATTCTAGCGTATGCATCTCATCCTCACCGCCTTTATCTTCATTCCCCCCAATTGGGATTAATACCCCCCTAGCAACTGAATTTACCATTTGATCTCTATTTAAATTAACGCGTAAGTACAAATTTACAGTATTTGATGAAAAAAATGATATATTTATAACAATTCGTTAACGTTAACTTGTTATAAACGAACAAACCTTTGTCCCTATAAAAATTAAAATTTTAAAAGTAGTTAGTTGAAAAAATTTAAACTCGTTTGAATCTAACTAAGAAAAGATTGAACCTATGGAAATACGCAGTATAAACGCAATGAGAGGACCAAATTATTGGTCAGTACGCCGTCACAAACTAATTGTAATGGTGCTGGATTTAGAAGAAATGGAAGAGCGTCCATCTAACAAAATTGATGGTTTTAGCGAGCGTTTGCAGGCAATGTTTCCTGGAATGTATGAGCACAGATGTTCTGTCGGTACTGCTGGTGGGTTTTTTCAGCGAGTTGAAGAAGGAACCTGGATGGGGCATATTATTGAACATATTGCCCTGGAAATTCAATCCGTAGCAGGAATGGAAGTTGGTTTTGGCCGTACAAGAGGTTATGGCGAAGAAGGAGTATATAATGTTGTGTTTGCTTATACTGAAGAAAAAGTGGGGCGTTACGCAGCAAAGGCATCTGTTGCTATTTGCGAAGCTTTAATTGATGGAAAAGAATATGACCTTGAAGCTGATATTCAGGAGATGCGTGAAATCAGAGAAAGTGAGCGCCTAGGTCCAAGTACTGGTTCAATTATCGCAGAAGCAGAATCTCGCGGAATTCCTTGGATTCGTTTAAATAGATATTCTTTATGCCAATTAGGTTATGGCGCCAATCAAAAAAGAATTCAAGCTACGGTAACAAGTGAAACTAGTAGCATTGGCGTAGAAATTGCTTGCGATAAAGAGGATACAAAGCATTTGTTGGAGCAGGCAGAAATAGATGTGCCACGCGGAGATATTATTAGACGTGAACGCAGTTTAGAAGAAACATGCAGATACGTTGGTTATCCTTTGGTGATTAAACCTGTTGGAGGAAATCATGGACGTGGAATTACAGTTGATATTAATAATTATGAAGATGCATTAGTGGCTTTTCATGCTGCAAAAGAGGTTTCAAATGCAATTATTGTCGAGAAGTTTATAACAGGAGAAGATTATCGATTATTAGTAATTAATAATGTTTTAGTTGCGGCCTCTAAAAGAACGCCGGCACATGTTATTGGTGACGGTAAATCTACTGTTCGTGAATTGGTAGATGTAGTTAATTCTGACCCAAGAAGAGGGTATGGGCATGAAAATGTTTTAACTCAAATTACAATAAATGATTTAACCAAAAGCATTTTGAAAGCAGCTGGTTATACAGAAGATAGTGTTGTTCCAGAAGGGGAAATGCTAATATTAAAAGATACTGCAAATTTATCAACTGGTGGTACAGCAGAAGATGTGACTGATATTGTTCATCCTGCAAATGTTTCCATGGCAGAGAGAATTTCAAAAATTATTGATTTAGATATATGCGGAATTGATATCATGACAACTGATATTTCGCAACCATTAGCAGATACAGGAGGAGCCGTGCTAGAAGTAAACGCTGGTCCTGGATTTAGAATGCACTTAGCGCCGACAAAAGGATTACCTAGAAATGTCGCAGGCCATGTAATTGATAAGTTGTTTCCGCAAGGAAATACGGGTCGAATTCCAATCGTAGCAGTTTCAGGAACAAATGGTAAAACAACAACTACTCGTTTGATTGCGCATATTGTAAAAATGAAAGGTTACCGTGTAGGATATACGACTACTGATGGTGTTTATGTTCAAAATAGATTGTTAATGACGGGTGATTGTACAGGGCCAGCCAGTGCTGAATTTGTATTGAAAGATCCGACTGTTAATTTTGCCGTTTTAGAATGTGCTCGAGGTGGTTTATTGCGTGCAGGCTTAGGTTTTAAAAAGTGTGATATTGCAATTGTTACAAATGTATCTGCAGATCATTTAGGACTCAAAGGAATTCATACCATTGAGCAATTGGCAAAAGTAAAAGGAGTAGTGCCAGAAACAGTACTTCCAAGCGGTTATGCGATACTAAATGCAGATGATGATTTGGTGTATGAAATGCGCCGTAACGTTGATTGTAACGTGGCACTTTTCTCAATGGATGAAGAAAATCCGAGAATCAAAGCCTTGCAACGTATGGGCGGTATTTGTGCCGTATTTGAAAATGGCTATGTCACAATTTGCCGTGGAGAATGGAAAATGCGTGTAATGCGTGTTGAAGAAATTCCATTGACTTATGGTGGAAAAGCTGAATTTATGATTCAAAATGTGTTGCCAGCAATTTTGGCTGCAAACATTCAAGGAATTAGTATTGAAGACATGCGTGCAGCATTAGAAACATTTATTCCTTCGGCTTCGCAAACACCAGGGCGGTTGAATTTGTTTGAATTTAATGAATTTTCAGTCTTGTTAGATTATGCACATAATCCTGCAGGAATGCGTGCACTGAAAAAGTTTGTGGACAATATGGAAGCAACCGTTAAGGTTGGAATTATTGCTGGAATTGGTGACCGTAGAGTAGAAGATAATAATGAGATGGGTGCCATTGCGGCTGAAATGTTTGATGAAATCATTATTCGTCAGGATAAACGATTAAGAGGAAAAACAGAAGAGGAATTAATCAAGATGCTTAATGATGGTATCATGATGCAAGATCCGACCGTGAAAACTACGATTATTCCGTCTGAAAAAGAGGCAATCACGCATGCGATTAAGAATGCCGTTAAAGGTTCTTTGATTGTATTGAGCAGTGATGTCATTCCTGAGGCACTTGATTTGGTAAAACACTTCAAGGAATTGGAATTACGTGGAGAACCTATGGAGGCATAACAGAACTTTATGAGGTTTGGACTGCTAATAATTGCAAGTTTTCTAATATTTATCAGTTTTAAACCTGCTGAGGTTGCTGAGCTAACGGTTGATTATGTTGTGAAAGATCAATTGTCTGATTTTGAAGTTAACGGTGAGGTTGATCAGTTAATTGAGCGGCGTTATTCTGTGAAGGATACTGTGCGTAAACTCACCAATGAGTTTCATATTAACTATAATGAATTAGGTCAGGTTAAGCAATACACCATGTATCGTATGACACATTATTCAGATCGATCTGTCATGGAAAAATCAGCTAGGCTGAATTATTTTTATGAGGCTGACAAGTTGGTTATGATTGAATCATTCTCTTATCGAGATCCTGAAGTTGAGCCAGATTCTTCAGAGAGAAGTTATATTAAATACACCTATCATAACGCAAAAAAGGCATCTTATAAAGCTTATCGATATGGAAATTATGACCACAATGGTGAAATAAAAATAATTGATAATCAACACGTATCAGAGCGGATTAAATATCCAAAAGGAAAATCAAAACCAGTGTCATATGTAAAGGAATATGATGTTAATTTTCAATTAATAAAATTTGAGCGAAACTATATTTATGAGAAGGAGAAGAAGGTGGAAACAAAAATATATAAGTATCAGAATGGACGCCTTGCTCATGAAGAGAGTCATAACTTAAAACAGAATTATGATTACGAATTAGATTCAAATGGAAATTGGACGCTTCGTCGCACATTTTTAAGTAATAATAATTTGATCGAAGAGTTGGAACGTGAGGTTATTTATAGATAAGCAAAGTCAATATAGATGAAAATCAAATGCGAATGTGGAGACCTTATAGTTGATCAAACAGACTATTTAAGTCAAAAAGGGCACCTTATACCAGATAAAAAATGGTTTAATTTTTGGGACGATATTGATAGTGCCATTGAAGATTCAAATGAGAAAAATGCCGAAGATTCTTGTATGCAATTAAGAATAAATAACCGTTCTAAATTGTTTTGGGAGTGTAAGAATTGTGGAAGATTATTTGTTGATTCAGCAAATGGAGAGTTGATTGTTTTTATGCCTGAAAACCGGAAATACAATGGAGTATTGGATACTGACGATTGATTGTGGTAGCAATGGATCATAATATCAAAAAGCATATCCGCCTTTTGGCAGAGAAATATGAACATGTCGTAAATTACCAAGCAAACAGTATATTTTTAACGAACTCTTACAATGAAATTGAGTTGTACCTAAAGGGTAAATCTCAATTTCGAATTCATTACAACCCTAATTTAGATGGTAAAGCATTAGATGTTGACTTACCAAATGTGTATGATGTGTTAATTGACTTGTTACGAAGAACGCAAGCACATCCATATAAACAGAAAACTGGAAATTTATTAACCTTAGCAGATTGGTTTGAAGGGGAGCGAAGTTTCACTAAGCAATTAAGTGATTTAATTAAAAAAGAATCCTTAACACCAAATGATTGTGTCTGCTTTGGTGGAAATAGGTTTGAACTAGCATATTATAAAGGGATATTTATTCTAACCGACGATCTAATGTCACAACGATCTAACATTTTCGAAAGTGTTAACTTAAAATAAGAACCGGTTATCAATATTTTCACTCAATCCTTAAGTCCGAATCAATGAATTCCTGATAAAACTGAACCTCATTATCTGGCGGTGGTGTCTCTATAAGAATTAAATCGGCATTAATACCATAATTCCGCTTCAATTCATTTAATGTTTTAATTGCTTCAGCAAGCGGTTTGTCTCCATTTTCGCCTGCGTCAACGCACAATCCTAATATTAGTTTGCCATCACTCGTGAATTTAATAATGACTTGGTTAATATCAGGTTTTATAGCGTCAATATACAAAGCAAAACAATGGTTTTTAGGTTCTAAACCAATATTAAAATGATTTGTAAGATTGTCTGATTTTTTCCAATAATGCGTTTCAGAATCTTTATCACAAGTTTCTGGAAGAGTCTTTTTTAAGATCATCAACTCTTCATCTTTTCGATCTTCTACATCACTGCGATTACAATAATGGTCAATGAATAAATCTAAAATTTGTCTATTCCTTTGAGTCGTCAATCCATAAATATTGTAATTCATTTTACAATTTATTGGAATAAAATTAACCCATTCTCAAAAAGTCAACCTCTTTAGCTGTTAAGTGCCTCCAAGTTCCTCTTGGTAAATCCTTTTTGGTAAGTCCAGCAAATTTTACACGGTCTAAGCGTGTTACTTTATAACCAACTGCTTCAAACATTCTTCTTACAACGCGGTTTTTACCAGAATGAATCTCTACACCAACCTCACGATTACGTGTGTCAGGAATAATTTCTGCTTTATCAACCTTAACAAAATCTCCATCATCCAAATCAACACCAGCGTGCAGAGCTTTTATTTGCTCTACGTCAATTGGTCGATCAAGCTCTACATGATAGATTTTTTTAACCTCGTAACGCGGGTGCGTTAGCTTTTTAGCTAAATCACCGTCATTTGTAAACATCAAAACTCCTGTAGTATTACGATCTAATCTTCCTACCGGATAAATACGTTCTTTGCATGAGTTTTTCACTAACTGTAAAACAGTTCTTCTTCCATACTCATCATTCATTGTAGTAATGAAATCTTTAGGCTTATTCAATAATACGTAACGTTTTTTCTCAGTTTGAATGGTACTACCGTCGTATTTAACTTCATCACCAGGTTTAACTTTGTAACCCATTTCAGTAATGATTTTGCCATTTACTTCTACAATACCACTCTCAATTAAAACATCTGCCTCTCTTCTTGAACAAATTCCTGCATTTGCAATAAATTTATTCAAACGCACCTCATCACTCATTGATGGTAATGGATCACCTTTCGCTTTTTTAAAACGTTGCTCTCCTTTTGCATATGGCTTTTTTGATGACTTGTTAAAACCTTTACCTCTATCTCCACTAGTACGGCTCGGTTTTTTATATCCCGATTTCTTATTGCGTTCACTCATGCTAAATAATTTAAGCGAAAAATATTCATTCGCTGGCGCAAAGATAATAGATATTCCATCTACTTAACCTATAGCAAGAAAATAAGCAAAGTGTGCTTTAGTTTTAACGAGAGTGTTTACGTCTGGTTTTAACAGTTCGTTTGTAACTCACGTTACGAATAAATGATACGTTAAAATATAAGTAAACGTCATTATAATCTGAGTTTCCACGTGATTGGCCTGCGGCGGTCAATTCAGGAAATGGCCCTAGTGAAGGATCTGCAAAGTAGGCCGCTTTGGTTCCGTAATTAGATTCAATCAACTTATTGTCAAAATAATCTCCACTAACATCATCTAGATAATCTGTGAAGGTATGCGTATAGCTGAGCTCACAAGACATAGACCACATTGGTGTAAGCCCAATTTTATAACCTACGCCAATTGGTATTCCAAAGCTATATCGCTCATATGCGCTTTCGTCGTTGTTTAGTCCTTGGCCCTCTGTTTTTAGTGGGCGTAAATTAGTCCAACCATATTCTCCACCTCTTCCTTGTGGTATATATCCAAAAAAAGAAACTCCAGAAAATAGGTAAACTTGAAAATCCTTAGGACGGAAACCTTTAAGACCATACCTGCGGTGGCGAGATCCAAATTGCTCATTTCTTGCCAAAATAAATTCAAATTGCTGTGAAACCTCGAATAAATGAGTTTGAAACTGAATATTTCTATTTCTTCGATTAGGCTGATGAGTTAGATTGTCATCTCCTGCAAAAAGCGCATATTGTAGCAATGTTTTCGTTGCAAAATTAGGGGCAATACGGAATCGAAAACCCAAATGACCAGCATAGCGAGTTGAATTCCAATCCATATCTAGTGGCGAAAAATGAACTCCTTCTTTATCTCTTCCACCAATATCTCCTAAAAAATTGGTGACACCAAAACCTAGTAGAACAGATTTTCGTTGATTCTTCCAGTGATCAGATTTAGTAAAGTGTGACGCCTGGCCAAAGGAGTCGGTAGTTGGTGCGGAAATGATAAAGAGCAAAAATGCTAGTTTAAAATATCCCATAAGTAAGCGTATATGTAAGCCTTTAAATTTATACTAAAAGTTTTAATAAATAAGATTTTGACAGAAGTATTGATTAAAGTGCCTCTGAATTTAATTTATCGAACCTTATTGGCGAGTGTTAAGATGAGAATTGTACAATAAGTCGAGTTAAGCTAATAATCTAAGCACGGCTTCAACATCTTCTGGGGCATCAATATTAGGTGTTTCTATGTTAGTTTCCACTGTGCGTATGGCGTAACCATTATAAATCCATCTTAATTGCTCTAGTGATTCAAGCTTTTCAAGCGTGGTAGTTTCCAGCTTTAAGAGTTCTTGTAGCGTTTTGGTACGCCAGGCGTAAATTCCAATATGTTTATAAAAGGTTGTTTTTTCTAGCCAGTTTGTGTGTGGAGTATTAGCTATATGAGGAATTGGGCTACGACTAAAATAAATTCCGTTTTTATCTTTGTCTAATACAACTTTGATTCTGTTAGGGTTCCGAATATCAGCTTCATTAGACATGGGCTTTACAATTGTTCCAATTCTTACCTCTTGCGATTTGAAAATGCGAATTAAATCGGTTAGTTGTTCTGGTCTAATGAGCGGTTCGTCACCTTGAATATTGATAACGATATCATAATTCTCATATTTCTCAATAACCTCACCACAACGTTCTGTTCCACTTGCATGTTCGGTACTTGTCATCATTACTAATCCACCAAAAGATGCAACGTGGTCAAAAATGCGTTGGTCATCAGTGGCGACAATTACATCCGTAAAGTCAGTACATTTTTTTGCTTGCTCGTAAACGCGTTGAATCATTGATTTCCCCATAAGGTCAATTAATGGCTTGCCAGGAAAACGGCTAGAACCATAACGAGAAGGAATAATACCAAGTACTTTCATAGTTGCAAATATAAAAAAGTCAAATTGCCTAGTGAAAGAAGCTAGCTTCTAATCTAGCTTTAATACCGCCAAGAAAGCTTCTTGTGGAACCTCTACATTTCCAACCTGACGCATTCTTTTCTTTCCTTTTTTCTGCTTTTCTAGTAGCTTACGTTTACGTGTAATATCACCACCATAACATTTCGCAGTAACATCCTTACGTAAAGCTTTTATAGTCTCACGAGATACTATTTTCGCACCAATCGCAGCCTGAATAGGAATTTCAAATTGTTGTCTTGGAATCAATTCCTTCAACTTAATACAAATCTTTTTTCCTAAACTATGCGCATTACTTCTGTGCACTAAAGCAGAAAGAGCATCAACCTGATCACCATTTAAAAGGATGTCCATTTTTACCAAATCAGACTTTTTATAGTCAATTGGGTGGTAATCGAAAGAAGCATATCCTCTAGAAACAGATTTTAATTTATCATAAAAATCAAATACAACTTCACCCATTGGCATTTCAAAAGTAATTTCAACACGCGATTGCGTTAAGTAAACTTGATTTTTTAGTTCACCACGTTTTTCAATACACAAGTTCATAATCTGGCCAACATAATCAGCCTTGGTAATTATTTGTGCTCGAATGTAAGGTTCTTCAACGTAGTTTATTTTTGAAGGATCAGGTAATTCAGAAGGGTTGTTGACGATTTGCATTTCGTCATTCTTTCTTAAATATGCTTTGTAAGATACATTGGGAACCGTTGTAATAACGGTCATATTAAACTCGCGCTCCAAACGTTCCTGAATGATTTCCATGTGTAACATTCCTAAGAATCCACAACGGAAACCAAAACCTAATGCCGCTGACGATTCTGGTTCAAATACCAATGATGCATCATTTAATTGCAGTTTTTCCATTGAATAACGCAATTCTTCATACTCATCTGTATCTACTGGGTATACACCTGCAAAAACCATTGGTTTTACATCCTCAAAACCTTGTACAATTTCCTCAGTCGGGTTAGAAACAGTTGTAATCGTATCTCCAACTTTAACCTCGTTTGCTTTTTTAATTCCAGATATTATATATCCTACATCTCCAGTTGCAACCTCTTTACGAGGCTCCATGTCCATTCTCAAAATTCCAATTTCATCTGCATCATATTCGCGTTCAGTATTCACGAATTTTACACGATCTCCTTTTTTTATCGAACCATTTAAAACACGGTAATAAGCAATAATACCTCTAAATGAGTTAAATACTGAATCAAAAATCATTGCTTGAAGTGGTGCCTCAGGATCACCTTTTGGAGCCGGAATTCTAGAAACAATCGCTTCTAAAATATCAGTAACACCTAAACCAGTTTTACCACTAGCAGGAATAACGTCAGAAGGGTCGCAACCAATTAAGTCTACAATTTCATCCGTAACCTCTTCAGGTTGCGCACCAGGCAAATCCATTTTATTTAAAATAGGAATGATTTCTAAATCATTTTCCAATGCTAAATATAGGTTGGAGATTGTTTGTGCTTCAATTCCTTGTGCAGCATCAACAATTAATAAAGCGCCTTCGCAGGCAGCAATAGATCGTGATACTTCATAAGAAAAATCAACGTGGCCAGGTGTGTCAATCAGGTTGAGTGTATAATCTACACCATCCTGCTTATAATCCATTTGAATGGCATGGCTTTTAATCGTGATTCCTCGCTCTCGCTCTAAATCCATATCATCCAAAGCTTGGCTTTGCATGTCTCTATCCGCTATCGTTCCGGTAGTTTGCAATAACCGATCAGCCAAGGTGCTCTTTCCGTGGTCAATATGTGCTATGATACAAAAATTCCTGATGTTCTTCATGCTGCAAAAATAGGAGATTTTAATTAAATTCTTCCTATGAATAGGATGAATAACACGTGAAGAAATAGAATATTAACAAAAGTCTGATTTGCTCATGCAATTTTTAGCACGATTTTTGCGTTATATGCGATAGTTGGATTGAGCCCTACCTTGGTAACGTAGGGCTTGGGTATATGGCCTTCCCCTGGTTTTGCCAAGGGAAGGCTTCTTTTTCGTGTTTTGGGTCGAAGCATATTCGTGCTTCTTTTAACGTTTATTAAAATTGATTTGCCCAAATTCTGAGTATTGAATTGCTTTTATTATAACGCCAATCATATTTCGGCAACCTGTTTTTATAATCATGCGTCTTCTAAATGTTTCTATTGTGCGAACACTTAGTCCCAATATCTCTGAAATTTCAAAATTTGATTGTTCTTGACAAACTAGATTTAAGACTTCAAGTTCACGTCTTGAAAATTCAATTTTTTCGTCAACAAAATCGGTTGATTGTGTTCGCAAATTTTCGCGTGTATAGGTATCAATTTTCATTTGGTGGGTTACAGCAAACTTGTCGTAATTACACAAAAGGTCTTTTAATTCAATTGGGCTTGAATGAAAAGAAAAGAAGGCGTAAACTTCTAATCTTGTGAGTAAAGCAAAATCCGACTGGTTGATTTCTTCTGAAATAACTACAATTCTTGATAGGGGATATTTATTCATGAGTTGGTCAATTTCAATTTCGGCATTGTCAGATATACAATGAATAGAAAGCAGAATGAGCTCTGGAGTGTTACTCTGAATGACTTCAGGTAAAACTCCTATTGATGGATATGCACCAAGAATCGTGCAGCAATCATAGGATTGGATTAGGCTTTTAAGCGAATGTCGAAAGAGCTCTTGCTCTTCAATAAGTAGAATTTTTGTCATTTGTTTGATGTAAGTAGCAATTGTATGCCAATTATATCAAGAATAACAAGATCTGTATTGCCTGCTTTAATTTACGGTTAGGTTGATTTAATAAACGGTAAGTATTATTGTAACAAGGAATTTCATTCCATTTGAAATTCCAAATGTTTTAAAATTGCTTCCTTATTTCTTCTTGCCAATGGAACTCTTGATCCGTCAATCATTTCAAACTCTCCTCCGTCAGTTTTAATGTATCTCACAATGAATTTTGAATTAATTAAATGAGATTTATGCGGCTTAATAAAGAATGGATGGCCCAATTGAGCTTCCATCTGTTTCATATTTTTGGTAATCACCAATTTTTTTCCACTAATTCTAAAGACGGTTGAATAATTCCCATCACTCTCAATTCTTATTATGTCTCGAGCTTTAACATATTCTATGCTTTCCTGAGTTTTGTAAGTAATACGTTCTGGAAATATGTTATTTGGTGGTAAATCAGCATTTAATTCTTCTGAAAGTTTAATTAAGTCATCCAGGTCAATAGGTTTTAATAGGTATCCATTTGCGCGATACTGAAATGCTTCAACTGCAAATTCTTTGTGGGCAGTCGTAAATATTATTTTATAATTGCTATAGTCAATCGCATCTAATAAGTCGAATCCATTACCACCTGGCATTTCTACATCTAAAAAAATTAGATCGGGTTTTACTGTTTTAAGTAGTTTGATGCCATTTAAAACCGAATCTGCGGTTCCAATAACTTCAATTCTATCAACAAATTCGTTTATCAGGTTGGATAAAAATGACCTAGCTTTAGATTCGTCGTCTATAATTATTGCCTTTAATTTCATTTATTAACGTTTAAAATTAGCGGTAGTTTTATTCTTACTTCAGTTCCTAATGATTTATCATCTTCCATGAGATCGATAATTTCATATGTAGCGTCTGAATTATACTCTTTAGCAAATAAAGACACACGTTCTTTGGTTAAAATACCTCCTTTAGAGTTGTGTCCTTTTCCTTTGTTTAGCAGTGCGGCTTCTCTTCCAATTCCATTATCAATAATTGAGATGTACAGCATTGAATTTTTGGAAAGTATTGAAATTGAGATATGACCTCCATTAGCATTTGGTCGGATACCATGTAGTATTGCATTTTCTACAATTGGTTGAATGAGCAAAGCAGGAAGTATTACTCGGCTCGTGTTTATTTTTTTGTCAACTTCTATTTGGTAAGTTATGAGATTGTCAAATCGCAAGGCTTCTAGTTCTAAGTACAACTCTAGAGCTTCTAATTCCTCGTGCAGAGAAACATTTTTCTCACGTGAATGATCCAGCGTTTTTCGCATTAATTTGGCAAATTTTGACAAGTATCGGGTAGACTCTCTCTTGTCATTTGTCATTATAAAATGTTGAACAGAGTTGAGCGAGTTAAAAATAAAGTGAGGGTTCATTTGAGCATTTAGCGCTTCAAAGCGTAAATTTTGAACTTGGCGTTTTATTTCTTCTCGTTTTTTTATTCGAGTTAGAGCGAATCGATATATTCCGAATAAAATAAATGACAATCCAAATGTAGAAAGAATTATAAACCAATTGGTTCTCCAAAAAGGGTAGGCTACCTGTATGTGAAGCCGCGCTGGTTCTGTGCTCCAGTTTTTATTGTCGTTTGAAGCTTGTATTTCAAGATTGTACTCGCCAGATGCCAGGTTGGTGAATGTAAGCTGATTGTTTTTGGTGTATTGCCAGTTTTCAAATTCGTTAAGGCGGTATCTATACTCAATTTCTCCTATTGATTGATAAGATAGCCCAACGAATTTAATATTTAATATAGGCTCACGATATGGAATTTCAATCATTTGATGATCAGAGATAAGGTCCTGATTTTCTGTAAAAATTGATTTAATAATCATTGGGATATCAAAAGTTTTCGATTCAAGCTTAGCAAGATCTAATATTGTTATTCCTTTTTTTGTCCCTATATATGCGTTGTGACTATTAACAAAGATATCTGTCACTTCGTTTGATATTAAGCCATCTTTTTTTCTAAGAGTAATAATTTCTTTATTCTTTCGAATAATATTTATACCCAAAGAAGATCCAATCCATATGGTTTGAGAAGAATCTACAAATATTGAAGTAATTTCATTGCTCAAAAGCCCATGTTCCTTTTTCAATGCGTACGGAATGTTGTCTTTTACAAAGAGTACTCCTTCTCCACGTGTGGCTGCTATAAAGTCGAAGCCGTTTAGATCGGTAGTTTCAACTGCGCGAGTTTGAAAAAGGTTATGTTGATCTCCAAGGTATATTGTCCGGCTAGCTGTGTCTGTGCGGATGACCTCGTAAATCCCACTTATGTGCGAAATGATAATCCGATTTTCGTGGGTCAAATGGTAGCGATTTATTGTGTTGAATGTTTTTCTATAAGTGTTAAGTAATGGGGAGGTTTCATCTTTATGGACAATACCATAGCCATAAGGTAGCCCATAAAATCTAAAAAGAGCAGAATTTCTTGATAGTTGAAGTAGATGGGTTCTATTTTGAGTAGAATCATATTGAATTTTTCCATTATAGATTCGTCCCCATCTATCGTTTTCACCATTAAAAATGTATCCTTTATGAAACTGATTAACCATAATATTTAAAGCGCTACCTGAGTTTAAATAATTGTGACTAAAATGATGCCCAGATTTATCAATTTTGAAAAAGGATAGTTTCCCAACATTATTCCCAATAATGAGCTCATGATCATTTCCTGTTAAGTTGTATACATAGTCTGAAAATAGGCCATCTGAATGATTGAGTGTATAATGATCATTTTTATTAAAATAGAATATCCCATCTTCTAAAGTCGTTACCCATACACCGTCTTCTTTGTCCAGGAAAAAGCTAGTAACACTATGGTTTTCAAGTTTTTTGTCTCTGATGGTAGAAGAGCCTTGATATGATATAAAGCCGGATTGAAATGATCCTACCCAAATTTCATCTCCGATACAATTTACCGAAATAATTTCATTGTCCATTTGCAGAACTTTTTGAAGTTTGTGATCACTCAGTTGGTAAAGTTGTTTGCCAAGTGAAAAATATAGAATTTCGGTTTTAGGATCAATAGTTGCGCTGTATATTTTGACGTAGGTACTATCGAAATCTTTTAAATTAAAAACTGTTTTAGATTGTTGGTCTATTAGTAGAATCTTTCCGTGATTTGGATGCCTCAAATCTCTACTGGCATTTGAATAATAATGTAAATCATTGTTTCTAATGTCTATTGTGTTTGCGTAATCTTTTAAGGTGTCATGATTAACGTTTCCATTATTATCAATACTGATGCCTCCGGAGTATTTGTATCCAATATGGACACAGTTGTCCTTGTCTAGATGAAATGAAATTACAATGACCCCATTTGTTTTTTTTTGGGTAAGAATTTCATTGTATTCATACTCTTGAAACTTGCCTTTTTCAAAGTAACTTATTTGACCAAGTAACCCAATGCACCAAACTCGTCCTTGTTTATCTATATCGAGGTGAAAAATAACATTATCAACCAAACCATCTTCAGTAGTAAACGTTTCAAATTCGTAACCATCAAAACGCGTAACTCCTCTGTCAGTTGCGAACCACATGAACCCGTCATTGTCTTGAATAGCGTCATAAACCTCCGAACTAGGTAACCCATCTTCAACTGAAAAATGTTTATAAGAAAACGTTTTTGAAAAGCTGGTAATCGAAATTACCAAAACTGCAATGGTTAAAATTATTCTTTTGGGTAGCAAATTGATTTTTTTCTAAAAATAATCAGAATTATGATTGTATTTTTCACTACCTTCATACCTCGACCCCGAAACAATTCTATTTTTTTATGAAAGAGGAATACTTGCACCATGTGTTCAAGAAAAAAATGCTGGGGAATATTTTCAAAACGATAAATAACAAAAAATTAAAAGTGCTCGATTTTGGGGAGTACAACTTTAATGCAGGGCCTGATTTTTTAGATGCTAAAATTCTGTTTGACGGTCATGTTTGGGTTGGGCCAATTGAGTTTCACGTAAATGCTTCTGATTGGTATAAGCATAAGCACCAACATGACATTGCTTATGCAAATGTTGTGGCACATTTCGTTTATAAAAATGATGCTCCTGTTGTACATATTAAAGATTATTTAATTCCTACAGTGGAGTTAGAAGGTAAGATTGATAAACATCACTATGAAAAGTACCAAGGTTTAGTAAAATCAAATTCTGAAATTCTTTGTACTGATCAAATTAAAAGGCTAGACCCTGCCATTATTGAAGAGCAGTTAAATGATAGTATAAAGGAGCGACTTTGGAGAAAATCATTAATTGTAATAAAAGATATTGAAGCAAATGCTGGAAACCGAGATAAGGCTTTTTTACTCGCGGTTGCAAGAGTTTTTGGAGGAGCAGTTAATCAATTACCATTTCAGTCAATAATTGAAAAATTAGAACCAAAATGGCTGGCCAAACTAAATTATGATACGTTTAAAACAGAGGCTTTAATTTTTGGAGTTGCTGGTATGTTAAATTTTAATTCTGAAGATGATTATATAAATCAGTTGCAAGCAGAATTTAACTACCAAAAAAAGCTGTTTAACATTGTCGAAATGCAATCGCAAAATTGGAAATATTCCAGAATGAGACCTCATAATTTTCCAGACATCCGCCTTGCACAATTTAACGCCTGGTTAAATAATCGAACTTCAACAAATGAATTTTTGGTTGATAATTGGGAACTTCAAAAGTGGAGACAAAGTTTCAAAATAAAACTAAACCCCTTTTGGGAAAAACATTTTCGGTTAAAAAATGGAACTGAGAAATTGGTCACCACCAGTCCTACGGATGGTTTTATTGATTTAATTTTTATTAATGCAATTGTTCCTTATGTATATGCAATTGGTTTATGGGAAGGTAATGACGATTATTGCAAACGCGCCGTGCAAATGTTAAAACAAATTAAACCTGAAAATAATTCAATTATTAGCAATTGGAAAAGGGCAGGGGTTGAAGTGAATTCGGCATTCGAAACACAATCATTATTAGAGTTAAAAAAACAAGGTTGTAATCGAAAAAAATGCTTATTTTGCACTCTTGGAAAAAGTATCCTAAATAGATGAATTTTATTCAAAAAATAGCGCTCTTTTTTGAACTCCGATCTTTTGGTGTAAGCACTTGGTTTGCACGTAAAACAAGGGTGGAAGTTTCTAAAGTACGGCTCTTTTTTATCTATGCTTCATTTATTGGGTTAGGATCACCAATAATTATTTACATGATAATGGCTTTTGTGTTGGAACATAAACACATATTTAAATTGCAACGTCGAAGAAAATCAATTTGGGAAATCTAAATGTTACTGAATTATAAATATTTCGCAAAAGTATATTACGCAATTGTATTGTTAGTAATCATTGTATTAATGGGCACAATTGGGTTCATGATTGTTGAAGGTTGGTCCTTCTTCGATTCTTTTTACATGACCATTATTACTATTTCAACTGTAGGATTTAATGAAGTGAATGAACTTTCTATTGCAGGGAAATTATTTACTTCTTTTTTGATTATTACAAGTTTTGGAATTTTTGCTTATGCCGTTTCCGCCATAACATCTTATATTGTTGGTGGAGAGTATAAAGCATATTTTCAAGAATATAAGTCGCTAAAAACAGCAAAAAATATGGAAAACCATACTATAGTTTGTGGATACGGACGTGTGGGCAAACAAGCTGCTCATGATTTACGCTTCTATAAGAAATCGTTCATTATTGTGGAAAGAGATCAGGAGATTACTGAAGATACGCAATATAATGATGTTGATTTTATCAAAGGGGATTCAACTGAAGATCAAGTGTTGTTGAGAGCAAGTATTAAAAGTGCTACCTCTTTAATAACGGCACTACCTAAAGATGCGGATAATTTGTTTGTAGTGCTTTCGGCTCGAGAATTAAATCCTAAACTAAAAATTATTTCTCGTGCATCTAGTTATTCTTCAATGCGTAAATTGCGAATTGCAGGTGCAGATAACGTAATTATGCCTGACACTGTTGGAGGTGCTCACATGGCTTCTTTAGTTGTGAACCCCGATATTATGGAGTTTATGGACTTAATTAAAGTTTCTGGTAAAGCTGCCGTTAATCTAGAGGAAATTGAATTCCGTGAGTTGCCTGATGATGTAAAGTATACAACTGTTGGGGATTTAAAAGAGAGATCTTTGTCTGGCTGCAATGTGATTGGATACAGATCAGAAGATGGGGAATATATTATTAATCCTCCTGTAGATTTGAAAATCTTGCCCAATTCTAAATTGTTTGTTTTAGGAAATCCTGAGCAAATCAAGAAACTCAATACCATTTTCGGAATTAAAAAAGACTAATTAATATGGTCATTCTAATTACAGGTTCTAACGGACTTTTAGGACAAAAAATTGTTGGACAATTATTGAGAGCTGACATTGACTTTATTGCAACTTCACTAGGTGAAAACAGAAACCCTGCTTGCCCCTCTGAGAATTATCAATCGCTTGATATTACGAGTGCTGAAGATGTCGAAGCAGTTTTTAATTATGTTGAGCCAACAATTGTAATAAATACTGCTGCAATGACTAATGTTGATGCTTGTGAAGCTGATGAAGTCAATTGCCGAAAAATAAATGTGGACGCAGTTGCTTTATTGTTTTCTGCTAGTCAAATGTGTGATGCACATTTTATTCATTTGTCAACAGATTTTGTTTTTGATGGAGAAGCAGGGCCATATAGAGAGATGGATAAGCGTAATCCTTTAAGTATTTATGCAAAATCTAAAGTAGATTCTGAAAATTTACTAACTCGAAGTTCGTATAAAAAATGGACTATTTTAAGAACTATAATAGTGTTTGGTGAAGGAGAGAATTTAAGCCGATCAAATATTGTGTTGTGGGCAAAATCTGCTTTGAAAAAGGGGAGTCCATTGACTATAGTAAATGATCAGTTTAGGGCACCAACTTGGGCTGATGACTTGGCTTGGGCATGTATACAAGCCGGGAAAACTGAAGCAAAAGGTATCATGCATATTTCAGGCCCAGAAACAATTTCTATTTATGAACTAGTAATTCGTATTGGTAAGTTTTATGGATTTGATACCAGTATTGTTCAGCCCGTCAGTTCTCAGACATTAAACCAAAAGGCTAAACGTCCACCAAGAACAGGTTTTGTGTTGAATCGGGCAAAATCGATTTTAGGATATAATCCTAAGTCCTTGGAAGAAAGCTTAGAGCTACTGAATAATTGAGTCCGACAATTTTTTTTATATTTGCTAAAAGTCAAAACTGACTTATCTAGAAACCACTAAAATCATCTAATGAAGAAGCTGTTATTATTATTGTTTACGTTCGTTCCGTTTATTAACTATGCAGCAGAGCAAGGAATTGACGAAAAGATTGATGTTTGGTTTGGTGATGTTACAGGTTGGTTCGTTAACATTATTTTTTATCAAATCGAATTTTCTCCTGATGTAAAAGTTTATTGGGTGCTATTTCCATTAATTATTGGAGCTACGTTTTTTACATTTTACTTCAAATTAATCAACTTCACAGGGTTTAAAACAGCAATAGACATTGTTCGTGGTAAATATGATGAGATTGAAACAGATGGTGCGGATCATATTGAGGCTTCTGATTCTGTTCACACCGTTGACGGGGATGTAGTTGATACTATTCGTGTTGAGCAACAAGAAGGAGATCATCATGGAGAGGTTTCTCACTTTCAGGCCTTAACCGCAGCTTTATCAGCTACAGTAGGTTTAGGAAATATTGCTGGGGTTGCTATTGCACTTTCAATTGGTGGACCAGGAGCAACATTTTGGATGATTATTGCTGGGTTTTTAGGCATGGCTTCTAAGTTTGTAGAGTGTACATTAGGTGTTAAATATCGAGAAATTGGTCCAGATGGAACAGTTTACGGTGGGCCCATGTACTATCTAAGAAAAGGATTGGCTGCCAAAGGATGGAAAGTTGCTGGTAGAGTGTTAGCAGTCTTATTTGCAATTATGTGTATTGGAGGATCTTTTGGAGGTGGTAATATGTTCCAAGTAAACCAAGCTTTCCAATTAGTAGAGAATATTACAGGAGGTGATGCTTCAATTTTCCATGACAAAGGATGGTTGTTTGGTATTATAATGGCAATTTTAGTTGGTATTGTAATTATTGGAGGAATCAAAAAAATTGCAAAAGTTACAGATAAGATTGTGCCATTTATGGTGGCAATTTATGTATTGGCGGCATTGTTTATTTTAATCATGAAATATGACATGATTGGAGATGCATTTGGACAAATTTTTGCTGGAGCTTTCACTCCAATTGGAATTGCCGGTGGTGTAGTTGGTGTTTTAGTCCAAGGATTTAAAAGAGCTGCATTCTCGAATGAAGCTGGAATTGGTTCTGCTTCTATTGCTCACTCTGCAGTTAAAACAAAATATGCAGCTAGCGAAGGTTTGGTTGCTTTATTAGAGCCATTTATTGATACGGTATTAGTTTGTACAATGACTGCACTTGTTTTGATAATTACTGGGTTTGTTGATCCTGCCAATTCTGGTATGAATGATGCGCAAGCCATTCTATTAACTTCTTCTGCTTTTGAATCTACTATTTCTTGGTTCCCATATGTATTAACTATAGCGGTTGTATTATTCGCATTTAGTTCAATGATTTCTTGGTCTTATTATGGATTTCAGGCTTGGTCTTACTTATTTGGAAGAACAAAAAGTGTTGAATATTCTTACAAAATTTTGTTTTGCATGTTCGTAATAGTTGGTGCAGCTGCAAGTTTAAATTCAGTACTTGCATTTTCAGATGCAATGATCTTTGCTATGATGGTTCCTAATATGATCGGTCTGTTTATTCTGGCTCCAAGGGCTAAAGATGAATTGGTCAGATTTATGAAAAAAATTAAAGAATCAAAAGCCTAGTTTGAAACCTTATTTCAATTTTAATCGAAAAGAAAAGATTGGTGTGGTAGCATTGTCTACACTAATTCTTTTATTGACGGTTGTTTTGAATGTGGGCTATAGCACTTATGTTCCTGATCCCTTTGATGTGGATGAGAGTAAGTTAGAGTATTTGGTCTTGAATGACGAATCACCAGAAGATCATTTTGAAAATCAAAATAATAATGTTGTCATAACTGATTTTGATCCGAATAAAATTGGGATAGAAGACTGGATTAATTTAGGTTTTTCTGAAAAGCAAGCTGCATCTATTGTGAAATATCGTGAGAGTTACGGACCTTTCAAGAAGAAAGAAGATATCAAAAAGCTTTATGTTGTAAGTGATGAAAAGTTTGCAGAGTTAGAAGGGCATATCATTATCGAAAGTACGGACAAACATCAAAAAAATAAAACGATCGAGGCACCTGTGGAGGAATTAACTCCAATGGTTTTGGTAGAGTTAAATCAAGCCACAAAAGAAGAGTTGGTTTCCTTGCAAGGCATAGGAGATTATTATGCGGATCGCATTATAAATTATCGCTCAAAGTTGGGTGGTTTTGTCGATTTTGAGCAAATTCAAGAAATGTCTATTCGTGATGAGGCCAAAAGTGCAATTGTTGAATTGACTAGTATTGATGTTGCAAAAGTCCAAAAGACAAATATCAATACTGCAACTAAGGATGAGTTGAAAAAAGTTCCCTATTCCAATTGGTTGGCAGTTGCAACCATTTTAAAATTTCGAGATAAGCAAAGTATTACAGATCTTGACTTTTTAACTCCGGAAGAAATGTCTCCTCAAGATAAAGCTAAATTTCAATTTTATATAGAATTTTGATTGAATCCAGATTCGAATCAGTTGAATTGAATTGTTTTGAAAATTATCATGCCCGTTGGTAATGAAAATCTGCCGTTTAAACGTTCATTAATAGCCTTTTCCTTTAATTTTTCGCGTAACAAAATTTTTTTAATTTTCTCTATATAACCTTCGGTTTAATATTATTATCTTTACGTTCGCTAATTACGAGATATGATTATTAAAGAAAACGAAAACCAAAAAATGATCCAGCAAATGGTGCGTGATTTTTCTGAAAAGGAAATCAGACCTAAAATGATGGAATGGGATGAAGCACAAATTTTTCCAGTTGAATTATTCAAGAAGTTGGGTAATCTCGGTTTAATGGGAGTTTTAGTGCCTCAGGAGTATGGTGGAAGTGGACTAGGTTATTTTGAATACATCACAGTTGTATCTGAGATCGCTCAAGTATGTGGTTCAATTGGCTTATCTGTCGCTGCACATAATTCATTGTGTACAGGGCACATTTTGTATCACGGATCTGAAGAGCAAAAACGTAAGTATTTGCCTAAATTGGCTACTGCTGAGTTTATAGGTGCTTGGGGATTAACAGAAACAGGTACTGGGTCTGACGCTGGAGGTATGGCTACAACAGCAGTTAAGGATGGTGATTATTATGTGATTAATGGTTCAAAGAACTTTATTACGCATGCAATCTCAGGAGATGTTGCAGTGGTTATTGTTCGTACTGGTGAAAAAGGCGATTCACACGGAATGAGTGCTTTCATTATTGAAAAAGGCACTCCTGGTTTTATGGCTGGTAAAAAGGAGAATAAATTAGGAATGCGAGCTTCTGAAACAGCTGAATTAATCTTTAATAACTGTAGAGTTCATAAAGATCAGTTAATTGGTAAAGAAGGTGATGGATTTATTCAAGCCATGAAAGTTTTGGATGGCGGCCGTATTTCAATAGGAGCGTTAGGATTAGGAATTGCACAAGGAGCGTTTAAAGCTGCTGTAAAATATTCGAAAGAAAGAGAACAATTTGGAAAACCAATTTCTCAATTTCAAGGTATTGCTTTTAAATTGGCTGAAATGGGAACTAAGATTAAAGCTGCAGAACTATTATTGTTAGAAGCGGCCGATAAAAAGAATAAGCACGAAAAAATGACCAAGGAAGGAGCTATGGCCAAATATTATACTTCTGAAGTTGCAGTTGAAGTTTCTGTAGAAGCCGTGCAAATCTTCGGCGGATACGGTTATACTAAAGATTTTCCAGTAGAGAAATTTTATAGAGATTCAAAGTTATGTACCATTGGAGAAGGAACCTCTGAAATACAAAAACTAGTAATTTCTCGAGAAATTTTAAAATAGATTTGTTAAAAAGTTTTTTTGCGTTATCTTTGCTCCCCTGATAAGATTATAATTAAACAAAAGATATGTTAATAATACCATTGAAAGAAGGAGAAAACATTGAGAGAGCACTCAAAAAGTATAAGAAAAAATTTGAGCGTACTGGAATGTTAAAAGACCTTAGAGCTAGACAACATTTTACTAAGCCATCTGTTGTTAATAGACAAATGAAATTGAAAGCAGCTTATATCGAGCAGTTGAGAAGAGAAGAAATGTAAGAAACTTTTTCTTAAAAAATACGTTAAAGAGTATAGAGTGATCTATACTCTTTTTTTATGTCCTATACTGAAAGCTTCAAAAACTATCTAATTCATGAGCGTCGCTATTCGCAGCACACGGTTTTGGCATATTTAAAGGACTTAGAGCAGTTTTATGATTTGTTGGATCTAGATTCTGATGCAGCAGTTCAAGAGGTTAATCATAAAATGATGCGTTATTATCTTGTAGGGCTTGTTGATTTAGGGTTAGAGAACTCCTCTGTTAATAGGAAATTATCTACTGTAAAAACCTTTTTTAAGTTTCTAAGGCAGCAAGGGGAGATCGAAGTTAATCCAGCAATTAAAGTTCAAAGTTTAAAGCAAAAAAAGGTTTTGCCACAGTTTGTTCCTGAAAAACAACTGTGGTCCGCTGAAATTTTTGAAGAGGAAGAAGATCCTCATGATAGAGCTTTGGTTGAGCTTATTTTGGAGCTATTTTATCAAACAGGTATTCGTTTAAGTGAGTTAATTAATCTGAAAGAACAAAACGTTAGCCAAAGTCAAATCAAGGTGTTAGGGAAAAGAAATAAAGAACGGATTATTCCAATTGCGAATAAATTGTTTGATTTAATTCTCGGTTTTAGAAGTCTAAAGCGTGATTATGGGCTTAATTCAGAATTTTTAATGATTGCTAAAAACGGAAAAAAACTCACACCAAAGTTTGTTTATAGTAAAGTAAATTACTATCTTGGAAAGGCGACGAACTTGAGTAAAAAGAGTCCGCATGTTTTAAGGCATACCTTTGCAACTCACATGTTAAACAATGGCGCCTCTCTGGAGTCCATCAAAAAACTATTGGGTCATACAGATTTGTCTTCAACGCAGATTTATACGCACAATTCGTTTAAGCAAATTAAAACCATTTACGAACAATCGCATCCCCGTGGTGCGGATCGGTAGTCTTACCGATAAAAAAACCTTTAAGAGATATGGATTTACAAGTGCATTCCGTCCATTTTGACGCAGACAGAAAATTGATTGATTTTATTAATAAAAGAATTGGGAAGTTAGAATTGTATTTTGATAATATAATTCAAGGTGAAGTTTTTTTGAAATTAGGAAATCCTTCAGAACCGGAAAATAAGGTTGCAGAAATTAAATTAGCAATTCCTGGAAAAGAGTTATTTGCAAAAAAACAATGCAAAAGTTTTGAGGAAGCGACTGATTTAGCATGTCAGGCATTAAAACGCCAAGTACAAAAGCATAAAGAAAAATTATCCGCTTAATAAAACCAAAAATTTTAAAAACGTCTCGTAATTGGAGTTCCAATCGAGGCGTTTTTTTGTGGGTTCTGACGATACAATTCTAAATATTAATTATTTAAGCTATTTTTGGAACGCAACTTGCATAAGGAGAAAAGAACAATTTAATAAAAAAGAAGAAAATACTCCAGAAATAAAATAACAATAAAAACCCTCTCTGTAATAGAGAGG
>CAKZON010000094.1 GCA_937136425.1 uncultured Crocinitomix sp.
ACTGAAGACGACACTTTTGCTCCACATGACATGACTATGCAGAAGTATTTTGAAAAATATGTAAAAACATAAAAACACCCCTGACACATCTCTGTCACCACCTCCATTTACATTTGTTCTATAAACATATAAAAGCAAACAAAAATGGAAATTATCAACATTGTAGTACTATCCTTATCCGCTCTTTTATTAATCTATGCAGGCGCTATAAGATTAATGAAACCGATTAAATCTTTTTGTCTAAAAACCTATTTAGACAATCCTAAAATAAAATTAGAAGGTCAAACTGACATTTTTAACGAAATGAGAAGTGCAGGTTCTTCAACAGTATTTGCAGGAATAGCTATTTCACTTGGAGCTATTCTTCCTGAATTTACGCTTACGTCATTTGTAGTTGCAATCGTTATTTTTTTCGGTTACGCATTTGGCAGGTTGGTTAGCACAACTTCTGACGGTAAACCTAACCAACAACTAGCACAGGGCTTAATTAGTGAATTAGTATTGGGTGCAGCAAACGCTTTTTGCCTAATTTGGTTATTAATGTAGAATAATAATTGGCATTTTTTTTCTAGAAAAAGGTCTCTGATAAACAATGCTTATATTGCATAGTTCGGTTACAAGTCTTGCCATGCAATATAAGCATTGTTAATTATGAAAATAGGAATAGTGGGTTTCAGTTCTCCCCAGTTTGACCAAGAGACAGCTCGGGTTCTTCTTGAAAAAAAGTTGACTAAAATCATTACTGACATGGACAAAAGTTCCATTGAAATAGTGAGTGGATACACGAATATTGGTGTTCCTAAAATAGCATATGAAATTGCCGACATTATGGGGTTGAAAACAATTGGTTTTTCAGCCAAAAAAGCACTGAGTGCAAATTGTGGATTATACCCTGTCAATAAAGCTATTATCTATGGGAAGAGTTACGGAGATGAATCACTAGCCTTTGTTGACTACATAGATATTTTGATAAGAATTGGTGGAGGTAAACAAAGTAGAAAAGAGGTTCAATTATTCAAGGAGAAAAACGAAGCACAAGATCTATCAAAACTTCTCTTTGAGGAAGAGGTAGAATGGTATGGAAAGTGAAATACAAAATTCACTTTAGAAGTTAACCGTAATTGAGAATTCAGAATAAACCGCCGTGCCTTTAAATTTAGCTGGGCGCCAATTAGGCATTTTTTTCATTACTGCAATCACTTCGTCGTTTAATGCAGGATGAATAGATTGAACAATTTCAAGCTCTTCTATACTACCATCAGGAGCAATAAGGAAAGCCACTGTAACAATAGCCTCATCTAAATCTTTAGCAATGGGCGGATGAATTAGATTTTCATCAATAAACACTCCCATTCGAGCGAATGCTTTGGTTTCTTTCCTAGACTTACCAAAACTTGATAAACGATCGCAGATAGTATATACTTTTTTTCCAGAAGCAGTTTTGTAATACTCAGCAATAATTTTTCCACGAGCATTGTACACTTCTGAACGAATATAAACAGCAGTAATATCAAAATAATCGTGAACACCAATCGGCCGATCTTTTTTAAAACTGCCAGACCTAGATATTACGCCATTTTCATGATAAAACGTCCCCTTTCCTGTTCTTTTTCCTTTTTTTTCGTTGAATGTAGCATAAGCAGAACCATCTTTGCGAAAATAGGTTGTAATGCCTTTCCCTTTTTCGCCATAATTACGAATTCCGCTAATGGTATAATCCTCAATTGAAGTTTTGTTATGCAAATTATCTTTAAAATAAACCGTATCAGTCGTTTGACTTTTGACCGTTTGCGTCAAAAATAATATAAGAATGAGGTAAAAGACTTTGTGCATGAAATTGAATCTATTTTAATCTTGTTGCTAATTTATAATGAAAAAAGAGATAATGGTAACGCATAAGGTCATACTTTACCTTAATTGAAAATCACTTCATATTTTTAGGTATCTTTAAATCGTTAATTAAACAGCTATGATTGAAAAAAACTTATTGCATTTTTTAAAGGACTTAAAAACAAATAACGACAGGGATTGGTTCAATGCAAACAAACCTACTTTTAAGGCACATGAAGCTGATGCAAAAGCCTTTTTTAAAGCCGTGCAAGAAAAATTAGCACCGCATGATAATATTGAAGGACATAAACTTATGCGAATATATAGAGATGTTCGTTTTTCAAAAGACAAAACTCCTTACAAACCAAGATTTGCGGGGAGCTTTAGCCGATCTACACCGGCTTTACGCGGAAGTTATTTTTTAAATATTGAACCTGGCAACTCTATTGTGGGTGGCGGGTTTTATGGCCCAAACACGGATGACTTAAAGAGAATTCGACAAGAATTTGAAATGGATGACACTGAAATTAGAGAGATACTTAATGACAGAACATTTAAAGCTACTTTTGGCGACATGCGCGGTGAAGAATTAAAAACTGCTCCGCGTGGATTTGACCCAGAAAATAAAGCAATTGATTTAATTCGAAAAAAGCAATTTTACTTTATTCGCGAATTTACAGATAAAGAAGTATTGGCACCTGATTTTATAGAAAAGGTAGTTGAATCGTGTAAAGTAATTCGTCCTTACTTTGATTACATGAGTTCTGTACTCACTACAAACGCTAACGGAGAAAGTATTCTTTAGGAATTAACTTCCGGCTACACCAGGAACAATAACACGCTCCGTTTTGCCATTATAGCTAACAAAGTAGGCTCCAGGTTTAAGTCCTGTAATTTCTACTTTATCACTTGTACCTTCTAATAGCAATTTACCTTCGTGATTAAATAACTTAAACTCATATTCTGCATCCAATTGATGAAACTTCTTCTCTACTGGACTAGGTTGTTCAATTCCTGGCTTTAAATCTGTCACACTTGCTGTTGCAACATTCTGACCAAATACAAAACCACTAAACACTAAAACTGATAAGATTAATTTCTTCATTGTAAATACTATTTGTTCAATTATATAACGTAGTAATTTACCACATGTTGCCAATTTCTCTAATTATTCTCCTAATAATGGATCTGGGCTATGGAAAAATTCATCTATATAGAATAATGATTTATCCCAAGCTAATTGAGCTATTGGTACTTGAATTTCATCCGCACCAATATTAACATCAACACGCATCCCTGTTCCTTTTTGAGGAAAATTATAAATCAGTTGACTGTCCTCTGGGTAATCAACAGGGTATTTAGCAATGATTTTTGTAATCATCTCTGTTTTATGCCTGTTCAATTCATCCATTGGAAACAATTCATCCTCAGAATATTCTTCAATTTCTGCTCCACGTCCTTTATAAAAAGTATATTGATAGTCACATGCAGGACCACATCCAACAGTCATTTCGCCAACAAGGTCATCACCGTCTGCCATGCGCCATACAACGAATTCTTTCCAACCTTCCACGGCTCCAGTTACTGAAGCAAAACCTCCTTTGACATCCAATGTTTGATAATACCAATAATTTCCATTGTCATTATCCGCAGTTTCTGCACTTGAAGCAATATTTTCACCTATTAAATGATTGGCGTAATTGTTTATTTGCCAATCAGCATTAGGTATAGATTCTGATTCTAACATCTGGTTATCAAACTCTTGAACAATATCATCATTCTCTACAACAGATTCAGGCAATGTCTCTAACAAATTTTCAGATTCAACATCATCAGTATTAGATGTAGCTTCTTCACTACAAGAATAGAGAAAAAGACCACCAACTAAGCAAATGCTTAAAAGCTTTAATATTCTTTTAATCATGAAAATTACTTTACAGGGAAATATACCTCCGTAATCAAGTCATTAGGTGCAGTGTCTTGCGGACTATTGACATAAACCTCAAATGGATCTACTTTTTTATCAATCTTAAACTCTTTACCACGTTGCATCATATACAACATACTCCATGGGTTACCTAAATGGTCATAAGTTCCGGTGTGTTTAACAGATTGAACTTTGGTCTCAGGAATACTTCCCGCAAACAATCCTCCACTTAAATTAGCTGGAGCCTCACTTACTGCTACTGCAGAGGTGTATTCAACCTGACCAGTTATCATATCCCACTTATGATAGATTGTAAATACTTGCCCAGTTGTATTCATTTTATTTTCTTCAGAAAAAGCCATTAATTGTCCCATTTTGGACTGCATGTCATTTTTCATCCCCTTTATAGAACAAGCACCTTTTACACCAACATATTTACAGCCAGGATATGTAGACGCTCCTTTTTCTTCTAATTTAGAATGTACTTCACCATCTTCTGCCAAATCTTTCAGCATTTTTAGTCCTCTCTCATAGTCCATCCCTACACCTGCAACCATCATCTTTTTCATAAAAAACAAAAAGAATGGCAAGCTACTATCCATTGTCCACGTAACATTTGTTCCTTCACCATCAGGTTTTACTGTAAAACCAACCTTTGCAAATGATTTAAAAGGTTTAATAAAGTTAAGATCCATCTCTAAAGACTCATCTTGTTTTTCATTCGTCACTTTCATCTTCCCTTCTCCTGTTCGTTTCCCTACCCAACTGTATGCTTTTCCATCTGGTTGAATATCTAACTTTACCCCTTCTTCCATAATTAACCATGGTGACCAAGTTTCCCAATGGTGATAATCATTAATCTTGGAAAAAACATCTGCTGGTTTAGCATTGATATGGAGAGACTTTGAAATGTTAATTTTTGGCATAATCGTATTTTTAAAAAAGGAAAGATAATAAAAAATGTTTAAACATTGTTTCCACTGATTATCAGCCACTAAAAGTTTGATTTGTATCTTAGATCAAGATGCAAAATTCTAATTTCATGAAATAACGAAATACTAAAAAAGAAGTAGTTAGTTGGAAGTCAATTATACCCGAATCTGAAATTATCGATTAAAGATCTCTATTTTTCATTGTGAAAAAACTCAAGACTATAAAACCGCCAGTATAGATTGAACAGATTAAAGCGCGGACCCAAGGATTAATATCTTTTACAACCTCCATTGTTGGATCTGCCATTCTTTGCATTGCATTAATATCATCATACAAAGGAAATGGTGTCAAATCTGCCAACATATTGGTTGGCATCCATTGTGCAATAACATCACCTATAGATTCTTCAATAATGATTCCTAGAAAAAAGAAAATAAAAATATATGCCAATATGCTTAAAGAAGAGATTCTAATTATTACGCCTAGAAGCAAAGCCAATGAAAAAACACCTAAGGTTTGAATAAAGAAGAACAAGACATTATCAATTCCACTAAAAACGCTACCACCTCTAGAGTAAATGAATCCAAAAACAAGACCTAGCACAAAAATATACAAGGTAATTGCAATTGATAAGCCCAATACAACATAGAATTTAGACAGAATGACGTCTAACCGACTTAATCCATCAATTACATTTTGTTTTTGTGTTTTAAAAGATATTTCATTACAAACTAATGCTACAACTAAAATTCCAGGTAGTAAATTAACCCACCCCGCAATATAAGTTAGGTTACTCCAGATATTTGGAAAACCTAAAATTTGGCTTTGAGAAGGAAAGCCTGGAAACTTAATCAAACTAATTGAAAATAAAACTAATGGCAAAAGCACCGCAAAAATAATCATGAAGGCTCTAAACACAGTATAGTGTTTTATTTTTAAGAATTCTATTTTCAGCAGTTCCATCATTTTTTTACTATCTCTAAAAATTGATCCTCTAAACTTTTTTGAATTTCTTTTAGACTATTCAGCACTATTCCATTTTCAAAACAAAACTTATTAATATCAGCAGCAGAATAAGATTCTGGAACTTCAATTAATAATTCAAGATGTGTAGACTTTGCAATATGAGCACCATTAATTGTTGCTACAACTTCTTCTAATCGCTTTAAATCATCACTTGAAATAGCAACTTGGCGCTTTTTCTCGGTTAATTCATCCAAGGCTGATTCTTTTAACGCAACACCATTTTTTAATATAAGTACGCGGTTGCATATTTTTTCAATCTCATCCAATTGATGCGAGGCCACAATAATAGTTTTACCCTCTTTAGCAATGTCAATAATCAAAGATCTGATTTCTGCTATCCCTTCAGGATCAAGCCCATTAGTAGGCTCATCTAAAACCAACACATCAGGTTCACCTAACAAAGCAGATGCAATTGCAAGGCGCTGTTTCATTCCTAAAGAAAAAGATCTAAACTCTGATAAACGACGAGCATACAAATCCACGGCTTGAAGTACACGTTGAATTTCATCCGTAACATTTTCAACCCGTTTAATTTTAGCAACAATTTCTAGATTTTGAACTGCATTTAGATACGGATAAAAATTAGGCGTTTCCAATAAAGTCCCTATCCTTCGTCTATTAGCGTCCTCTTGACCATTACCGAACCATGAAAACGAACCACTTGATGCGTTTAAAACACCCACCAAAATTCCTAATGTAGTTGTTTTACCACTTCCGTTTGGACCCAAAATTCCAAACACGGTTCCGCTCTTTACCTCTACGTTTAAGTTTGTTAAGGCTTTTAAATTGCCGTAATTCTTACAAAGGTTTTCTATTTTAAGGATTGTTTCAGACACTTTTCTATGATTGGTGTGAAAATAGCAAATTATTGCTTACCAACAATTTTGTTTGAATAGAAAGTAGATAAAAATAAAATTGATTGTGATATAGGTTGTAAATTTGAATAGCGAGTTTATATTCATGACACAAGAAAAAGCACTACAATTTCTCAAATCTGGTAGAAATATATTTTTAACAGGTTCTGCCGGTACTGGAAAAACCTATGTTTTAAACCAGTTTATTCAACATCTAAAAGATGCCAAAATTGAGGTTGCAGTTACGGCATCCACAGGAATTGCAGCAACCCATATTTTAGGGGTTACAATTCATTCGTGGGCAGGAATTGGGATAAAACAAAAAATTACAGAAAAGGATTTAGCCTATTTAAAAAAGCAAAAAGCAATTCGTGATAAGTTCAATAAAACAAAGGTTTTAATCATTGATGAGATTTCAATGTTACACAAAGATCAATTGAACTCAATACACCATATCCTATCCTATTGCATGGATTCAAATGCTGCTTTTGGAGGATTACAAGTGGTTTTATGCGGTGATTTTTTTCAGCTACCTCCTATTGGTGATTACACACAAAAAAGTCGGGATAAATTTGCCTTTATGAGTGATGCTTGGCAATTTGGTGATATGGCTATTTGTTATTTAACTGAACAATATAGACAGAGCAATAACCAACTTAACGACATTTTGGAAGAAATTCGTTCTGGTAAAGTAAGTCAAGTTGCAATTGATGCTTTAAACTCGGCTAAAACCACGCAGTTTGAAGAAGGAATTGAGCCAACAATGCTTTATACTCATAATAAAGATGTTGATTTTATTAATAACGAACATTTGGCAAAACTACCCGGTAAAAGTCGCTATTTCAAAGCAAAGACTAAAGGCGAGAAAGCCATGCGTGACTTGTTAAAAAGATCTGTTTTAACGCAAGACGATATGGCTTTGCGTATTGGTGCAAAAGTAATGTTTGTTAAAAACAATCCTGAGCGTGACTTTATCAATGGTACGTTGGGTGAGATTATAGATTATACATCATTAGGTTTTCCGTTGGTAAAAACATTAGACGGAAACAAAATTACCGCGAGCATTGAAGAATGGACTATCACCAATGAAAATGGTCAATCCATTGCGTCATATCAACAAATACCACTTCGGTTAGCTTGGGCAATTACTGTGCACAAAAGCCAAGGAATGACTTTGGACGCAGCAGAATTGGATTTAAGTAAGACCTTTGAGCGTGGGCAAGGTTATGTTGCACTATCTCGTCTTAGAAGTTTAGAGCGTTTACGTTTGCTCGGCTTTAATAATACAGCTTTACAAGTTGATCCTTTAGCTTTAAAAGCAGATAGGCGCTTTCAAGAATTATCAGACCTGAATGACGAAAAATTTACGACAGATGATTTAGAACTTGAACGTAAAGAGTTTATTAGAAAAAGTGGTGGTAGGGTTTTAAATAAAATTTAAGCTGTTATCTTCCTAACTTAAATCCTACAAGCAAAATATCATCAGTTTGTTCATTATTTCTTTGCCAAGCCAATAATTCACGTTCAATAATCGATTTATTTTCTTCCATTGGACGCTCAGCGCTACCCTCCATTAAGTTCACTAATCTTTTCATGGTGAATTTACGTGTTCTTTCACCACCAAACTGATCCGTAACACCATCAGAAAAAAGGTAGAACATGTCACCCTGAGCGACTTCTATTCTTTTGGTTTCAAAGTGCACTCCAAAATTATCACCTATATCACCTATTGAGCGTTTAGCTGCATCAATCGCATGAATACCATTTGCATTTAATTGATAAAGTGGACGACGAGCACCTGCAAACAATGCGATATTACTTGTTTCATCAAAACAAAAAATGCCAATATCCATTCCATCCCTTAATTTAATATCAGCTGTTGAAGCAAGCGCGCTAATAATCGTTTTATTAAGTTCGTACAAAATCTCCGCCGGATCAACAATACCACGTAATTCCACAATATTATTTAAGGCACTAATTCCAATAATTGTCATAAACGCACCTGGCACTCCATGACCAGTACAATCTCCAACAGCTACAATTTTTGTACTACCAGATTTCCCTACCCAATAAAAATCACCACTTACTATATCTTTAGGGCGATTGATTACAAAGTTTTCTTTAAAAAACCCGTCAATTGAAACATCATCTGGAATATAAGCCTGCTGAATCATTTTAGCATAATCAATACTTGACGTTAACAGTGTATTGGAAGAATGTAAATCATCTTTTAGTTGACTTTGCTGCAATGCGATTGCAAGTCCATTTGCCACCTCATTTGTAATTTCAATATAATGCGCAGTGTCACCTTTCTCCGTATCAATAAAGCATACATTCAAAGACCCAATTAACTTATCGCCATGTAATAATGGAGAAAGTAAAGCTAATTTCGCCCCTTCTTCTATTAAAATCAAATCGGTTTTAGACTTGTTTTCTTTTTGAGTTAGATCCTCTAAATAATTGGTTTTATTTTGTTTTAGAGTTTCGTACAATCCAAAATCTTCTATACCATAAACCTTTCCATCAGTAATAGAAATTTTATCGTTTGCCATTACAGCATAAGAATAAAATGTTCCTTCCTCAGGTTTGAAAAGCGCCAAACTTGCCCTTAACACAGGCAACTTATCAATTGTTTTTTGCAATGTATTATAGATAATTGCTGTAGTAGATTCCGAAGTAAGAATTGTATTTTCAATTGCATGAACAATATCCAACTGATCTGCAATTTTACCAATTTTAATTGCCTGCTCTTTCTTTTGCGTAATATCCTCTACAAATCCTGAAAGCTTAATAATCTCTCCTTTTTCATTTCTAATCGCAAATATTCGAGAAATCACCCACTTCTCCTCTCCACTTTCCAATATTATTCTAAATTCTTCCGCAAAAGTACCGTTGGCATATCCCAATTCAACCGCCGCAATTACTCTATCCTTATCATCTGGATGAATTGTTTTCCTCCAACTCTCAGCATTATCAATTAAACTTTGCACAGTTAATCCAAACACTTCTTGATAGCTATCGCTTACAAAAATCATTTCATCAGTTTCAGCATCTGCCAACCAAAAAACTTCTTTAATTGATTTTATTAACTCCCTAAAATTAGATTCACTTTCATGTAATTCAGCCTCCTTCTTAGACAATTCGGCATTGGCCAATTCCATTTCTTTTTGATGCCTAATTCGTTCTGAAATATCAACCCCTAAAACAAAATACTTCTCTACGCTACCTCCGTCATATATCAACGGCGTAATATCCACATTGGCATGAATCTCTTGTCCATCTTTGGTAAGATGAAGAATTTCTCCTTTATACTTATTCTTATTTTCAAAAACAATTTCATTGATCTCTCCAGCAACCTCTGGTCGAGTGTTTGGGCTATGCAAAAACTCAGAAGGAAACTTCCCTAACACTTCATCCAATGTATAGCCAAACTTATCTGTAAAGGCTTCATTTACCCACTCAATTCCTAATTGAGCATGCGCTATCACAACATAATTACTTGTGTTACTAGCTACTAATGAAAGCTTTTCAATTTGCTCTTGATCCGATATTCGCTGTGAAATATCAGAGCCTATTACGAAATACTTTTCAAGCTCGCCATTACCATCAAGCAATGGCGTAACTTCAACACTACTGTGAAATATATCCTCGGACTTGGTATAAGTAATTAACTCACATTGCATTTGCTTTTTATCAACAAACACGGCATGCGTAATTGCATCAATCGTTGCTTCATCAGTCATGCTACCAGAAATCAAAGCAAGAGGCAATTCACCAATCACCTCATTTTCTTTATAGCCTGTAATTTTATAAAACGAAGGATTTGCCCATTCAACACGATTTTCTTTATTTACCATCAAAATAAAGTTGTCCGTATTACTTGCAATTAAAGATAGTTTTTCAATCTCTTGTTCCGCCAATCGTTGTTCTGTAATGTCCTGACAAAGCGCTGTATTTTTAATTACGTTCCCTCTAGCATCTCTAACAGGATCTGACTTTTCGCGAATCCAACGCAAGCCTTGTTCTGTTTGGATACGATAAATAATATTATAAGAATTGCCGTTTTTCACTAACTCGGCGGCTTCTTTCACCTTATTTAAATCATCACTAAAAACAAAGGTTTCAGAGTGTTTTCCTCCTTCATAAAAGAATTGAGCAGGCGCCCCCATAATAGCCTTACAATTGGGGCTAATATATTCATATCGATTTTCGATAATGTTGTAGAGGTAGAAAACATCCGATAAGGTTTCGTTAATTTGCCTCAAGTTACCTTCACTCTTTATCAACTCATCCTCTATTCTTTTTCGCTCTGTAACATCAAACCCCATAACTAAAACACGGTCACCGTCCATACGCTTTTCCTTAAACGAAATCCATTTGGTTTCACCGTTTTTAGCAACTAATTTTTGATAATCATTAGGACTAGGTTCAATAGTTCCAATGGCAATAAGTATTAAGTTATTTTTAACACTGTTTGCATATTCTTTAGTCACCCCTAACCTTTCAATCCAATCATGTTCGGTCAAATCTTGAGGGTCAACTCCCAAAATGTTTTTGATAGACTGACTGGTGTAAATATTTTCACCGCGACGGTTCACTATAAAAACAATTGCTTCTGCCTGATTCACTGCTTCGCTAGAAAAATCCAAATATTTGTCAATATCTTTTTTAGCCAGAGAAACCACAAGCGCAACCAGGCAAATTGAGACAATTACTCCTAAAAACAAATTAGAGTCAAGGTGAGGGTTTACTGGAGTTAACCCAACAAACAGGGCAATTACAATTACACTCCCAATAAAAATAAACATTGGCCAAAAATCTTTAATTACGGCCGTTGTACCTGACAAAACTATTATTAGAAATAACACTTCTTCTAAGGCTAAATTATTGATATAAACTAAAAAGAAATGATGCGCAACCATTCCAACAAAAAAGATAAGTGTTACCGTGGATAGGTTTGCTCTTAACCAAGGGGAGAGAAAAGTAGCTAAATATGCACCGAGTATTGCAATAGAAATTACAATTCGAACATTAAATGGATCAATTAAATTATCTGTTGAAATTGGAACCACATATGGCAATAAAGAATATAGAATTGCTGCTAATAAATAAAGAATACGGCTAGACTGTAAATAATCTATATTATCATTCTTCCGATTCAATTTACTAATCTTGTTACGGCGGATTTCTAAAACAACAATAAGTAAACTGAGTAAGGCAAAAAAGACAACAATTACAAACCAATCCGTTTCCCAGAAACTTATTTTACTAGTGGTTTTATCTTCTTGTTTTTTTTCTAACTCTGCTATTCGCTCTTCAACACTAAATTCAGCCTCAAAATGCATTAATCCATATTCATCACGCCCATTTGACATTGAATCTTGAATAACTTCAACTCTAGAATTATAGTTGTAAGCCAATTCATACTCACCAACTCCCGCATGTGAAATTGCAAGGCTTTCCATGAACTTTTTTTGACTCATTAATATTCCCAGAGAGTCTGCCTTTCTCAAACCATCACTAGCAATTGCCATAGCTTGCCCGTATTGTTTTTGCGCATTATAAAAAACAGATAGGCAATAATTGGTGTTCAATTGAGCAAAATTATCTTTAAAATCTTTTCCTATAATCAATGATTTGTCAAAATAGATTTTGGCAGAATCATATTTTTCCAAATAAACATAGGTTAGCCCTAAATTGGCATAATCAAGACTCAAAAACTCAATCCGTCCACTTTCTTCTAATAATCGAATTGATTTTTTAAAGTAATCTTTTGCTAGTTGATATTGCTTGCGCCCTAACGCTACTTCACCTAAATTATTAAAAGCAAAAGCATTTTCATCTTCATCATCACTCATTGCTTCATGATAATACCTTTCAGCTAACACATAATATCCCAATTCATGATAAGCTGCTCCAATATTTAGGTAAGCCGCTTTTACAGTAACTGTATCCCCCAATTCGTGAAATATATCTACCGTTTCTTCAAACTTACTAAGCGCCTCATATTCAAACCCTGTTTGAATGTAAACACGCCCCATCCAATTAACAACATTACACAGCTTCCTTTTATTATTCGTTTTTTTGAAATAAGCTTCAGCAATCAGCAAGTTTTCCATTGCTAATTTATATTGTGCATCCATCATATAGCGAACACCTAACTCCTTATATGATTCACCCAAAAAGTTTGCATCCTCTAGTTCTGAAGAAAGCGCTATTGCCGAGTGTATATATTCAAACGATTGATTCCGATTGGTAATGCTGATTTCTTTTGCTAAATCCAAAAGTAAGACAACTTTCAAAGTATCTTCTTGAGCACTCTCGAGCTGTGCTTTAAGGTGGCTTGTATCGCTGTTTGCCTTGCTCAAAAAAGAGAAAAACACAAGAATAGCGAATAGCAGTCTTACCTTAATTTTCATGGAAATCAAAAATAAGAATATCTGCTTAATTAAACTTATTTAATAGATGATTATAACTCTTCTATCGACGAACTTAAATTGTTCAGATAATAATTCACAAATTTTTAAAAATGAATTGCCTAATTTGGTTCAAACATTCATCACACAAAAAGCGAGCCTCATGCCCTGCACCAGAAATAGTTATGAGTTCATTAATCAATTCAATTTCATCTGCCTTTTTATGAATTAAACCTGATCCTTCTGTTACAACATCAGTTTCACCTGTTGTACCAGACATATATGGAACAACTATATCCATGTCTCCGTGAACACTGATAAGAATAGGTTCATTACTGTCTACTAATTCTGCCGAGTGCAGTGACCCTGCCATATTAATTACACCCTTAATTTTAGTGGAATAGCCAGGATTCCCACTCTCCCCTTCAATACCTCCATTTTCTAACACATAATCCAACAAATCTTTGCCTCCCATCTTTAACACATCATCCATAGTGTTTGCGTATGCATAATGCAAACTAGAAACGGCACCTGCAGAATAACCACCGATAAAAATATTATTTGGATCGATTTTATATTTGTTCTTTGTTTGCGCATCCTTATTAAAAAAACGCACTGCTGCCTTTTGATCATTCACAGCATCTATTACAGCTCTTTTAGAAACTTCCTCAGTTTCATCAACATCAATTAAGCGATAATCAATAGTGGCTACAACATAACCCGACTCTGCAAAATATTGACATTCTTCAGCAAAACCAGTTTTATCGCCAAACAAAAAATAACCTCCGTGTGCAAAAATGATCAACGGACGATTAGTCATTGTATCGTTTGTAGGGTAATAAACGTCCATGATTAAATTTTGCTTTTCGCCCCCTTGCGTAACTGCTTGGCCATATTTAATATTTTGCTCAATTGTTACTTCTTCAAAAACAGACGAATTATAACGTGCATTATCACCGGTTGTTTGTGCGTTTAACTGTGCAAAACAAAGGGTAAATAAACATGTAAACAAAACTCTAGCTCCAATACTATTTAGCATATCAATCCAATATATAATCATTGACAATTTACAGATATTTTAAGGGAGTATGGCACCAGATAGTTTTAAAAGCAAAAAATTTTAGTTAATTTTAAGACGATTGTTACTGATTATTAAATTACACCTACTCTGAAAACTGCGACATCTTATGTTTTGCGGGTCATTTTTGTATGCGCCCTAGGTTTTTGCAGTTATTGGCTTATCACAGATAATTACCAAAAAACGCAAGAATCTTTAACCTTTAACGCGGCGGATAACGCCATGAAATACGCGCGTGAACTCCTGAATAATGCTGGTCAAATTAAGAAAACAAAAGATGGCTTAACTGCTGGAACAACTACCTTAAGTAACTCTACTTTTATTGTTAACAAAGTGAAAAGTATTACGGGCTTTGGTTGCACTATATTTGCAGGAGATGTTCGCATTAGCACTACAGCATCTGCCGTGGGGTCGGATGAAATTGCTATTGGAACCCGCTCTAATAAAACTATTGCAAAGCAAGTATATGGTTTAGGAGAAACTTTTAAAGGTGTTACTGAAACAATTGGAAAAGATTGGCTAATTATTTACGAGCCTTTAAGAGATGAAAATGGCAAATTGGTTGGAATGGTTGCTGTATTTAAAGAGTACCAGAACTTTTTGGCTGACCTGCGTGGCTTTAAACTTTTAGTTGCAATTACAATATTCGTATTTGTTGTTTTGGTTTTAATATTAGTTTGGCGCACACAATCGCGTAAGAGTAAATTGGAGCTTGCGCACCAAAAATTAGCAGTAAGAAATTCGCAACTTAGTGAACAAAAAGCAGAGTTAGAGAACTTAATCTTTGTTGTTGAGGAAATTGAACAAGCCATTGCAATTATTGATAATAAGGATAAAATAGTATGGGTAAACAAGTCTTTTGAAAAGACCATGCAATACTCTATTAAAGAAGTTATTGGAAGAAAAACTAGCGATATACTTGGTGGGCCAGAAACAGACCGCTTAATAATTAAGAAAATGGACGAAGCCATTTTTGTTTGGAAAGAACCGATTGACTGTACTGTATTGCAATACCGAAAAGATGGCACTTCTTATTGGGCTAAAGTTTTTCTCACCCCACTATTAGACGAAAAGGGTGAAGTGGACAAATATGTTGCTATTAGCTTAGATATCTCTAAAGAAAAATTGGCTCGAGAACAGCTACAGGAAAGCGAAGCAAATATTCGGAAAATTGGCGAAACAATTGATGATGCGGTGTATTTATACAATGTAATTTATAACCGCTTTGAATACATAAGTCCTAAATGCAATGCTGTTCTTGGCGTAAATCAAAACTTTTTCTATTCAGGACAAAGTTATGAACGTTTATTTGTCTTAGATAAATATCATGCACTCATTAAAAAGTCTAAGGCAGATGTGAGCAAAGGAGTATCATTCGATATCGAATACGAAATTGATTTTGAAAATTCGACCAGATGGATTAGGGAACGCTCCCACCCTATTTATGACGACAAAGGAAGAGTTATTAAGAACTCGGGGGTGTTTTCTGACATAACTGAAAGTAAAAACTTGCAATTTGAACTAAAGCGTAAAAATCGTTACTTCAAACTATTAACTGACATTGGCTTAGAATTAACAAAAGGATTACCAATTGAACGCGTTATTGAAACTGTGCATGCTAGTATTTTAGAAATTATAGATGCGCATGGCTTTGCTATTGGAATAATTGATAAAAAAAACAATCGATTACATTTCCCTAAATTTATTGAACACAACAAAATTTACACAGACATATACCACTCTCTTGATGACCATATATTAGCAACAATATGCATTAAAGAAAAGGAGGAAATTTTGATGAATGATTTGGCAAATGAAATGTCGCAATACACCAAGAAAAAGCTTAATCATACAGCAGGTGATGATCCTTCTTCACTCATTTATTTACGACTACTATTTAAAGGAGAAGTTATTGGTGTTATAACTGTTCAGAGTTTAAAAAAATATGCCTTTAAAAAGGAACATGTTGAATTTTTACGCACACTGTCAGTCTACATTTCCAATTCAATTGCAAATGTTATTTTAGATCAGTCTGTGCAAGAAAACCTTGATGTAAAGAATAAAAAAACAGGCTAACTTCAATATCAAGTAAATTATTCAAACTCCTTCGCCAAAAAAATTAAAACCGGAACACCAAGCCCCCACCATAGTTCCGGCTTTAATTTATTAGCTTTAAAGAGCAAAATTGCAATTTGATTTTAAGAATAATTCAGTCTTTTTAATTCCATTGTTATTTAAAAAACATTCCAGCGGTACATCACACACTACGACTTTATTTAAATGTTTTTAAAATCAGCAACTAATCAACACTACAAATCAAATTGCAATCACCACTAGACCTTGACTGTAAAGAAAAATTGTTCCTTAACAATTTTTCCATCTAGAACATTATAAACACATATTTCTTCTATCGTCGATCTTGGTGCTCCTTTAAAAGTTAGGTCCATTTTCATTGAGCAGGAAAAGAAATTTTCAGCCACAATAGGATCAGAAATTTCATTTTGATGAACTTCTTCCACCATTTCATTAAACTGCTGTCCTTTTTTTATCACATTTTCTAGCCCTCTTACTTCATGATTTGGAGTACCTTGAGGTTCAAGGCTAATGATATCATCAGCGTACAATTCTTGCACGGCCTGCTCCATTTGTCCATTTCTACATAAATCAACTAAGCGATTGGCTACTTCCTGGGTTGTCATATCAATTTGTTTTTGATTATTATTTAGTCAAAGGTAACTACTTTTTTGATTAATTAGTAATCATTTGTGATTTTTTTTGACATTTTTTTAATCAAAAAATCACATCAACTAATTAACCTCTCTGTTACAGATAGTTCCACATCAATAAAGAACCAATTCAATTCGTATTAAATAAATGATTATTTTAGTTGATACCCGCCTGCCGCCCATCTCGCAACCAAAACTTAATATAGAGAGGAGTGTCTATCATCTTTCGTGAACACAATCGGCTGCGCAATTACAGATTTAATTGACACATGATGAATAATCACAAGAGGATAAAAATTGGTGTTGTTGACGATCACCAACTATTTAGAAAAGGCTTAATACAATTAATTCAATTCTTAGGAAACGAGTATAATGTAGTTATTTCTGCAGCAAATGGAAAAGAACTATTGGATCAATTGCAACCTAACGAACTACCTGATTTAGTTTTACTAGACATAGAAATGCCCGAAATGAATGGTTACGACACCGCACGAGTATTGCAATCTAATTATCCATCAATAAAAGTAATTACAATAACCATGAACGAAGAGGAAGCTTCTCTCATTAAAATGTTGAAACTTGGAGTACGTGGCTTTTTAAATAAAGATGTAGACCCCAATGAATTAAAACGAGCTATGGACGCTGTAATTACAAAAGGCTATCATTACACAGACCGATTAACAGGTCGACTAATATCAATTTTACAAAATGATGAAGAGGAGCCACAAATATCAGAAAATGAAAGAATCTTCATTAAACTAGCTTGTTCGCAAGATCCTTACAAAGTAATTGCTGACAAAATGTGCTTAAGCATTAAAACAATTGATGGCTATAGAGCAAATTTATTTGAAAAACTAAACGTTAAAACTAGAGTTGGATTAGTCATGTATGCCATAAAACACAAAATGGTAGAATTTTAATTGCCATGGATATACTCATGCGGATTATCACGAGCAATTAAATCAAATTCCTCTTCAGTTAAATAAGACTTGATTTCAGCAAAAATGTCCTTATCAGATTTTTGGCTTCGAACTACATAAAAATCAGATCCAAATAGTACTCTCCTTCTTAATTTATCTTTACTCTGATAAGTTAAATTCTCAGTAAAATAATTCTCAATCCCTTCAGATCGACTAATTGTACTTCTCAAAACAGGATACAACTCTGTATCACTTACAATATAGCTTATGTCTGCATAAAAGTTTTCATACTGAATCATCATGCTACTTATAATAGAGTACCAATCTGTATATTTCCACAAATGCTCATACCTGCCCCATGGAATCTCCTTATCGTTCTCAATCTTCAAAAGAATTCCTGTTTTAGGCTTAGTCATTAACTGCTGGCTATAATAATCTCTATCTGTTTCTAAGAATTTATTCCACTCTTCTGCTCCACCATAATGTGCAAAACAAATTTTTAATTTAGACAAGTTATACGCCATTGGTTCATTCATATCTTTATAACCAAAAAGCCTTTGAAGATCCTTGTTATTACTTTGCCCTACAAGTTTCCTTAATAAAGGCTCTTCTAACAAACACATATAATTTAAGGGGTGCGTAAAATTGGATTGAAATTCCTCATTTTTAAATTCATCAAACAACAGTGGCTCACCATCCTTTCCTCCATGTAACGATTCGGTAAAAACAGGGTGTGTATGCCATTTTTGTTTATGAATATTTCCGCGATAATAAATAACCCCTTTAACGCCGTGCGTCATAATTGGAATTCCGTTATCCGCTGCATACTTCCATAATGGCAATAAATCTAGATCGAAAGGAAAATAACCAAGCGCTGGATAAATTTTAAACCCACTAAAATTTTCACCCTCCATGTAGGTTTTAATTACTGAATCTTTCAGTGTTACCGTGCCATTGTTAAAAGAATAATCAAAAAAGTTGGGATTATTCTTTTTGTCTCTAATTCTTCTGGGATCTACAAAAAAGAAAGTAAAAGCCTCTTTTTTACGATTCAGCTTCGCCATTTCCTCCAATTGTTTGTAATAATTATAATTAGGATCTAATTTGCCAGCCCCCATATACTCCATATCCATTGGCAAAAGCACAAAGTTGGTACCTCTTGGATATTGCGCCTTTAGTCGTCCATAAATTCCACCTGGTTTTTCATTTTGGATAGCAAACTGAGCCATACTAACATACCGTGACAATAATTGCTTACTCTGTTTACTCGGTAATAAACTGAAAAATTTTGAGATTTGTTTCAGTGCAAAAAGAACCAAATTACGGGCATGCTTTACAATTAGCAAGGCCAGTAAGGCAAAGACTACGTTAAAAAAAGCAGGAAACCACTCTGGCTTTTGATACAGTAGATGACAATCAATTAACACGTTTTGTATCCAACTAAATATACCTGCAAAAAAAGAGGATTGTGTATAAGGATCATGAATTAAATCAAAGAGAATATAAAATGCCGTAACAACGATCCAAGTAAGCAAAATATAATACAAAACTCTTGAAAATGGATTTTTCAATATTGCGCGCTTCAACTTGTTGCGCTTTCGAGCCAATCGCTTTCTACTAAAACGATATTGCTTTCTTTTTTGTGCGGCATAAAATTTATAAATCCGTACAAAAGTAGGTACATGAATCAAAAAGTAAAACGGAAAAATGACAATTGCACGCGCCAAAAAAGGCGGAACATGCCTGTGCGTAAAAACATGCGCATGTGCATTGAAAATGGGTTTCTTTTTTTTATTTGAATCCATAAATTGGGTATTATAACACCCCAAGTTAAGAAAATGCGTGTATTTAATTACGAATTAGAACCGCAAATATCAGTTCATACGCTGTAACTCTTCATCCAACAACGCTACTTTATGTGTTGCTCCCCAAGCCGAATAGTTTGTGCGGGCTTTTTCTAGAAAACTCACTCCATTGCTTATATCATTATTCTTTAGGTAAAATCGTCCAAGGCGTTCAGAAAACAAAGCGGCATTATGAATAAACCCTTCTTTATTAGCCGCCTCTATCGCTCTTTTATAATTAACGATCACATCATCATTATTCATTTTAAGTTCCCCAAACAAAGCGCCAATTAATGCCGAAATTTGCTCATAATTTTCTGGACTTACTTTTGCAGTTTTTGCCACTCTCTTTTTAGCAGCTTTAAGAATTTTAAAAGCTTTTTGTGGTTTATTATTTTGAAGAGCAATATCAGTTTTTGCTATATTGTAATAAATGTCTCGAATCAGTTCTGACGAACTTAACGCATTATAACCGTCCTCTTCAATTTTATTGACGACCTCCACCATCTCTTCAGACTTTTGAAAGATAACCATAGTCATCAGTTGATATAAATTCCAGGTGTATTTAATATGCGTAAAACTTACTCGTTTCATTCGCTTTTCAACATTCAACACCTTTTCCTCTCCTTTTTCGTGACCAACATTTAATATTTCAATTGCAGCATCTATTGATTTGTGTGAACTTAAATAATCATAATTAGCAGTACGTTTTAAGAACTTGAAGTAAGATCGGGCTTTATCTCTTACCTCATTTAGAGGAACACCCACTGCCATCATATTTTCAATTAAAATAATGCTTGAATATGCAGCAATACTATAATCACCAGCCCCCTTTGAGTAACCAAAAGCATCATCTAATGGTTGAAGATTGGTTTTACAATGCTGAATTAAATGACTATAGGTTCCGTGTACACCAAACAAACCTCTTCCATGAAATATTTGACTGTCATATTTCTCTGTAAACTTACCTCCTAATTGAATATACTCCCAACCTTTTATTACCTGTCCAAAGCCCATTCCTAAAATAGCTCCATAACCAGACACAGCAAAATAGCCCACAGGAGTGCTTCCATTCTTTAATACAATCTCAAACCCTTTCAACACTAAGAAGGCCAACACTTCTGGTTTTTTTCCCCAAGCTGCAGCAATCATCTCCATTAATGTCAACAACATTTGTTCTGCCTCTTTGCTCGTAATATCTGGACGGTCCAATAAAGACTCAGGTTCTATTCCCCTAATCATCCATTTGATTTTGAGAAATTGCTTTAATACCTTGCCCTTACCTATATTTTTAGGGAAGTTAACCCCTAACAACTCCAACACTTTTAAACCACTTTCCCAAGCTACGTCCAAATCACTAACTCCATTATACATCACCAAAAAGTTGTGATGTACTTTGGCTTTTTGAATGTTTGTACTCGAATATTTTAAAGCAGATTCATAAAACATAACACTGCTTACAAAATCACTTTTTAAATATGCCGCTTCTCCAGACTCTACATAAACTTCATATACAATATCATTAGACCAATTTTGGTCATTAGCCTCAATTGTATGAATTACAACGTTGAAGTATTGCAAGGCTTGATCAAACGAGCTTGCTAGTTTAGCCTTTTTCCCAGCCTGCAAGTTCATTTCCACCAAATTCAAACGTTCTTTTGGCGTATCAAAATAACTATTACAGCGGTTAAACTGATTGACTATATTATAGATATTTCTGTCCTGTGCGGCATAACCTAATGAGGATGAATAGGTCTTTCCAAGTGCAAAATGCACCCATTCCTTTTTATCCTCTCCAAGCATAGAATATGCTGCACTTTGCATTTTATCATGTACAAAACGGTATTGAACTCTACCCACAGTACCATGATTCTTAGACAACAATTGAATCATTCGTCTTTCAACAGCAGGATTCAACCATTCCACAATATCATCATACGATTTTTCGGTAACCGCAGCCAAAATGGTTACATTAAAGGTGCTTCCGATAGCAGATCCTATTCCCAGCAATTCTTTTGTCTCCTCTTCCAGAGACTCCATTTTTTTAATTATAAACTCTAATGTTCGGCTAGATTTGTCAAAATCCTTTATTTGAGTTGCATCATAATCCCACGTTTTAGCATCACAATACAAAACGTCATCTTCCAATAAAAATGGCAATGATTCTCTTATAAACAAAGGGTTACCGCCTGTCAACTGCAATAACAACTCACTAAATTCCAATAGTCTGTCCGGCTTCATATCAATGATATCAGCCACCATTTCTTTAATTACATTTAAAGAAAGACCTTTTAGTGTTATTGTTTTTAATGCATTTGCCTCATTACCATCATCATTACCAGCCTTTTGTAACCAACTCCCCTGCACTGCTTCATCATCTCTAAAGGCACCTATCCAAAAAAGGTTCTTATTTTTCCCTTCAGATAACAGCAACTTAAAAAATTCTAATGTTGATTGATCTGCCCATTGTAAATCATCTAAGAAGAAAATGATTCGCTGATTCAGACAAGAAATTGCATTTGTAAAACTTAGCAGAGCTTCATTAAACCGATCTTTAAAAGTAATCGGCATAGAAGTTTCAGACATATTTTCTAAACCAAACAATACGGCTAAACGAGGAAATGCTTTGAGAATTATTTTGTTGTGTGCTCCCATTTCTGATTGCAGCACGGCAATTATATCTTTTTTCTTAGACTCTTCCTCTTCTATCCAACACTCTATTAATTGGCCTATTGCTTGTAGAATTGTGGCGTAAGGATGATTGTTACGGCTTAAATCAAGTTTACCTTGAACGAAATAATCATTGGTAGACCTTAAATCCTTGACAAAACTTGAAACAAAGCTGGACTTACCTACTCCTGAGACTCCTTTAATTAGTACTAATCCTCCATTATTTGAAACAGCTGATTCATATAGTTCGCGTAATTCAACAAGTTGGTCTTTACGACCATACAAGTTGTCTTTAAATCTGATTTTGTGGGAATTTTCTGAGACCAAGTTGCGGTGTTTTCGGTAAAAAGTTTGTTTTGCGTGTATTTTTGTAGCTCAGAAAGATAAGCATTTTCGCAGAACTTTTCACCTTTTTACACACTGACGTTCGACTTATTGACCCGCTTCTTTTTCCAAAGTAATCCAACATACGTAAAATCAAGTACAACCACGTATGCTCCCATTACTGCAATAATTCCAATTTCTGTATAGTAAATTGCAAAAATTGTTAAAACCAAATCACCTATTGCACGAGTAACTCCAGCTAAAAGTGAAAAATTTTGAGCATTCCCATTTGAATAAAGTAAAACAATATAAAGTGTAGAAATTCCAACTGAAAGAAAAAACGCAGATGTGGCACCAATAGGTGTATCGTACCCACCTTTTACAAAATAATAGAAAAAGAACCCGAAGAAGATTAATAAACCTACAACAATAGGAATGATATTTTTGTTGAAAATGGGCAGTTTAAACTGCTTTGCCCCATACTTAATGACTAAGTAAAGAATAAATAAATCTAAAAAGAACCAAGCTCGATATCCCCACAGGTAAAAATCTCCCATATTGGTTTTATACACAAAACTCCAAATAAACTCCCATGCAATATTTCCTATAGCTACGAAAACAGGCATTTCTACAAACTTATTTTTAAAGCCGTGACGAATTACAGCAATATAGGAAACAACCCACATTAATGTTCCTAAACCTACTACACAAAGGTCAGTTATGGTATACTCACAAAGGTTAAAGTATTTAATTAAAGTTGGGTAATCATGACAATAGTCCATAGTAATAAAATTAAAGTGAAGATTTTTTCTTTTCCAATGCAAGACGATAACCTGCAACAGTTGGGCTTAATGTTGCAAAATGATCCCAATAGGTAGTTAGTTTCCAATTTTCTTGCAAACCAGGTGGAATATAAAAATGCACTCCTTTATACTCATTAAAATGATTTAGCATGCCTTGCAACATTGCTAGCGCTACCTTTGATGCAATTTGCTGGTAAATTTTGTTACGGTTTTCAAGGCTTTCCTCTGCTTTAAAAACGGTTCTTAATAAACGTGGAAGAATCTTAGACAAAAGTCCATCTTCTTTCTTAAGTCCCAACATGTCACCAGTAGGGCCGCCAACAAAATAACGGATAAGAACTGCAGGCGCGTCGTTAAATACATTTCCAGGCAACAGTTCTTCAGCAAAATCAGTCAATGCCTTGGTTAATGCAACCCCAGCTTCTGATCCTTTTTTCTGCTGATCAAGAATTGCATATCCTAATTTTAACCCTTGTTCATAGGTTGGAGGATTCAATGCTTCATCCAAACCAACTATATACCCAGCGATACGCCAACAATGAAAATACCCGTCTATTTGAGCAGGTGTTAAGGTCACTCCACATTGAGAAAGACCTTCTAAAATCAAAGAAGAAAAGGATTGTAATGTCCCAGCCATGTCTTCCTGATTAATAGGCAAACCATTTGTCTTAGCATCCCATTGACCGTGCTCCACAATATAATAGCGAATTACCGCATGAATCAATCTTACTTTTTGTCCAGTTATTGTTCCAGAACCATCTGCACTATAGCCTCCAGGTGTGCATATGTTAACCACAAACTGAGAGGTCTCCATCAGTCGTCTTTTAAACCGTTCTAACGAACCGTCTGGCCCTTCAGTCATTCTGCCAGTTTGATACAATACTTCCGCCCCCTTTTTACAAGCATAAGCTTCTGGCAGCGATTTAAACATTAATAACAAACAAATTTCTGGTCCAAATTGCGCAAAGACATCTTGCCCAATTTTTATTTTAGCCTGATCAGCCCAAGAAGGTAAAGCACTAGTCTTTTTAAAATAATCAGCCACTTCAGGAGGCAGACCTGCAGCATCATAATCTGTATTCTTAATCATTTTATCAAACAACTCACTAATTGATCGACCTGCACCAGTTGACATTATTGATTTAATGACATCATCAGCCAACGGATCAGATTGATTTCTAAAAGCCTCTAATTGCTCATTAGTATAATTGTAATCGGACATATAAAAAGGTTTTATTTAAGCATTATCACTGCTGTAAATTACGTCTTTTTACGGAGATTCTCTATAAAATAATTGGATGAACTTTACTTATTTGAATCGATTAAGGGATAAGCTACTTATAACAAACTGGTTAACCATGAACAGTTTCTCTTTTCCCATATTTTGTAATAATTGAAGCTTCAAACTCCAACCATTCTTGCCAACGTTCATCAACATTTACATTTTCAGAATATTGGCGTGCAAACTTTAAAAACAATGTATAATGCCCTGCTTCACTCACCATTAATTCATGATAAAACTTTGCCAATTCAGGATCTGGAATATTTTCTGACAATACTCGAAAACGTTCACAACTTCTAGCTTCTATCATGGCTGAAAACAATAAGCGATCAATAAAAGAAGTATTACGATCTAATCCGCGGCGCATAAATTTAAACAACTCCCCAACATATGGATCTTTGCGCTCAGGCCCTAAAACCTTACCACGTTTTTTAATACGTTCGTGTACCAATTCAAAATGCTCCAATTCTTCACGAACAACCTCTAGTAATGCATCAACCAATTCTGTTCTTTCAGGGTTTTGAGTAATAATGCTTATTCCATTTGTGGCAGCCTTTTGCTCGCACCAAGCATGGTCAGTTAGTATTTCATCAATATTTCCTTCAACTATAGTGACCCAACGCGGATCTGTAGCTAATTTTAGTCCCAACATAAACGGTTATTTAATGTCAAAATTAATTAAAAATGTTTTTCAAGTTCATGCTGTGAATAAGTAATTCACTAAAACAAATAAGTGAAGGAGGATCACCACTACCTTTGTTAGGTGAAGCAATTCCTAAATATCATACGAAATAAGTACATTCTCTCGTCAGCCTTTGTGCTACTTTACATTTTAATTTTGCATGAAACAGACATTGTAACATTAATCAAGAGAAATGAGCACGTATCAATATTAGAAGAAGAAATTGAACGTAAAAAAGAAGGAATTGAAACCCTAAAAGTTGCAATTGACCAATTGGAAGATGTACGTTCTTTAGAGAAATATGCTAGAGAAAATCACTATTTCAAAAAGGAGGATGAAGACTTATTTATTTTTTCTTTTGAATAACCAATTGAACAAACGTTAAAATAAATTCTGCTAAAATCTGTTAAATGCTCAACTCCAATTAATCAAATGACTACTTTTGTCCATATTATAAGATAAAATGATTAAATACTTAACTATAACATTACTTGTTGTTGCATCTGCAAGTCAAGCGCAAACAGTTTTATTAGACGAAAACTTTACAAGTGGAATTCCAGAAACATGGGCATTGTTTAATGAAGATGGATTAACACCAGCTACAGAAGTGTCTGATTTTACTGAAGCATGGATAGGAACTGTTGCAGGACCGGACACTGCTGCTGCAAGCACATCTTTTTATGACCCAACAGGTCAGGCCAACGATTATTTAATTACTCCTAAAATTAGCATTGGTAATTTTTCAAAAATTGTTTGGTCTGCAAGATCTGTTGATGCATCATATCCTGACGGGTATGAAGTATTAATCTCAACAACTGATAGTTTACCTGCAAGTTTTACAGATACTTTAATGTCTGTTGGAGCTGAAGCTGCATATTTTTCGCGAAGAGGAGTTGAACTAGACGTTGAAGGATATGCTAATCAAGATGTATTCATTGCATTTCAAAACAATACTTCAAACGGTTATATACTTTTAATTGATGATGTTAAAGTATTAAATGCTGAAACGGCATCAATTCAATCTTCTTCAATTGCGAGTACAATCTCTGTATTCCCTAATCCAACTACAGATTTATTAAACATCTCTGCTGACCAAAAAATTATTTCAGCTACTGTTTATTCCGCGGCTGGACAACAATTAATTAATGGACAAAGCAATCAATTAGATGTATCTTCTTTAAATAACGGATTGTATTTCATTCAAATTGAAACTATTGCTGGAATTGAAACGATTCAATTTTCTAAAAAGTAGAAGACTCATATCTACTCGACATCTAATTTCCCCTACCTACACGCTGTTTTACCACTTGTGTAAAACATAACAATTAATACAGCTTTATACCGACTAAGTTTATATTTTTGTTTGCTTACAAATTTTAAACTATGAAGTACTTATTATTCGTTGCGCTTTTTTCAATTTCATTTTTGGGTAAAGCGGATGAGGGGATGTATCTCCCATTTCAATTAAAAAAGAACAAAAAAGACATGAAGGCTGCTGGTCTTGAATTGTCTACAAAGGAAATTTATAATCCTAAAAAGCCAAGTGTTAAAGATGCAATTGTATCCTTAGGAGGGTTTTGTACAGGAGAAATTATCTCATCTAAAGGATTAATGCTAACAAACCACCATTGCGGTTATGACGCTATTCGTGAAAACGCAACACCTGAAAACGACATTTTAACTGATGGATTTTGGGCAAAAAATTATGGTGAAGAAAAACCTATCCCAGGTTTATCTGTTTCAATAGTTGTGAGAATTGATGATGTTTCAAAATCTGTCAACAAGATTTTGAATGACGACATGACTCCATCACAAAGAGCTCAAGCAATTAAAGATATTTCTGCAGAATTATCAGCTGCTGCGGTTAACGGCACACATTATGAAGCGGAAGTAAAACCATTCTATAGCGGAAGTGAGTTTTACCTTTTTGTGTACGAAGTTTTTAAAGATGTTAGATTAGTAGGTGCTCCACCATCTGCAATTGGAAAATATGGTGGAAACACTGATAACTGGATGTGGGAAAGACATACAGGAGATTTTTCAATGTTTAGAATTTATGCAGGCGCTAATAATGAACCTGCAGAATTTGCAATGGACAATAAACCTTATGCTCCAAAGCACCACTTACCAATTTCTTTAGACGGTGTTGAAGAAGATGATTTTGCAATGGTTATGGGTTTCCCTGGATCGACAGATCGCTTTTTAACTTCTTATGGAATTGAGTTAGCAACTGAAAAAGACCAACCTTCTCGTGTAAAAGTGAGAGGAGAAAAACTTCGTATAATGAAAGAGGATATGGACGCTAGTGATGCTGTTCGTCTTCAATACGCATCTTCTTACGCTCAAGTTAGTAACTACTGGAAATATTTTATTGGTCAAACCGAGCAATTAAAGAAAAACAAGGTACTTGACAGAAAGAAAGGAATTGAAAAAGCTTTTACGGACTGGGTGAATGCAAAAAGTAAGCGTCAACAAAAATATGGCAATGTTTTAAAAGATATTGAAGATGCATATTCAGAACTGGATAAAATCAATGCAATTCAGGTTTATTTTTACGAAGCTATTTACAGCGTTGCACTAAACCAATTCATGATTTCGCACATTAGACTTTATAACATGCTTAAGGTTTCAAACAATGACATGGAACAAGTAAAAGATGTTGTTGATGGTTTAAAAGCAAAAACTGACGAATTTTACGAATCAGTAAACATGGATACTGAGTTAAAGCTAATTTCAAGTACAATTGACATGTACATGAATGCCGTGCCAAGCAGCCAGCGTAACACGGAAGTAAATGTAATTTACAATACATACGAAAAATCAATTGCCTCGTTAGTTGAAGAAATTAAAGGCGGATTTTTTGCCGATAAAAACAGTTATGAGGAATTTCTAAAAAACCCAACTTATGAAGCTCTAGAAAACAATGACCTTTTTGTGATTTGTAACGGACTAATGAACGATTATTTAGACTATGTAAACGGGCCCGTTGCTTCAGACGCCAAAGCTAAACTAAGCAAAGCTAATCGTTTATTTATTTCTGCTTTGAGAGATATGGATCCTAAAAAGAAATATTATCCAGATGCTAACTTCAGCCTAAGATTGTCATACGGTAATGTTTTACCATACACATCTAACCAAGGTAAATCATATAAATACTATACAACCTTAAAGGGATTAATGGCAAAAGAAGATCCGAACAACGAGGATTTTATTGTTCCTGCTCAGCTTAAATCTCTTTACGAAAAGAAAGATTACGGAAAATACGCTAAAGATGGTGAGCTTTGGGTTAACTTTATTACAAATAATGACATTACTGGTGGTAACTCAGGAAGCCCTGTAATGAACTCTAAAGGCGAGTTAATTGGATGTGCTTTTGATGGGAACTGGGAAGCAATGAGCGGTGACATTTCTTTCGAAAAAGATTTTCAACGTACAATCTGTGTTGATATTCGCTATATCCTATTCGTTATAGATAAATATGCTGGAGCTTCTCACATTATTGATGAGCTGACAATAGCTGAATAATACAGTAGGAATAGCAACCTTGCTACAATTAAAATGATTTAAGTCGCTGCCAATTTTGGTGGCGACTTTTTTTTTCCTAAACCCTAATATGTTTTATTGATATAAAACTTCCAATCATCCCAATAAACGCTTAGTTCTTTATTTTGATTACTCATATAATTGATTAGCTTATCTGACGTATAAAGCTTCATTGGCTGCATATGTGTATATCCGTCAGGGCATTTTTCTTTTTCATGCTGTGTACGGTTTGTTATATCAAACAAAACTTGTTTTGTTTCCCCTTCAGGTGTAACAGCCATATAAAAACGCCCATTATCTTTATCTCCCTCTTTTAAATACAATTCAATTTCCATCCATTCGCCAAAGGGAATTGGAAATTCGGTATTTGTTTGATCCCAATCGTCATGCCATTTGCAAACTTTACAGTTCTTTTTATAATCTCCTTTCACATTAAAAAAAATATGATCTACAGGGCCACGTTCAGACTTATTGAGGTTTACTGTTACTCTGAATGGATATTTTTCTTTTGTCCAATCTGCATTGTTCCAAAATTCAAAAACTGAAAGCCAATGTACAGGCTCCTCCCACTCTTTTAATATTGACATATCTGAATGAAACTTCACTCTAACTGTTTGATATATTTCACGGATGCATTGATTATTATTTACATTGAGTTGGACTCTTCCCTTTTTATGGTTTCCTTCTTTAATATGAGGCTCTTTAATATTGAATTTTAAAACCGCATTTCCCAGGGAATCAGGATCATCAACGATACTTGCCAAACGCTGAGAATTATCCCCATCCTCATAGCTTATTTTAGCGGTACCGACATTAGCTTGATTTTCGAATCCTCCCCAATCATTTGATTCCTCTAAGTCAGGATCTGTACCTGAAAGAATCGCATCATCATATTCACCATCAACAATACTTG
>CAKZON010000095.1 GCA_937136425.1 uncultured Crocinitomix sp.
AGCTCCAAGTTGCCTCACCCCATTTTTTCTCTTTGTGTAGGTTTACTCCCAAATCCAATCGGTGATAAGAGGGCATTCTGTATCCATTTCGCTCAGCGATATGATTAACTTCTGTTCCTCCAAAATCATTGTCACCTAATGAGTTGTATTTTTGCAAGGCTAGTGTTATGGCGTTTCCTGTTCCATAAACCCAAACTACACCAACATCTATTCGGTCGTTAAACTTGTGTGTTAAAACAAAACTTACGTCATGTCGTCTGTCATAACGGTAAGGAAATTCTTCACCATTATTTAAATTTTCAAATTGACGATTTGTCCATGATAAGGTATAACCAATCCATCCAGTGGTTTTTCCTGTTTTCTTTTCAAGTAAAACCTCTGCGCCATAGCTGTAACCGTCTCCAGTTTCAACAATATTCTCCCAATTTTGATTCGTTCCTACAAAACTTGCTCCTTCTTTATATTCAATCAAATTATCCATGGTTTTATAATAAGCTTCTGTACCAATTCTAAAGCCTTTAGGTAATTCGCGAGTATAACCAATGGCAATTTGATTACCTTGTTGTGGAGGAATACTATCAGTAACAGGTACCCAAAGGTCAGTTGGTAAACCAATAGAAGTATTGGTTAATAAGTGCATGAATTGCGTTGTTTTAGCATAGGATGCTTTTAGTGATGATTTTTCATCCAATTTATAGTTAATCGCTGCTCTTGGTTGTAATGAGTTATATAATTTTTCTCTTACATAAAAGTTTGAAAAATGTAAACCAACGTTAGCCATAAAGCGTTCCCCAATCTTAAAATCATCTTGCGCATAAGCGTAAAATTCATGCGCATACGTTCTTGGCGACCCAAATGTTGTGTCTAAAGCTTCTCCACTAGAGTTAAAATTTAATTGGTTTACACCAGGTTTAAAAGTATGATAGGTTTCTCCAAATCCGAATTGTATTTCATGTTTTGGAGCAGGGTAGTAAAAGAAATTCATGTTTCCACCCCAATCTGTAATTCCTGAAAGATATTCGAATGAAAAATTATCGAAAGCTTCATTTTCTTTTCCTTCTTCAAAGCCTTTTAAACCAAAACCTGTTACAAATTTGTAGTCACTATAGTTTAAGGTTGTATTGGCAAATAATTTAGGACCAAATTTATGGTTCCAACGGAGTGCCATAATTTTGTTTCCCCATTTGATATTTCCCTTTACTTGCTCAATATAGGTTTTGTTGTCAGAACTGTTTGTGTATTGATATTGTTGATCAACATAAAATTTATCATCACCTAAATAAGCACTAAAATAAATTCTATTATTCGGGTTTACAATATGATTGATCTTAGCATTAACATCATAAAAGAAATAACCGCCCGATACTTTGTCACCGCCATCAGGACTATTAATATTATTTGCCATTGCAATAAACGGTTTTGCTAAAATATCTACATAAGTTCTTCTTGCAGAAATCATGAAAGAAGTTTTGTCTTTAATAATAGGGCCGTTTAGCATTAGTTTTGATGAAATAATTCCAACGCTTCCTTCTCCATGAATTTTTTTCATATCTCCTTCATTCATTCTAATGTCAATAACAGAAGATAAACGACCACCATATTCAGCAGGAAATCCACCTTTAACCAATTTTACTTGGTTAATAGCATCTGCATTAAATACAGAGAAAAAACCAAATAAGTGATTGGCGTTATATATAGGAACACCATCTAATAAAATTAAATTTTGATCTGGCCCACCGCCTCGTACATATATTCCACTTGAACCTTCACTACCAGACTGGATGCCGGGTAATAATTGGGCGGTTTTTATAATATCACGTTCTCCTAATAAAACAGGTAATGTTTTTACCTTATCCATAGAAAGGTGGACAGTACTCATCTCTGTGGTTTCTTGTTCTTTCTTTTGACCTGTTACCACTACTGTTGCCAAATCACTAATAGGGGTTAAATTAATGTCTAACTCCATGTCTTCGTCCAATGTTACTCGCGTTTTCATTGGTTCTTTTCCAACATAGGAAAAGAGTATATCATGGGTTCCATTATCTAACGTTAAGCTATAGAAACCATAAATATTCGCTACAGCGCCAGTTTTTAAAGAATCAATATAAACCCGTGCACCAATTAAAGCTTCGCCAGTTTTAGCATCTTTTAAATAGCCACTTATGGTACTTTTTTGTGCATTGGCACTCATGCCAGCAAAAAAAAGTACGGTGAGTAAAAGCAATTTTTTTGTCATTTTATTTATATGTTTTTGCGTCATCATTGTATGATGACGTTGACCAAACGAAATACCCCTATTTAAAATTGTAAAAAAATCAAAAAAAATTATAATCAGTTATTTAAAACGATTAAATTCACAAAAAACATCTTTTAATGCGATTCATAACATTAACCCTACTCATTACTCTGAGTGTTGGAACGTTTGCGAAGGAGGATAAAATCCCACGTAAAATACAACGCTCAATTCCATTATTAACGGATTATTTAACAGCCGGAAAAATATCCCAAAAAGATAAGGCAACTGCTATTCATTCCTGGATTACTTCAAATATTCAATTTAATTATAATGAATTGTCTAGCGAAAAATATTTTGTGGGAGTTGATCCTGGTGTTGTTTTAAAATCTAAAAAAGCTTTAGGTGACGGATTTGTGGAATTAATGAAAGCCATGTTAGACTATGCGCGGATAGAAAATGAAACCGTTTCAGGATATGTGCATGATGTTGCTTGGAGCCCTGGAGACACCGTAGTTGAAATGAAACATGCGTGGATTGCTATGAAATTGGATGGAGAATGGAGTTTAGCAGATCCGGCTTGGGATGCAGGTTATATTGGAAGAGAACCTATTGACCGAAAACCATATAAAGAAAAAAAATATCTTGTTCCATTAAGGTTGTATAAAAACGAAGTGAAGCAAGAAAGGATTGAAATTAAGCGAGAAGAGGAGGATGAGAAAAGAAGAGAGGAGTATGACAATAAACCAAAATATAAAGATAAGATTGGTTTTGTTCAAGACCCTACAACCGAGTTCTTTTTGATTAATACAGATACTTTTTTATTGGATCATTTACCCATTAACCCTATTTGGCAATTGCGTGATGATTATATTGATATTGAAGATTTTTCATTAACTAAAGACAGTTTAAAAGCCTTGCTAACAACTGAACGCCCGAGTAAACAAGATTATATACAAGGGATTGATTTATTTCGTTCGCGCGATTTTTTGCATCAATATATTTTAAATGGAGAAGACGGATTTAAGTATAACCCATACAACCCTGGAGTTAAGGCTATTAATTACTACAATTTTATGGTTTTAGTAAATGGGAAAAAGCTCCAAAAATTTGCGCGCGGTAGTATTTATGAAATAACGGAAGATAAATACCCGGCTTTATTAGCTGTAAATGATACAATTATTAAATACGCTAAGTTGTATAAAGTGTTTGAAAAAAATCTTTACAAAAAACGTAGAACATTTGACAAAGAAAAATATGCTTCAGCAAAAACTGCTGATAAAGAGAGTGGGAAGTTTATTCGAAAAATTGAAGCCGAGAATGATAAGTTAATCTCGTATATTAAATCTAATTCTGAGCGAATTGAAACCAATATTGAGCGTTTAGAAGAAATGACAGAGAAGATGGAGGATAAATACCCTGCAGCTTTTGATTATTATAAACCACGTGAAGGTTTAAAGGACGAGTATATTAACCCATGGCGTGATTCAATGCAGGTGCAGTTTAAGCTGTTAGAAGAAATTAAAACGCAACAAGCTGATGAGCGTTCGAAAAGCAGTTATATTTCACTTTTAACGGATGTGCGTTATATCGATTATTTATTGAATGTTAATGCAGGATTTATTCGCTTCAAAACATATTCAAATAATGAAATTATTGGGGAAGTAGATAGTTTGGTAGATTTTCATGCGAAACATGCAGTAATGTTATATAAAGATTCGTTACGTGAAGAATTAATTCAACGAAACGTAATGGATGTTGTTAAAACAGCAAATGCTTATATCCGTGTGTCAAAAACTCATTTTAAAACACTTAAAAATGAGTTGAAAATTGATGATATAGAGAAGTATGAAACGTTTATGCAAGCACAGTTGTGGGAAATCATAAAATTGGCGGACCAAATCAACAAAAACAGTGCACACTTTAATTCGCAAGTGTTACCACTAATGAAAAACAATTCTGATGTTGGGACGGTAGCAAAATTGATTGAAAAGCAACAAAAACTAAAAGAAGAGAAGAACGACTTTATTAAAGAACAGCAAGAGAAAGCGCATAAACGAGCAGAGGATCTAATTCGACAAATGCAAGAGGATACAAAGGAGTGGAAGAAGAAGTTTAAGAGTTAGAAAGATAAAGCACTGATTTCAACTGTTATTAATGATTTACAGAAACAAAAAAAGGCACGTTGAAAAACGTGCCTTTTGAATAAGTAAGAATTAGTTTACTACTTAATTACCTCTAATTTAGAAGTAATAACAGCTTCACCTAATTGAATTTGAACAATGTAGCTTCCAGTTTCATAGTCAGCAACATTAATTTCTTGTGTATTATTTCCAGCAACAACTTGTACGTTGTTTGCTTCAACAACCTCACCTAACATATTGTAAACAGTAATTGTAGCTGCTGCTTCAGTTTCAGATGAAAATACAATTGATGTAATTTCATTAGCTGGGTTAGGGTATACTAATAATGGTTCTTTTATTGTTGATTCCTTAATTGAAGAAAGGGAGGAATAATAAGAGCAGAGATCATTTACTTCATCATTTGAAAGTGCACGATCCCAAAATATAAACTCGTCAAGAGTTCCATTAAAATAAAAACTATCAGGTGAATCACTGTTACCACTTTCTCGTCCAATACTTCCTGCGGAAGATGAATGAGCAACCATGGTTGGTCCACTCCCTGAATAATTACCACTTTCAACATCTCTACAGTCTACAAATACTGACATGTCATCACTACCACGAATTATACAAACAACATGATTCCAAGTGTTTACCGTTAGCTTATTATCACTTGTAAAAGAGCGTCTTTGTTCTGATCCAGCGCCTCCAATGCTTCCACCGTAATTAACAACGATTCTACCATCATTTGCAGAACTTAATGATAACCAATACCCACCATAATTATTGAATTCGTCATCAGTATCAATAAATTTGTTGCTTGACTGATTAAGGGTAATTGGTTTGACCCAAAAGGAGAACGAAACTTGTAAGCCAGGTTTTAGCTCATCAGTATTAGGAAGAGAGATATAATCGTCAACACCATCAAAATAATATGCAGATTCACTATTACCTAATCTATCATCTACTAAGGTTGCACCGTAAATTGACGAATGATGCGCGTTAATACTTTCGTCATTTCCATTTCCATTAAATTCATAGTGAAATATCATTCCATCCAAAGGGATTTGGGCAACAGATGTCAAGGAAAAAATGAAAATATAAATTAGCAAAATACTTTTCATATCAATTGTTTAGATTTTGAATTAAATTTAGGAAAATGAAGTAGTTAAGGTAATTAATATATGTTAATTATGTTTTTTCAGACGGAAAATTATGAAAACAAAAAAAGGCACGTTGAAAAACGTGCCTTTTGAATAAGTAAGAATTAGTTTACTATTTAATCACCTCTAATTTAGAAGTAATAACAGCTTCACCTAATTGAATTTGAACAATGTAGCTTCCTGTTTCATAGTCAGCAACATTAATTTCTTGTGTATTATTTCCAGCAACAACTTGTACGTTGTTTGCTTCAACAACCTCACCTAACATATTGTAAACAGTAATTGTAGCTGCTGCTTCAGTTTCAGATGAAAATACAATTGATGTAATTTCATTAGCTGGGTTAGGGTAGATGCTTAACTCTTCTAAAGTGTTATCCTCCTCTACACTTGCAAAAGAACAAGGCATTGGCTCTGGCTCAAAACCATCATAGAAAGTTCCTTCAAAAGTTGTGATGTCAGCAATTGGGTAAATATCTTGCTCAATTATTCTCATATCTTCGCCAATTAAAACGTAGGTAGGGAAAGCTCCAACACCAAAGTCAGAAGTTACAGCACCACCGCCACCGTCAGCACTTACAGCAGGTGCATGATGTCCAGATCCTCCATAAGAGTCTTCGTATGCAATAACTTCAGCATCACTATCTGTTCCGTTGTTAATTACTAAGCAATATACGTCACCTGAGTTACATCCATATTTGTCGTAAAAATCGCCAAAAACTGGACTAGTTGCTTGACATGGGGGACAAGTATCAAAGAAAAAATCTAAATAAACATGCTTTCCTGAAGCTGTAATATCTGATAATTTGTGTTCATTACCATCCGTATCCGTTACGGTAAAGTCATTGACCAAATCACCAACTTCATATGTAGTTTGAGCGAAACCGCCTAATGAAAGGAGACTAGCTCCCATAAATCCAAGTAAAAATTTTTTCATATTTGTTGTTTTTTGTTTATAATGTATCAATATATAAAATCCTTTTGAAAATGAAGGCAAGGATTCTACTTAACTATTGGAATGCTATAAAGTATTTTTTTGAACAAAAAAAATGGGACAATCAATTGATCGTCCCATCTTACTTTTAATTATATAAAGTCTAGTAATAAATTACTCTTCTCACTTTAGCAATGTATTTTGCTAAACGAATTACTTGTTTTGTATAACCATATTCGTTGTCATACCAAGTGTATAATACAATACTCTTTTTGTCTGGAGACACCAATGTAGCAGGTGCATCATAAACAGAGCAGCAAGTATTACCAATAATATCGTTTGATACCATTTCTTCGTCAACTGAGTAATAAATTTGATTTACTAAGTTTCCGTTTAATGCTGCATCTCTAATAGCTTGGTTAACTTCTTCTACGCTAGTTTCTTTACTAACTGTTAAGTTTAAGATTGCTAATGATCCGTTAGGAGTAGGAACACGTACAGCGTTAGCAGTTAATTTATCTTCTAAAGAAGGGATAACCTTTGTTACGGCTTTTCCAGCTCCAGTAGATGTAATTACCATATTAATTGCTGCAGAACGACCTCTTCTTGGTTTCTTATGGAAGTTATCCAACAAGTTTTGATCATTTGTATAAGCATGTACTGTTTCTAAATGTCCCTTTTCAACACCAAATTTGTCTTCAATTACTTTTAGAATTGGAGAAATAGCATTTGTAGTACATGAAGCTGCAGAAAAAATTGACTGACCTTCAATATCTAAATCGTGGTGGTTAATTCCGTAAACAATGTTTGGAATTTCTTTACCAGGAGCAGTTAATAATACTTTATCAACACCTTTTGCTTGTTTGTGACGACCTAATGCTTCTTTATCTGTAAATACACCAGTATTGTCAATAACTAAAGCATTGTTAATTCCATATTGTGTATAATCAATATCCTCAGGGTTGCTCGCCTGAATCATTTTAATGATTTGACCATTTACGATTAACGCTTTGTTTTCAAAATCAACAGTAACCGTTCCTTTAAAGTCATTGTGTACAGAATCATTTTTTAACAATGCAGCTCTTTTCTTTAACTGGTTATCGTCAACTTTACGAATAACGATTGCTCTTAAACGTAATTGTTGTCCTTTACCTGCTTGTTTAATTAATTCTCTTGCAGCTAATCTTCCAATTCGTCCAAATCCGTATAAAACAACATCTCTTGGTTCAATTTGGTTGTCATTTCCTTGAAATAATCCAGTCAATTTATCAGAAAGGAAATCTTTTTTAGAAGAAAAGTTGTCTCCCTCTTGAATCCATTCGTAAGCCAAACGTCCTATGTCAATTTTAGCTGGAGCAAGATCCATTGAGAATAACTCCTCAGCTAAAGCAGCTGTAGTGGAAATAAAGATTTTTTTACCCACAACGTTTTCTGCATAATCATGCAGGTTAATGATTTCTGAATTGGTTGTATCCAATAAGTGGTTTCTGAACAATACAAGTTCTATACCTTTATTATACAATAATTCACCAACGTAATTCGCCAATTTTACGGCAGCCTTTTCGTTGTCAATGTAGTTTTGAAGTTCTTTTTCGTAACCTACTGATGCTTCCATTTATCTGTCTTTAGAGATTAATTTTCTGCAAAGGTAGTGGGTTAATTCCTATTTCAAAATATTCAGCAAAATTATTGCTCACAATTTATTGACAATCGATTATTCTAAACCAAATCTTCAAATACCTTAATTCACTAGTTACTAGGGTTTGTTTTAATAAATGGAGTGGTGGATGGTAATTATTAAAAAGAGTATATTAATATGAATGAATAAGGAGACCAAACCCTTTTTATCACTGATGCGTTTATCGTTGTATGAAGAAAATATTCCCATTACTTGCCCTTTTGATTTGTTTCAAAAGTTATTCTCAAACGGATTATAAACCAGCAGACTCGGCCTCAACATGGACCGGTATAAGTTATGTTTGGGTTGATGTTGGAGTGTATGACTTTGAGCATTGGCATTCTGTCTACGCTAAAGAAGTTGATTATGATACTTTAATTGGAGCGAATACTTATACTAAACTTTATCATAACGGTTCGAATGATCCTGAACAAGAGATTTATTATTGCTCTTTTCGTTCGGATACGGCTGAAAAATCGCTTTACATCATGCCACGTGATAGCTCTTCAGAGTATCTCTTTTTTGATTTTGATGCTGACCATGTAATAGGGGAGACAATCACAATTCCTTTTTATGGTTGTGATGCGTTCTATTATGATATATCTACAGAATTCAATGTAAGTGAAATGCAATTAACAGGAATTGATTCTGTTCTTGTTGACGGAGACTATTTAACCTGTTGGTATTATGATTTAGGCTGGGATTCATCCTGCGGAGGACCGGTAAACCGTTTTACAATAATGGAAAAAATAATTACGGTTGATGCATTTCCGTTCACCTGGACACATTCGTTTGAAAGTGTTAGAGAATTAAAATGTTATTCTGAGAATAATATTGAACTATATGGGGATTTATGTCCATATACTTATGGTCATTTTTTGGATGTCTCCGATCAGGTAATAGAACAGCATAACGAGTTTATAATTTATCCAAATCCGAATAGTGGTAATTTTACTTTGAAATACAATTCTAGTGAAGCCAAAGAAATCAATATTTATAATTTACAAGGAGAAAAAATATATTCGAAATGGATTGTAAACGCTTCAGCAAATGTAAATATTAGTAATCTTAAACCAGGAAGTTATTTAGTGACGTTAACAGTGGAAGATGAAGTATTGACGAAACGGATAATTGTTCAGTAAGATTTCTATCAAATTATTTACTTGATTAAGAACTGCACGAAATTTGAGAAATAATAAGACACAAAAAAACCGCACAATGAATAAATTCAAGTTGTGCGGTTTTTTAATGATTAAAACTGTAGATTAACCTAAATAGGCTTTTAACAGTTTGTTTCGTGAAGTATGTCTCAACCTACGAATAGCTTTTTCTTTAATTTGTCGAACACGCTCACGTGTTAAATTGAATTTAGAACCAATTTCTTCTAATGTTAAACCATGATTCATTCCAATTCCGAAGAATAAACGAATAATCTCACGTTCTTTATCAGTTAATGTTGATAATGATCTTTCAATTTCTCTTTGTAACGATTCCGCCATCAATAATTTATCTGCTTTTGGAGAATCTCCATTGGCCATAACGTCCATTAATGTTCCACCATCTTCAGAAGAGGATAGGGGAGCATCCATAGATACGTGGCGCCCAGCAACTTTCATTGATTCTTTAATTTTATCTTCAGGAACTTCCAATACTTCCGCCAACTCTTCTGCTGAAGGTGGGCGTTCATATTCTTGTTCTAATTTTGAGAATGCTTTATTTATTTTATTTAAAGATCCTACTTGGTTTAGCGGTAATCGGACGATACGTGCTTGTTCAGCTAAAGCTTGCAAAATAGATTGACGAATCCACCATACGGCATAAGAGATAAATTTAAAACCTCTTGTTTCATCAAATTTTTGCGCAGCTTTAATTAATCCTAAATTACCTTCGTTGATCAAATCGGGTAAAGTTAATCCCTGATTTTGATACTGCTTAGCAACCGAAACTACGAATCGTAAGTTAGCTTTTGTTAGTTTTTCAAGTGCCAATTGGTCTCCTTGCTTAATTCTTTTTGCTAACTCTACTTCTGTTTCGGCAGTAATAAGCTCCTCTTTACCAATATCTTGAAGATATTTGTCTAAAGATTGACTCTCACGATTAGTAATGGATTTTGTAATTTTTAACTGCCTCATCCTTTTTCTATATTTTATTTAATTAAAATTAGTAGTCTGCAAAGTTACGCTAATATATGACGCGTGTCAATAGTAAAATGCAGATTCCTCTAAATTATTTCCTCTTTGTATAACCCATTTTTGATGAAAAAGGTTACACACTTTCTTTCGAAATTAAGAATTACTTATTATTAGAACGTTGTTGAAAGCCAAAACTTACAAACAAAAAGTTAAAAAACATTAAGAAATAAGGGATTAATTGAATATCTATAAAAGCGAATTCAATTTTTCGACTAAAACTATAGTTAATTAAATAGGGCATTACGAAATTTTGAATATTTATTTATCTTCGGTCAATTATGTTTGGTTTAAAGTCTTTAATAGGGTTCTTAGTTGGAAGGGATTATGATAATGTTATTGTTGAAAAATGTAAAAATTTAAAAACCGTTCCAACTTTTTCTAATTCCAAATCGCAAGTGCATATAAAAGTCAGAGAAATTAATGATTACCGTTGCATGAGCATTACTTTAGTTTGTGACCACCAAGTGTTCACGGTTTCTCCAATTGCTTTGGAATTTAAATCAAAAAATGCCTCACACACAGTCTATTCCGAATATGAGCATGTTGAAGGCGATTACTCTCCCTCGGCAGCTTTATGTCTGGCGAAATTTGATGTTGAATTTACACCAATGTTAGATGCTTTCTTAGCAAAAGAAAAAGTTGAGGCATTAACCATTAGAATACCAAATGGAGTAGAGTATGATGGCACTTACTTAATCGAGTTGGATCAAATAAATACTGATGAGTTGAAAAAGCTTTATAAAAACTGAGGTTATTTACCAGCTAAGTAATCTTTTAAGTATGCGTACCCTTCAGTTAATTGACCATCTAAGTTTGTCTCACTAGCACGTTCAATAATTCCTTCAGAATCTTCTCCAAATAAAGATGGGAACACTCCTTTTATTAATTCATTACCAAAATCTTCAGAAGCATCTTTCGGTAATTCACAAGGTAAATTATCAACTGCCTGAACTCCAATAGCTCCTTCAGCCATAAAATCAACTTCAGCTTCTGAAACAGGATCATAACCATATAATGGGCTTGCAATGGTTGAAGGGCGAATAGTAGAAGCTACCGGTCCATCAATATCACAAGAAATGTCAGAGACAACAGAGAGGTTCATATTTTCCGCTTTTAAATCTTCACGGGTGAAAATAAACGGAGAGCTCGCGTCCCAATAATGGCAGGCAATGTACATGTTTGCAACTTCCATAAACCTTGGGAAAGTAGAAACATGACCTTCACCACTTTCGAAAAAAGCACTTTTATTAAATTCACTTCCATCTGCCTTGGCAAAGTAATTTTGCACGCGTAAATGCGTGAAAACCGCTTCATCAAAATTATCTGTTAAAAAAGCTTCAGGAGAAACCTCTTTCAAACCTATTGAACTTAAAATTTCTCTTGCACCATTACCAACACGACCAAATCCTGTAGCAACGATTTTTGTGCCAGCCGGTAAAGTGATTTTTTTCAGCTCCTCTTCCAATTCAACACGATCTTCACATAAATTAGCTGGCTTTAAATCATACAAACCATGCTTTTTACCATATGCTAAAAATCCATTATAACAACCTACAATACCTGCATATCTTCCAAAACCAATAATTCTATTTCCACGCGGGTTTGTCAATACTTCGTAATCAATTAGCTGAATGTTTCGGTCTAATATTGCTTGCAGTAAATGTCTATTATAAGGTTGCTCTTTATAGGTATGTGAAAAGAAAAGGTATTTTTTATTTGGAATTAAATCGGCAACATTTACCTCTTTAACACCAATCATGATGTCACAATCAGAAATGTCCTCTACAACTGTCAATCCTAAATCAGAATATGCAGAATCAGGAAAAGCTCTTACATTACTTGTTTGAACTTTAATTTCAACGTTCTTAAATTGCTCTAAAACCTGCACACATTGTGAGGGAGTTAAAGGCACACGTTTGTCTGGTGGTACCTTACCTTCTCTAATAATAGCTAATTTAATCTTGTTCATATGTTAGGCTTTTTCCGAAATTTGGACACAAAAATACAAATAAAAGACCTCATTTTAAAGCAAATACAGAAGCTAATTTTAACAATGTTCTGCACGCATAAAACTTTAACATTGTTTGAACATATATCATTTGCATAAATCTTCTTTATTTAATTGCTCGTTTCCAGCCAAATTTTACCTAATTTTGCAGTTCGTTCTTTGGGGCCGACTTGGATTTGACTGCAACTGCGGTAGATGTACAAGCATGTCGAGAAATGCAATATACCTCGTTAAAAGTATTTGTAACATGAATAATTGACAACAATAATTCATACGCATTGGCTGCGTAATCTAAACTCAGTTTAGTTACTCTTAGTCCACCTGAAGTATAGTAAGGGGACCTTGCTGTTCGCCAAACTTCTGATCACCAAGTTTGGATCACGGGCATCATATGTGTGATCTGGCTAGGCTAGCGCTGCGATAGTTTAGTGAGATAAAGTAGCTTAGGTTAGGTAGTGGGGTGTTTGTGCCCAGCTTTTAACTGAAATTCAATCACAAAATAAACATGTAGAAACTATATAGACTCATTGTTAGGACGAGGGTTCGATCCCCTCCGGCTCCACAAAACAGTTTTGAGTGTGAGTAGTGAGCAACAGCGAACTACTTGCATGAAACCCTGTTTTGTCCCTCAAAACTCACACCCAAACTCACACATGAGTCAAATTGAGTGACAAAAGAGCAACAAAAATTTTCAACCCCGAAAATTTAACTTAGAACCAAAATGTTCGATTTCGAAAAACTTGAGGTATACATCAAGTCAAAAAAGTATAACAAGTCAGTCACTACATTCTTACAAACCAATAAACAAGACAGAGTCACAAACGATCAACTTAGAAGAGCCTCATTCAGCATAATGCTCAACATAGCTGAAGGGGCAGGCAGATTTACCAATAAAGACAAACGAAACTTTTATGTAATTGCGAGAGGTTCAGTTTTTGAGTGTGTTGCTATTTTTGACTATTTGAAAGAAATTGGCGCTGTTGAGGAAGAATTGTATAAACGTTATTATAATTATTTAGAAGAGCTTTCTAAAATGTTGTTTGGATTGATTAAGAATTTGACTTGATCAAAATGGTGTTTAGCCATTATAATCCCCATGAGCATAATTTACAGATTTTACATGACCGAACATTAAAGTTTGATGCACGGCTTAAAACTGCTTTTTTGTATGGCACAGAGGAGGAGAAGGCTTTGTTTGATCAGTTGAACTTTGATTATATCGGTGGAAGGTATCGTAATGAGGAGGAGTTCCCTGTTACTCAGGCTAAGATTGATTTTTGGAGGAAGGAAGTAGAGATGTTTTTGGAGTTAATGGAACGCTTACGCCGAAGCTTCAGCGAAGGAGCAGATGGTTTGTTTGGAAAGGATAGGAGAGTTTAAAAGTTTGGAAGGGTAGTTTTCTTAAATTATTTCGGGTGTTATTTTCTTGTGTTTGGGTGGATATTTGTCTGCTTGGGCAGAACTATTGTGTTTCTAGGTTTTTTCGGGCTAGTTTTCTTTGAAAAACGGGTATTTATACTGTTTTATATCAAGTCGAATTAACGAATATTTAAAACTAAACGAAATGAGAGAAACAATTATCAACGGAGGACAAAATTTAAGCACAATTCTTATAGATTATACTGAAAAAGACGGATCGAATGAAGGTTGGCGCGAAGTAGAACCGTACAGTATAAAAATGAAAAATGGAATAGAGTATTTTTATGGTTATGATGTAAACAAAGGTGGGATTAGAGGTTTTATATTTGATTCTATAAATGCTGTACAATTGACAAATAACAGCTACGAACCAAGATGGAGTGTTGAATTCTAAAGTATTATAATGAAATTAAAATCATTTAAAATATCAGGTTTCAGAAGGATTTTAGAAACTGAAGTAATTATTGGTGATGCCAGCTTTCTTATTGGCGAAAACAATGTTGGAAAAAGTGCTGTTTTATCCGCTATGGACATTTTTCATTCTGGAGAAACAAAACTATCAATTTTAGATTTTTTCTTTGACGAAAATACTGGTTATAGAGCGGAAAAAGTTGAGATGATAGGTGAATATGTTGGTCTACCTGCAGAAGCTGAAAATTGGAAGGGATTTAAGGGGAGAGTATTAAAACGTATTGATCAAGAAGGAATTGAGGAACGATATATTTTGTTTAAGAAAGAATATACTCAAGATGGCAAAAGCGTACATAGCTTAAAGGAATACCAACGTTCAATTAAAGATGAATTCGTTGATTGCAAAAAAGTAAGCGAATTTGTTGAAAACGGATTAAGTTCAGAGGATGTAAAATCTGTTTTTGGAGAAATAACTGATGATACTAATATTACTTTGAAAAAATATGAAGCAGATATAGAGGAGTTGGCATCTATATGGATATTTGATTATGAGGATAGTAATTGGTTTGTGCGTCCAGGAGGTATTGTTGGCAATATTATCCATAAGCTACCAAGGTTTTTAATTATTCCAGCTTCAGACAGAAAAGATGAAATTGATGGAAAAGGCGGAGCACTTCAAAATGTAATGAAAAGTCTATTTGATGATGTGCGTGATGCTTCAGAAAATTTCGCAAAAGCGCAGGGATACCTTAATTTGCTTGCAAATGAATTAGACCCCGAAGACTCTACTAAGGAATTTGGTAGTATGTTAGAAGAAATTAATTCTATTGTTGGAAATGTGTTTCCAGAAACTGGTTTGCACGTTAAAACAGAATTAGATGATGCGAATAAGATATTGAAACCTCATTTTAATATTGAAATGTCCAGTAATATCAAAACTAGTCCTGATCGACAAGGTACTGGTTCTGTTCGGTCTGCCGCTTTTGCACTACTTAGATATCGAGAGAAATTCTTGGAAAGCAAAGCAATTACAGATAGAAATTTAATTATTGGTTTCGAAGAACCTGAATTATATCTTCATCCTAATGCAGCAGATAATATGCGTGAGGAAATCTATAATCTTGCAACAGCTTCAACGTCACAAATAATTTGTACAACGCATTCTCCATATATGATTGATTTGGGTAAAGATTTAGATAAAGATAAATTCCCTAAACAAATTTTAAATTTGCTACGTCTTGAAACTGTAGGAACTGATGATATCGTCTCTACGAAATCGTTTCCTTTTAATACAACCAAAGCCTTTAATTCATTGATACGCAATGAAAAAGATCAAGTTAAATTTCTATTAAAAATTGACGACCATATTGCGAGAATTTTTTTCGCAAAAAATATAATTATTGTAGAAGGAGATACAGAAGAGATTGTCTTTAGAGAAACCTTCAAAAGGTTAGAGATACAAAAACGAAAAATTGTACAGTCCGACTATCAAATTGTTAAAGCTAGAGGTAAAGCCTCAATTATTTCTTTAGTGAAATATTTGAAAGCAATGGGGTTCCAACCTTTTGTAGTTCACGACAAAGATCAAATACAGCATGCTACGAAGTTCAACGAACCAATTGCAGAGGCCTTGGGTGGAGAAGAATATAGAGTTATGCTCGATAATTGCATGGAAGACGTTTTGGGATATCGACTTTCTTCAGGAAATAAGCCTTTTAATGCTTACAAATTTATTCAAGAAAATTGGAACATGGGACAAGGTTGGAACGGTGTAAATGAAAAATGGAAACAATTGATAGAAAATCAAATATTAAATTCAATTTTTAAGTAGCATTTAAAAAATTCGATCATGGAAGAAAAATCACAGATTAATTGTCCAGAATGCGGAACATCAATAGATGTCCAAGATATTTTAGCGCACCAATTAGAGGATGAAATAAAGCGTAAATACCAAAACGAAATTGCGGAAGAAAAGAAGAAATACGAATCTCAATTCGAAAGTCTAAATGAACAGAAATTGGCTTTTGAAAAAGCTAAAAAGCAAGAAAATGAATTGTTTCAAGAACGTGTAGACAAACAAGTAAAAGAAGACAAAAAAGCATTAGAAATTAAGTTAAAAGCAAAGTTGAGCGAGGAGCAATCAGAACAATTTGAAGCATTGCAAAAGGAATTAAATGAAAAATCGGAAAAAGTAAAGGAACTGAACCGTTCTAAGGCCGAAATTGAGAAGTTGAAGCGAGAAAAGGGCGAATTGAAAGAATCAATTGAAGCAGAGGCAGAGAAGAAAATTAATGACCAAATTCTGATCGAAAAGGATAAAATCAGAAAATCGGAAGAGGAAAAAAATGAACTAAAATTCAAAGAACTTCAGAAGCAACTAGAAGATCAAAAAAAGCTTACTGAAGAAATGAAACGTAAGCAAGAACAAGGTTCTATGCAACTGCAAGGAGAGGTTCAAGAATTGGCAATTGAAGAGTGGTTAGCAGACAACTTTCCTTTAGATACAATAGACGAAATTAGAAAAGGAGCAAGAGGTGGAGATTGTATTCAAACTGTGAATACGCGAACATCACAAAATTGTGGATCTATCTACTATGAAAGTAAGCGCACAAAAGATTTTCAACCTACTTGGATTGAGAAGTTTAAAAATGACATTAGGGATAAAGGGGCTAACATAGGAGTTTTAGTGACTGACGCAATGCCTTCTGACATGGATAGATTAGGAATGAAAAATGGCATTTGGATATGTTCATTTGAAGAATTTAAGGGTTTGTGTCATGTTTTACGTGATTCTATCGTTCAAATTAACAATGCTGTTGCCACTCAAGAAAATAAAGGTGATAAAATGGTTATGCTATATGATTTTCTCACGAGTAATGAGTTTAGATTACAAATTGAGGGGATTGTTGAAGGATTTACTCAAATGAAATCTGATTTAGAATCGGAAAAGCGATCAATTACTGGACACTGGAAGAAAAGAGAAAAACAAATTGAAAAAGTTTTATTGAATACCAATTTCATGTATAGCTCAATAAAGGGGATTGCTGGAAATGCGATTCAAACAGTTCAAGCATTGGAGTTGCCAGATGAGGGAGAAATAAACTGAAATAATAAGGTGAATGTTAAAATGAATAAGTTTTAAATTATGTTAACCTTAGATGATATAATAATCGAGGAGTTCGGAGAGGAGAATCTTTCAGAATTAAAACTCTTTTTCGATAAATATGATTTGACTGAAAAAATCAGTTTGTATTTAGGCATGATCAACAACCATATTGAAAGAGTTGATGAAGAATTGGAGCAATTCGGTTTTATAAACGTATCTGCGTTGGCTAGTTTATTACTAGTAGAGTCCAATGCCTTAGTTGGCAGTTTCTCTGATGATGAGATCGAGCAAAAAAATGACCTAAAAAACAAACTAGGATCCTTCTATCAACGCGTGCTTGCTAAAGTGGTCACTTTACATTTCACATCAAAGCAAAAGGAATCCTTTGTCATGGACATCTTTTATGCATTATTTGATGTTTGTATTCTTAAAGAGTATGATATAACAGATTTATTCGATTTTTTAAAGTTACCAACTTTAGATGATGAGATATTAGAAGCAGAAACTTACGGGAATGAAATAGGAGAGAGTGTAATCGACCCTGACAAGATTTATGAAAGAGGTGTACCTGGTTATGTTTCAAAAATGAATGTTGACCTTTTTTCAAGTTTTCCAATAGTTTTAGAAGAGTTTAAGATCTGCGAGAACACGGCAGAATTCATGAAGTTATTTGATGATCCAGAAGAAAACCTCGCTATAGAGTTAAATAAAAAAAAGGCGAATTTTGTTCTTCAATTCTTATCTTATATCCATAATATGGAATTCGTTGGAACTTACGGTAAATGGGGATTCTATCAAGTTTTGCAATTTCATGTTAAAGATTTCGATTCTATTTTTTTAAAAGATAGGGGAGCAAAAAGAAGAGTTGATACAATTAAAAACCTTAAACAATATGAATCTAATTTGGAGAAAATAGAAAACAGGTTTAAGCTCTATCTTTAAATATGTCCTTCAATACGTCCTTCAATATGCCCTATGGTTAAGGACACATTTTTTTTGAATAAAACTGGCTTACATTAGTTGAAATTTAAAAATAGAACTATGAAATTATTATTTATTCCTTTAATACCAATTCTTGCTTGGATAGGTATTGGAGCAGGTGTAGCCACATTAGTTTGGTATCACAATCAATCAAAAGAAAAACAAGATCGTGCAAATGAGTTGGCATGGCGAAAATTTGGACATGCCTTTAAAGAATTGGCTGAACATCAACAACGAAAAATAGAACAGCAAGTTGAAGACGAGTTTATTGACGTTTAACATAGATTAAGAATGAGTTATGTAGATCGGTTTGTAGTAGCAAATAATTTGCGTCAAGGAGATGCCATTTTATTGAAGAAAAAATTTGCAGGGATGTTCGATCATTTCGCAGTATATCTCGGTAGAGACAGAAATACTAATCGCCCGATATTCGCAGCCAATTCTACTAAAGGAGTTACCCTCTTTGAGCAAGAGGAAGCAAGTACGTTTTTACAACAGTTAGTTCCAGAAAAAATCGAACGCTTTATTGGATCAACTCAAAAACGAAAAGAAGCTGTGCAAAGGGCTTTGTCTAAAAGAGGTGAACAGGGATATAACTTGATTTTTAATAATTGTGAACATTATAAAAATTTCGTTCAGTACGGTGAAAGGTATAGTGGGCAAGTTGATAAGGCTGGAAATGCTGCACTCGCGATTGGAGGTGCTACCCTAATTGGCGGGGTTGTTGCCAAAAACGACAAAGTCGCACTAGCGGGACTTGCAGGATTAGCCTTGGGGGCACTTTTAAAAATTGCAGGTGACCAAGAAGATTGAATATTAAACAAACATAAAATTAAGAAGTATGGATATAATTTTACAAAGTAGTGAGGGGCAATTTTATGATTTGCTCCAAAAAATTGAAACTGGAGAAATACGGCAGTGTGATGGGTTTTTGGTTCGAGAACCAATGATTCGAGCATTAAAGCATTATTTCACTTATGCAGGTACGGATGAACGTGGTGTTCATTGGTTTTTTATAACAATGTCCTCAATTGGCTTTGTTAAGTTGATGAATCAAGATGAACTATATGACTTAGCGGTTAAACATTCTTTTACAGTAGAGAAGGTAATCCCTTTTATTGGTAATCAAAACCAAACTCAGGCTGCTTTACAAAGAGGATTGGATTGTGTAGGTAAGCCATATCAATGGGTCTTTAGAAATTGCGAAAACCTGATGAACTACATTCAAACGGGTAAAAGTAAAAGTATTCAGACGAGGAATATTGCAGGTGGAGTTGCGGTAGCTGGAGGAGTTATGATGGCGAGTAAAAATCAAGCTGTAAGAACCGCTGGTGCGGCAATTGGCGTAATAGGCCTGTTTACATTGCTATTCGAATTATTTAGTGAGAACAAATTCTAATTAATCATTATTCAGTTCGATCATAAGCAATATGATCAAAGTTTTGCAGTGACCTTGAGCTCTTAGGGGTTAAGGTCACTTTAATTATACCCGATTCTTAGATCTATTAAATAATAAATCATATCGGTTCTTTCATTTTTTGACATTGTTTTCATCTTCGGAAAGTACATTTTTTGATCGACTCTCAACCTCCCTCCACAACAAATCCAACTCCTTAAACGCTGCTAAACTAGATTTCGACAACTGTTTTGTTCCTCAAGACTCACACCCAAACTCGCACATGAGTCAAAGCGAGTCGCGAAAGGCGAAAAGAATACCAAAAATTTTCAACCCCGGATATTTAACTTAGAACCAAAATGTTCGATTTCGAGAAACTTGAGGTATACATCAAGTATAACAAGTCAGTCACTACATTCTTTGAGTGTGTTGCTATTTTTGACTATTTGAGATTTTCTCTTCAGCCAATTTCCTCTCTGCTTCAATTAACTCTAACAACTCATTTTTTCTTGCAAATAATGCCATATTATGGCGGTTTCGTTTTAAAATCATGCGGGTGAGTCGAGAGATGAATAAAAACAAGATGCCCATGGCTGTTGCTGCAATACCTGCAAAGAGAATCAGGTTTGTGGTCACTCTGTTGTGAATTAATGGGATGTCATAAAGATCATGCATCCATTCGTTGAAAAATTCGGCTTGAATTTGACTATCGATAATCATTCCAATACCACCTAAAAAAAGCAGGACACCAATAATAAATGTTACAATTCGAACTGTTCCGACAATAGCCGAGTTTCGTATGATACTTGGTGCTGTATCTATTAATTCACTAAGTATTGGGTCTATTTCAAATCCAGTAGTTGTTTTTTTAGGCATCATAAATTTTGGTTTTCTTAACTTAATAAAGATGTATGGAACTTACTTTAATTCTAAACGATTAAATTTATTCAAATTATAAAGGCTAGAATTAAGTTGAGTTCATGGCTCACCTTTGGGTTAAGCAGACTTATTACAAAATTAATCAACCCTTCATCAAAATCAACAGTATAAATACTGGGTTTAAACATTCCCCACAACCTCCCTCTACAACAAATCGAACTCCATAAAACTTTCCACACTCGGGTTCAGTAATTGTTTGCCTTTCTCTAACAGATTTATTAACACCTTGAAAAAAGTTGTTTTCAGCTGGTTGTATTACCATTAATGAACACCCAATGCCTGAATTAACGCTAAACATAGACGAATTATATAGTGAACATTAGTTCAAAAAGGTAAGCAGTTCGTTATAAATATATTCTCAGATCAGAAGAGAAACACCTAATGAGGAAAATAATCAAAACCTTTTTTGTTGATTAAAGGGTGTAACCGCTAAAAAAACTTAATTTTAAATTGCGTTAATCTAAAGTTTATAGCAATTTAATGAGTTTCAATAAGTTTATTTTTGTGTACTTTGTTTGTGGCTTTCTAGCCGTCAATGGAGGTGCTGTTTTTGCTCAAAATAGTACAATAAGCGGGTATGTAAAAGATGCCGAAACTGGAGAGGTACTTATTGGTTCGCGTGTCTACTCGGATTCATTGAAAATAGGATGTAACGACAATCAGTTTGGATTTTACAGCCTAACACTACCTAATGGCACCCACACATTAGTGTATTCATTCGTAGGGAAAGAACCTGAAAGAAGAAGAATTGAGTTGAAGGAAAGTATTGAATTAGATATTCGTCTCAAATCTAGAGAAAATTTGGCGACAATAGAAGTGAGTGGGGAAAAGAAGAGCCAGGAATCAACAGAGATGGGGACAATTGATTTATCCATGTCAAAAGTTGAGGCCTTACCAGTTTTATTTGGGGAACGGGATATCTTGAAAGTAGCCCAATTATTGCCCGGGATTCAATCAGGTAGCGAAGGTTCTAATGGAATATATGTGCGTGGAGGAGGTCCGGACCAAAATTTAATATTATTGGATGGTGTTCCAATTTATAATGTCAATCATTTATTCGGATTCTTTTCTGTATTCAATGAAGATGCAGTGAGTAAGGTTAAAGTCGTAAAAGGTGGATTTCCTGCAGAATATGGAGGTCGAATATCATCAGTAGTCGATATTAACATGATTGATGGAGACATGAAAAAACTACATGGAGAAGGGAGCATAGGGCTTATCTCTTCAAAATTAATGTTAAATGGTCCTATCATTAAAGACAAAACCTCTTTTATGATATCCGGAAGAAGGACGTATTGGGATCTTATTTCACGTCCTATTATCAATCAAATGAATAAAGGTTCAAATTTTAAGACCAAGGGAGGATACTTCTTTCATGATGTTAATGCAAAGATCAATCATATTATTAATAGCAAAAACAGAATTTATTTAAGCACTTATCTCGGGGATGATCGATTCTTTTTAGACGAACAATCAGGATTAAGTAATGATATAAGTCGGAATGGAGGAGGATTAAATTGGGGAAATAAAATAGTAGCACTTAGATGGAATCATAAATTTGGTCCAAAATTATTTCTCAATACAACAGTTACACATAGCAGATATGATTTTGAAACTGGTTTTTTTTCTCAGCAAGGAAATTTAGATAATCCTTCGTCAAAGTATTCGTTTGATTATTCTTCACGTGTTTTAGATTGGGGAGGAAATATGAATTTTTATTACTATCCGAATCCCAATCATCAGATTCAATTTGGGGTAGGAGAAACTTATCATACATTTAGCCCTGGGGCAAGTAGATTTCAGTTCATTGAGGATTATAATTTAGACATTGATCTCGTTTATGGTGCGCTAAAAACATACACACATGAATTCTTCGCTTACATTCAAGATGATTTTAAAATCAATAGAAGGCTTTCAGCTAATCTTGGGGTGCACTTATCTAATTTTTATGTGCAAGAGAAATTGTATAACATTTTGCAGCCAAGAGCCGCATTTAATTTCAGTATCAATGAAAAATCTTCTTTCAAGGCTTCTTATTCTAGGATGGCTCAATTCCTTCATTTATTAACGAATACCTCTTTTGGCTTGCCAACTGATTTGTGGGTTCCCGTGACAAGTTCTGTTCCTCCACAAATAGGAGATCAGGTTTCACTTGGCTATGTCCATGAATTGTCGAAAGGGTTTAATTTAAACATAGAAGGGTATTATAAAACAATGCAAAATATGATTGTTTACAAGGATGGCGCCAGTATACTTGATTTTGGGAAAAATTGGGAGAACTTGATTGAAATTGGTAATGGCAATAGTTATGGTGCCGAAATTTTGTTTGAAAAAAAGCGCGGTAAAACAACTGGATGGGTTGGGTACACACTTTCTTGGACAAATCGACAGTTTGAAAATGTCAATTTTGGAGAAAAATTTCCTGCGCGATACGATAGACGTCATGACATTAGTTTTGTTATGACACACAAGTTTAATGATCGTCTTGATATTGGAATCGTTTGGGTTTACGGAACGGGCAATGCAATAACACTTCCACTGCAGCAGTATGAAACATTAGGAGACGATAATTTTCCAAGTGAAACAGTTCCTCATGTTGTTCGAAACAACTACAGAGTACCAGCCTATCACCGATTGGATTTAGGGATCAACTTACACAAAGAAAAAAAATGGGGAGAAGTCGTTTGGAGTTTCGGAGTTTATAACGCTTACAATCGTCAAAACCCATATTATTTGACTTTAGAGGACGAAGATTTTGATATAGAGGATCTTCTCGAGGGAGAATCATTTTCATTCGGAAAGAAAACACTAAAACAAGTTAGTCTTTTTCCAATTATTCCTTCAATTAGTTACAGTTTTAAGTTTTAAGATGAAGAGAGAAACCATTTATTTTATATTGCTCATTGCATTTTCAAGTTGTGTAAAGGATTTAGCTCTTAATTCGGAAGATCTGAATTCTAAAATTGTGGTTAATTCTATTTTTGAGAATGGAGAGAAGATAGAGCTCCATTTAAGTGAGAGCGTCAGCGTTATAGAGAATGTAAGTACACCTGTTATTTCTAATTCAAAAATTACCATTTCAAATGAAAGTGGTGATCTTTTAGGGGAATCTTCAAGCACATCTTTTTATTTATCAAACTTCAACACAGAGGCGGGGCAAGAGTATTTCTTAAACGTGTCTGCTGATGGATTCGAGTCTGTTGAGGCATTCGCAGAAATTCCACCTCTTGCATCCTTGGAAGGAATTGATACATCAATTTTTCAAACACAACAGAAGATTCAATTTGATGTGTCGATAGATGATAATCCGCTAGAAGACAATTACTACAGCATTAAAATCAAATTTTTGTCAACTGATAATTTGATTTCAACCAATTCAATCATTTCCTTTGGTCAGAAAGAGGTTGTGGTTAATGGAGAGAAAAGCGGTACGCAGTTTTTTTTCTCGGACGAAACGTTTAATGGAGAAGTTTTTACATTTTCTGGATTGGTGGATTATTTTGAACCGTTTTTAGGTTGGGAATATTATATCGTTGAGGTAAATAGTTTAAGTAGAGATTTGTATAATTATCGACTTTCATATTATAATTATATCCGAGCACAAGAACTTCCGTTCACTGAACCCGTTCAGATTTATTCAAACATTAACAACGGGATAGGCATTTTTGCTGGGTATAATGTTTTTCGCGATACGATTTGGGTGAACTAGCGTTAATAAGATGAAATAGTATGTGTGTCGTTAATTAATTAATCCCAATTCGGGTTATGGTGCAGGCTCTCCACCTTTAAATTTTTAATTTATGTGGTATTATATTTACTAAAATGTTAGGACAGAAAAGTATCTGTAGGGTTGCACTTTAAACCTTAAAGGGCGTCTAAAGCGTAACCGATCCAAAAAGGTTTCCATATACTAAATCAGAATTTCCTGTTGAAGTTTATATTACTTTTTCCGATAAGTACAAAGCTTATCAGTTTGAAAAATGAAAAACCATTCGTCCTGCTACTGGGTTATAATACTAAAAACACCAATTGTTTCATAGTCGGAATTAAGTTTTATGAAGTAGTTCCCTGGGGCAAGGTTTAAGTCTAAAAAGATTGTGTTATTTGGGGAATAGTAATCTTCGTATATAATTTTTCCAGATAGATCAAATAACGTTACATTAATATTATCACCGATATTCGGTAAATCAATCCATATGGCTCCGTTTTGATTTGGGTTCGGGTATATTTTTACTTCATGAAGTTTTCTTTGATTGTCTATACCAATATTATCAATTAAAACACAATCTGATGTATCTATGCAGTCTTCTAGTTGGATAATTACCGCGTAGTTACCATTTTCTACTGCGGTAAAACTTTGATCTGTTTCTCCAGGAATTATCTCGTCATTCTTATCACAATTAATCCATTGATATGTTGCTCCGTCTTGATTAGAAACTAAAGTAGGAGGGGAGTCTTGATTAATAGAGATGTCAATAGAATTTAGTGTTAAATTCAAAGTTACTATAGAATCACAACCGTCAATGTTGGTTAAGGTATGTGTTGCTTCGAAATTACTTTCTGTGTAAGTAATTCCATCAATCCATGTAAAACTATTGCAAGCAGTTTGAGTATCAGTTGATGAATTACTATTTCCAAGTGTTAAATTTAAAGTTACTATAGAGTCGCAGCCATCAATGTTGATAAGTGACTGTGTAGCCTCGTAATTACTCTCTGTGTAAGTAATTCCATCAATCCAAGTAAAGCTATCACAAGCTGTTTGAGTATCAGTGGATGAATTGCTATTTCCAAGTGTTAAATTCAAAGTTACTATAGAATCGCAACCATAAATACCAGAATAAGTATATGTCGCCTCATAATTACTTTCTGTATAAGTAATTCCGTCAATCCAAGTAAAGCTATCACAAGCAGTTTGTATATCAGTGGATTCATCTTCATAAATTGTCAAATTTAAAGTGATGATAGAATCACAGCCATGAACATTAGTATATGCGAATGTTGCCGTGTCATTAGTTTCGGTATAGATAATTCCATCAATCCATTCAAAGCCCGCACACTCACCTCGTGTGTCTGTAACAGCGTCACTGTGATTTATGGTTAAGTTTAAGGTAGTAAGAGAATCACAACCGTAAATATTAGGTAGTGTATGGGTTGCGCTGAAGTTATTCTCTGTGTAAGTTATTCCATCAATCCATGTAAAGGAATCACAAGACTCTTGAATATCAACGCCTTCGGTTTCACTCTCTAAATCTCCATATTCGCCATAAACCCGTATGTGTCCAGAACTAGTTCCTGCGCCATCATTTAAATTGGCACCTATAGCAACACGTGTACCAGCAGCATTCAAACTCAGCTTAAATCCAGCTAGGTCATTACTGTTTTCTCCTAAAATATCCGCTCCTATTTGAACCCAAGTAGAACCGTCCCATTCGAATAATCGTGTTTTGCCCGCATTTGTTCCACCATCATCATTTCGAATAGAACTGGCAGCAAGGATATTACCATCAGCACTTAAACGAACGCCATATCCCATAACATCCCATTCTGCCTCACCATCAATATCTTCACCTTTTTGAACCCATTCAGTTCCATCCCATTCAAATACTCTTACATGACCAGCATAGTAATATGCACCGCTATTGTGGTAACCACCAATAATAACTGATGTACCGTCTGAACTAAGTCCAACTACTCCTGCAAAACTACTTGCAGATTCTCCAAGAATGTCATCTCCTTTTTGAATCCACGCTGTGCCATCCCACTCAAAAAGACGGACTTGACCAGCGTTTGAACCCGTTTCATCATGACGAGTGGCACCAATTGCAATTAAATCTCCAGTTGCATCAATGTCTACCGTAATACCACAATAATCACTTGTAAAATCCCCATTTATATTTTCACCGAGTTGTGTCCATGCATCATCTATCCAACGATATATTTGAACTTGACCAGCTTGAGATCCTACTTCTGAATTTGATGGTGCCCCAATTATAATGGTATTTCCATCCTCAGATAAACTAATTGATCGACCAAATTCACTGTTTTCTGCTGATCCATAAATGGGATCTCCTTTTAGAACCCAATCATCATCTACCCAACTATATATTTTTACATAACCTTTAGTTAGTCCTAATTCTTTTTTATGTCCCGTTCCAACAGCTACAGAATTTCCATCTAAACTAATGCTCACCGATTCTCCAAATTCCTCTTCAAACGATTCACCTTCTAAGGACGATCCTTTTTGTACCCAATTTCCACAATTCCATTCAAATACTCGTGCCATACCCGCATCCGTTATTCCATCAACATTACGGAATGGAGCACCACCAATAAATTGCTTTCCTAACGCATCCATGTCTACATCCCAACCAAAACGCTCTCCTGATCCAAGTCCATTGATATCTGTTCCAAGTTGTGTTTGGGCACTAGTTTGTATGTTTAATAAAAGACTAAGGACGCAGATGAAAAATGATAATGAAGAGTATCGCTGATCCATTTTAATATGTGGGTTTGTCATGAGTTGGGTTGAATAAAAATGTACAATTATTAACAAATGTATATTTTTTATTAATAGCGGGCAAAACTAATTCTAAAACCTTTCTCTTAGTCTTGTTCTAATGCTATTCTATTTCCTCGAAAATTATCAAAATCCTCCTCATCAGTAATCTAATTAATGTTTTTATTAAGCTTTTTTGCGAAAAATGCAAATAGATAATAGTATTTGCGAAATGTAATAATCGAGGAAAGTTTAAAAAGTTTAATTTTGCTTCAAAACCTAATTATATGTCAAAACTTATTGTACTCATTTTAATAACTTTCTTGAGCATAAACTTGAATGCGCAGGATTCGTTAACATGCGATAAACAAAGCAGAAGTGTATTTCAGAATGGAGAACTGTTGAATAAAGCTGATTTAGTAACTACCATGCGGCCTAATAAAGATGCCTTTAAGCATTTAGAGTCTGCGACTGATTCGTATATTTTTTCAAATGTTCTATTCGGGCTATGTTCTTTCCCATTAGGGTATACCGTAGGATACTTCTTGGTTTCGCAAGAGGTTCCTAAAATTATGTTTGGTGTTGGATTAGGATTATTAACTGGAGGGATAGTGCTAAATATTAGATCTAAAAGCCAACTCCAAAAATCTGTAGATTCTTATAATTCTGGTCTTAATTTAAGCGCATCTCGTAAAACGCCTCTTGAGCTTAGTTTTGGAATAAATCAACATGGGGTTGGGTTTAACCTGATGTTTTGATGTGGCTAAGAAGGTTTGAAAATTGCTAAAAAAACTGTTCTAACTGTTTTTTAGAATAATACAGTTCGTAAATAAACTCAACTTTGCTATAAGCCTATTTTTTGTCTGCGAGGATTATTTATATAAGTTTTTTAAGAAAAAACTACTTCATTTCCCCACCTTCACTGAATTCAAGAATGATTTCTTCATCAACATTAAAACTATTGTGAAGAAATTCAGTAAAAGTAGCTTGACCACTGGCTTTAGTGTCCAATAATAAAGAATCACTTGTGTAATCGTGAATAAAGATTATTCCATAAGTTCCTCCGGGAGATTCAAGATGAATAGAAGATTCTTTTTCGTCTGTTTTGTTAGGTTGAGATACAAAATTTGAATTTGTTATTTGAATTGTAGATTGGATATATAATTCATTTGCTAAATCTGGATTTTTTATGCGAGACCAATGATTTTTGCTTGTCCAAGAGCCAAAGCCTGCATGAACTTTTGTACTGAAATCAAAATAAGTAGTATCTATCAAAATCGTAGTGTGACTTTCTACAGGTATCCAATGATGTATATCTTCAACCATGAAAGGTTTAAATAGAATTGATTCTTCAAAATGGAGGTATTCTTTTTGAGTTGAGCTGCCCATAAAACTCACATTGTAATTATATTTTTTTTCATCTGTGTCATCAATTAGTGTCATTTTATAATTGGAAAAATTATCATATTTTCTTGTTTGAGAAAAAGAACTTAAACTAATGGCTATTTCATCCTTTTCAACTTCGCAGGATAACGAGAAACAAAGTGCAACTATGATGATATAATATTTCATGTTTTAGGTTAAGAAATTTGTAAGTGCTATCAAAATTATAAAAATAAAATTTACAAATTGAAAATTAAGGATGAACTTTAAGGTGTATATAATTATTCGAACTAGTGCTACCTTAATTAAACCTGAAATATACTTAACCGTTATTTGTCATTTTTTTTCGTATCTAAAATGCCATTTCAAAAAAAAACTTAATTTTAAGATATAAAAGAAGTAATGATTGATTTAACCCAATAACCCAAACAAAACATTGTTCATTCTAGCACATAATAATCGTTGTGATTTTTCTAAAGATGATATGAAAATAATCATAAACGGTGAATGTTGAGTTTCCACCTAGCTTCGAATATCGATAGATTTATGGAGGAATAAATCCTAGATTTTAGTGTTGGTTTAACATTTCTTAGTGTCGAAATTTGTAATCGAAGGTTAAGAGTTAACCAGAATAATACACCAAAATTATAATGATTATGAATGAACAAGACTTTTCTTATACATTGTATAAGCCAGATGAAGAGAATGCTAACAGTACATTAGAATATTACGAATTACAAGTAAGCAAAGAGTTTAGTGAATCTAGCTACACAAACTCGGGCATAGAAATATTAAATATACCTAGTTCAGCAAATGGCGAATTAAAAATTCGCTTAGAGCTAAAGAGTGGACAAGACACGAAGGTAATACATGAAGTAGATTTGGGAATTTTACCCAATTATATACCTAAATGGAGTATTGATATTGAATATGTGGATAATGAAGGAAACACAATTTTCCGAAAAAAGAAAAACACTGAGCAAGCTGAAATAGAAGCAGAACCAAAACCTGTTTAATGAAATTAAACTTAAAATATATTTTTTTTAGTGTTGTATTTTTTTTATCGTTTTACTCAAACGGTGTACAAAACGATACTGCATTCGTTAACGCCCTAAATGATTCTAGTTATTATTTAGGGCGTTTATTTCCTGAAAAAGCTTATGAGATAGCTGTTGAAAGTAAGAATCTTGCGGAAGGGTTAAATTATGTAGATGGTGAAATTGTCGCGTATTGTAGAATGGGGAATGCACTAAAGAAGAAAAACGAACTAGACTCCGCGCTATATTTTTACAATTGTGCGGAAAAATTATTTCACGAAAAGGGAACAGATTCTATTTTATTGGCTAAAATTTATATTTATCAAGGTCCAGTATATAGACAAATAGGTAAGTATGATTTAGCCTTAGCAAAATATGGGCAGTTGTATCGTCTTGCTTTTGAAGGAAACGACCATGTTCTTATGGCAAGTGCTTTGATAAACATGAATATTGTATTTAAAGTAAAAGGAAGATATAAAGAAGCTCTTGTTGTCTTGAATCATGCACTTTCAATTTTACCATCTTATAGTATTAATGAAATTGGAATTGTTTATAATAGTATGGCTAATATTTATCAGGATCAAGGAAGGATTAGAGAGGCAATAGAAGCATTAAAACGAGCACAATTACATTTTGTTGAAAGTAACAATCTTGTTAATTTAATTAGCACTCAGATCAATTTGGGCAATTGTTATCGGGATGTTAATATGAAAGATAGTGCTTTAATACTATATCAAGATATTTATCCGATAGTCGTTGATAGGGGGTTCAAAAAACAAGAGGCTACACTATGTCAAAATATGGGAGCTTTGTTTTTTGATCAGGGAGAGATTGCTATTTCCGAAAAGTATTTCAATAGAAGTATACGACTGAAGCAAGAGTCTGATGATTTAGATGGACAATTAGAGTCATTGCTGAGTCTAGGAAAAGTATTGCTTCTAAAAGAAGATGTTGATTCGGCAATCATACTTTTCCATGAGGCAAGGAGTTTAGCAATAGAATTTGAAAGTATAGAAGATTTGGTGAACATTTCGTTACAACTTTCGAATGGATATAGAAAAAAGAAAAATTGGGTAAAGGCAAATTTTTATCAAGATGAGTCAATTATTTATCAAGATTCCTTGTCAAGCTTAGTTGCTGAAGGGTTGATTTATGAAATTGACTACGAAAAAGAAAAACGTAAAGTAACAGAGCTAGAGTTACTCGTAAATAAACAGCAATTTCAACTCGAAAAACAGTACAACACAATTTGGGGAATTGCTATCGCTGCTATGATGGCAGTGATCGTACTATATATGATTGTTAGATTAAACATACAACGTAGAAAGGTTGCGGAAATTGAAAATAAAAGCCTTGAAAAACAAAAAGAGATAAGTGAATTAATTAATAAACAAGAGCAGGCGGAATTGGATGCTATGTATAATGGGCAGGAAAATGAACGAAATAGGATTGCGTCTGAATTGCATGATAATTTAGGAGGGATTTTATCGACTGTTAAACTTTATTTTAAATCAATGGATGTACAAATAAACCAGCTTAAAGAAGAGAATATTCAACAATTTTATAAAGCTAATGAACTATTAGATGATGCTTGCGATCAGACACGGAGAATTGCGCATGAATTGTCTTCTAAAAAACTGGGCAAAAATGGATTATTTAAAACAATAGAAATATTACAAGATCAAATTAACGATTCTGGACAAATTAAGTTAAAACTTACGACTTATGGATCGGATGAAGAACTGATTCAATTAAATCAATTGTCAATATACCGTGTTATACAAGAGTTAATTAATAACATTTTAAAGCATGCCCACGCAACAGAAATAGAGATTCAATTAAATGTTTTTGAAGATTTATTTAATTTGATTGTAGAAGATGATGGAGTTGGTTTTGATTTGAATAAAATGAGAACAAATGATGGAATTGGGCTAGGAGAAACAGAAGCGAGAATAACTAATATGAATGGGGAAATGATAATTGATACAGGTAGGGGTGGTGGAACTACTATAACAATTGATATTCCTTTAAAAACGAATGAATGATAAAAATACTTTTAGCAGATGATCATGGTATTATAATTGACGGATTGAAATCGATACTACAGAAAGAAGAGGATATAGAAGTCGTTGCGACAGCGGAGAACGGCCAAGATGCAGTGACACTTATAGAAAAAGGAGGAATTGATGTTGCAGTATTGGATATAAATATGCCAATTATGACAGGAATTGAAGCAACTCGATTGATACGTGCAAATAGCCAAGTAAAAGTTTTAATACTTTCTATGTATGATACTTATGAATTTATAGATGAACTAATTGATGCAGGATGCCAAGGCTATATTTTAAAAAATAGAGGACAAGAGGAATTGGTTACCGCAATCAGGCGCGTTTATAAGGGGAAGCCTTACTATGGCAAAAAAGTACAGGAAAGAATTTTCGAGCAACGCCTTAATCCTAATAAAAAGGAGAATGAAGCAGTGAATCTAACTAAGCGTGAAAAAGAAGTGCTAAAGTTGATAGCACTGGAATATACTTCTCCAGAAATCGCCGAAAAACTTTTTATTTCAAGTACAACGGTAGATACGCACCGCCGTAACTTAATAAGTAAACTGGGGGTGCGCAGTTCAATGGGGCTTGTGCGTTACGCATATCAAAATGGAATGCTCGAATAGGATGTTGTAAATAGATATTGATAAGGTTGCCTCTTTTGATGCAACCTTTTTTGTTGTCTACATAAATCTATGTAGACTATAAATCATTGAATTTTAGGTTTTAATAATAGACTGTAGTGCTCAAATTTGCATTAAAACATATTATATGAATCCTAAAGAATTTTATGAGAAAAAATTACCAGAAACCAAAGGAACAAAGTTTGTTTTAGGCTTGTTTTCTGGAGAATCTAAAGACCTTTTTGAAAATGAAATTAAGACCTTGATTGAAAACAAAGAGGATGGTGTTAGCTATAAAAGTTATTTAAACCAAGGACCTGGTATTAATGTAATTGATAATATCCTTGATGACATTCAGAACGCTAGTATCATAATTACAGATGTTTCTGGTTTTCAACCAAACGTGATGTACGAGTTAGGGATAGCACTGATTAAAAATGACAAACATATTTTAATTGCAGATAATCTCAGTTCTTCACAGCTTCCCTTTTATTTGAAAAATATGCAAATCTATTCCTATGATTTAGATAAATTAACTGAATTGAAAGGTTTCATTTCTAAAAGGTTAGATGAGTTAATGCCTGAAGCACAGCACCAGTGTAGTTTTAAACAAGAGGTAAATGATGAAGTGGCACAGATCAAAAAAATGATGAAAGATAAGTTTTATCAACCTGCTTTAATTTTATGTGAACAATTAAAACGGAATGATGCAGATAATTTTTGTGTAGAGGAGTTATGGGCTCGCGTATTAACAATGGCAAATCGCGAAGAAGAGAATGACAACAAACTAGATTTGGCACGAAAGAAATATGAAGAAATTTTACAATACCCAGATATTAGCAAGTCGGTAAAGGCGACGGTTTATATGTCAATTGGAAGTGTGTTTTTAAAATATGCATCTAAAAGAATTGATGAGGCCTTGACTTCATTTAGTCAATCAGAAACTTTTTACAGCAAAAATGATGAGTTGTATGATGCTTGGGCTTATGCTTTTCACCTAAAGAGAAATCATGAAAAGGCATATGAAAAGATTGAAATTGCTCGTGGTTTAAATAAGCAAAAGAAAGACTACATCTTGAAAAGTCAATATTTCCACAAGCACATGATTGATCAGGATTATAAGGAGGCTTTGGGCAAATTTTTAAGGAGAATGAGAATTGGTGGAGGGGGTACAACGGTAACACCTCCACCACAAGTAAAACCAAAATATGAACTGTTTAAAGAAAAGTGCGCCTTAGGTAGGACGATTAGAGCAAAAGTTATTGCGATTAAACCTGCCGGGATAGAGTTTCTAACAATGGAAATTGTTAAAAATGTCAAGGGATTTATCCATGTAAATAATATCTCCCAAAATAATTTCAATGCCATTTTTAGAGAGGGAGATTTAGTAGAAGTTAAGTATACCGGTAATAATGAACAGTGGAAACAAATTTTTGGAAGAGAAATTAAAAAAATAAATAAGAGATGAAAGCAAGAGTTAATTTATTAGGAGGAAAACTATTTGAATATATTCCACATTGTTTGGGGTTATTAGATAAAGGAGTAAACAATTTTGAAATTCATGCTTTTGGAGGGAGTTCAAATCAGGCCTTGGTACTGGCACAAATGCTTAGTAAACTAAGAGAAAGAAATACGAAGTATAATTATGATGCAAAAATTTACGAAAGTAAAACTAAGTTTTCAGCCTTAAATTCATTAATGACAACAATTGAGTTAGATGATCGAAATAAGTTAATGAAAACCGAAGGAGTTGTTAAAGCAGAAAGCTTAATTCATAATGGGTTTATTGATTTTTCAACGTATCATTTACTATTTCAGAATGCATTAAGCTTCAAAGAATCAATTAAAATATCAGTTGAGTTGTACCCTAACGGAGGTAAAACCGTTGATTTATTAGAGATTAAACCACTGAAAGGAAAAGATGGTCAATATGAGCTGGAAGTATTACTCGATACTTCAAAGAGGAATGACAAAATTAGAAAATTTCAAGACAGATTATGTGAGGTATTGTACAGAGCAGGCTATTTACTACCTCAAGATTGGGAAGAAATAGGGATGAAACTGACGAATTATGACGACATAATAGTTGGCTTAGATACCTGTGTATTAAAAGATACGTTTATCACTACTGGGTTATTACCAATTTTATCTGTAATTGAAAAAAGTAAATATGTTCAAACGCCTAATTGGATGCTTTTTGTTATTCCTCAGATGGTAATTTATGAATTAGAAAAGGCTTCTAATATGAAAAGAGAAAGAGGTCATTTTGCTTATCCAGGAAGAAGGGGGTTTAGAGCTTTACAGGAAATAATGGAACTTAGAAAGAATGTTAGTCACAAAGGAGTTTCTGTAGTTAATACTGGAAATGCGGATGCTATGCTTGACGTTAATTCGTTTTTAAAAAGCATGAATGAAAATTTAATTAAGCTTGTGACGAATGGAAGTAAAAGTAGTGGGAATTATGGTTCAAGAACTCCAAAAAGCGCTTCAGGTGACATGTTGATACGTTCACAGTTTAATACATTTGTAGACGGTATTAATTTTAAAAAGGGGACATATTTCCTTACTTCTGATAAAATAAATGCTGCCATGTATACTACCTCAGGAAATGAGGCCATTTACATTCCTAAACCTGTATTAAAGAATCAAAAAATAATTCAATCTCCGCAGTTAATTCCTAAAGTTGATAAAACAATTCCGTTAGGTACGTTATTGTACGAATTAGCGGTGGATTATGGTAAGCTGTATATGCACTTGGGAGAGAATGAGGTGGTTAAACTTGAGTGTGACCTCAAGGGAAAATCCTTAACACCATGGATTCGGAAACAATTACGAATGTCACATCAGGATATGTCAACAATGTTAGACGTATATACTGGAAAATTTGATTTAACAAAGGTTCGAGAGTTTTACAAAGAAATTGCGGAACAATTAGAGAAAATTGATTGGAAAACGGATGTTGACCTTGGGTATAAATAATATCTAAGTTGCAACACCAAATGATTATTATCTAGTATTAACATTAACCCATTTTTTATGAAAAAACGTAAGAATATAAAAGTATGTCGAGATTGCCCTAAATGTACAGAAAGTTCAGCAAAAACCTTTGTGCTAAAACCAGTTCGGACGCTAGGAAATGCTGCTACTTCTTGGAATGTAGGATTGTTTCAGCGAAAGTGTCCTCAATGTGGACATAAGCTATCTATACACAAGGATAAAAGGGATATCTATTAATTGAAGATTTTTTTAAGAGAATGGTTCTACACAAATTTAAGTAGTTGAAACATCCTTATTTCTAACGTTTTATCCTCCTGAAGTTTGGTTGAACTTTGTGGTGAATTAAATAATGCTTTCAAAGCCTTCTTTAAAAGAGAATTGGTGCGTTTTCGTACTGCATTTGAAGCTTATGCTGGAAGGGAAGATTTAACGCAATATCTACTTTTCGAAGAAACGAAATAAATATTAAACGATAATTATGAAAAAAGCACTTATTGTAGGCATAGACCATTATGATTCCTCTATCCAAAACTTAGAAGGATGTTCTGCAGCTGCAACTAAAGTTAAAAGTTTGTTAGCCACAAATTATCAAGAAGGAGTTGAAAAAGGGAAACCAAATTTTGATTGCCGTATTTTGGCTTCTGACGATTGCGATTCAAAAATAAAGATAACAAGAGCTGTTTTAAAAGGACAAATTAAAGAACTGTTTGAGGATGAAGAGGCAGATGTAGCTTTGTTGTTTTTTTCTGGTTATGGTTTTGAAAATAGCCTGGGTGGATGTTTAATGACCCAAGATACAAGTGAGAATGAAGAGGGAATCTCTTTTAATGATATAATGATTTATGCAAACAATTCAACTGTAAAGGAGATCATTATTATTCTAGATTGCTATTATCCTGAGGTGTCGCCTAGAATAGAGAATAAAAAGGTTGCTTTTGCCTCAATCAGAAAAGGAATCAATGTATTAACGGTTTCAAATATTATTTCTAATAATGAGAAGTTTAGATCCAATGTACGTTTTCCAGAAATATTATGTCATGTTTTAGAAAGTGGAGGTGATGATGATGTCTTAGGGTTGGTTACTATGGCTGAGGTATACGCATATTCTGATCGAATATTGCGTCCTTTAGGACATGATGTATCCTTTAAAAGCAATTCGGCAAGAATAACTGTTTTACGTATTGCAAAGCCCCAAATTCATTACGCTATTCTACAAAAAATGAGTAAATATTTTTATAGTGCACATTTTAATTATCAGTTGGATAAGGAATGTTTGCGTTCTCAAAAATCTACTAATGAGTTTAAGATAAAATGTTATAAAAATCTGCAAAAGATGGTGCGGTGTGGGTTGGTTAAGCCAATTAACGAAGTGCATATGTATTATGCAGCATTACATAATAAGCATTGCGGTTTAACTGAAAAAGGAAAGCAATACTGGAAATTATTGAAAGAAAACAAAATCTAACACTTAAAATACAATAGAAATGAAGAAAGCATTAATTGTTGGAATTAATCATTATGGTAAAGGGATTGAAGATTTAAAAGGTTGCATTAAAGATGCAGAAGAGGTTGCAAGTTTGTTAGCCATTAACTATTGTGAGAACAATCAAAATGGGGAAGCGAATTTTACTTGTTCTGTATTGAAATCATCTGTGAAAAGTAATGAGCAGCCAATTACTCGCTCGCTTTTAAAGGCAAAAATCAAAGAATTGTTTGAAGATCCAGAAGCTGATGTTGTGTTGTTTTATTTTTCTGGTCATGGATTTCAAAATGGATTAGGAGGCTATTTAGCAACGCAAGATGTAGAGAGCTTTGACGAAGGGGTTTCTTTCAATGACGTTATTACACTCGCAAATAATGCTACTTCTAAGGAAGTAATTATCATTTTAGATTGTTGTTATAGTGGTAATATGGGGAGTGTTCCTATTCAAAACAATCCTATTTCAACATTACGGGAAGGAGTAAGTATTTTAACAGCAAGTACTTCTAATCAGTATAGCTGGGGATCATCAAAAGGAGGATGTTTTACAAATTTGCTATGTAACGGTTTAAGGGGAGGTAGTGCTGATCTTCTAGGGAATATAGATTTAGTTCGACTCTATCGGCATACTGAGCGTATGTTGGGAGCGTGGGATCAACGTCCTACACTTAAAGTGAATTTGAAAACTAGCGTCTTATTACGCAAGGTTGAACCGCAACTTCCGCTTAGCATATTAAAAAAAATAACCCTGCACTTTCCAACATTAAAACACAAAATTCAACTTGATCCTGAATTTGAACCGGATGAAGGAAACGGGAATACTTCCAAAGAAGATCAATTCGGTGATTTGCAAAAAATGGCAAATATTGGTTTGGTCAAACCTGTAATTAGAGATTCAATGTATTACGCAGCAATCAATAAATATCAATGCGAGTTAACGCCCGTAGGTAAACAGTATTGGGAGATGGTGACAGTGAAGTATAATTGAAGAATAAACTGAAAAAGCAATTCATTTAAATCAAAAACATTAAAAGGAGTATTCTTAATCCTTCATTCAAATCGTTTTTCTTTTTGGATATTGAATTATTCAGTTGGGGGGAGAAAGCATGGGGTTCGGCAAATATACTTTATGTACTTAAAGACAGATTTTAATATTGTAATTCAATAATCCAAAATTAAACGTATTCGGCAGTTTAAAAAGTAATAGTAGACATGGTAGTAATAAAAAAACATCTGTTTATAATAATATTGGTTAGCTTATCTTTAAGTGCGTTCGCACAAGAAATCAAAACAAACCATATTGTAATTATAGACAATACGGGGTCAATGCGAGGAAGACCTCAAGGGAGTGGTAATTTGGATATTTGGAATGAAGTCAAATCTGAGATTATTGATTACATCCGAAACGTTGAACCTGGGAATACCATTACACTGTATAATTTTGATGAAGCTATCTCGAAACCTTCTGTTTTTGATATTAATGTTGCGTCAGATAAGGACAAAGCAATTAATTATGTCAATAGTTTAAGAGCCAACGGTGTCACCACTTGTTTGTACTCAGCTTTAAATGAGGCTCTCGGAGATTTACAATCTGAATCAAGCGAGCGAAAACTCATCTATATTTTTACCGATTTTGTTGAGGCCTGTCCAGATGAAAATTATACGATTGATGAAATTAAAAATGAATTCAACACTGTGAGAAGTAGGGATATTGCCCATTTATATTATGTTTCTTTAGGTAAATCAGTTCCTGATGATATTCGGAGATTTGCAGACGGAGATAAAGATGTTTATGCAATAACCAAAATGCCCAATCAAGAGGATATCTTCCCGCGAATTACAATCGCTGAAAAGAATCTGCGAGTTGATTTTTCAAAAACACCTTCTGTTGTGGTGACACTGTCTGTAGAGTTTGCTGATTCATTATATAATAAAAATATCAACTTTAAATTAGATCGTGCAAACAAATCGATTCACTTAGTTAGCGAAACGGTATTGTTAGACGCTGAAGAAATTGTCTTGGAGTTTTTAATTGATAAAACATTTTTTGATGAAAGTAGCATTAAGTCAGTTGGAGACCTTTTTATCAGTACAGAGGAGTTGGCAAACATAACTCCACGAAAGCTCCCCATCACTTTTATTCATCCTATAAAAAGGAAATCAACTATTACAATTCGTTAATTATGATTAAATACATTTTATACGCGCTATTGTTGCTCAGTGCCTTTGCTTGTGGAGATTCTGAAGATGGTTCAAAAAATTATTATGTTGGAGATAAAATTGAGAAAGAAATTGAAATTGATTTTGACGCCTCTCAATTAGCTTTTAACGATTGGCACGCGTTTAAACTGGACTATAGCAATGAATTAACAGTTGATTTTTCCAAGGGTAACTTATCTGATGAAACGTATACAATCTCAGCCGAGGCATATCAGGAGGATACATTACCAATAGCAGTAACAATTCAGTCAAACACTCCCGGAACATATTTCTTTGAAATGGCTTACAAAAAATCATCAAAGGGTTCTGAGGTCGTTTTTACAGCTGATGATAAAATTGTTTTTCCTGAACTATTTATTAAAGAAAGAATAAGCAAGTGGTGGTATGTTTTATTTATAGCTGTTATAATGATTTCGGGCATTTTACTTTGGATTTATTTCAAAAGAAAGAAAGAAGCTTCTTTTGAAACAGGTTACATTCAGATGATTAGACCTTCTAAAGACCAAGTTGATTTAACTGGTAAAAGAGAGGTTAATCTTGGTAAAGAGCTCAAAATAGAAGAGAAGGAATGCATTTTAACTTGTGAGTCATATTCTGAGTTTGACGAGGATGAAGAAGTTATTGTTAAACAGCCGTCTTTGCAAGTTGGTGACGGCTATCAAATTATTATAAACAATAAAGAAGAGTTTTCTAATCCAGCCTATTTGTCTCATAAAGACAAGGTTGTTGTTTATAATGAAATGAATGCAGAAGTAGTCGAATTTCAATACAATCAATATTAAAAAATCAATTAAATGTTAAAAGTAAAAAACCCAACATTAGTCATAGGACTTGGAGGAACAGGTTTTCACTGTATATCTCAAATGAAATCATTGATCGAACAAGAATTGGGAGAAGTGCCTTCCAGTGTTAAATTTTTGAGTATTGATTTTGATAAAGTTGAAAATAACAAAACGCGCTATAATGAAATTTTCAAAGGTAAAGTTTCACCTTTAGTTGCCGGTGGTGATTTGTCGGATGAGTGGATTAGAATTTCTGGAAGTAGGGATGCGGATTATGAATTGGCATTAAGAAAACCTGTTGAAGGATCTGATCTTGACTATTTTGAAAGTGATACAGTAAAGAAAAACGAGTTATTGAACACCATAGGGGCGTTTGATTTAAGCGTTGGAGCTGGACAGAAAAGAATTCTGGGTAAAATCGGAATCTCTTATTCTGAAAACTATAAAAGAGTTCATAGAAAAATTCAAGATGTAATACGACCATTAGAAACCGTGAATATTGAAGGGAATAATGGGTGGGATACTATATCGGTACTCATTGTTAATTCATTTTCAGGAGGCGCTGGTGCAGGTATTTTTCTAGATGTATTGTTTATGCTCAATGAGATTTCAACTAATGGCAAAGGTTTAGAGGTGTTAACATTTAATTTTTTGCCAGATGTGTTTTTAAATGGAATGTCATCTAATATATTTAAGAATTTAATTGAACCTAATGCATATGCAGCAATAACAGAATTAGAATACATCTATAATCATGTGCATGATTTTCGTCCAACGAATGCGCGAAATGTGTTGGGGTCGAGTAAAACATTACCAAAAGCTAACTTTTTAGTGAATCAAACCTCTTACAACGGTTCAAAGATGAACTTAAAGTCAATGCTTTATTCAACAGCACGTACCATGTTTAACCTAGTGTTAAGTGGTAACGGATTGGATACCCAGTGGAGTAATTTTCAGGCACATATGTCTGGGAATGTGAAAGGTAAGACTCGAATTTTCTGTTCTTTAGGTTATTCCGAAATTAACTTTAATGCAGAAAACCTTAAACAGTATACTTATTCTCGAATTTTAGATAAGGCCTGGACAAATTATAACCAAGCTGAATCAGATGTTAACATATCGTCATCAGGCAAGTACAGCACTTTTATTCCTAATTTAAAAGATAATTTCGTAGAAAATTTATTAACGAAGTCTTTAAATAAAAGCTTTTCGGACTGGGCAGATGAAGTTGAATTTATTATTCCAAGTCGAGCAAAGGGAGATTTTCCTCGTATTAAAACATCCGTAACAAGTAATAGAGATGATTTTGAGAATGAATTGCGCAAAGGTGTGCGAGATTATTATAGTGATGAAGCCTTGCTTCAAACCATAAAAAAAGAAAAAGAAAAGATTAGTGTTAGCTCGTTTAATAAAAATATTCTTGAAGAAAAAACAAACGTATTTCGTGAGCAGCTAATTAGCTATAAGGAGAACCTTGAAAATAACCGCAAATATTCGGCCTTGCTAGAGAATTTTGATGAGCGTTATCAAAAGCTGTTTAATGAGCTAGACAAAGTTCCAAGCAAGTATAAAAGTTTTTTAAGATCCATTAAAAATGAATTTTTCACAAAACTATTGGCGAGTAGAATAAGAAATATTAAACAAATTTTAGAGAAAGATTTTGCACGATTAATTATTCAAGAAGAGACCATGCGCCTATTTAATAATAGCATTGAAAATGGTTTGCAAATTTTAGCAGAAGAAGAGGAGAATAATGTCGATAAATTGAATTGGATAACTACCAACCGAAAAGAATATGCTTTAACACAAAACGAAGATAATATCATCTTTTTAGAATCATATTTCCAACGACATATTGATGACAAAATTGATAATGATCCAGAGATTGATGGAAACTTAATAGAGTATTATTTAAGCAATGAAAGTGATTTTGAAAATGCAATTAAACATATTGATACAATTCAATATTTGACAGAATTATGCTCAAAAGACATTTATGAATTAAAGGCTTTGCTTAGCCAAACTGAAACGAGCCAAATTGTGGCTAAAGTTGGAGAGTTAATCAATCCTTTATGGGATAGAGCGAGCGAGCACGAAATTAATTCCGGTAAAACAACTACAAGTGGCAAGTTAATTAGCTTTAGTAGAATAGAAACTCCGGCGTTAGAAAGTGGTAGAGTAGGTGATTTTTTTGGAAAGAATGAGTTTGCAGTGAGAGAGGGTGATATTTTTCCATCAAGAAAAAAACACAGACAAAGCTTTATTAATTTGGAACTAGGCTTGCCGGCATACTTAATTAAAAGTATGCAACGCTATAAAAACACATTTGATGATGAAATTGCATTTGATGTAAATACTTCAGTAAATTATTTTGCCTATAATGATATTCGCGTTAAAACGCTTAATGGTGAGGAGGGAATTTTTGTTTTCAAAGATGATGAGGAACGAAATAAACAAGGACGTGCCATGCATGTTTGGGCATTTGGATGGGCCTTAGGGATATTCTTTAAACAAAACCAACGGGTTAAAATTAAGGTGACTGAAAATTTTGAACCGAGTTCAAATAATAGCTCAAAATTAGAGAACGGAGTTTATGATGCATTTAAAGATTTGGGACAATCAGCAGATTTGTTAAGGCTTTTTAATGAGTTAAAGGCTGACTCAATTTTGTTGTCAGATATTGAAAATCAATTGGATGTGATGAAAAGAACAAGTAGTAAAGAGTTTTTGAGACGTGTTTCTGAAACTTTTCTACCAAGTTCGGAATCGGATAATAAACAACGTTTTAGAACAGAGAAAAAAGCATATTCACAGTTGAGCAATGAGGAGAAAAAGTTTCTTAATGTAAAAGAGGAAGAAGCACTCAAAATTGGATGTGAAGAAATTGCAAATGCCAATTCTGTTAGAATAGACTTTTTTTATGAAAATAGTGGAAATGAACGCTATTTAAGGTTGACAATAAAATAATGGAGCCCAATGAAAATTTACCCAAGTGTTTTTTTAGTTCCAGATAACAGTCAATACAAGGAGTTTATTGATCCTTTATCAGATTGGTTTATTGAAAATTATCCAAAATTATTTTATAAAAATAATTTTGGAGTTTCAACTGAAGAGTTAAACCGATATCGTCCAGGCTATGAGACTAAATCAAGCTTTGGAATTGATATTGATGTTGAACACCCTTTTATCATTTCATTTGTTGATTTAACAAATTACCAGAATGAAGGTTTTTTTGAATTTTTTGAGAAGGTAAAAAAAGAGGCTGTTTTTAAGGCAAATGAACGATCAGATTATCGATTTATCAATGTTTTTATTCGTGATGTATCTCGATCAAGCCCAATAACAACCAATGATTGGAGTTTTTATGACCAATTTGAGAAATTTTGTAAGGACAATCGATCAACAGAATCGAATCTATTGTTGCGCTATGTACATAACATTGTAATTGACAATTTTAATGAAGAAACAGGAACCCCTCTTGAACGAATCGACAATATATTTCAGCAATTATCTAAACAGTTGCAATTAATTTTATTGCCTAATGGAATAAATGAAGTTAAACTGAAAAATTGTTTGGCAACTACTGCGCGATCATCTGATAGCTCTGTGCGCTACAATACAATGGGATTTTGCAGTGTGGGATTCAATCAAAAAAGAGTAGGTGAATGTATTGCTTTAAAACGAAAATCAGATTTTTTATTAGAGATACTAGAGTATAATGAACCTGATGAATCACTCAAATTGCGCATTATAGATAGGCAAACTGAATTTTTCAACTCTAATTATTTGGTTTTAGAAAATGAGTTTCACCAAAAAGTGTTTGTATCCTTTGAACTTGCTATAAATCCTTTAGTAAAGGAGTATATAGAGAAATGCTCACGTCAAAGTAAAACCAAATCTAATTTAGATTTTGCAGCAAAACAATTGTTTGACAAAATTGATGAACAAGGAAAAAATGTCTTTCATGAATTGGCGAAAAATAAGGAGGAAGGTATAGAGCGCTTTATAAGCTTTAAGCTAGAAGGGTTACAGGAACAATTGAAGCTGTACATTTCGCAATTATTTGATGAAAATAACACTAAAGAGGCTATTTCTGCTGTTAATTATGGTATCTCCTCTTTATTAAAAGAAAAAGACAATTATAAGATCTCTCAAGTTGAAGGAATTGCAGTTCCTACACTTCTCAATTTGAAAAAAAACTTAGAAGGAAAACGTATAAAATTATCTAAAATTGAATTAACAGATAATGCCAGGGAAAACTTTAAAATTGGTGTAGAACATGCAGATGAAAATTTGTTATTGGCTTACCGAGATGAAAAAGCGATAAAAAAAGATTTGGAATGGCATTGGCGTTCATTAAAAGGGCGTTATTTATTGTGGATACCTCTTGTTTTAGCCATTTTGGGTGGCGTTTTATATTTTAATCAAAATATAATAGTTAATTGGCTTTGGCCTAATTATTACAAGCTGTCAGCGTGTTTTGGCCCAACACTTCTTGCACTTTTAAATGGTTTCTATAAAACGTATCAGCTCAAAAAAAAACTGGCTAAAGTTAAAGGGAAAATAAGTAAGCTAATCAATAATAAACTAGCTGAAATTGATAAGTACGTAGGCACTTATACAAAGTATTACACCAATTTTTTTGAATATTTAAAGGTCGAAAAACTTTTAAAGCTGATTAATCAACATATTAAAACCGTAGAGAATCAAAGTGAATTGGTGAATGGTTTTAAAGCTTCGCTTAATAATTTGCAGGGTAATTTTCAAGCCGAGTATCAAAAATTTGAATTGAGTGATAGTCATTTTGATTATTCCTTAATCACAAAAAAGGAGATAGAATACTATTGCTCTAAAAACAAAATGCTGTTTTTTGAAAACAGAAGAATCTCTCAATATTTTAATGAGTTTGTTGATAATCGTGATTATTTCCGTTTGTTCAATTATAAAAATTTGAAAACTGAGACTTCTGAATCAGAAGAGATTGCCCCAAATGAAAGTACCTTTTCTGAAAACTATGCCTATAAAAAAATAGAAGCCTATCAAACAAAATCATTTTTAAAAGGTGATAAAGAAAGACATGATGTATTGTATACTGATGTGAAGCAGGGGCGAGTAGGAGATTGTTATTTTTTAGCTGCGTTGGCAGGTATTGCTCATAAAAAGGCAGATTATATAAAAGCCTTGATTGATCCTACCAATAGTCACCCATATGTCAATTTTTATGATAATGAAATGCATTTGCATAAGGTAGGAGTGAATGATAAGTTTTGGGTTGCTGAAAATGATCAACCTATTTACGCACAATTTGGATCTTATTCGTCAGAAGAGAATACGCAGGAAATTTGGCCTATGCTGGTTGAAAAAGCATGGGCAAAAATTAATGGAGGAGATTATTCCGAAATTAATGGAGATAATGTGGCTGGGGATTTACGTGATTTAGATTATAGTTTGGCATTGTCTGGTCACAAGGCTTTTCGTGAAAACCTTGTACCAAATACCTTCAATCAAAAGGAAACAATCAGTCGGATAAAAAAGCATATCAACGATAAACCTGTCGTTTTATATAGCAGAAATCAAACTGTATCAACTGAGGTTCTTTCAAACCATGCTTTTGCTTTGTTGTCTTGGAAAAACGATAAGCTTAAGCTTTACGATCCTCACGGCAAAACCTTTGAAATAGAAGAAAAAGAGCTGGTTGCCAATTTTGAAACTGTACTTTATTTTGATTTTAATTATCAAGAAGATGAGCATCTTACCAATTTATTTGCCGAATATTTTACAAGAAATGCAGATAATAATTTAATCAAAGAGTTTGATGCCGAAATTGAGCCTGACTTGGATAAAAATATTTACAGTAAAACTTTAGAGGAGGCCTTGGCACACGCAGTATTCAACGTTTCAATGGAGGAGCGCAAAATGGATGAAGCCGTCACATATATTATTTCGCACTCCATTCCTTTTGTGAGTTTATACGGAGTTAATGATCAGGTTTATGAGGTTTATCTGTTAGGAGAAAATAACAATATTCAGAAAGAAATTAATGCCCGATTACCGCGCATTGGTATTTACGCTAATAGCACCACAGTTTTGCAAAGCAATGAAAAAATAATGGGTTTGCTCAACCTCCGAAATGATTTGAAATTAAATCAAATTACTAAAAAGACATAAGTATGAGTTCTGATGACCAAAGAATGACCGGAGCTACAGAGGCAACTGATAGTGTTTTAACCGTTTCTGAAATAGATTCTAATGGAGTATTTGCTAAAAGACGACGTAATTTATTAACGATTGGCGTTATTATCATTTTTTTGGCGTTGTTAAAACCAAAAGTTGATGAAATTGTAATATTTGGAGCGGAATTTGATTTCACTCGTTATTATGAAACTATTTGGATAATGCTTGGGCTTTGGCTACTCTATGCAGCGTTCAGGGCTTATGCATATTATAATACTTATTTGAAGCTCGTAAAGTATTCATGGAACGAATATATTTATTGGAGAGATTCAGGGAAAAGAATTTGGAATGAATGTGCGGAAAGAGGGAGGAGAAATTTGATAAACAAACTAAAGAATGAAAGCCCATCAATAGTTGATGTTGTCTTTGAAGGAGATATCAAAAAAAAATTAAAAGATCATGTAAGAACTGGAGAAATTCCTGGTAATGGAGTTAGAATATATTTTTTGATTAAAAATGTTGAAGGGCTTGATGATGGGTTAACTTCGGAAGATATAGACTTTAACATACCACATAACATGAACAAGTATTTTAAAAAAAGAAAAAATAAACGATTTTATTTTGATGATTGGTGG
>CAKZON010000096.1 GCA_937136425.1 uncultured Crocinitomix sp.
TACCCTAACATCTGAACCACCGCCACCAGCAGCACCATATTCGGTTGCTGCCTGACCGCCACCATTATAACCTCCTGCACCATGAGCAGCACCTGCTCCACCGACATAAACGTTTAATATTTGACCTGGAATTACAAAAAGTTTACCAATTGAATATCCTCCTAGACCTCCTGTGGCTGGTTCGCCATCTAATCCGACAGAAGAACCTCCTTGAGCTCCCCAAGTTTCAATTTCTACCAGTGTTACACCATCTGGAACTGTATATGTTTGCACTGCACCTGTATATGAGAATGTTTCCGTTTGAGCAAATACCCAATTTACACTCATGCATAATAGCAGGAGGATTAACTGAGATCGTTTAATACGCTTTAAATCATTCATAAGGATAAGTAGCAATCACCTTAAAAGGAGCTACAAAAATAAATTTTTATTCTGTTTTTAAGACCACCTTTAAAACGAAAATCATAATAAGCTAGTCTTCCTAACCGCAATTTAACATAAGTCAATCATACTCACAAAATTAAAGTGTGAATGTTAATAAGAACTGATAAAAGAAAAAAGGGCGGTTGGTTTTCTGAATATCTTTGCTAAACGATTAGTACTGGTAAAGATTTCAGTTGCTATTCACATTAAAAACTCACATTATGCTAAAAATTGGTCTTTTTGGATTAGGACATTTAGGAAAAATTCATGCTAAACTTATTCTAGAGTTAAGCGATTTATACGAATTTGTTGGATTTTATGACCCTAATGATGCAAATGCAGAGTTTGCCAGCAATGAAATGGGGTTAAAAAGATATACAGACATTAAAACCCTTATAGATGCTGTTGATGTTATTGATATTGTAACTCCAACTATTTCTCATTTTGATATAGCTTCTGTAGCCATTCGTAACTCAAAACATGTTTTTATTGAGAAACCTGTAACACAAACGAATGAAGAAGCTAAAAAGCTACGATTGTTAGCTCAAGAAGCTGAAGTAAAAGTTCAGGTAGGACATGTAGAGCGATTTAATCCAGCATTTAAAAATGCCTTGCCTTATATTAATAACCCCATGTTTATTGAAACGCACCGCCTTGCTCAATATAACCCTCGAGGAACAGATGTTCCTGTTGTATTAGATTTAATGATTCATGATTTAGATATTATTCTAAGTTCTGTTAAATCAACTGTAAGACGAATAAGCGCTTCTGGTGTAGCAGTGGTTAGTGAAACGCCAGACATTACGAATGCTCGTTTAGAATTTGACAATGGTTGTGTAGCTAACCTTACCGCCTCTCGAATTTCTTTAAAAAACATGCGTAAATCACGCTTTTTTCAAAAGGATGCTTATATCTCTATTGACTTTTTAAGTAAGGAGGCTGAAATTGTTAAAATGACCACCTTAGAAACGGAACCAGATCCTTTTGATATTGTATTTGATCTTGGTGAAGGAAAAGCAAAGAAAAAAATTGAAATTTTCAAACCAGATGTGGCTGCTTCAAACGCTATAAAAGAAGAGCTTGAAACCTTTTCTCAATCTATTGAAAATGATACAGTTCCAATAGTTTCGATTGAAGACGGAGAGTATGCATTAAACATAGCATTGCAGATAATGGAAAAATTAAAGTTAAACGGAAACTTGATTAAGGAAAATATTTAATGTTTTTTTGCGTTCTGAAAGAAACGTAATTGCGCCAAATGATAAAAAACCTACTTTTAATTACCCTTTTTTCGAGCTTTCTAATTGGTTGTAAACAAGATGACATTACACCATCATGGCTTGTAATAAACGAGTTTAGCTTAACTACAAATGCGGAAACGCAAGGAGCCAACTCACATGGTATTACTGATGCTTGGATTTTTATGGACGGGCGATCATTAGGAGTTTTTGAAGTTCCTTGTAAAATTCCAGTGTTAGATGAAGGAGAACACAATTTCATTATTTTCGGGGGAATTAAAAACAATGGTATTTCTAGCACTCGAATTCGTTACCCTTTCTACAATCCATATGAAGTTACGGCTAGTTTAGCGTTAAATGATACTTTACATTTATCGCCAACAGTTACTTATAAAGGAGAAACAGCATTCTCGTTTAATGAAGATTTTGAAGATGCAGGAATTGGTTTTGTAAAAGGTCCAACTTCTGATACTAGCATGGTTTTTATTGAGGATACTGATATTGTGCAACACGGTGATAAATGTGGAGCCATTTTCTTAACCACAACGGATTCTGTTTACACGGGTAGTACAGCTAGCTTTATGGAACTTCCAAAAGGCCAAGATGTATTTTTAGAAATAGATTACAATAACAATAATTCATTGGCAATGGGAGTAATTGCACGTTACCCTGATGGCAGTGTTAATGAACATACACCTCTTATAATTGTGAATCCACAACCGGAAGGTGAAGAAGTCTGGAAAAAAATCTACATTGATTTAAAAGAAGATGTAAGTTTTGATGTGGGCGCATCTAGTTATGAAATTTTCTTTTTAGCAGCAAAAGACACCTCTGTTAATGAAGGTCGCATTTATTTAGACAATGTAAAAGTAGTTCATTATTAATGACCGAAAAACAACGGACCATACTACTCGTTTTCTTTGATTTTTTAACTGCGACAATTACGTGGTTCTTATTTTATGTCTACCGAATTACATCTATTGAAAAAGCTGAATTAACCTTTAAAGAAGGTTTTTTTCTTGGAATTCTTATTGTCCCATTATTTTGGATGTTTTTATATGCCCTGCAAGGCACATACCATGATGTATTAAGAAATTATCGGTTAAAAACAATTAAGTATACATTGTTTGGAACCAGCATTGGTGTAATTATTGTCTTTTTTAGTGTATTGCTAAATGACTTTGATCACCTTCACCTCTATCAGCAATATTACAAGCTCTTTTTTGCTCTTTTTATTCTGCATTTTACCATTACATTGCTTCCAAGGTTAATCATGACAACGATTCATGTTAAGCGGATTCACTCAGGTAAATTTGGATTTAAAACCATTATTATTGGTGGTAGTAGCAAAGCCGTGGAAATATTGAAAGAAATTCGAGATTTAAAACCTTCATCAGGACATAAATTTGTTGGGTTTGTAAATATTAACGGCAGTGACTTTGAATTAAAGGAGAGTTTGCCCCATTTAGGACATTTAGATGACGTTGAAGCTATTTTAGCAGACGAAAGCATAGACGAAGTTATAATTGCGTTAGAAAGTTCAGATCATGAACGTTTAAAAGGTATAATTACACAGCTGTCGAGTTATGACATTCGTATTAGTATTATGCCAGATGCCTACGACATTCTTTCTGGACAGGTACACATGAACAGCATTTTCGGTGCGCTATTGCTTACAACCAATACTAGCAATATGCCTGATTGGCAAATTTCGTCTAAACGAATTTTTGACATAATGGCTTCTGTCATTGCCTTGATAGTTCTTATTCCTGTTTACATCATTCTGGCAATTTCAGTAAAACTATCTTCTAAGGGACCTATTTTTTTCACCCAAGAACGGGTAGGTAAAAATAGACAGCCCTTTAATATTATAAAGTTTAGAACAATGTATGTGGGTTCCGAAAAAAATGGGCCGCAATTGTCTAGCAGTAATGATAGCCGAATTACGAAAGTGGGCAAATTTTTGCGCAAAACCAGACTAGATGAATTTCCTCAATTTTGGAACGTACTTATTGGAGATATGTCGTTAGTAGGTCCTCGGCCAGAAAGACAACATTATATTGACGAAATCTCAAAACATGATCCGCAATATTTGTATCTACACAAAGTAAGACCAGGAATTACATCTTGGGGACAAGTTAAATTTGGTTACGCAGAAAATGTAGAACAAATGGTGCAACGTATGAAGTATGACTTGCTTTACATCCGAAACATGTCTATTGCGCTGGATTTAAAAATTATGTTTTATACCATTGCAATTATCTTTAAAGGTAAAGGAAAATAGTATTCACATCATTCTTTCTGGATTATTCGTAAATTGTAAAGGTTTAGTATTTCTACAACTAGCATCTTCAAACAATGGCTTTCAGTAAAATAATTCAATCTAGTATTCAATTTTGGCTTAACACCACTGGACGTAAATTAGATTACACAAAATTACCTTATTTAAAAGGTCCATTAGCTGGGCAAGAAATAATTGGTGATGAGTTTTACAAAAAGCTGGCAAATGAAGAAAATTTAAAAGTAGTTTTTAGTGAGGACGGTGGCTTACTACTGGATTTTAACGAAGTTATTAATCAAGATAGCCCTTTAAAGGATGGGCTAGCAAATGAGATTAAACATTTTTACGAAAGAACAGCCCAATACAATATGGAGGTCTGGTCAAAATGGATTCCGCCAATCAGTTGGTTTGCCAAAATTATAATTCGTTCTGTTAGTACTAAAATGCAACAATTAAACATTCCACTTAGCCCCTTGGAAACAAGTTATGGAATGACCAGTAATGTGATTCACCTGAACAATGAAAATGAAGAGCCCAATTATGTTTGTTGGCTAAGAAAATCCATAAAATCAAACAAGGTTGTATACGCCGGTTTTTATAGTGCCTTTCAATTAGATGGCTCAGCAACAAAACATGTCAAGGTTGTTTTTCCACTTACGAATGGAAATGTAACGGTAATTCTAAAAGTAGATTTAATGGAAGATGGCTCAGTAAAACTTATATCGAACAAACGAAAGTTCCCTGGTACAGGTTATTATCGGTTACATCAAAACAAAAAAGGTGTAGTAAAATATCGTCGAATTCCAATTAAAGAAGTTATTCATGTTTTTAAAGATGAAAATAACATTTTACGAACCGATCATTTTTTTAGCTGGGCTAAAATAAAATTTCTGCACCTCCACTACAAAATGAATTTAAAGAATTAGATATCTTAAATGCAAGAAAGTACCTTTTGCACAACGAAAATTCCACGGAAGTTCTTAAATTGAAATGGAATACAAAAAGAATGATCTTACTAACCCGATTTACAAATATTTTACCGCTAATTCTAGTTGCAATGGTCCTTTTATCCATCTATTGGATTGGAGTCGACTTAAGCATATATCAATTTGGCATTGCTATCCTTCTACTAAATTTTATAATTGAATTAATCCTTGCTTATTCCCTGAAGCGAAAACAAGATAGTGGAGAAATTCACCTTTTTTATAAACGAAATAATGAACCATTATTCCTTAAATGGGCAATACTTGCCCTAAGTCTGATCATTATTTTTTTTGTAATAATAGATTCGGGAGATACTCAAGGATGGTTTTGGCTAACTTTATTTGCTACCAAAGGCATTGAGCACTACCTTCACATTACAAATTGGGAGGTTATTATTGAAAACAATTCTGTTTGTGAAAAAAGTTTTTGGTTAAAACCAATTCTCATTGCCAACATTGATAAATTACACATTAACGATCAAGCCCATTTAGAGATTACAGCATCCAAAGATGTTTCAATATTTAAGTTAGATTCAGGAACCTCTGTAAATTTAAGAGATCAAATTGAAAATATACAATCCATTAGAAGCACATCTTATGTTTAAAGCATTACAACTAACACTTATTGCAATTGGCATTTTTACCATTGCATCTTGCGGAAATTCAGATAATGATTTATTGTCAGAAGAGTCATTAGTATTAGAGCATTTCACTTTGCAAGAAGCCGAGGAACTTGAAAAAATTCATGACTTCTTTATTACTCATGTTTCCAACGTCAAAGATCCAAACAGCTCTGAAGCAATTGATGATTTAACGCATTTTTTAATCGATCTAAAAGAAGCAGGAAGCACAGGTGTGATTGAAATCCCGATTAGCTATGAAGAAGAGAAAAATTTAATTGGAGAGTTAAGTACTTCATTAATTGACAAAATTTGGGATAAAGACACTGAGATTGGCTATTTAAACATGCATCCTTTAAGTGATTATGTGCAGTTTTTACTCGAATTAGGAAAAGAACATCCAATTGCAAAAGATTATGCAGAGAAGATTCAACAGGCAGGAACAATAAGCTCGACAGTCATAAGTTCACTATTAATGTCTCCAGAAAAGTATGACACTAATGTAAATGCAATTCGTTTATTAATTGCTATTCATTACATTACGATTGACTATAATAATAATCTTTCAGCAGATGTAATTTATTAAAGTTAATGCGTTTATTTCAATCAATAGGCTTTTATATTACACTTGGGCTATTCTTCCTTGGGTATACAATGGTTCGTGCAGGTTTAGAAAATGACAACCATCTTTTTATTTGGCTTGGATTAATTGGAATTGCAATTACTTTAATTATTTATTTGTTTATAATTCTTCGAAATAAATCAGATAAACACAAAGCTGAGAATGAAAAGTTAAAATGGATTTCAAATCTCAAAAAAATGGGATCTAAAACCACGATTAATTTAGAGGAAACCTGGCATAAGCAAATTTACCTAAACAACCCAATAGAAAATGATCCACATGAATCAGAATCTCTTGAGGCTTATGTTTCTCCTTATCTTAAAAAAGATGAAGATACATTTGAATATATAATTGAAATACCATTTAAGGGAAACATTATCCCCTATCAATTTAAAGCCCGGCAAAATACAACCGATTTAAAAATACATTTTGCAATCCACAAAACCACAACACTCTACACATTAAAGAATGAGGTTTATTTGGATCTTGAATTTTTAGAGACATGATCATTCAGCCAGTTATCCGACCTAAATTAGGTTATAAGTGAATAAAAACTAACGCAATTAGTTCATTTTTTGGCGATTCCAAGTATCTAATAAGCGATCACTTTCTTTCAAAAACTCATCATAGGTATGAAATGACTCCGGAGAATCTCCTCTTTTTTGAAGTGTATTGCGATACACTTCCATTATCAAATGAAAAATATTTGAATTCACTAATTTCACAGACATTTCTGGATTCGGTTTAAATGAATCGTAAACATCTTTGATTCGCTTTGCTTTTCGTTCTTCAGAGGTACTTAAATCTTCTTTGGACATTAATTCTGAAAAACTAGGAAGCAAAGTACGCGACATTAATACAAATCTTTGTATTACATGCACGGCTTTAATTCTGTCGTTGATTGTCATAATAATTCCTTTCTATAATTAACGTAATAAACGCTGATTTGGTTGGTGAAACGCAACCAATTCTTTACTAAATAGTAACAGAAATGATGCCACTTTTTAATGTATGACTATCCCCCAACGTTAATGCGCATTAAAGCACGCAATTATTTAAGAATCGTGATATGCCCGTCATCTTTATGTCGCTTATCTGACATAGTTTCTCGAAATTCAATTTGCCAAACGTAGGTTCCATCTTGAACCAAACCTCCATCACCATAAGTTCCATTCCATCCTGCTGCAGGATTATATGATTCAAAGACCATTTCTCCCCAACGGTTATAAATAATCATATGAAAATCATAAACATCTATTCCGCTTGTAAATACTGGTTGGAAAGTTTCATTAAAATTGTCTCCATCTGGAGTAAATACATTTGGAATATAATAGAGAATTACATCATTAACAACAACTTGAACATAGGTAGAATCATAACAGGTAGGCTCTGAACCATATGCCCACAACATTACATTATAAGTTGCTGGTACTTGCGGGTAAATGTGTTCAGGATTAACATCATTTGAAAGTGCACTACCATCATCAAAATCCCAAACGTAAGAAGTAGCATCAATAGATTGATTATTAAATTGAAATTTAGTATCGTACAAATCAGTTACATACCTGTCAACAGTAAAGTCAGCCTCAGGACGCTTTTCTAATTGAATATAATCATAATAAGTAATACTTGAAGAACAACCGTTAGCAGACTCTACGGTTAATGTCACATCAAAAACTCCGGCGTTACAATTATGAGAAATCAAATCACAACCTTCTCCCGTACTTCCGTCACCAAATTCCCACGAGCAATTGGTACCCGCTGGTGCCGAAGTATTATGAAATACAACTGGCTGTGGTGCACATATCTCATAAGGATCTGCATAAAAAGAAACAACAGGAGTTGGGTGAATAGTTACATCAAAACTAGTTGGTGTACCTACACAACCAGAAGCAGTTGTAGCAAACACCTCAACAGTGACTGTTACTGCAGCTCCCGATAAATTAAGTCCTGTAAAAGTTGGAATATTACCCGTTCCTGCCATACCAAACCCAACGTTCGTTCCTGTAATATTTGTCCAGGTATACGTTAAACCTACGCCACTAGCTGAAAATACAGGAAGCGTTAATGATAAACCGTTACATACATCCTGATCAGCAACACCGTCCATTACAGGCAAAGCCTCAATTGTAATATCAGTTGTATGAACATCATCTCCACATTCAATTGAAACAATTGTACTGGTTACAGTATAAGTGCCAGGAGTACTAGCAGCAATATTAACCTCTCCAGTGACAGGATCAATAACTAAACCTGGTGTTGATGTAAAAGTACCAGGCGTTCCATCATCTACACCATCTCCATCTAAATCAAAGCTTGGTAGTTGGTTAGGTTCATCATGGCAATAAGAAATTTCGCTATACGTAAAATCTGCACTTGAAACAGAAAGCAATGTAATATCAAATGTTTGAACATCTCCACCACATCCTACATCCAAAATGGTATTAGTAATGGTATAAGTTCCAGTTACACTTGCATCCAAATCAATTTCACCTGTTGCAGGATCAATAACTAAACCAGCTGGTGACGCGGTAAATTCTCCAGCTCCACCTTCATCAACACCATCTCCATCCACATCAAAATTTGGAAAAGGGTCAACCCCTCCCGTGCAAAAAATTGAAGGATCATATTCAAATGTGGCATCTACACCATCAACAATTTCAACTGTTACTGTGACATCAGCCAAACATCCTCCAGGCGAATAAGTTACATCATAAACCCCTACAGCCGAAGCTCCAGGATCAATTTCACCAGTAACAGGATCTAACCCCAAACCTGCAGGTGTAGCTGTAAATCCACCTACAATTGGTCCACCCATAATTGGTGGTTCAATTGGATCTCCTGTACATAAAATGAGGTTTGCATAATCAAATGCAGCACCTCCGCCGCCACCGCCACCAACTGATAATTGAATATTATCAATTAATATCGTAGCACCATCTGCTCCTCCGCCAATAAACCCGCCTTCAAATCCAATAGTATGCGTTGTAGCAGTTGCTGTAAAAGTGATACAAGCATTTAACCAACCATCTGCGATTGGGAGTACGTTTCCAGATGTCATTACAGGAAGCCCGCTAACAAACACTAGCCATTCTGCATCATTTGTGGGACAATAACCGGACAAACAACTTCCAAAATTAGCCTCTTCATATGTAATTGTGTAGGTTTCACCAATAGTAAAACCAGAGACAGTTTGTTGGAAACGTTCTGTATAGCCCCCTATTTCGCAATAAGACTCTACAAACATTCCTCCATCAGACGATACTGTTGCTCCAGCTGTAAATGAAAAACCAGGAACGCCTACAGGCACGGTCAACATATCTGTTGACCCAGAAACCATGGTCCAACTTGTGGGCGCTAATGCTAAACCTTCCGGTCCTTCACAACTTCCATTAACAAAAGCCTGTCCGTGAGCAGTATAGGAAAACGAACCTGCGCACACTAACAAAAGTGTTATGGTCCAGTTTTTTAAGTGAGCTAAATACTTCATTTATTCGATCTTAATTTTGGGTTACTGAATTTCATAAACCATCTAAAAATTAACGGTTTATACTTCTTAAACGTTTAGAATAGGAAAGGGATGCTTTTTATTAACCTAAATATTTGGCTAAAACTTAAACGGTAGTGAATAGATATTGAGATGTCGTTAGATTACAATGAGCCGTGCAAGCAACAAAGCTAATTCAATAAGGATCATCCAGTAAGCTCAAAAAATGCAAGCTTTTATTATCAATAAGTAGCTTATTTTTTAAAGAAAGATTTTATACTTGCCCAAACACCTTTGCTAGCTGTTTTAGAAACTGATTTTTTCTTATCAGCATATTGCTTGCGGTGGCTTTCTTTATAATTATGTGTTGCTAAAATTAGAGCCACTTGGCTTTTATATTTTGCTCCTTTTATGGGATCAATTTGATAAATAAAATTAGCAAAACCGTCAATTTGGGCTAAAACATTTCCGGGTCTATTCCATTGCTTTCCCTTAATCCCATCTTTTTCTATTTGATAAAGTAAAGCCCGAAATCGCTTAAGCGTTTTTTTAGAAATATTTGCTTTTTCGTTTACAACAACACCTGTAACTTCTTGGCGTACGCCTTTTTTCATTACCCGCAACTTCTCAGGATGCAACACAAAGTTTTCATCTTTAACTATGAGTCGTGAATATTTCAAAATTTGGGTAATAGCTGCATTATCAACTGAAGAATCAATTGCTGAAAACGTTAAATCATCCACATATCTTGTATAATTGAAATTATACTTTTTAGCTAAGCCTGATAATCTAAAATCCATTCGTCTGCAAAGTATATTTGTAATTGCAGGGCTACATGGGGAACCTTGTGGTAAAAAACGATCTCCCCTTTGTGCAAAATAATTTTCTCCTAAAAGTGAGACATCTGTAATTTTTGGCTCTGAACAAAGTAATGCAAAGATTACCGCAACTTGGTCTGAATATCCTAATGAATGAAAAACACCTTTAATACGATTGTAAGTAATTGATGGAAAAAAATTCTTCAAATCCTGATTTATTACAACCACTTTTCCAACATGCGGTTCGGCATTTGTTTTAATTGATTTACCAGCTACGCAACCATGTGCATTTTGGTGCACCTCTGGTTTGTTTAAAACTTCTTCAAGAATCCAAATTTGCGCTTTTTTTAGCTTTGGCATTGGTGCAGAAATTAGGCGGTGACCACCACTTTTTTTCGCTACTTTAAAGCGTTTATAATGGCTTATTTTTGAATTTTTACGAGAAAAAGCTAAAAAGCGTAGTTCTCCAATCGAAATTCCCATTGCTTTTGCCACATCATTTGCAGATTCTAAAACAGGCAAACCTTGAGATTTAAGCCTTTTGGCATCAGAAAGTTTATTATTTAGTTCATGAGAATAGTTCTCCCCTAAATAAATAATGTCTGTTTGTTTGATTTTAGCCCACTTGGCTGCTTTATCTTTTCTAGCCTGCTCTCTCTTCTCCTTGTTTTCTTTTTGTTTTAGTTTGGATGCCAGTTTTCGCTCTTTGTGCTTTTGAGCTATAAATGCTTCTGGATTATCTAGAATTTTTTTTGCGCGTAGCTTCTCTTGAATTTTACGTGATAACTCTCCTTCGTCCTTAAAAAACTGATTAACGGCTTTGAAATCGACAGTTTCGTCATTCCAAAATCCCAAGCGCTTCATTTCAGAAAGAATGTACTCATTCTTAGATGAATTCTTTATTCTGTCGTAAATCTCCTGTCTTCTTTCTCTCGAATCTTCCATTGAGCAAAAAAAAGGCAGCAATAAGACGTATTTTCAGTTCCCTTCGTACGTTTCTAAAGACTGAATTGAACAACTCCAATGAAATAGGCACTAGGGTGCTATTTCACTTCGCAGAAGTATAACCGGAAATAGCACCCTAGTGCCTATTTCATAAGTTAAGTTCAGGTCAGTGATGCGTTCGGTGTCTGTGTGCATGATTGGCGATCCACCAACCGAATTGCAAGGTTATTGTCTTATTACTGCCAGTTACAAATATATTATAATTATACGTTAATTTTTATCAAAATAAATCCGCAATGCAAGCATATGTACACACGGACCTTTTGTCATTTTATCTTTATAATAATCATTACAAGTACACTTACCTGCAATGATTTTTAAATCACTATCTATTGTTAATTGTGGAGTAAAGTCATTTGAAACCGTACCTGCCACTAATAATTGATCTCCTTTATCTCTTGACTGTACATTTTTGATCTCTCCACTTTCAGAAAGTTGATAAGCATTTTTATCCAATTCACTTGAAAATCGTAGAGACTCTATATCAATTCCATCTTTTTTTAACTCCCTAACACGATAAACGCCATTCTTTAAATCATAAATCACCTTACCGGCTTGAGTAAAGGTTGATAAAGCGTTATTCACAGTACCTACATCTAAACTTAAAGCATTGGCAAGATCCTCTGAATTTTTAAACCAATCCTCTCGAAGTCGTAAATAAATTGTTTGCATTGTTTGCCCATCTACTAAACCTCTTGGTGCCAGTAAATCAAGTTGACTTGATGTAGTCCAATCATTTGCTGTCCAGCCTGAAAGACCTAAAGTAAAATACATTTCATTTGTTAAATGAGCCGTATAAAAAGAGGGCATTCCTCGTCCTAAAAGATGCACTGTAAATTTTTCAGTTATAGGTAATAATCTTTCTAATAATAAAATTCTTCGACGACCCCAAACTCGAATTTCTTCTTCCTTATTTCCCTTATAAATTGAGCGTTTACAAACTACTTCTATATTCCAAGGTTCAAAAACGGCTACAATTGGTTCTCCGGGTTTTAAAATGTACTTGATAGAACGTGGCCCTTTGCGTTCTTTATTTCTTTTTAATACCGAAATAAAATTAGCAATATCAGTTGCTTCCAATTCAAAGGAAACTTTTTTACTTGTCATTGCTGAACTTACCTGCAAAAACCCTCTTACCCAACTGTCAGGCAAGTCAATTTTCACTTCTTTATAATTATCCTCTCCTGTTGTTTGAACATCAAATCCTTTTGGATCTATTCTAAAATCAGTAGCCTTATATGTTCTGATTTTTTGAAATTCTTGATAAAGTTTTTCAGAATAATCAATATTAGTTGTTCCACATTCAAATTCACTTATTGAATCAAAAACATCATATCCGCAAGACAGTTTTCCATAAACAGATTCATCTTTACTGAAACACTCAAAAAACACTTGATCTGGGTGAACAGTAATTACGGGGTCCAATATTAACCAGGCGGCATAATCTCGTTTAAGAAGATAATTGAAATACTTGCGCTGAGCTTTGTAAAAAGGTTTAGTAATCTCTCCTCTTTGCTTCCTTAAACTATCTAATTGCGTTCTTAAGACACTAATTTCTTGATCTAAATTAGACTTATCCTTTCCTGCATTCAAAAGCCAAATCTCTTCTTGCTTTTTTAACCAAGTTAAATACTCCGTATTATCTTTAGGTTGAAAATTAAAATCGGCAATAACAACATCATGCAATGCTGAAATGGCCTCTCTAAAAGGAATTTTTTTGTTTAATGCTCCAACAAAAAAGGTAGGTTCTCGCAAAACGTCAGGTGCAAAACTAATTCCTGTTGCCCCAGCATTATTACTTATGCTACTCGCTCCACCATATTTATAATTAAACTGCATAGTTTAAACTTCTTTTATGGTTAGTGGAACAGTCAAATTAGGATAATACTCAGATATAGTTAATAGAAGATCTATACAACGACTTTGATCAGTCATAATATTGGTATTTAAAATTGCATCTAAAAGATCAATAGTCATTTGAGCTACCTCTTCATTTTTAATCACTTCTTGCTCTAAAAATGCAAATACACGTGTTTTGGTTGAACGGCCTTCATTAATGTTAAATAAAACAGTTTTAAAAAAGCTTTTCAACTTTAAAGTTACCTCAGGATTATCTTTGGCATAATTTGCTAAATAATTAGTTGCAAAAAACTGCATGCCCTTTGACGGATGCTCTTGCAACTTTAACAACAATTCCAATCCTTTATCATTCGTAAAATGCGTTGTTACCATTTTTCGTCCAAATGCTTGCACTTCTTCTTTGATATGATCACAACTATACAGCAACAAATCAATCGTCCAATTTTCTGGTTTAATATGTTTTTCAAAATAAGCAAAGCTCCAATCAAATACATCCTTCCAGTCTGAATTGAAAATTCTCAAAGCTCCTTCTAGCTCCATATTTATTCTAGCCGTATTTTTTTCAAAATAACCGGGTAAAAAATCTCTCACTTCTTTCACATCACTCTTTGCAATAACGACTAATTGCTCAATTGTGAAACTAGGTAGCTTAGTCAATTGATTAAATAAAGGAGTTCCTAATTTTTGCGCATACTCAAATTTAGAAGAAACCAATCCTAATACTTCATTTACAGACAGTGACCTTAAAGCTAACTCGTATTCCTTAGACAAAAGTGAATAAACCGTTTCATGAACACCTTCATAAGACTCAGCATTACTAATTGTTTTTAAAGATTGAGTCAAAATATTCTTTTTAAACATAGTGTCCAACTTAACCAACCTAGCAATTGCAGGTTGAATAGCCGTGCGAACTTCGGCGTGTTCTGAAAAATAATAACGACTCAATCGTTGACTATTTTCTCTTAAAAAGCTATCAGGAAAATAACCCAAAATCATTATCCCTAACTCTCTTAACACTACATCATCTGAATTGATGTAAGCATCCACTCTATCTTTAAACAAAGGATGAAACCAATCTTTACGCCCCTTACACAAGTTTACAGCGAATAGAATATTTGTTACAGCATCAGATGATATTAAGTTTGCTAACTCATCTTGGTTAACTTGATTAAACAACCGAACGAAATGCTCTTGCCCTATTAAATCTGCAACCTGCATTAAATAGTCCGTTGAATAGGAATTATCAACTTTAAACAACTCCTCTAACTCGTTCAATGTAAATTGGTGCGAATACTTCACTCCATTTGCATACACCTCCTTTAAATAAGCTATAATCTTAAAATTACCAGAAAGTAATAAGGACGCAACAAAACCTTTATCAGCGCAGTAAGCCTTTTCATATTTTTCTAACCACTTTTTAGCTAGCTCGGCTCCTTTTTCGTTTAAAGATTTAAACATGGCCAAAACTAATGTGGCTGGCGGTTGTTCTTGGTTATATTTTTCTTCTAAATAATCTAAAATATATTCAACAACTTCCGTATTATAATTTCCAACCAATTGTTGAAGAACATTGGCTGGTGCTGAATCTAAAAAGTGCTTATTTTCTTTTAATATTCTGAAAGCAAATAGTGTGGCTTCCTCACTTTTTGAATTAGCAAGAATATGTAACACTTCATTAGAGCGTTTATTCCATTCCTCGGCTAAAACCTCTTCCCTTGGATAGTTCTTAGGCTCTATAAATTGCCCTGTATAATACCATCTATTTTTTTTACGTTCAAAACGTGTTGTGCTTCCATGCAGCACAAACATAAGCGCAGAAAATTTACTGTATCGCGGGTAATGCTCATCAATTCGACTATAATTACCTGTTTCAAAATTATAATCGTAATTGTATTTTGTTTCTTGCCTAGCTTTGTCTTTATCATTATCTAATTGACATAAAAACTGCGTTGCAACGGCAATATATCCATCCACATTTTCTGCACTCAATCGATAAACGTATTTATAGATTGCGTTTATGAAATAGTTTTGTGTCTTTTTAGAAAAGGCTACAGAAGGATTTGTTTTTTTCATTTCGTCTGACAACCAAACCCACTGCCCATCAGAATAGACATAATCAGAATTATGTCCTGGACCATCTACACCAATTTTCTTTGCTATTAACGCATAAAAGTCAAGTTCATTTAAAACTTCCGCCGTTCTAAAGATGTAACGCACGGATTTAAATGTGTTGACTTTAAAAGAAATATTATTTAAAAACTCTAGCAGTGTTTTTTTCAAACTTGTATCCTCAAACGAAGTCAGATATAAGTAATACAAGGTCATTGGGTTTATGTCTTGCTCTTGCATGTAATAAAGCGCCAAACTACCTAAAAGATCCGTTTTAGAACCTAACTTACTACTAATTTCACTGGGCATTTTTTGCTTTGCCGCCCTTAATATTTCATTATCGTAATTATTCTTTTTCGCCTTGATTAAATAGGCTGCAGCCATACGCCCCACCTTATTATCTAAGCCCTTTTCACTAAAAACAGAAAATATCTTGTCTGCAACAGAATAATCTTTAAAATAAGCTAAGGTTTTTATTGCTGCATATTGTTCAAACTCATCTTTAGAAAGAATAAAAGATTGAATACTTGGAGCTGCAGCAGTCAAATTTAAAACTCCTGCTCTTAATATTACTTTTGAAATTTTCCAATTTCTAGTATAAGTTCCTGCAGCACCTTGGGTTAAATACTTTAAGACTGTTTCATCTCGAATAGTATTTTCAGCAATGGGCAACACTTCTACAGGCTCAGCTTCTTGTGTAACATCTGACTCTGAATACCCTTTTTTCTCTTTGCTTAAAACTAACTTATCAAAAATCACTAATGCTTCATCATATCCTACAGGAAAAACCGTTTTAGTTCCTTCACGTAAAACACTTTCTCGCCTTCCATATCTAAAATTAACGACAAATAGGTTATTGGAAGATTCACATAAATCTACTTCATAGACTTTATCCGAATTTCCTTCTTTAAAATAGAGTTTTTTTTGTTTAATAAGCTTCAAGGTCCACAAAATTAATTGTCATTAAATATAACATAAAATGAAAAATTTTGGCCTAAAATATTTCAAAAAAAAGAGGGCCAATAAATTGAACCCTCTTTCCTTTTTTTATTTACTCAACCTATATGCTTGAGCGTAATTTTGAATTCGTGATTTTATATAACCACAACTTAAATCTGTAGAATAACAAGTACATCACTGGAATAATAATTAACGTTAAGAATGTTGCAAACGTTAATCCAAAGATGATTGTCCAAGACATTGGTCCAAAGAACATAGTATTGTCACCTCCAATATAGAAGTTGGCAGTATACTCTGTTAATAATGATGTAAAATCAATATTAATACCGAATGCCAAAGGAATTAGACCTAATACTGTTGTTATTGCAGTTAACAATACTGGACGTAACCTTGTTTTACCAGCCACTACAATAGCAGATATTACTTCAGGTAACGGCAATTGATCAAATTCTCCAAGCATTAATTCTTCTCGGCGTCGTTTTCGAATCAAATTCGTATAATCAATCAATACAATGGCATTGTTTACGACGACCCCGGCCAGCGATATTATACCAATCATAGTCATGATAATTACGAAATCCATTTGGAAAATAACCTCTCCTAAGAATACCCCAATAAAACTAAAGATTACTGAGAACAAAATGATCAAAGGAGTTGTGAAGGCATTAAACTGTGCTACGATTACAAAGAGAATAATTCCCAAAGCAATTAATAAAGCGCCATTTAAAAAAGCCATCTCTTTCGCCTGCTCTTCCCCTTCTCCAGTAAACTTATAACTTACACCAGGTAAGATTTCATTGTCGGTCATATACTCATTTGCCAAACCTTCTAATTCTGCAACCACCTCGTTAGCATTGAAGCCTTCAGAAACATTTGAGAAAATAGTCACAACCGGAATCAAGTCTAAGTGTTTTACTGAACTATAAGTATTAGTAGGAACCGGATCTTTGATTAATGAACGAATAGGAATTCGTAACATTTGTCCTTTATTGTTTCTAAAAATCAATTTTTGATTCATTAAAGCATCTAAGTCGTTTCTAGATTGCTCATTAAATCTCACCACCATATCATAGGTCTCATCTCCCTCTTTATAAGTAGAAATATCTGCCCCAAACAATGCAGTACGTATTGCATTTGCAATTTGCGCTGTAGAAGTATTAAACAATCGAGCTTTTGCACGATCAACTTCAATCTTCAACTCAGGTTTCCCAGTCTCAACATCTAGTTTTAACTGCTCTACTCCTGCCACATTTCTACGATCTAAAAAGAAACGTAATTTTTCAGCCTCTTCCAATACTAAATCATAATCAACGTCACCTGCAACCTCAATATTAATTGGAGAAGCTGTTGGAGGTCCTTGATTGTCTTTATCAACTGTAATTTTAACATCTGCAGGGAACTTGTTTTTTAATCCAGCAGAAATTCGCTCCATTATTTCACTTGTTTCATAATCTCCACGGTGTTTTGACTCTGAAAAGTTAATCGTTAATCGTCCTTTATTAGGAGTGTTTCCCATTGTGATTCCTTGCGCAGGATCAGAAGCACCTTCTCCAACTTGTGAGATGATCGATTGAATAATCCATTTATCAAAGTCTTTCCCAACAGTATCTGCAATTTCTTCCGTTAAAATTTCATTGTAAAGAATTTCCTCAATCTCCAACGTAGTTTGATTCGTCACACGAATGTCTGTTCCAATTGGATGCTCTACAAAAACATTAACGTAATTTGGCTCACTTTCTGGGAAGAATAAAACCTTTGGTGTAAATGCTCCTAAAATTCCGATTGATAAAAAGAATAAAACAAACATTCCAACAAAAAATGCAACTGGACGTCTTTTGAATAAGGCAAAGTTCAATGTTTTTTCATACATAGATTCTAATCTAGGTAAGAACTTGTTTTGGAACCAATCTGCCGCAGGCATTAATAAGAACATATTTACAATAATAAACACACCTATTACCATTAAGAGGTTACTCCAACCTGCACTTAAAGGAATTAACAACATTCCTAAAAGAATAAAGATTCCCGCAATAATTAACGGACGTTTTTTAGTTGACTTTTCTTCACCAACCTTCATATAAATTGCTATTAACACAGGGTTAATAATCAAAGCAACAAACAATGAAGAGCCCAGTACAATTATCAACGTAATTGGTAAATACTTCATGAATTCACCCATCATTCCTGGCCATAAAGCCAATGGAATAAAGGCACCTAAAGTAGTTGCTGTTGAAGCAATAATTGGCCAAGCAATTTCACCTACACCTTTTTTAACAGCAGTGAAAGAATCAACACCTTCCTCCATTAAACGTTGCACATTTTCCACTACTACAATTCCATTATCTACTAGCATACCCAATGCCAATACCAATGAGAACAATACCATTGTATTTAAGGTAACACCCATAGCGTTTAGAATGAAAAACGACATGAACATTGAAAGCGGGATTGCCACCCCAACAAATAGTGCATTTCTTAATCCTAAAAAGAATAAAAGCACTCCAACCACTAGTAATACCCCAAATATGATTGAGTTTTCAAGGTTAGAAACCATTTCTTCTGTTTTTGAAGATTGGTCATTTGTAACTGAAATATTAATTCCGCTTGGAATTTCTCCACTTGCCTTAACTTCAACAAGTAGTTCATTGATTTTTGCAGAAGCATCTAGTAAGTTTTCACCACTTCTCTTTTTAATATCAAGCATTACTACTGTCTCTCTTCGCTCGCGGGCATAAGAGCTTGTATCAGCATCTGCAAACTTAATTTCAGCAATGTCTTTTAAATAAACAGGTTTATAATCCTCTTGTTTAACAATTACATTTCCTATTTCCTCTGCAGATTTAAACTTACCATCAATTTGAATGGTACGTTTTGTTGTTCCATCTAAATACTCACCTCCTGAAACTGTAACATTTTCGTTCCCAATTGCATTTTGAATATCTCCAAAAGAAACATCCACCACCTCTGCTTTACGCGGATCGACCATGATTTGCATTTCCTGCTCTTGTGTTCCACGAATATCTACTTCAGAAATTTCTTGTAAATCTTCAATTTTATCCTCTAAAATTTCCGCATATTCATTCAACTGTACAATAGAATAATCACCCGAAAGGTTAATATTCATAATTGGCATTTGAGAAATATCCATTTCAAAGACATTTGGCTCAACTGGCAAATCTTGCGGGAAGTCTTTAGATGCGCGTGCTTTATCTACCGCATCTTTAACATCTTGCAAGGCTTGCTTTGTTGTTACCTTAAAATCAAACTTTACTTGAATGGAGGCAAATCCATCTATCGAGGTTGAATTTATTTCATCTACATTTTTTATAGACTTAAGTTCTTTCTCTATCGGATCTGTAATTTTATCCGCAATTAACTCTGGCGAGTTTCCCGGATACGCTACTCCCACGTATATTTCGGGGATTTGTAGTTCAGGAAAATTCTCTTTAGGCATGCTTGTATAAGCACCCATTCCACCAATTAAGATGATAACGATCAATAAATAAACCGTTTTACGGTTATTTACTGCCCAAGATGAAATCCCAAATTCTTTTTGGTCTTTTATTGATTTACTCATTTTTCTTCTTATTGAATGATCACTAGATCGGTTTCAGTAATTCCTTTAGCTCCTTTAACAACGAGTAAATCACCATCTTTTACAGCCCCTTCAATGCAGGCTTGACCTTCAAACATTTTAACTACTTTGATAAAGATTTTTTCTACTTTTTGCTTTTTCCCGTCTCCAGAAGGAGTTAGGCGATAAACGTACATATTGTTATCAGTATCTTGCAATAAAGCCTCTGAATCAACAACAATTGCATCTTTACGTATGAAATCAGTTACATTCAATTCAGCAAACTGATTTGGCAATAAAAGCTTATTGTTTTTTACTGCAATTTGAATACGGAATGTTCTGTTTGTAGGATCGATATAATTTCCTTTATTAGAAACAGTAGATACAATCATTGTATCATTTAAAGAAGGGAAACGCATTTCAACTGGAGTACCTACATTTACTTTAGCAAGTAAGTTTTCAGATAAAGAAGCGTTGATTGTTACATTACTGTTATTCACAATTCGCAACAAAGGAATTTGAGGAGCAGCCATCTCTCCTTCATTGACCATAATATCATCAATGACACCAGAGAATGGAGCACGAACAACTGTTTTACCTTGTTGAGAGCGCATTGTTTTAATCTTTTTTTCTAAAGACAATTTTTGATTTTTAGCTTGCTCATATTCAATTTCAACTCCGACTCCCTGATCCTTTAGAGCTTGCTGCTTTTCAAACATATAATCTGCAAGTTCTAATGAAGCTTTTAACTCATCCATTGTAGAGGCCAAAATTTCAGAGTCAATCGTAATTAACGTTTGACCTTTTGAAACTGTTTGTCCTTCGCGAATATGAACACGCTTAATAACTCCGCTCGATTCTGCATTGATTAATGCGTTTTGATCCGTTTCAACAGTTCCCGGAATTTCTACCTGATGTACAAAATCTTGCACTGACACTTTATCCGCCGTTACAATTGGAATCACTTCAACTTTTGCTGTGTCTAATTCTAAAATTTGAGCATCTACAGTTGCCAATTCAGCTTTTAGTGAATCTCGTTTACTATTTAATGCATCCAATTCAGGATTAGTTTCTGCCGCTCCACAAGCCGCTAAGAAACTTCCTAAGGCAATGAAATAAATAAATTTCTTTTTCATTTTTTTTTATTTAAACTTCTGAGTTAATGTCTTGATTTTGAACCAAGGCTCTTACTTATTTATTATATAATTTATCCAATTGTACTTTAACAGAAAGCATTTCCATAATAGCCATTATGTAATTACCCTGAGCTTGTAATAATTGGTTTTGCAATTGTGTTACTTCTAAAGGAGACACCACACCTGTTTCGTTTCTGAGAACAGCACGTTGATAAATTCTTTGTGCCAAATCAACATTAGATTTTTCTAGTTCAACCATTTCAACTGCCGACTGATAAGATGTTTTCAGTTGCAATTCTTGAAACTGTAATGACTTTTCTAAATTTTGAAGATCATTTTGATCTTGTTCAATTTTAATTTCAGCCTGTTGTACACGCATAATTTTTTGTCCACTACTTGTAATTGGAATTTTCATAGAAACTCCCCAAATTGTAGTTGGGTACCAGGCCTTATCTTGGAAAAAATCAAATTCATTTCGATAAGCATTTTGTGAATGCGTAAAAAATGCTCCAACTGATGGTAAGTAGGCTGCTTTTTCGTTTTTCAAACTATATTCATCCAACTGCCCTTGTTGTTCTAGCATAACATAGTTCTTGTTATTCTTAATTTCCGAATCTGCCAATAGAGGACTTTTACCTTGCATTTCATCTAACACCTCTTGCAACGTTGCAGTTACTTCTAATGGTTCATCAAAACTGTATCCCATTTGAAGTTTCAATAAATTTAAAGCTACACTTGATTGGCGTTCTGCATTTGCTTTTGATGCCTTAACACGATTATAAGCAATTTCTACTTGGTCAGCATCTTCTTGAGGAATCACACCGTTTTCTGCATAAATCGCTGTTTTTTCCCAAAGACTTTTAGTTGAAAGTAAAATAGAATCCATTAAAGTAACATTTTCATTGGCTACCAAAACATTGTAGTATGCCTCTCTAACCATTGCTCTAACTTCTTGCTTCGTATTATCAGCAGCAGTAGCCGACATTTTTTGAAAAAACTTAGAAAATTGTAGTCCAACAATATAAGATCCGTCAAATATTAATTGTGATGCGCTAAATGTTAAAGAAGTTGAAAACTCTTGCCCCATTCTAAACTCTAACACCTCACCAGGAGGGGCCATAGGATTGAATAATGAAGCATCTACCACAGATACTGGAATATCAAGCAATTGTTGAAATTGCCCTTCTGCATTAATTTGCGGCAAACCAATTGCAGTAGTTTCCCAAACTTTCTTTTTTGCTGACTCAATGTCAAGCAAGGCATTTTTTACTTGCTCGTTGTTATTCACCCCAAACTCTTCCGCTTCGCTTAGCGAAAATGATGTTTGGGTTTGTGCCATTACACCAGAAGCAGTAAACACTGCTAACAAGCCAAAAGCTATTTTTTTATAAGTTTTCATCATTACGTATTAATTCTTTTAAACTTTCTAATCCTTTATTACTTGCAATTCCTCTTACATCATATCTAAAAAATTCAGAGAATACCTCTTCCAATTTAAATTCTGTAAATGGAATTATTTCTCCAGACAAAATCATGTCTATTGTTCCCATATGTAGTCTTGAAACAATTCCAGGATTAAGATTATCTCTATAAAGCCCTTCTTTCATTCCTTTTTCTAGATTAACTACTACTCTTTCTCTAATTGTTTCATTTTTATGATTATTCATTAATTTAAGTGCACTCGGATGATACTTACTGAGGTCAAAAAATATAGACGGATGAATAGACCCCAATATTTTAAATAGGTAGCGATAAATTTCTAAAAGTTCCTCAATCGCATTTAAATTACCTCCACAAATACCGTCCATCATCTCCATGTCGCAATCGTGCCCGTAGAGTAAACACTGTTCTACTAATTCGTTTTTATCACGCACATATAGGTACAGTGTTTTTTTTGAAACACCCAGTTGCCTAGCCATTTCATCCATTGTCACACTCTTGATCCCAAACTTCATGTAAACCTCAAGTGCTGACTTAATGATTTCCATTTTCTTCTCTTCCATGGCGCAAATGTATAAATAAAATAAACAGGGGAAACGTTTTACACTATTTTTGTTTCCAACTTGCTATTCGTTTTCAATAAAACAAATGTTTTTTTCATTGAAGGAGTCAATTTCCTCTATCAACTTCAAGATTAAATCATAAATTTGGCGCATGGCCAAAAAAAAGAAGTTTTATGTGGTTTGGGAAGGCAATACTCCTGGGATTTATGATTCTTGGGAACATTGCCAGCGTGAAATAAAAGGATATGCCAATGCTAAATTTCGCTCGTTTAACTCATTAGAACAAGCCCGAAAAGCATTCAAAGATCCTTCGTCAGTTTCAACAGAAACAAAACAAAAAAAACAGTATTACTACGTGGTTTGGCATGGACATCAACCTGGAATTTATACCGATTGGAATAAAGTTTTGGAGCAAATCAGAGGGTTTCCGAAAGCTATTTATAAAACCTTTGGAAGTAAAAAGCTTGCAGAAAAAGCTTTTACAGAGCATCCAGACAAATACAAGGATGGTGATTATAAAAAAACAAAAGACCTAAGTGAAGCCGAGTTAGAAAAAATTGGCACGCCAATTGAACTAAGCCTTGCGGTAGATGCTGCTTGTAATGGCAAAGGCGATTTTGAATATCAAGGAGTATGGAATTTTAGCCGAGAAACTGTTTTTAGAGTTGGGCCTTATAAAAAAGGCTCCAATAATATCGGTGAATTTTTAGCGTTAGTACATGCACTGGCATACTTAAACGGACATAAAGACCCTAAAATGAAAGCTATGCCTATTTATTCAGATTCACGAATAGCAATGAGTTGGGTAAGACAAAAAGTGTGTAGAACAAACAAAAAACCAATACCGGAGGTTGTTAATTTAATTAAACGTGCAGAACATTGGTTAAAGATGAATCACTTTAGCAACCCCATTTTAAAATGGGAGACTAAAGTTTGGGGAGAAATTCCTGCCGATTTTGGAAGAAAATAAATACTATATGAATTCATTAAAATATCTCTTTTTCATTTTTACAATTTTGCTATCATATAATAGTTTAGCAGGAAATGGTTCTTGGGAACTAGAAAAAAATGAAAATGGTATTAAAGTATATACCAGAACAGTTGATGGCGAAAACATTAGAGAATTTAAGGCCTTAACAACCATTTCTGCAAGTAGAAAAACAATTGCACAAATCATAGTAAACATTAACGATTACGTTAACTGGTATCCTGACATTAGTGAAGCTCAAATTTTAGAAAAAATTGCACCTGGACAGTATTATGTATACAGCGTATTAGATTTACCATGGCCTGCAACCGATAGAGACGGTGTTTCAAAAATGACAATCTCGAAAAGTGATGGCACAACAACGATTAAAATGAAATCTGTTGATGGAATTAAGGATGAAAACGACGATTATGTGCGGATAGAAAAAAGTTATGGATATTGGAAACTAAAAACTGTTGGAAGTAAAACAAGTGTTCATTTTCAATACTTTGCAAGTCCGGGAGGTAGTTTACCTGATTGGATTATCAATATGTTTATCGTTGACAATCCTTTTGACACACTTACCTTATTAAAAGAAAAAGCAACCTCATAACCTTTGCTATAAATTCTTGTAAAATTGATTCTCATTTGTCAATTAATCTATTCTTACACCTGATTTTATAGATTGATAAATTCATAAGTCTTGTAATTCTCGCGTTATTGTCTATTTTTGAGTCAAAATAACCGAATATGAAAAGACTTTTACTATTAATTGGATGCGCAGTTACTGCGACTAGTTTTGGACAAGCACAACTTGAAAACCCTGGATTTGAAGGCCCTTGGGAAGATGTAATTGGAACTGAGGATGAACCTGAAGATTGGAGTTCATTAAAAACTGCGGATGCATTAGGTGTTGTTGCTCCAGTTGTTCTTTTTCAAAGTGAAGATGCACATTCAGGTGATTATGCTGTTCGTTTAGTAAACGTGGACGCATTTGGTGTAATTGCAAATGGTATTATGACCAATGGGCAAGTTCATGCCGATTTTGATCCAGAATTAGGAAATGTATTTACAAATGAATCTGACGCAGAGTTTAATACTGAGTTTACTGATCGACCAGACAGTTTAGTGGCATGGGTAAAATACTCACCTGAAGGTGGTGACCGTGGAAAAATTGAAGTTTTATTGCATGACAATAGCGCTTCGGGAATTCTACCTGAAACAGGATCTACAGCTCATTGGATTGGTAAAGCTAGAATTGACATTGAAGAATCTTACACAGAGTGGACTAGAGTTTCAGCTCCATTTGTCTATTTCAACGAATCAACTCCAGACTATGTGTTATCGGTAGTAACTTCTGGAGACAGCACAGCGGCAATTGAAGGCAGTGAAATGTGGGTAGATGATATTGAATTGATTTATGAAGCACCTGATGATGCCTCAATTGAAACTACTGTTGAATTGAACCACCAAGTTATTGCAACTGCAAATGGTTTAAATGTAATGCTAGAAGACTATTCAGCTGCTAAAATTATGGTTTATGGATTAGATGGTAAAATTGTTTACGAATCAATAATAAACAGTTCTAATTCACAGCATAATATTCCTGCATCTGGAACTTTTATTTATAGAATTATCAAAGACGAGCAAATAGCTACTGGTAAAGTTGTCATTGACTAAACTACCACTCTAATAAGCCTTATAATCTAAATCCTATTGTATGAAAGGGCTTTCCCTCTTCTTAATTATTATTGGAATATCTTTTAACGGACTTACACAAAGTGGCGTTTATGGATCTGTTCAAACCAATGAAAACACGCCAGTTATAGGGGGTTATATTGTTGTGTTTGGTCAACCTTCTTTAGGTGCAGTATCAGACATTGACGGAAATTACAACCTCAACTTAGCAAAAGGCGATTACCAAATCATCTTTAAATATACGGGTATGTTAAATGACACCATTCCTGTTAAAATAAAGGATGGTGAACGAATCGAGTTAAACGTTACAATGATTCCCCGCATACTGGAAACAATTGAAGTGCGCGTAGGAAAATTTGACCGAAAAGTTGAAGAGCTCACCTACTCCGTTGAAGTTATAAAACCAGCAATTATTGAGGACAAAAATACACGCAGTATTGAAAGCATACTGGATCAAACTCCAGGTTTAAACATTATGGATGGTGAACCTCAAATTAGAGGTGGAAGCGGATTTACATTTGGGGTTGGAAGTAAAGTTGCTGTTTTGGTTGATGATATGCCCATCCTTTCAGGGGATGCAGGTCGGCCTGAATGGGGATTTGTTCCTGTTGAAAATATTGAACAAATTGAAATTACTAAAGGAGCATCTTCTGTGCTTTCAGGTTCTTCAGCATTAAGTGGCTCTATCCATATTAGAACTGCTTATCCTAAAGACAGACCACTTACAAAAGTAAATGTATACTCAGGTTTCCACTCGGCACCTGATGGGATTGATCAAAATTGGTGGGCGCCTAATGATTCTGTTTCAAAACCGCTATACAATTCCTATGCATTTATTCATGGTGCCAACTTTTTGCATAGTAGAATCATTAAAAAAAATACGGACTTAGTTATTGGTGGAAATTTAAATTGGGAACACGGTTATATTGGTCCACCAATAAAGGGACCTGAAGTAATTGATACGGTTTCAGAAGAATTTACGGACGAACAAATGCAAAGCAAAAAAATGCGTTTGAATTTTAATTTACGCCACCGCTCTGCAAAAGTAAAAGGTTTACAATACGGAATTAATGGAAACTTTATGCTAAACAATACGAACTTGACACTTGCATGGTTAGATGATAGTTCAGGACTTTATAGAGGATATCCAGGCGCCGTGCTTTTACAAAACCAATCTATATTTAATGTTGATCCTTATATCTCATTCACCTCTCATCTTGGTGTAAAGCATAGCTTAAAAACACGTTTTTTATATACTAATAATGAAATGTCAGGGAATCAATCCAACCGCGGACAGGTTTATTACGCAGACTATCAATTCAAAAAGGCGTTTAATTTTTTAAAGGAAAAATCATTTGATTTTATTGGAGGTGTCAGCTCACAATTTAATGATTCATATGCCGAGATTTATAGTAATAATAACGATCCGACAAATCAATTGTTCAACCTCTCTGGTTATGCTGAAATTCAAAAAAACTTCTTTGACATCATTAACTTTTCAATTGGAGCAAGAGCAGAATATTTTCAGTTAAACGACACGCTTACTGCCTGGAATCCTATTTTTAGAACTGGTGCGAATTTAAAACTTTCGCAAGCTACGTTTTTAAGATTTTCTTATGGGCAAGGTTATCGATTTCCCACAATTACAGAACGTTACATCCGAACGAATGTTGGATCATTCGGTGTATATGAAAACCCTGATTTAGTTCCAGAAGAAAGCTGGAATGCCGAGGTTGGGGTGAATCAAGGATTCAAGTTTGGTAAATATTTGGGGCAATTAGATGTTGCCGCATTTATACAAGAGTATGAAAATACAATCGAGTATTTATTTGGCTTTTGGGATCCCAGTCCAGACTTTGGAGCGGGAGATCCTTTAGCGGGTTTCAAATTTTTAAACACGGGCAAATCAAAAATAACAGGATTCGACATTACGTTAAACGGAACAGGTAAAATTGGAAAAGATTTTACAGTAACGAATATGATTGGATATAACTATATTAATCCTATAACGCTTGAACCAGACAAAGTATTTGCTGAAGATTACAACCCTAGCAATCCTAAGGAATATAGCTTTAAAAACACCAGTTATGATACTACTACAAATGTTTTAAAATACCGTTTTAAACATACTTTTAAGGCTGATATTGAATTCACTTACAAGCGATTTGCTTTGGGATATACAGTAAAATACTTTAGTCGATTAGAAAACCTTGACCAAGCAATAATCGATTTTGAAAACATAACAGTATCAACTGGAGGAACTTTACAAGCTGTTTTATACAGCGATTTTTACGAGAATTATAATAATGGTAACACCATAATGGATTTGAGATGCTCTTATGCTTTTGGAGAGCATGCAACACATAAAATTTCTGTAGTTGCAAAAAACTTTTTAAACAAAACCTACTCCTTACGCCCACTAAAGATTGAAGCGCCGCGTTCTATTGTTTTTCAATACAGCTTAAAGTTAGAAGGTAAATCCAAATAGATTTATATAAACAAGTGTTACTTTTTTCTAATTCTGAATTTAAATAGTACCCAATGAGTATTATTTATCTATTTAAAATGAAAAATTATGCGCCTAATTGTTTTGTTCTTTCTGTTCATTATCTTTCCTACATTAGTCTATTCTTCTCCTACTCCACAAACGCAACCTTTATTGAGTTATGACCAAGCATTGGCTGCAATAAAAAAGGACAAGGTCAGTTTAAAATCTACGCAGGCCTCTACAGATTCATGCCGCAAGTATTTATTGCATCAGTTTGAAAACATAATTTTTCCTTATTGGATAGGAACGCAATGGGACTATAACGGCTATACCAACCGTCCCGGTAAAGATAAATTAGTGGCATGCGGTTATTTTGTTTCAACCACATTAAAACATATGGGCTTTAATTGGAACCGATTTGATTTGGCAAAAATGTACTCTTTAAAAATTGTGCAAAACACTTGCTCAGAAATTAAAAAGTTCACTGAAATCGCCAACCTTGTTGCTTATGTTAAAAACCTGCCTAACAATCTTTATATCGTTGGGCTAGATTCTCATGTGGGCTTTGTTCTAAAAAGTAATAAACAAGTTTGGTTCGTTCATTCCAATTATTATGGATCAGTAGGTCCTGAAAAAGAGGTAGCCTTAGACAGTCCAGCATTAAACGACAGCCAAAGCTATCATATAGGTACTTTTTTTAATGAAAAAAACATCCAAATGTGGCTGAATGGGACAGCTTATGTTTTAGAAAAATAAAATATCTCTTACTTTCCTATAACACAAGAAATAGGCTTGTGGTCAGAACAATCTAAATCATGAGTTGTAAATCCTGAACTCTCAAAATCGTCTGAATAAAAAATATAATCAATTCTGTTTGAAGGCACTTCACCAATATAAGTAGTTCCTACCCCATTTCCTGATTCAACAAAAGCATCATTCAATAAGCGGTTAAATTGGCGGTAACAGTAAGAAACAGGCGTATCATTTAAATCACCACATAAAATGACAGGATAAGGTGATTTTTCAATTTCAAGTGCTATCTTCTCTGCTTGTAGCGCCCGTTTTTCAAAACCAACCTTGAGTCGTTTTAAAATGCGTTGGCCCACCTCATTATTATGATACAAATCTTCAGGTGCATCTTCATTAAAAAAGCGATAATCATCATCTTGAAGACGAATAGAACCAATATGAGCATTAAACACACGGATTGTATCAAATGTCGTAGCTATGTCAGAATAAATACAAAAGTTATTAGGGTCATTTTCGAAGGGAATCTCTCCTTTATTTACAATAGGAAATTTAGAAAAGGTAGCCACGCCAAAATATCTCTTATTGGTTAATTCATGGGTATAACGCTCATGATAATAAGGCGTTTTCAATAAATCTACCATGGAATCTTTCGTCACAAAATTAGCACTTCCCTCTTGATGATAAAATTCTTGAAAGCAATATATACCAGCGTTCTCCTTTTTTAAAAAGTCGAAAATGGCATTTCTATTATTTACACGATTCTCTAAATCATACAAATTAAAGATGTGCACATTATAGGACACTACTTTAACATTTTTCTCTAAGGTTGCATCTGAAAAATTGAACGCAAAAAAATGTAATAGGTGACTAAACCCAATTATTATTGTGGTGATTGAAATCCAAATAAACTTTCTACGAAAGACAATCCAAAAAACAATAAAGAACAAAGCAATACCTAACCAAATGGGATATGCCAAACCAAAATAAGAGAAATAGGGAAAACTATTGGGCGAAATATGTGTTGCCAAATAAGCTGCAATTAAGGCTAATGAGTTGAGAATATTTCCCCACAAAAAAAGCTTTAATACAATGCCTAATTTTGATTTTTCCTCAGTTTTTGCTTTCATTGAAGAGGATATCTTTTTCTTCCTTTGTCAATCCTTCATATCCCTTTTTAGAGATTTTATCTAGGATTGCATCAATACGTGCTTTATGCTCAACTTTACTAGTGTTATATTCATCATCCGTTTGAGTGGATGCTTTAGTTGATTGATAAACTTTCATTTTTGGCTTTTTTCGCCTACCTCTAGCTGAATTCTTATTTCGTTTAAAAGAGAAATTACCCAATTTTAATTTAAAAATTAAACGATCAATACGGTTCATGAAATTTTTAGAAGAAAAAGCATTGATAACAGATAAACCGCCAAATAGAGCCCCACCTAAGTGAGCAACATAAGCCGTTCTACTTTGGCTTCCAATTCCTGCCAAATCGCTAATAATATAGATGGCTGCAAGAATAAATAATTGGACTGGAAACACTCCAAATAAATTGACTTTAAAGCTAGGTTGATGAAATGCGGCTCCAATAAACACAGCCATTATGCTTGCAGAAGCTCCTAAGATACTTGGGGTTCCATAAACTCCCATACCTGGAAAAACAGAATAAACAATTAAATGAAGTGCATATGCAAAAACTCCCCCCAATAAGTAAGTTAATAACAAGCGTCTCTCTCCAAAAAAACGTACAAAAATGCTCCCAGAAAAATAAAGCATAATCATATTAAAGATAAAGTGTCTAAAATCAGCATGAGTAAACATATGCGTAATTACAGACCAAGGCTTATAAATTAGTTCAGATGGATCTCCAGGAGCTATAAAATAGCCCTTAGCAATTTCACCAACACCTGGCAACATGAAGCCTTCAGCACTATATTCTGGCGGGTAGGAAAGATTACCTACAAGCCCAATAATTGCAAAAGCTAAAAAAACAATCGTATTTGCAGCAATCAATTTGCCTAACATACCAGATTGTTTAACCAACCGAATTATATATTGCCCAATGCTTTCTTTCGCCATTATTAATAGAATTGAGTTTGATTACGCTGCCAAATTTTAATGATTATAAAACCAAATAAGGCCCCACCAATATGGGCATAGTGAGCAACTGAATCACCCGGATTATCTTGAACTACGGAAACAACCTCTAGTACTCCTAAACCTAGAGCCAACCATTTTATTTTTACACGAAAAGCAAAATAAAGTAAGACTTCTGTATTTGGAAAGTACATAGCCGCACCAATTAGTATTCCATATAAAGCTCCTGAAGCTCCAACAACATAATGCGGTAAATTGCTATACACTGGAAATAAATTTTCATTTATGCTATCAAAATAAACTCGATCACCTTTAATAGTAAATAGGCTATTGATATAATCATGATCAGGAAAAAACGTTCCTGTGATTTGATAAAACTCTATTCCCTGCACCAATTGGTGTAAAAAAGCAGCTCCAAGTGCTGTTGCAAAATAAAAAAGAAGAAAACGTTTTGGACCCCAAACACGTTCTAGCATATTACCAAATACAACTATCCCAAACATATTAAACAAAATATGTCTAAAATCTGCATGCATAAAAAAGTGCGTAGCTAATTGGTAAGGTTGAAATTCATTAGAGCTAATATAATGCAAGCCTAAAATGCTCCCCAAGTCAATCCCTTTTTGTTGAAAAACGAATTTGGCTAAAAAGAAGAGTAGGTTCAAAATCAAAAGATTCTTCACCACCGGTTGCATATTTCTGAAAATGCTTTGTAACATTAATTAAATCGTTTAGTTATTTCGTCCATTGTGAACGTTTCAATCGTTTTTTTGCCGTGCGGCGATAATTGCGGAGAAGAGGATGCGAATAGCGCATCAGTAATATACTGCATTTCCTCGCTCGTTAATTTATTGCCTCCTTTAGTAGCCAAAGCACTTGCCATGGATAAAGCAACTGAAGCTTTTAAATCAAGTTCATTATTTTGTTGGTTCACTTTAAAACCTTCAAAAATATCAATCAAAGCCCGTTGCGGATTTTTATCTTCTAATGTTGTAGGAACTGCAGAAATTACAATCTTTCCTCCGTTTAATTCAGTTTCAAAACCTAAATCATTTAAAGCAGGACTCAATTCTTTCCAAATGAATAAATCTGTTTTATCTATCTCAATCTCCTCAGCAAACAATAACTTTTGCGATTCGATTTTTATATCATCTGTATTCGTCAAATATTGATCATATAAAATGCGACAATGTGCACGATATTGATCAATCAATAAAAATCCGTTTTTAATGGAAGTTAGAATATACTTCTCATTGATTTGAGTAGGCTTTTTACGTTGCACGGCCATCTCGTTATTCATGGAAGATTCTACCGTGCGAACTTCAACCTCTTCAGAATCATCTATTGGATCTGCAACATATCCTGAATCAGAAGTACTTGTTTCAACTTCTGTAGATTTTGCATCCTCATAAAAGTTCTCCCAAACAGAAGGATCAATAGTTTTACTTTGTCCAAAGCCAACCGTTGAAATTGGTCTTCCTCCTCCACTACTCGCCTTTGGACTAGCAGAAGTAGATTTAAAAGGATTAAAATTAGGATCAACCGTAATCTCAGGCATTTTTACTTGCTCCCCTTTTTTTAATGCAGGAATATTGAAACTCGTTTCCTGCTCAAAATCTAAGGTGGGAGCAATATTAAACTGTCCAAGCGCTTGCTTAACCGCACTGCGAATTATAGCATAAATTGCCTGATTTTCCTCAAATTTAATTTCAGTTTTAGTAGGATGCACATTTACGTCAATAGACTTTGTAGGTACATCAAAATAAAGAAAATAAGGTGGATATTTTCCAGAAGGAATCAACCCATCATAGGCTTGAGCAACAGCGTGATTGAAATAACGATCTTTAAAATAGCGGTTATTTACAAAAAAGTAAGATTGATCTCTTGAAGTCTTAGCAAATTCAGGCTTTAATACAAAACCAGAAACCTTAATAATATCGGTTTCCTCGTTAACAGGCACTAAGCGTTGATTAAACTTATTGCCATAAACTCTTACAATCCTTTGACGCAATCCTTCAATTGGTAAATTATAAATCTCATCATCATTATGATGAAAAGTCATATTAATGCCAGGATGAACCAATGCTATTCGCAAAAACTCCTCTAGTATTTTTCTATACTCTGTCGTGTTTTTTCCTAAGAAATTTCTTCGAGCAGGAACATTATAAAACAAATTCTTAACAGCAATACTAGTTCCATTTGCCATCATTACAGGTTCTTGTCCACAAATTTTAGAACCTTCATTCACAATCTCGGTTCCCAATTCCTCATCATGCAACTTAGTACGCAAACATACATGAGCAATTGCAGCAATAGATGCTAACGCTTCTCCTCTAAAACCTTTAGTATGCAATAAAAAAAGATCATCTGCATCCGCAATTTTACTGGTTGCATGCCTTTCAAAAGCCATGCGCGCATCAATCGCACTCATACCAGAACCGTTATCAATAACTTGAACCAAAGTCCTTCCGCCATCCTTGGCAATTAAGTTAATTGTAGATGCGCCGGCATCAATAGAATTTTCAACCAATTCTTTTACCACTGAGGCCGGACGTTGAACAACCTCCCCTGCAGCAATTTGATTCGCAATATGATCTGGTAATAGTTTTATTAAATCTGACATGCAGGTTTATTTCATTTTATCAAGGTTGGTGTCAATAAAATAGCCAAGTCCGTCTAAACCAATGAAAATATAATAGAAAGCAACAATGATCACAGCTAGAATCACAATCAACCGAATGTTAGATTGTCTTCTTTGCGCCTGAACATCAGCACTACCCCATTTATCCTCCATTTTAGATCTAAACTTAATCTCGCGTGCAAACTTTCCTTCATCATCAACCGTATTCTCCTTTTTTGCTCGATCTATTTTTTCTTGCAAGGCTTCCTTATCAGGATTGTAATAACGCGGTACATAGTCGAATCTTCTGTGCCGATTCGGCAATTTAAATAATCCAAATTTATTCCAATTCATACCCCCTATTTTTAGTTAAAATCGCAAAGCATCACTTTGCGAATAATAAAACTCCCTTGCTTTACAAATATAATGAGATTAACTTCAAACTAATGCATTAATCTTGGTTGTAATTTCAAAGAATTTTACCTGTCAAAACTTCTTATTTATCCATGTAGAAGCCATTGACTTAATACACGTTTATATGTGGACAAATTTGATGCCATGGCAAGATTTATGCTATAAGTAATTTATACATTCGTCAAATTGACAATTTTTAAAGTGCAAATGAAATTAATGAAGAAGGTGAAAATATTAGTGTTTACAGCACTTGCGGTATTTTTTTTAAGTGAAAATACATGGGGACAAAATGGAACTGCCAATATTGCAGATAATAAAGAAAAGCCTGCATTTTTAACGGTAAAAAGTAATTGGGCTGATTCAGTTTTTAAAAGTTTAACTCCTGAACAAAGAATTGCGCAGCTATTTATGGTTGCGGCATACTCTAATAAAGATATCAATCATGTCAATAAAATTGACCAGTTGGTGCGCGACTATAAAATTGGTGGATTAATATTTTTTAAAGGAAGTCCAATTAAGCAAGCTGACCTTACCAACAGATATCAAAAAAATGCAAAAACCCCTTTATTTATTGCTATTGACGGAGAATGGGGACTTTCAATGCGTTTAGATTCAACCGTAAAATATCCGCGGCAAATGTTGTTGGGTGCCGTGCAAAATGATGACCTTATTTATGAAATGGGGCAACAAATTGGTGACCAATGTCAACGTATGGGAATCCATATCAACTTCGCACCAGTAATTGATGTCAATAACAATGCAAACAACCCCGTTATTAATAATCGATCATTTGGAGAGGACAAAGAAATTGTTGCCAAATTAGGTTTGGCATATATGCGCGGAATGCAAGAAAAAAATGTTTTAGCTTGCGGTAAACACTTTCCTGGCCATGGAGATACTGATAAGGACTCTCATAAAGCACTACCAGTTATACCGCATAGTTTTGCAAGATTAGATAGCTTAGAGCTTTATCCTTTCAAGCAACTCATCAATAAAGGATTAGCCAGTATGATGGTGGCACATTTATACATTCCTATTTTAGACAATACAGAAAACCAAGCCTCTACCTTGTCTCCAAAAATTGTAAATGGGCTATTGAAAGACAGTCTTGGTTTTGAAGGGCTTATTTTTACGGATGCGTTAAATATGAAAGGTGTATCATCCTATTACCAACCCGGTGAAGTGGATGTTAAAGCAATTTTAGCTGGAAATGATGTTTTACTTTTCCCAGAAGATGTACCCGTAGGAATTGCTAAAATAAAAGAAGCGATTGCAAATGGAGAAATTACGCAAGAAGAAATTGATCAACGTTGTTTAAAAATATTAAAAGCGAAAGAATGGGCAGGATTAAATAATTATGCGCCCATTGAAACAAAAAACCTTTATGAGGATCTTAACTTACCTGCTTATGATGTTTTAAATAGAAAAATTTCGAAAGCAGCAGTAACATTAATTAAAAATCAAGATTCTATCTTACCACTTAAAAATCTTGATACAGAAAAGACTTTATATATCAACGTTGGAGGAACATCAAACAACTTATTCAAGCAAACTCTTAATTTATATGCACAGGTTGATATGTTGCAAATTCCACGTTCATTGTCTGCTGAAGATGAACAAAAATTAATGGACGGAAGTGCGGATTATGATCGAATAATTATGGCTTTTCACCGTACCAATAATAACCCAAGAAGAAACTTTGGGGTCACACGTCAATCCATTAAAATTCACCAAGCGTTGAGTGAGAGACAAGCTGTAATTGGCGTTTTATTTGGAAACCCTTATGTAATGGAAGAGTTTGGAGCAATTGATTCGACCAAAGCATTTATGGTTGCCTACCAAGACACTGATTATATGCAAGAAGCTGCTGCACAAATATTATTTGGAGGAGCATTGCCTCTTGGAAAACTTCCTGTGACCACATCAGAATATTTTGCCGTAGGCGAAGGATTAACTTATGCTAAACAAACAAGACTAGGTCATGTTGCACCAGAAGAAATTGGAATAAAAACAAAAGCGCTAGATAAAATAGACAAAATTGCAAAGGAAGGGATCAAAAAAGGAGCCTTTCCTGGTTGTCAAGTACTAGCAATAAAAGACGGAGATGTTTTCTACAATAAATCATTTGGGCACCATACCTATGACAAAAAACAACCTGTGATAAATAGCGATATTTATGATTTAGCTTCTATTACTAAAATATCTGCAACAACTATTTCCCTTATTAAACTGCAAGAAGAAGGGGTTATAGATATAGACAAAACATTGGGAGATTACTTACCAGCTTTAGTAGACTCTACGCCTTATAAAAAAATGGTATTAAGACAAATGTTGGCACACCAAGCAGGTTTATTTCCTTGGATTCCGTTTTATACTAAAACATTAAACGACGCTGGAGAGCCAAGTTCAACAATATATAGTAAAACGGCAGACGCCAACCATACTGATCAAGTAGCTGAGAACTTATATATAAGCGAAGGGTTTGACACTTTAATGCTACAACGAATTACAAAAAAAGCATTGATTAGAAAACGCTATAAATATTCAGATTTGGGCTATTACTTTATGAAAGCCATTATAGAACAAGAAACAGGCGAAAGTTTAGATGCTTATGCCAGCGAATCGTTTTATGCACCAATGGGTTTACAAAATATTGGATACCATCCTTTAAAGCATTTTGACAAAACAAGAATAACACCTACAGAGAATGATAAAATTTATCGTAAACAATTGGTTTGGGGACATGTTCATGATCCTGGAGCAGCAATGCAAGGAGGAGTTGGTGGACATGCAGGAGTTTTTTCAAATGCATTAGATTTAGGTACCTTAATGTATATGCTAATTAATGAGGGGCAATATGGTGGAGAAGAAATTTTAGACCCTGCGACAATTGCCGATTTTACGCGCCAACAATTTGCTCCTTCAAACAGAAGAGGCGCCGGATTTGACAAACCCGTTAGATCTTTGCAAGGCGGCCCTACATGCGATAAAGTATCATTGAGCAGTTTTGGGCATTCTGGTTTTACAGGAACCTTAACTTGGGCAGATCCTGAAAAAGGTATTGTATATGTATTTTTAAGTAATCGTGTTTATCCAAGTGCAGAAAATTGGTTGATTACAAGTGAAAATATTCGAACACGTATTCAAGACGCTATTTATCAGGCTGCAGATTTTTAATCCAATAATTTGATATAAAAATTACTTCAAGAATTAAAAATTCAGGAATTGGATGCTTAACTTTGCATGCACAGAATTGGTTCGATTCAATTGTAAGTAAAGGTCTTTTATTTCGTCCTTTAATTTGAATTATCGAAGAACATTGAATTTCTGACAGCATTAAAATAAGATTATTAAATGAAAATTGGTATCGTACTCTACCCTACATTTGGGGGAAGCGGCATTGTCGCTACAGAACTAGGAAAAGCATTGGCTGAAAAAGGACATGAAATTCATTTCATTTCTTACAACCACCCTGTAAAACTAGATCATTTTTTACCGAACATTCGTTACCACGAGGTACGCCCATTTGATTATCCACTTTTTGATTATCAACCTTACGAATTAGCTCTTACAAGCAAACTTGTAGATGTAACCCGTTATGAGAATTTAGATATTTTACATTGTCATTACGCAATTCCCCACGCATCAGCGGCCTACTTTGCAAAGCAAATATTAAAAACACATAATATTGATATTCCATTCATCACCACATTGCATGGAACGGATATAACACTCGTTGGTAAACATCCTGCATTTGAGCCCGTTATTACCTTTAGTATTAATGAATCAGATGCAGTAACAGTTGTTTCTGAAAGTTTGAAAAAAGACACCTACCGTCATTTTTCTGTGACCAATGATATTGAAGTTATACCAAACTTTGTTGAGCATACACATTATTGCAACGAACCAAAGCCAGACGATATATCTCGCCGGAAAAGTATCGCTCCAAACGGTGAGCGTATTATCAGCCATGTTTCAAATTTCAGAAAAGTAAAGCGGATTGAAGATGTTGTAAGGGTATTTGAAAAAATTAGACAAAAGACACCTGCAAAATTAATATTAGCAGGAGATGGCCCAGAACGCTTTAAGATTGAACAATTGTGTAAGGAATTAGAAGTATGCGCAGATGTTGAAATGTTAGGGAATGTTCAATCAGCATCAGAAATCTATTGCATTAGCGATTTATTTATACTACCATCTCAAACTGAAAGCTTTGGATTAGCAGCATTAGAAGCTCTTGCATCAGGCGTACCAGTTATTTCAAGTAACTCAGGCGGATTACCAGAGGTTAATGAGCATGGTGTATCTGGATTTTTAAGTAATGTGGGAGATATTGAAGACATGGCGCTAAACTCTATGAAAATTTTAGAGTCTGATGAAAGCCTTGCACAATACAAACAACAAGCTTATGAGCATTCACTTAAGTTTAGCTTGAAAAACATATTACCAAAATATCAAGCGATATATGAACGATTGGTAAACAAAGTTCCTGCAGAATAATTTTCAGGAATTATTTGTAATCAATTTCTGATGAAAAAGTAATCTAATTAGGAAAGAATAAAGCATTAAACGGTTTCGATTAAAATTGGAGCCGTTTTATTTTTTTACACGATTGATTAATACGTTTTGCGTAAAAAACGCCAAGTCATCTGAAACTTGGATTTTCTCATGTCCAATTCTATTATTAGATTTTAAAGACATAGTAATAAAGCCTAATCCGGCTCCACCTTTGCTGGACATGATACCATTTGATAATGTTTCCATATACAAACCTTTCACACCATCTCGGTCCATCTCATTTAGTTCGTCAATTCGTTGTGCCAATTTATCTACCACACTCATCTTCACTAAATTGCCAAACGTAACCCTATAATCCTCTTCATTTTGAAGTACAATCAAAAAAGAAACTTGATTCCCATCAGAATCTCGTTCACCATGAATACGAATATTTTGAAGTCCTTCAACAAGAATGCTAAACATACGCTTTACAGCTCCTTTTTTATCACCTGAATCAAGCATCATTTCTTCAATGCTGGTGGTTAGGGAATTAACAAGGTCTTGCGAGAATTCACCAAAATGAGACACTATAATTTTACCATCCGCTTGGATGTTAAACTCGCCAAAAATCTTCTGAAATTGAGCGTTACATTTGTCAACTAAAGTATTGCCTTGCAACATATCAGGTTATCTGATCACATGTTTTACGTCCGAAAGATAAAAAAATAATAAAGAATTAGCACATTTTGAACTTAAAAAATAGAATTAATTGCCTCTTAATCAGGGATACTTTTTCTTTGGTGCCACATCTCTTAAATGACCAACAATATGTGCAACCGCAGGACATACTAGGGTATTCTTTTGTGTCAGGTCTAAAATCTGGTACATATTTTTTCGATTTGTATGCGGATATTCGCTACATGCCTGCGGACGAACGTCATATACAAAACACTTATTATCATCCATTAAGAATGGACAAGGAGATGATTTTAAGACATGATCTCCTTCCGGATCCAAACGCAAATATTCTGAAATAAACTGTGTTGGTTTCATTTTAAACAATTTGGACAATCGTTTAATATCCTGATCGGTAAAAATGGGACTTGTTGTACTACAGCAATTTCCACAATCTAGGCAATCAACTTTTTCAAAAATAGCATCATGCTCTTTATGAAAACTTTGGTCAATTGCCCTTTTTGATTGTTTTTTTAACCTTTTTAAAAAGGCAGCATTTTCCTTCTCACTAGCCTTGCCCTTGTCTAAAATTTGTTGGAGTTCATCTTTCACAATTACAAAGGTCGTAAATTTCAATTGATAAATCTGCATTAATGTAAAAGTGCGAGAATAAATTGTTATATTTCATTTATTAAAATGAACTCATGAGTGACAATAAATTTGACCTGGTAGTAATAGGCGGAGGGCCTGCAGGTTATGCAGCAGCAATGCGTGCCATTGATTTTGGCAAAAAGGTATGTTTGATTGAAGCTAAAAAAGTAGGTGGTGCCGGAGTATATCATGGTGCACTTAGCTCAAAGACGCTTTGGGAGTTATCGCAACGAGTTAAAAATGTTAATGAAACAATCATTTCGATTGGAAGAGATCCGTTTAAAATTTCTTGGGAAGAAGTAAGAAAGACTTTAGATGAAGCTATTTTCGAACGTAAATTTCAGTACTCATGTCATATTAAACTACTCAAAAATCAACGAGCAGATTTGTTTACATATCGTCGTGGATTTGGTAAAATAGTTAGTCCTCATGAAGTTTCTATTAGTAAAGAAGGAGAAGAAGACTCCATAATAAATACAGAATTTATAATCATTGCTACTGGTAGTAGTCCACGTAAACTCCCCAATATTATTGCAGATGAAAAGGCAATTTTAACCAGTGATGGGATAGACATGATTGATGATTACCCTAAAAGTTTGGTAATTGTTGGTGCTGGTGTAATTGGATGTGAGTATGCTACAATATTCTCTAATTTTGGAAAGACCAAGGTTTATTTAATTGATCGTGCGGATCATATTTTACCTTTTGAGGATGATGATATTTCAACAACAGTATCTGAAAACTTAGAAAAGCACGGCGTAACGATACACCACAAGGCGCAACTAGACCGTATGGAAGTGGTGGACGGTGAAGTAGAATATGAAATTACCTGCGACGGAGAAACGGAAATTATTCGTGTAGAAAAGGCTTTATTGTCAGTTGGGCGTGTTTCAAATTATGACAATATAGGTTTAGAAAATGTTGGAATAAAAAAAGGCGCAAATGGCAGGCATATTGGTGATGCCGACACGCAAACTAATGTACCTAACATTTATGCAGTAGGAGATGTTTCTGGAAGAATTGCTTTAGTAAACATGGGCGAAATTGAAGGACGCCATGCGGTTGAAAAAATGTTTGACAAAAAATCAAAGCCACTTTCTTACGACAATATTTGTACGATAATGTTTTTGGAGCCTGAGGTTGCAGCTGTTGGTATGAATGAAAAACAATGTATTGAACAAAATATTCCTTGCAAGGTTGTAAAATTAGATTATTCGGTAATGGCCAGAGCGATTGCCATGCGAAAAACGCAAGGCTTTTTTAAGATTATTGTTACGAATGATTCTGAAATGAAGATTCTTGGAATGCGTGCTGTTGGTGAACACGCGTCAAGTGCAATTCAAGCCGTTGCATTACTAATTAAAATGGATCGTGGAATCGCAGAACTATCGGAATTGGTACACCCCCACCCTTCTATTGTGGAGGGAGTTCAGGAATGTGTGCGAATGCTAATGAATCGCTCAATTTTTAAATCTTCGGTTTTTAAAGATAAGTTAGAGTGCTATAGTTTGGTTGATGGCGTTAAGACACCGTTGCAACGACTATAATCTTATCAGTCTCATTGTTTCATACTGCGAAAAGTCAAGCTCATCCTTCCTTTACAATCTGGAGCTTTAGGTACTGAATGTTGCCAAAGTTTTTGAACTTGTTGTGTCATATAAATTAACGAACCAGCGGGTAGCAAATAATTTATTTTATTTTCTTTATTCGAGATTTCTCTAAACCTTAACGATCGTGTATCCCCCAATGAAAGAATAGCGACTCCAGTTTCGTCATTCAAAATATCAATTTGGTCAGAATGCCAACCCATGGTTGATTTTCCGTCTGCATAAAAGTTAATGAGGCAATTATTTGGTTTAAAGCCAATATTTTTTTCGATTAAGTCTATCAGCAATTTCAGTTCTGGTAAAAATTCACGTTCGGCATAACTCATTTGAGAATAATTATAAGCGACACCATAACTTGCAGTTTTTCTCGCCTTCATTCGGGTATCCCAATCCACAGATTTATCCAACAACACATAAAGACCTGATGGATTATCAATAACATCCTCTATAAAAGTGATTCCTTCCATAATATTACGAATTTACTTTAGCCAATTTCTAATACTTTAAATCCTAAAATTTCAGTAGCAATTTCTTTAAATTCAGCGATCCAATTCTCCCAGTCTTTGTCTTCCATTAAAGCAGAAATTTGCAAGCCACCTGGTTCAACTGAAGCCATAACTGTTTTTTCATTATTACTAGTACTGAACCAATACGGAATACCTAACTGTCCTCTACCATCTTCTCCATACCCTATCCAGCCATCCTGTTTTTCATAAACGTGGGCAAGCTTATCCAAAACATTTGATGGTAAGTCATATCGAATATTTAACACAGTTTCTTGATGCTCCAAACTATTCATCCTGTTTTCAAGCATTTTCTGCCTTTACTAAATTTCTAATCTTTAACGCTTTTTCAAAATGATCTAACTTATGTTTCATTATCCACCATTCAGCCACCTCCATTAGCAATGCTGGATTATCATTTTTATTGGCAAAAAAGGCATAAAAAGAAAGGCCTACATTCTCCCCTTTCTTTTCAATCTTCTCGTTACAAACGTCTATTATTTTTTGAACTATCTCCTTATTCATTGTGTTATTTGCATTATTTACCACGGCAAAGTATATTTAATTTGGGGATACTTCTCACCCCATTCCACGTGGTCTTTTAAATATTGATTTTGAAAGTTTTGTACAAAATCATTATACTCCCTCATCTCAAACTCAAAAGACAGTCCTCCAGTAATAAATTCTTTATTCCTCCCTATCCATTCCGGATTTTGATAAACATCTTTAGTTTTGTCAAACGCGAAATTCTTCCAAATATAAGTTAAGCCTGTATATTCAACCTCTGCCGTAATTATTGTACAACTAAAATCTAAATCATCAGGGCACATCAAAATAGGGCAATTCACTTTATGCTTTAAGCCAGGCAAAACTCTATCCCACACAATTTCATTTTCAACATCTCTTTCCATTCTAAAGAGAAGTGTTGGAATAAGTCCATTAATCAAACGATCTGGCATACACTTATCCAACAGCACATCTAATGGTTGACCATCAATAATAATGCTCAAAAAGTCATGAGACGCATTATAAATACTCTTTCTAAATTCTGCTTTTATACTGTTCATTCTAAAATATGCTATACTAGCTTAAAGATAAGGTTTTTCCATTCTCCAGTACTTGAAGGAACACCACTACTGATCTACTAATTTACTCATTACCTTATCATAACGTTTATCCATACAAACGCTAATATCAGTCGTCATGAATTTTCCATTTAAAAATAAGCTAAAAATGGTTGCGGGGCTTGGTGCGTTTTGTGCATCCTCCATAGTTTCTAGCTTTATTACTTTTAATGGTAAGTTCCGTTTTTCTGCAGTTTCTGTTAATGATTCTTTCGCATGGAACTCTGCAAACGGACACCTATTTGAATAATAAACTACAATTCCGTTTTTATCTGAACATTCCCCACTCTTAACTGAGGAATTAAATGTTGGAATTTCCGCTTTTGGATTTATCTTTTTCACCAACAAACTAAAGCCACTAGAAGTTCTTTCAACATCTTCAAACCCCTGTTTCAAAAACCACTTTGTATCACTCATAAAATGAAACTTCTTGGTTCCCACAACGGTTACCAAACCATCTTTCCCCTGTTGTTTAGCATCCTCAATCGCCTGCCGAAGTAACTCTTTTCCATATCCATTTTTTTTGTACTTACCTGATACCCAAAAACAATTAATATTTAAATAATTGGGTGCCGTAATAGGGATCCATGCATTTTCAGCTGGTCCATACTCCATAAATACTTTGGCTCTTTCATTTATTCGTCTAAATACGTATCCATTATTGAACTCTTTCGCTAACCAATCTTTTTTGGCTTGATAACTATCTGCGCATTTTTTATCTGATATTGCACAGCAAATATGTTCCGTAGAAATGTTCTTTGAATTAAGTTCTATTAGCTCCGTCATAGTTCCTTTTTTTATTGAGATTCATCCTCTCTTAAAGATAACCAATTTTCAAGTTTTTATGAAGCTAAAAGTGAGTTCTTTCTAACTTAAATAATCAAGATATTAGACCAAGAGAAGACTCTAAATTTCTTTTGATTTGATTGATTAATACAAAAAGTTATTTGATTACTATTTTTTGAGAATAAAATGAACCACGCACGGTTATATTTACAACATAAATATTGCTTTCTAATATACCAAGGTCTAATTGAGCATTGGCTGCACTAATAGATTCTTTCATAACTTCTTTTCCGTCTATAGAATAAATTGAAAGTATCATTTCATCTTTAAAATTGTCAGTAATATTTATTTCTAATTGGTTATTAATAACAGTAATTTCTACTATTTCATTGAGATTTACATCCTCAACTAATCCCACAGTGCAATCGTTTATGTTTAAAGGAGTTGGATCACTTGTCTCTATCCATCCCTCAATACACCTTATATAACTATCATTAGATTCCATTGGTGGCAAAGTAACCGAATCAATAACGGTTGTGCCGTCACTTTCGTAAAGTCCCAAAAACTCACCACCCGAAGCTAATTTAAAGTTCGTATGAAAAGGACCTTGAAACTCTTGATCATCAGCCCACAATAAAAAGTATCCATTTGGAGGAATTAGTGTAGATGGCTCATCTGTAGGTATTACCCATGTATCCAATTGGTCTTTTAATACAAGACCTCCAATTTCAACAGAATCGCTTGAGAGGTTATGAATTTCAATCCAATCATCAAATTCCCCCATATCATCTGCAAGAGTTGTTGAGTTTGAAGATTGCGCTTCATTCAAAACGACCTGTGCTGTACTAGTAATAGAATAAACTACGAGCAGTATTAAATATAAATATTTCATTTTTTTAAGATAAGTAAAACACTTAGTTTTTTTAATTTAAATCATAGCCTAAATTAGCTGTGCCTTTCATAAACTCTTGCCTAAACAGGGTAATATTCAAATTTAGAAATTTTTCTTTCTTTTCGAATAAGATCTCTGTTGATTTGAACACTAGTTTTAGTAAAAATTCCAAAACATCATTTGCTTTATGAAGTTCAGTAAAATCGGGTCTAACACTGTAATGACCGACATTATTATCATCTGGCATTTTTTCTCCAGAAATACCTAATTTACCTGCAATTCTTTTTTGAAATCGAAATTTGTACACTGGTCTTACTTTTGCAATTATAGCTGACAATTCTATTTCAATCCATAAATTCTCCATTTCACCTCCAAAATCTTGCGAAAGGAAAGCACTTAGTTTTTTTAATGGTTCATGAAGATCACTCATAAATTTTTGAGTATCCAAATCATAAGCCCCGACATAAATAGATATATATATTTTATAGATTAGTTAAAATTAAGCATAATGACGTACTATCTTCTGGATAGAAATTGCAATTGCATGTATTATTAATTGTATTAAAAATAAAAACTTTATCTCTTAAAAAATAGAGAAAAGGTCTATAACTTGTACACCGTCAAATTACCTGGCTATTTCTCGTTCAAACTAATGAGAACCTAGCATACTAATACCTTATTGTCAAGCCACTTATTTTTTAGACATTATACTCAAATCTCAGATTCTTCAATATCAAACCAATTTAAAAGCTGTTCTTGATATTCTGCTTCACCCAAAACAACATTCTTCACTTCTTCTTCATTTTCTGTAATCTTTAATACATTGTCCGTAATTGTTACGCGTCCTTTTTTTATGGGCATACTTATCAGTTTTTTCTGCGTAAAATGGGAATTTTCACTGGTTTGATGATACAGACACATCTCAGTAAAATCAACTAACTCTCTTTTTTGATTAGTGAAAATGTACTGAGGAATTTTAGTTCCATTTTTAAATTTCGAAATTTTATAATTCTCATTTTCAAAATTTTCAATTATAAACTCACCTCTAGGGTCGATTTGGACAGCACCAATTTCTAATCGTAATGGATGAAATGTAAACTCTCCAAAACCTACATCAACAATAAATTCAACCTGATCAATTTTAACAATAATTGCCATATGGTCAAACACTTGTCCAAACTCTTCTTTATTTGCATTAAAGACGTTTGCAGAAATCATTTTGGAGTTGAATCCAAGCTGTTTCAAAAGCACGTTAAACAATCCATTTAATTCATAACAAAACCCGCCTCTTTTGTTCTCTACAACTTTCTCGTAAAGCTTACTCACTTCCAAATTAATTGGATTGTTATAGTGAATATCTAAATTTTCAAAAGGTATGGTTAGAAGGTGGGCTTCTTGCAAACTTTTCAACACTTCAAAAGTTGGAGTCAATGGTCCTTTGTAATTTATTCTATTGATATAGTTTTTAACGTTCATTTTACACTCAATTCTATATTGATTAAAGTTAACCATTTTAGTTACTCAATTATTGTTTTTTTTTCATACTCCAACATGTAAGGTCTTAAGGTCAAATAACGACTTTCTTTTTATACGCAATTAATAAACCCTTTGTAATATAAATTGAAAATGAAAAAACTCA
>CAKZON010000097.1 GCA_937136425.1 uncultured Crocinitomix sp.
ATGCAACTCCTTTATTCATCCCATCATAAATTCCTTTGTCAGGCTCAGAAACAATGATTGAAATTTGATCTTGATAACGATTGACAATATCCATAGTACCGTCAGTTGATCCGCCATCAATAATTATATATTCTATTGCATTATAATCCTGAGACAAAACAGACTGAATAGTATCTTCAATTGTTTTTGCAGAATTATAGGCAACGGTTATAATTGAAATCTTCATGCTTGTTCTACTGTATCGTTCATTTTTCGTTCACGCACAAATTCTGCTGGATTGCCGCGATAAATTGAATAGGCCTCTAAATTTTTAGATGTTATTGATCCAGCTGTTAATATAGCATGGCTTTTACAAACAACATTACCTGTTACAATTGCTTTTGCACCAATCCAAACTCCCTCTTCTAATAGTATTTCTCCAACAATTAGATCAAAGCTAGTTTTTTTATAATCATGATTTCCACACAATAATAAAGCCCCTTGTGAAATGCAAACATTTGACCCGATCTCAACTTTTCCTAAATTATCTATCCAAACATTCTCTCCTATCCAAGAATTATCACCAATTGTTAAAAACCAAGGATACTTGATATTAACTGCAGGCTTTATCACAACCCCTTTTCCAATTTTAGCACCAAACAAACGCAGTACACCACGTTTTATTCCTCCAAAAGGATTATAAGGGTTTCTTAAAAAAAAGGCATTAAAAAGAAACCAAAAAGCACGTTTTACTTTGCCACCTGGTTTATAATCGGGATTTGAAAATTGGTTTAAATCAACAGCCATTATAAAAAAGTTTTCTATTGGCTTCTATAATCTCCTGATCTGATATTTCCTCTTTAAAAAAGGCATAAGACTCTCTCACCATTGAAAGATACTCTTCAGCATTTAAATCTATTGCTTCTTGCACTGCCTTCAACAATGCTTTAGGTTCTGTAATATCAACATCCCAACCTAAATTTCTAACTCGCAATTCTCTCCAAGGTGTATTTCTACTCACAATTACAGGACATCCATTTGCCCAAGACTCCACAATTGCATGACCATAGTTTTCATGCTTTGTTGGCAAAATAAAATAATCAGCATATAAAAAAGTAGTTGGCACCAAAGCAGGATTCAATGGCCCTTTATAAGCAATTGAAATATTGTCATAATCTTTAATGTGGCCTTGTATTTTCTTAAAGTAGGCTTCATCCTCTACATTTCCATATATATGAAATTCTACTGGCTGTTCAGATTTTACTTGACGCAGTGCCTGCACAGCTAAGTGCAAGTTTTTCTTTTTAGCAATTCGACTTATAAAAAGAAATCGTACTACTCCTGTATGTCTTTTCTTTACAATATCTTCCAACTGCAACTGTTGCGCTGTTGGAATATTTTGAGCCACAACTATGTCTGCATTTGCTCCATATGCTGCTCTTATTTCTTTCTCTTCTTCAATAGTGGAAGCATGCCACGTAACACGTTTATAAAAACGCATAAGTTTTGTAAACTTTAAAAAGATAGATTTTTTCACCTTTTTAATTTCCAATGCCCCTGCGCCCAACATTCCTCTAGGCGCAATAATAATTGGAATTTTCTTCACCAATGTCATTGGCACCAGCGTGTACAGTTTTGAAAACAAGCTATTGAGGTAAAGTATATCCGGATCAATTTCAAGAATATTTCCTTTTATTGCGGCCGCCTTCATGTTTTCACGGCTCATATATTTAATCATTACTCCGTCCTTATCAAACCATTGATCTAACTCAATGTCTGGATACGGTTCTGTCTCACCTAAATCAAAGGCGCTGGTCAATACATAAAACTCAAACTCGTCTTTAAGTGCGTTAACAATGTTTGCCACCGAACGAATTGGCCCACCAGCTTTAAAGCCTGGTTCATACCAATCCATACAGATTAAAACTCGTTTTTGACCGTTATTTTTACCCTGTGATTCCATTTTCCTTTACCCAATCTCCTAAGCTTACCAATGGCCAAATTCTTGACCAAGTCACTCTTTTATTGTTGTTTAAAAATTGTTTCCAGTAATTATCAATCCCATTATTTCTAAAATAAGGAATCTTTTTTAATTCGTTTAAGCGCTCTTCGCAAAACGACTTTAACTCTTCCTTCATCCAAGTTTCATACGGTAATACAAAACCCATTTTTTTTCTATTATGAACCTCTTCAGGAATTAAATGTTGAAACGAATCTACCAATAATTTTTTGGCTGTGATTGGTTTTTTAATCTCATCCCTAATTCCCAAAACATAGGATACCAATTCATGATCTAGAAAAGGAACGCGTAATTCCAACCCATTTGCCATGCTCATTTGATCTGCATCTCGCAATAAAACGTTTTGCATATAAGTTGTCATTTCAGCAACTGAAATACGACTCAAGGCAGGCAGTGCCCATCCTTCTTTATTAAATCCTATTAGTTCGTGCGTATCTCTTAACACTCGGCTTTCAGGCAATTTATTCGTTTTTAATAGTCCTGTTACCTGATCGTCCATAGCTACCTGACGATAGTATTGGTAAATGTATTCTAAATCAAATGTTGGAGATTTTAAGATCTCTTTTATTTTGGCAGACTCAATGGTCCCTTTAAAAGTATGATTCAAAATTCCCATGGGCTTGCGCATATACACAGGAAAACTATACAACCATTTTTTTGCCTGTAAGTTTGGCACTTGATTAAATATACTGTACCCTCCAAACAATTCATCTCCACCCAAACCAGAAAGTGCCATTTTAACGCCGGCTTCTTTCGTTTTTTTAGAAACTACAAATGTATTTAAACCATCTCCACTTGGATGATCCATAAATTTGAAAGCAGTAGGAATTAGATCTTTAAATTCATCAACTCCTAGCTCTATTTCGTGATGATTTGTTTTATATTGTTCAGCTACTTGTCTAGCAAATTGGGCCTCAGAAAACTTCTCTTCTTTAAACGCCACTGAAAATGTATCAATCTTCTGGTCATGTTGCTGACTCATGAGTGCCACAATAATCGAACTGTCAATTCCTCCAGACAAAAATGCGCCAAAAGGAACATCAGAAATCAGTCTGCGCTCTACACTTTCACTCAGTTTATTCTGAACCTGTGTTTGCACTTCACTTACTGAATTACTTGCTTTATAATAATCCTTAGTTGGGCTCCAATATTTTTTAAAACGCGGTTCATGCTCTTCACTCAATGTTATTTGTTGGCCGGGCATTAAGGCAAAAACTCCATTCAAAATTGTATAAGGAGCATGAACAGTTTGATAACGCAAATAATCAACCAAGCCATCTTCTGAAATTTTTCGGTCAATCAAATCTGTTGCTAAAATGGATTTTATGGACGAAGAAAAAATAATCTCGTCATTATTTAACACATAATAGAGCGGTTTAATCCCTAATCTGTCACGTGCAATAAACAATGTTTTGTCCACCGTATCCCAAATAGCAAATGCAAACATTCCGTTGAACAGACGCAAGCAGTTTTCACCATATTTAATATATGCAGCCAACACTACCTCCGTATCACTTTCAGTTCTAAAAGGGTAATCAGTCAACTCGGCTTTAATGGATTTAAAATTGTAAATCTCACCATTAAAAACCATTACATAACGTCCGTCATTAGACTTAAACGGCTGGTTAGATTGCTCATTCGGATCAAGAATTGCAAGGCGCCTATGTCCTAAGAAAATATGGTCATCTGAAAAAACGCCTTGAGCATCTGGTCCTCGCTGTGCGAGTGCGTCGTTCATTTTAGCAATCAAATTTGGATTGTACGAATTACCAGAGAATTTATAAATGCCATTTATTCCACACATACCTAACCTATCCTATTCAAATCTTTTGACCAAATACGTGTAAAAACGGATTTCGAGCACGCGTATTTACGCGTAAATTTACATAGTTTTATTGAAAATATCTCTTGCATAGGATTAAAATAATTTCTTACTTTAGCGTAATCTATTAAATCGATTTAAATTAAGTGACTGAAAAAAAGCAATCAACAGTTTTCGCATTTATAATTATTACCGTTTTGTTCTTTCTTTGGGGGGGTATTACCTCTATGAGCGACGTAGTAAAGCCATTATATGAGGACCTGTATGACTTAACAAAATTCGAAGGAAGCTTGATATTTCTAGCTTTTTTTGGAGCTTATGGAATCGGGTCATTACTCTATTATCTTTATTCTCAAGCCAAAGGAGATTTGATTAATAAATTAGGTTATAAAAAAGGAATTTTATTTGGTTTGCTAATTTCTGGAATTGGCTGCATATCATTATATCCTATTACTTATTTAGATAATTATTATATCTCAATTCTTTCATTTTTTGTTATTGGAATAGGATTTACGTTATTGCAAATCTCTTGCAATCCTTATGTAGCCATTTTAGGGTCTGAAAAATCTGCAGGATCAAGACTTAACCTTGCTCAAGGATTTAACTCTTTAGGAACTACAGTAGCTCCTTTAATTGCTGGTTTTCTAGTAATTCAATACACCATTAAAGACGCAGCGATCCAAGACATTTACTTAACTGCAGGAATTTTATTTTTTGTCTTTGCAGTGTTTTTAAATTTCATAAAACTACCTGATTACCAATCAACCGAACATGTTAACCTTAAAGGAAGTGCCTTTCAATTTTCTACACTAAAGGCGGGTATGCTTGCCATCTTCTTTTATGTTGGAGCTGAAGTAATGATTGGCGGTGAACTAAAAAGCTATTTACAATTACCCGAAATTGGTAATTTAAGTGATAGCGAAGCAGGGTCTTATTTAGGAATTTATTGGGGCGGCGCAATGATAGGCCGTTTAGGAATTTCAGTGATTTCTAGTCAAAAATTTAATCTCATTAAAAAAGTTCTTTTTGGCTTTTTAACCATTGCTATTACTTATTTAGTTATTGTTTTACTAGTTGCTATTAAAACAAAAGTACTTGATCCACAATTGGCGTTTAACCTTAACAATATATCAACCGGATTTCAGGAAACCTTTTTTGAAATCTATCCAATTCTAGGATTTATACTCTTACAGTTTATTGTAATGCTTGTTTTTAGAGAATCTAGCAGAAAATTATTAGCACTATTCGCTTCATTTATTATTGCAGCATTGCTACTAGCCTTTATTTTTGAAGGACAAATCGCTTTATGGTCTATCTTATCCATTGGTTTGTTTAATTCAATCATGTGGTCAAACATATTTACACTATCTATCGCAGGATTAAAAGAATACACAAGTCAAGGATCGTCATTGTTAATTATAATGATCGTCGGAGGCGCAATTTTACCACTTGGAATGGGACTTTTAGCCGATATATCAAACGCTAAAATCGGTCTACTTTTTCCAATTATTTCTTATCTTTACATCTTATACTTCGGTTTATACGGAAGCAGAACAAAGCATTAATTTATGAGCAATTATTTAGGCATTGATATTGGGGGGACAAACACGTGTTATGGCATTGTAAATGCAGAGGGAGAATTTCTCTATGAAAATTCCATCAAAACCGAAAGTGTTGAATCTATTGAAGATTTAGCAGATCAAATTTACAATGATGTAAAAAAGAAAGCGGATTTTGTAGGGATTGGAATTGGTGCGCCAAGTGTCAATGAGAAAACGCAGTCAATAGAATTTGCACCCAATCTTAATTGGGGAGATGTTGTTCCATTAACCAAAATTTTTAGCGAAAAGTTTGGAATGGAGGTTAACGCTGTTAATGATGCAAATGCTGCAGCTATTGGTGAAAAATCTTATGGTGAAGCAACCGAAATGGAAAATTTTGCTGTAATTACATTGGGCACTGGCATTGGACTTGGAATCTTTATCAATGGTAAGATTGTAGTTGGTTCAAACGGCCTTGCTGGCGAACTTGGTCATACGGTGGTGCGTAGAGACGGGCGTGAGTGTAATTGTGGAAACTTTGGGTGTTTAGAAACTTACATTGCCAAAGACGGTATAGTTCGTACGGCTAAAGAAAAACTTGAATTTAGTAGTGGTGGTTCTATGCTAAACAATATTTCACCAAGTGATTTATCGCCGACAGAAGTATTTAAATCCGCAAGAAAAGAAGACCCTGTGTCTTTAGAGGTTGTTGATACAGTTACGCGTGACTTGGCTTTTGCTATCTCTAACCTAATCAACATCCTAGACTTAGAATGTGTCTTTTTATCAGGTGGAATTTCTAAAAACGGTAATTTATTAAAGCGTAAAACAGAAAAGCATTTGAAAGCGCACGTTTTGCCAAATTTGAGAGATAAATCATTACTTAAAATATCCTCACTTAATGAAAAGAATAGCGGAATTTTAGGTGCTGTAGCCTCTATCCAGTCTAAAATGGCTGTTTTAATTAACTAAACCAACCTTTATGGGACGAATTCTCGGCGTATTATTGGGAATTATTTTCACTACGGCTTTTGCTCAAGAAAAGGCCTTGCACGAATTTGTTAATCCATTTATAGGAACAGGTGGCCACGGGCACACTTATCCTGGAGTATCTGCCCCATTTGGAATGATGCAACTTTCGCCAGATTCGAGATTAGATGGTTGGGATGGTTGCGGAGGATATCATTATTCTGATTCTATAATTTATGGTTTTAGTCATACACATTTAAGTGGTACTGGCGTTTCTGATTATGGCGATTTATTAATCATGCCATTTACTGGAAAAAATCAATGGGAAAACGGTAGCCAAGATATTAACCAAGGCTATGGTTCTTATTTCAACCACGAAAACGAAAAAGCAAACGCAGGTAGTTATTCAGTTTTATTAGAGGATGATAATATCAATGTTGAACTAACAACTACGCAACGCTGCGGCATGCATCAATACACTTATCCCAAATGGGAAACTAAAAAACTAATTATTGATTTAGAGCATAGGGATATGCTACTTGATTCTGATTTGATTTTGTTAAACGACTCTACCCTAATAGGTAAAAGAATTTCAAAAGCTTGGGCTACTGAGCAACATTTTTATTTTACCGTTCAATTTTCAGAAGCAGCAGAAAAATCTACCTTCAGAAAAAACAAGGCTGGTAAACCGTCTAAACTAATTCTTGAATTTGGTCACGTTAATCCTGTATTAACTGTAAAAGTTGGAATATCTGCCGTAGACATGGATGGAGCAAAACAAAATCTAAAAAAGGAAATGCCAGAGTGGGATATTGCAAAATATCGGCAAGAATGCCAAACCTTTTGGGATGAAGAATTGCATAAAATTGAAGCACATGTTAATAGTGATTATATAAAAACGACTTTCTACACTGCTCTCTACCATTCCTACCTTAACCCTAATACATTTTCAGATGTTGATGGCAGATATAGAGGAATGGACATGAATATTCATAAAGCAAAGTCACATACGCAGTACACCATTTTTTCATTATGGGACACTTTTAGAGGAACTCATCCTTTATTTACTATAACACAACAAGAACGCACTACTGATTTTATTAAAACCTTTTTGTCACAATATAAAGAAGGAGGTATTTTACCTATTTGGGAGCTTTCAGCAAATTATACTGGCTGTATGATTGGTTATCATTCCATTCCTGTAATTGTAGATGCTTATGTTAAAGGAATTAGAGACTTTGATACGGAGTTGGCATTAAAAGCAATGCTGCACAGTGCTGAGCAATCTCATTTAGGATTAGAGGCTTATATCAAACAAGGTTATATTTCTTCTGAAAATGAATCAGAATCTGTTTCTAAAACTTTAGAGTATGCTTATGATGATTGGTGTATTGCTGTATTTGCAGATTCATTAGGAAAAGATTCTATTGCATCTCGTTACTATCAAAGAGCACAGTATTACAAAAACATTTTTAATTCTGAATCTAAATTCATGCAGCCGCGCTACAATGGTGGGTGGAAAAAAGGTTTTAAACCTGATGAAGTGACGTTTGATTATACAGAAGCAAACTCTTGGCAATATTCTTTATTTGTGCCGCAAGACACTGACGGCCTTATTGAAATGTTGGGTGGGCGTGATAGTTTAGAAACATGGTTAGACCGCTTGTTCACGGTTTCATCTGAAACAAGTGGCAGACATCAAGTTGATATCACAGGTTTAATTGGACAATATGCACATGGAAATGAGCCTAGTCATCATATGGCGTATTTATACAACTTTACAAAATCACCCTGGAAAAGTCAGGAAAAGGTTGGTAAAATCATGCATTCATTATACTCATCAAAACCAGATGGTTTAAGTGGTAATGAAGATTGTGGGCAAATGTCTTCATGGTATGTTTTAAGTTCAATGGGCTTTTATTCATTTGCTCCAGGGTCTGACGTTTATTTAACAGGAACTCCAATTTTAGACTCTGCTGCAATTCATTTAGAAGACGGGCGAACTTTTAACATGAAGCGGATTAAATATATTGCTGGCAATACTTATGTTCAGGCGATCTATTTAAACGGAAATAAATTGAACCGTAATTTTATTTACCACCATGAAATTTTGCAAGGCGGTGAATTAGTTTTTGAAATGGGAAGTAAACCCGGTGTATTCAATGGCGAGTACCCAACATCCACTATTCAAAAAGAAACTCTTCTACCCTCTCCAGTTTTTGCGGATGCAACTCCATCATTTGATAAAAAAACTCGAATAAAAGTGATTAGTAATACAGCAAAACCTGTCACTATTCGCTATACCACTGATGGAACAATACCTACGGCAAAATCTAAAACCTATAAAAAGCCTATTAAAATTAAAAAGTCTACTGTGATAAATGCCCGTTCTTTTGCTAACGGACAAACAAGCTTTCCTGTTAGTGCTAACTTTAAAAAGGTTAATGCAAATTGGGACATTAAAATTGACGCCGAATATGCGAATCAATACTCTGCAGGTGGAGACCGAGCATTAATAGATCAAATGTTGGGTGGTAATGATTTTAGAACTGGTGCGTGGCAAGGTTATTATGGAACTGACGTTACAGTATCTATTGACTTTAAAAAGAAACAGAAAATTAATCAAATAGATATGCGCTTTATGCAGGATATCAAATCATGGGTTTGGTTCCCTTCAGAAGTTACGTTTATGATTTCTGATGATGGTGAAAACTGGTATGCTATTCATACTTCAAAAAACACATCACCAATTGATCAATACGGCACAATAATTCAAAAATTTGGATTCAAAAAATCAATAAAAACGCAATACCTAAAAATTACCGCTAAAAACAGAGGTAAATGCCCTGAATGGCATTTGGGCGCCGGGAATCCTACCTGGATCTTTGCAGATGAAATTATTGTGGAGTAATTCTTTCACCTCCTTTTATTGAACATATATTTCAACAATACCTTTTTTTAGGTATTGTAATCCCCTTTTTAACCTATTACATTTGCCGAAACAAATTATTTATAATCAATCTAAATAAATATAAAATGAAAAATGTAAGTTTCCTACTCGTATTGCTCGCGGCTACAGCAATCGTATCCTGTAAGAAAAAAGGATGTATGGACGAAACAGCAACCAATTATAGTGAAGAAGCAAAAAAGGATGATGGATCTTGTACTTATGCAGAACTTTCAATCCCGCCTACATATAGCTTTACAGATGCTTCTGGAAATAGCACAGTTTCTTATGGTGGTCAAACAGACAGACTTAACCAACTTGAAGAAATGACAACCTACATGAAATCAGGTACAACAACAGCTTTAGATGCAGGTATATTAAACGCAATGTTTGAAAACACAGATGACAATGCATCTGGTAACTTTACTTTTTCTTCATCTAAACAATTAAAAAACAAATGTTTTGCAACTGACGTAGCACTTTTCGAAGGTTATTTAACTGCATTAGCCACAGCATCAATTGATTTTGCTGAAGAAGCAGCAAGTGGTCAAGCTGGAACATTATCTTCTGGATCAAGTACTTATTTATTTGGTGCAAACGGAATGGAATATGTACAATTAGTTGAAAAAGGACTAATGGGAGCGGTATTCTTAAACCAAGCTACTAACGTTTATTTTGGTTCATCTAAAATGGATGTAGACAACTCTACTGCTGTAAGCACAGGTGAAGGTAAGCACTACACTGAAATGGAACACCATTGGGATGAAGCTTTTGGTTATTTTGGAGCACCAATTGATTTTCCATCAAATACAGATGGATTAAGATTTTGGACTAAATACTGCGATAAGCAAGACGCTAGTTTAGGTTCAAATGCAACTATTATGAATGCGTTTTTAAAAGGTCGTGCTGTAATTTCACAAGGATTCGAACTGAGCATGCGTGATGCGCAAATTGAGATCATCCGTAAAGAATGGGAACGCGTTTCTGCATCTCAAGCGGTGACTTATTTACAAGGAGCTATTGATAATTTTGGAACTGACAATGCCAAGTTTTTACATGAATTGTCTGAAGCATATGCCTTCGTTTTATCTTTAAAGTATTTACCTTTGGACACTCGAGTAATTAACTACTCAGAAATTGAAACAATTTTAAATGATAATATCGGTGATGATTTTTGGGCAGCAACTGTTCCTAATTTAAATGCTGCTATTTCATCTTTAAATAGTATTTACGGATTTTAATAAAATAATTCATGCGTCTACTCTATTTCATTTTCATTGGTTTATTCATGGTTACGGCTTGTAAAAAGCCAACCGCACCTGAGTTTGATCGAACAGCATTATTAACCAATATGGCTAATATTGAAATTAAGCCAGCTCTGGTTCAATTCACTGAAGATCTTGTTCAACTATCTGATGCAGCCACTACTTTTGAATCTAGTACAAGTTTTGACAACCTAACTGCACTAAGGTCAGCATTCAAAAATGCATACACACAATTTGAAAAAATTAAAATGTATGATTTTGGACCAGCAGCAAATCATGGAATCAAAACAAGCATGAATACTTATCCTACTGATTCCGATAAAATTGATGCAAATATTACCAGTGGCTCTTACAGTTTGGGAGCAGTCTCAAATGTAGACGCCATTGGTTTTCCTGCAATCGGTTATTTACTTTATAACGGAACAGATACTGAGGTACTCAACAGGTTTTCTGTTGATCCTGACGCTGAAAACGCAAGAATTTATATTTCTGCACTAATTGCAAAAATGAATTTGGATTTTGCTCCAGTTCTGTCAGAATGGAATACAGGATATACTGAAACTTTCATAAATGCAAACGGAACAGATATTGGATCTTCAATAAGTTTGCTTTACAACGAGTTTGTGAAAGATCTTGAATTGCTTAAAAATGCAAAGATTGGAATTCCTGCTGGTTTCTTTAGCGGTGGAGAAACTTTCCCTACCTATGTTGAGGCATATTATTCAGCTGAATCTAAAACATTAGCCTTAACAAGCTTAACAGCACTTAAAGAGGTTTTTACCGGCGGTGACGGAATTGGTTTTGATGATTATATGGATTTTGTTGATGAAACGGAAGACTTGTCTTTAACTTCGAGCGAAATTTTAGCACAATTTGATGTTTGCTATACTAAGGTTAATGCGTTAAACAGTCCATTAAGTGCTGATATTCCTGTTAATTATGACGGATTTAATGAAGCTTTTCAAGAAATTAAAAAACTTGTGGCTTATGCTAAAACTGATATCCCTACAGCACTTGGTGTATTAATCACTTTTTCTGATACTGACGGAGATTAATTGGCTATTTTTGCCGCTGATTTTAAATCAACAATAATCAATGAAGTGGATTTTGTTTTCATATTTTTTGCTTAGCCTAAGCACTTCCTTTACGCAAGGAAACTTATATGGTGTAGTAATAAATGAGCTGAACGAATCTCTTCCCTTTGCAGGTTTGCACATTAGTCCTGCTAACTCAAATGAAGTACATCATTTATATGCAGATGAATTTGGTAGGTTTGGTTTAGAAAACCTTCCTTTAGGTATTTATGAAATTAAAACAACCTGCATATATCATGAAACTAAAATCCAGTCTATTGATTTAAAAGCTGGGAATAATAATATAGAAATTTCATTGACTGACACTTCTGAAACATTAGATGCAGTTGATATTTATTACGATTCGCACTACGCTACGCGAAAAATGGGAACGGTTGAAGGAGTTGTTTTAACCAATGGGATGAAAACACATCACATCAATCCTAAAAGGATAGATGCCAATAAAGCCATTGACAATGCCCGAGAATTGTATGCTAAAGTGCCTGGTCTTACCATATGGGAATCGGATGCTGGAGGATTACAACTAGGAATTGGTGCACGTGGATTAAGCCCTAGCAGAACGGCTCATTTCAATACTAGACAAAATGGTTATGATATTAGCGCAGATGCTTTAGGATATCCTGAAACGTATTATACGCCTCCTTCAAACGCCTTAGAGTCCATTCAATTAATACGTGGTGCAGCTTCATTACAATTTGGACCTCAATTTGGTGGAATGATCAACTTTAAAATTAAGTCTCCATCAAAAAAGGCGTTTCATTATGAAGGTACGCACACCTATGGCGCTTATAACCTTTTCAATACTTTTAACCTAGTTTCAGGAACCTTAAAAAAGCGTTTTACTTACCTTGCCTATTTTCAACATAAACAAGGAAATGGCTGGCGAGAAAATTCAGAGTTTAATCAACAAAATGCATTTGTTCAGTTGAAATACAACTTTACCGAGCGCATGTTTTTAAGTGTTGAGCAAACACACATGCAATATTTAGCGCACCAAGCAGGAGGATTAACAGATGCAATGTTTAATCAAAATCCGCAACAATCTATTCGTGATAGAAATTGGTTTGCAGTAAATTGGAACATTACTTCTGCTCATTACAGTTGGGAAGTTAACCCACGCACAACAATTGACTTGAAAGGGTTTAAAGTTGGAGCGCAACGAGATGCTCTAGGAAATTTAGAAAAAATTAGTCGTGCAGATGACGGAAAAGAACGTCAATTAATTCATGGAGATTTTAACAATATTGGTGCTGAATTACGTTTGCTAAAACGTTACCCTATTGGCAAAAAAATGATGGGCATTACTGCAGCAGGAATGCGTTATTATAAAGGAAGTACTATTAGCCAACAAGGGCTAGCAAGTGCCAATAGTGATGCTGATTTTAATTTCTTAAACCCGAATTCACTTGAAGGGTCTGATTATATCTTCCCATCTCAAAACATTGCAGGCTTCTTTGAAAACATTGTTCGTTTTAATAAAAAACTATCAATCTCAGCAGGATTAAGATTCGAGCATATTAACACTGCCGCGGAAGGGTCTTATCGTGAGCAAATATTTCACCCACTAACGAACGAGTTAATCTTTGACACAACTTATGTAGAAGATAAAAGTAATATCAGAAATATCTTCTTAGGCGGAGTTGGTTTTTCTTACCGCCCAATTAAACGAACTGAGATTTACGGAAATATTGCTCAGAATTATCGTGGCATTAATTTTTCTGACATTCGAATAGTAAACCCTAACCAAGTTGTAGATCCTGATATTGAAGATGAACGTGGATTTAATGCAGACTTAGGCATTAGAGGAGAAAGAAAACGAGGAATTTTTGACGCGAGTGCATTTTTCATGTACTACAACAATAAAATTGGTGTTATAAGCCAAAAGATTGACGATTATGAATTTGTTCGATTGCGCACAAATATTGGTCGTGCTTATAGTACAGGAGTTGAATTATTTGCTGAACAAAGTTTTCAAAAAACAGATACTAGCACTCAATTTTTCACCGTATTCGGAAACTTGTCTGCCGTATATTCTAAATACGGGAAATACGAAGAATCTGCATTGAGTCAAAATTGGGTTGAATTGGTTCCGCCAATTTCTGGAAAAATTGGAATTAAACACACGCATGGAAAATGGTCTGAATCACTTTTAGCAACTTACGTTCACAAACATTTTTCAGACGGTACCAATGCGATATCAGACCCTAACGCAATTGCTGGTATTATTCCTTCGTACTATGTATTGGATTTGAGCGGAGTTTATAAACCAACTAATTTTATTCAAGTTAAAGCAGGTATTAACAACCTCACTAACAACAAATACTTCACCAGACGAGCAACTGCATACCCTGGTCCTGGAATCATTCCTTCAGACGGAATTAGTTTCTATCTTAGTTTGGGATTAAACTTCTAATTCTTACTTAAAATTAACACTATTTAATACCTATTTTGGTTTAATCCTCAATGGTAGCGTTAACTTTGTCTCTTAAATTTCATTGCTTTGAAGATACTAAGTTTCGTTTTTATGATTGCACTGCTTTCTAGTTGTGCTTTCAACAATATGTTTTATCATCCTGACACCGCAACGGTTAATACGCCGCCAGATGCCGTAAGTCAGTATATTAAATATGGTGAAACGGATTCTATACATTCCTTATTTTATGAGCAAAAAAATCCAACTGCCTCTATTTTTATCTTACATGGAAATGCAGGTAGTTTAACCTCTTGGAGTGAAGTGGCGGATCTTTTTTACCAAGCCAATTATCAAGTTTTTATTATTGATTATCCTGGATTTGGAAATTCAACAAACAAAGCAAAACACAAAACGGTATTTGAAGCCACCCAAAAAGCCGTGGAGCATTTTAAAAACCTGCCTGGAGTAAATGATGGAAAAAAATTATTAATGGGATTTTCATTAGGAGGAAACCTTGCCATAAAGGTAGGTTATGATAATCCAGACTTATTTGACGCCATGCTAATAGAGGGCGCTTTTGAAAGTCATAAAACTGTTGGCGTAAAACAAGTAACGCGCCCTTTAAAATTTGCTCCTTACCTATTTGTTAAAGACGCCGTAAAAGGGAAAAAATTAATTGCCTCTTGGAACAAGCCTTTACTCATAGTTCATAGCAAACAAGATGCTGTATGCGATTATAAAATGGCCCAAACTTTATATGAAAGCGCCATTGGAACAAACCAAAAAGAACTATGGACAATAAAAGGTCCTCACTTGGCTGGCTTAGGTTTAAACTTTGATGAGTATCTTGAAAAAGTGCATGATTTAATTGCAGCGGACAAATCAAATTTTGAATAATCCCAACATTAGGGTTTTACGAATCTAAAACTGTAAGCATGTGCTTTCAATTTTAGAATATAAGATCCGCTTGCCAAGGCTTGCGTATTCAAAAGTTCAATAGCATTATCGGCATCAAATTCAGCAACTAATTGCCCTGTTGCAGAATAAACCAAAAACTGAGATTGTTCACCATCTGCTAAATTCATGTTTGCAACTTCAATTTGGTCCATTTCAACATTATAAAAAGCATCAAACTGCGCAATTAAAGCCTCTTCTACTCCTGCGCCCTCTTTCACCACCTCAATCTCTAAATAAACAGGTAAATGATCTGACATGTGATAAAGTGCAGAAATAATATCGCTCGGTTCGCTCGTATTAGTTGGGGCTTCAATTAACGATTTATTATAGTGTAAACCGTCCTGCCCAACAGCACGATAACTCCCGCTAATATATATGGCATCATTGCTATACGTTTTTAAATCATCTCCCACAAAAATAAAATCAAATCGATCGTCCATTCCGCCAAATGCTCCTCCGTCAAAAGATTCTGTTCTTGTGCTTTGCGTATGCGCATATGCAAAACCAGCATCTGCATGCCAATGCCCTGGTAAGACTATAGGATCTTTGATAACAACCCCTCCACCTGATAATAAGGTATTCCAAGCAGGTTCTGTATCACTTCCATAAAAATTGAAGTCTCCGCCAATAATAATATTCTCGGCCTGTGGTCTTTCATTTAAATACGTTTTTAGCGCTGTAATTTCTGTATTACGCTGTTCTTCATTTCCCATAGATGCTTTTAAATGGCAAACATATATATAGAAAAACGTGGTATCTAAAGTGGTTGCAATATCTGTACTATTATAATACAGGACATATTCATTAATGTCGCGCAAAACAGTACTAATTTCATTTTGCTCATATAAACTCAGTTTATCCGAATTAAAGTAAAGTTGATTTTGAGTATCAGGTCCAGCAACATAATCTGCCATGTCATAATAACTTACACCATCCTCATTTAAAGCATTGAATAAAATATCATCACCTCCAGCACCACTCGTTAATTCGCAAACCATAAAAATGTCCGGCTGAATGTGTCCTACAATCTTCTTTAAAGTATCAATTCTATGAGAAGATATTCCTGGGAAATTCAATAAATTATAGGACATTACTTTAAGCGTATCACGTTCCTGAGAAAATCCACAAATTGATGAGAACAATAGAATACTTAAGAATACACTTTTCATTATAGATTGATTGCTTTGTTGAAAAGCAAAGGTACTACACTTATGCTTATACTTGGCAATTACAATTCTAAAATTATAAATTCAGTTCTTCTATTTTGCTGATGCTCTTCCTCTGAACATGAAACGCCATCCTTACACTTATTCACCAATTCAGACTCTCCAAAACCTTTACTAGTTACCCTTTCAGGATTGGAGATTCTTGATTTAATATAAGCTTCAGAAACAGCCGCTCTTTTTCTTGATAGGTTTAAATTGGTTGATCGCGTTCCCCTAGAATCGGTATGTGCTCTCAAGTCAATTCGAATATTTTCATTTTCATTCATGACTTTAACAATTTTATCAAGCTCAATTTTTGCATCTTCCCGAATTCTAGAGGTAGCATAGTCAAAATAAATAGGTTTTATCTCCATTACCTCATTCAAATCTAACCCCACATTAACTTTCTCCATTTTTACTACTTGCTCAAGCTCTCTTTTCAAATACTCATTCAAATCATACAGCCCTTCTCTTTCAAATAACATTTTAAAAGAAATAACTTTAGTTAAATAACCATCTTTTCTAATTTTAAGGTCAAAATCACCCACAGAGTTTAGTGGTGTTTCATTGTCTAATGTTATAATACACTCTCCAAATCGAGTAGTTTCACCAAAAGTTATGGAGCTGTCAGCTTTGTTGACCAACTTTACTATAACCTCACTAACAGGATAACCCGTATTAGTTTCTTTAATTGATAATTTGAAAGAAATTTTGGTATGTTTTCTCACCACCATATCTCTCAAATCCAAGACACTTCTTTTTTCTGAACTAGAAATGATCTCAGCCTTTACATAACCTTCTTTTTCAGCCATAATGGAAAAACTATTTACACGATCGTTATCAATTCGGTATCTTCCTGAAGCATCAGTAATAACTTGTTTTTCTTCTCCTGTAAAACCATCTAACAAGGATACCACTGCACTATCTACCAATTCTCCATCCTGATCTCTAACTACCCCTTGCACAATTCGTCCAAATAAGAATGGTTCAATAATTTCTACCCCTAAAATATCATCATCATCTACCCCAGTTCCAAATCTATTTGAAGAGAGATACCCTCTTTTTTGATCTGAATCTATCACCAAACCAAAATCATCTCGATTTGAATTAATTGGTTTACCTGGATTAAATACATTACCAATAGACAAATCATCTCTAACCTCAGCCACAAAAACATCAAGACCACCTAGCCCTAACTTACCGTCTGACGAATAAAACAAAATATGGTCATTGGCGTGGAAAAATGGAAACATTTCATTTCCTTCAGTATTAATTTTTCCGCCTAAATTCTCAGGCTTGCCAAAGGTTCCATCCTCATTAATTGATGCGCGATAAATATCTGTCCCACCAAAACCACCTGGCATATTTGACACAAAATAAAGCCATTTATCATCTCCGCTTATTGAAGCTAATCCACATGAATAATCCAATGAATTAAAAGGCAATGGCACTGGTTTTTGCCATTTATCATCTTTCTTTTTGGAGATAACTAATTGTAATTTTCTTTGTCCTTTTTTAGCATTGCTTTGGTCTGAATTACGAGTAATAATCATCAGATCACCTGTTGAATTGAAAGCTACAGGGCCATCATGATATTTTCGACTAAATTTGGCTTCAAACTCTGTAATATTATTCAATTCTCCATCAGGCAATATATCTGCCGAACAAACTTTTAAAAAGGCTTTTCCATTTCCATTCCATTTTCTTAAAACGGCCTTAGAATGTTGCCCGCTAGAAGAAAAAACAAGTTTCCCGCCATAATATGCTCCGCCAAAATCTTGCTCCTCTGAATTTATTTTGAGACGCACCACTTTTTGCTTGCCTCGATCTTCTACTATTTTTCCAAAATCAGATAAATTATCAAGAAAGTCTTGCCCGCGGGTATCTGTTGGGTTCATTTCTACAAATTTTTTCATCCATTTTTCTGCAACGTCGTATTTTCTATTCTCTCTTAAAATGGCTGCATAATTATAAAGATCTTCGCTGATATGCCCTTCAGACCTAACGATATCGGAATAAATGTCCTCGGCTTCGTTCAATCGGTTTGTTCGCCAATAACTAATTGCTAATTTTCTTTTGTCTGCAATTTCTGATAATCCAATTGACTCAAATTTTTCAATAGCCTGATCATAACCAAAACCTTCAAACTCCTCTTGTGCTTCTTCTAATTTTTTATCCGTGTTTTGCCCGATCAGGGTTACTGAGGATAAAATCATTACAAGTAAAAAGAGGAATTTATATTTCATTGATTGAATTTATTTTTTTGTTTAAAAATGACGCGGTGAAACTATTCCTTGTTTTTTGTCAAATACAAAGTCATAACTCAACATTATTTCATGCGTTCCATTGTTGTAGGTTGCAGTTTTATTTCCAAACGACCAGTCTAGCGCATAGCCAAATTTTAATTGCGTATTAATGTTTAACCCTGCCAATAACCCAATATCATTAGTAGACCTATACATTGGACCCAACCAGAACTTATCATTAAAGTAAAACAGAAAATTAGCATCAAATTGGATTAAAGTACTTTCCGTCATTTTAACTAAAAGTGAGGGTTTAAGCTTAATGGATTGGTCAGTATTTAAATTAAATGCACCGCCAAGTGTCAAATAATAATTTCTCTCTTCAAATGAATTATTGTTGATAGAGCTCACATTTAATTTATTCTCAAATAATTTAGGTGCGGAAAATCCAGCATAAAAATCATTGTGAGAATAATACACTCCAAACCCAAAGTTAGGTAATGGTTTTAATACAATATCATTTTGAAATGCTGCGTCTCCTGCATCAACCGTTACAACTTCTGATTGCAAACCAATTGATAAAAAACGAACGCCCGCTTTTAAACCAAAAGAAAGCACGCCTTCTTTCAACGGAAGACGATAAGCTACATCTAAATCAATTCCTGTTGACTGCATTGGCCCTTTTGAATCATTTAAGAATGAGAAACCACCACCCAAACGTGTTGTTTTTAGAATTGAGTGCATTGTGAGGTTATGTGTTTTTGGTGCTCCAGGAAACTTTAACCAACGTGCACGGCTCAGCGCTGTTACTGTCAATAATTCTTTACTGCCAGCAACAGCAGGATTGATGGTTAATGGATTAAACGTAAAATGTGTGTAGGTAGGTTCTTGTTGTGCTAAAGACAAAAAGTCTAGCGCAATTAACAACAACAGTAAAACAACCTTTTTAAACATTTAATAATAACTCTAATTTCAACCTTTACATTATCGCTCTATGTAAACATAATTCTTCACGACATTATCTCCATATTCTAAAATATAGTAGTACGTTCCAACGGGCAAATCTGTATTTTTCTCAAAGGATGTACCCAAATAGTTTGTACCGTCCCAGTCGTTTTGATAATCATACGATTCATACAATTTCATTCCCCACTCATTATAAACTGCAAGGTATTTTTGTAGGTTATAATCAATTCCTGTGAATACTAGGAAATCATTTACTCCATCATTATTTGGTGAAAAACCTGTTGGGTAAATCAAAACAGTGTCACAGTTAATAACTTCTATCCAAACTTCATCTGTGCTTTCACACCCATCCGCGTTGCGCACAGTAACTGTATAAATGGTTTGTACTTCGTTATAAACAATAAATGGAACTCCATCTTCTACTCCATTATCCCACGAATATTCTAGCTCGGTATTTTTATCAACAACAGATAGTACAACTTCACTCTCTATACAAAGGCGTTGATCAATTCCCCCATTAACTTCAGGGGCAGATAACAAGGTTAGATTAAGCGTATCTAAATTTTCGCAGCCATTTGCATCTACACCAACTAAAATATAATTACCTGAAGACTCCGGAATAAACGGAACTCCGTCAAAAGCTCCAAGATTCCAATTATAAGTTCCTTCAACCCCTGCTCCACTTCCGTTAAGTACAATTTCTTCACCAGCACAAATCTCAATATCTTCTCCAGCTACAATTAGAGGCAATTCATGCACGGTTACTTGTACACTATCCATATTTTCGCAGCCATTTATATCTATTCCTAAAACTACATAGGTTTCAGTTGAAATTGGTTCAAAAGCAACATCATTAAAAATTCCATCTTCCCAATTATAAGTTCCTCCAATTCCTGCTCCAGAAGCTGATAATAACACCTCATCTCCAATACAAATCTCAAGATCTTCGCCTGCATCAATTGCCGGTAAATCATATACCTCTACTGTCACGACATCCGTATTTTCGCAGCCATTTGCATCTTTCCCTGTCACTACATAACCCTCAGATTCAGTTGTTATAAATTCTATATCATTAAAAATTCCGCCAGACCATTCATACATTCCAAATTCACCTGCTCCATCTCCACTTAAAACAACTGATGCTCCGTTACAAATAGCCTGATCTTCTCCAGCATCAATAATTGGTAAATCATTTACAACTATTAAAACAGAATCAATATTTGAACATCCATTTTCATCTACTCCAACCAGGTGATAAACATTCGTAAAATCTGGTACAAAAGGCGCTTCATTAATCACCCCATCACTCCAAGCATAGCCATCAGGATCAGCGAGACCTTCTCCTATTAACACCACCGATTCACCATGACAAACAGTATCACTTAAACCAGCTTCAATTACTGGTAAATCATAAACAGTTACAAGAACAGTATCTTTATTTTCGCAATCATTTGCATCAGTACCTGTTAGAATATAAGTATCAGTAAAACTAGGTTCAAATCCTACTTCATTTATAACACCGCCGTCCCAACTATAATCACCATCAACTCCTAAACCTGTTCCAGAAAGTACAACCTCACTTCCTAGACATATCGCAAGATCTTCTCCGGCACTAATTATTGGCAGCGCATGAACTAAAACCTCTATTGAACTAGTATTTTCACACCCTGTTATAGCATCAATTCCTGTTAGAGTATATGTTTCCAATCCAACTTCAGGAAAATAATCGTCACCACTACTCACTTCAACAGGATCCCACAAATAGGTATCAGCATCTCCTGAGTGAGAGAACACAACACCATCCCCAAAACATATTTCAGTAAAATCTACCGCAGCATTGACCTCTGGCAACTCAAGTACTTCAATGTCAATTGATCGCCAACAATCCTCATCATTGTCGCTAATTGCTGTATATGTAATTATTCCTGTTGCACCCGGAATAAAAGGTGTTCCGTTCAGTGCTCCTTCGTCCCAAGTAATGGAACCTCCATTATCAGATATAGCAGTTAACGTTAATTCTTCTCCTTCACACAATTCATCCGTAGATGCCGTTATATCAAGGGGATCACATGCTACACTAATTACTATTAAACCATTTCCATTTCTAACTCCACCTGTAGTAGAGCCATCAAATACTCCTAAAATATATGATGAACCTCCTCCAGCCGCAGAATAGCCAGCACCTGAACCTCCTCCATACCATCCCCCTCCGCCACCAGCGTTATGATAGTCCCCTGGGCCAGCACCTGAGCCAAAAACACCTCCACTAGCGGCACCATAACAACATCCCGCAGAACCTCCTGCAAGATCTGTTCCTCCTCCTCCTCCAGAAAAACCATATCCACCTGCTCCAGCCCCACCTGTTAAACCGCCGCCATTTCCACCAATATGTCCGTATGATCCGAATGAACCTCCGCCGCCTCCGCCACCAACAACTCCACCGCCAGCTTCCACTCGAAAGATGCGATTCAAGCCTCCCCCGCCACCGCAAATGCCACCACCGCCAATATCGGCCAAAAAGGAGGGAGCTCCGCCGCCCCCGGGAGCTGCGGCCTTGGGTGCTGCAGCCTTGCCCTTGGCTTTAGGAGCAGGCTGTTTGGGAGCCGGTTTCTCTTTTTT
>CAKZON010000098.1 GCA_937136425.1 uncultured Crocinitomix sp.
AAACTTTAGTGTACTATCATGCTATTTTGATTGCTTTAGTAGGGCTAGTAAATTGTTGTAGGCTACATATTCTCAATTATTATAACTGTTTTTATTTCTCTTAGTCATTTCCTGCTCTGGTTCTGCATATGTTTGATTCACCCATGTATTTGGATTCTTTCTTTTGAATCTACATAGTATTTCTTAGTTAATTCAAGAGCTTTAATATTATCATTCGCTTGAACGTAATAAGGGATTAAATATTTATAAAGCCCTCTTCTTAATTCATATTTGAATTATTAAATAAGATCATAAACACTGATTATCAGATAAATTATGATCTACAAACATAATACCCAAACATTAAAAAAGACATACAAACCTACAAATCAACCCATTAACAAAAGTGACAAACAGGCCCTTTAAAAAGTCTGTAACTTTTTAAAATTTACGAATTATCTTCTTAAACCTAATAAAGGGTGTTATTCTTTAATATTCGTTAACATTTTATTCAAGAAATCATTCGTATTTTAGAACCTTCATTAATATAAAACTTATGCTACTACGCTTCTCACTGATTATCACAGTTATTCTCACCTCCTTTTTTAGTTTTAGTCAACAAAAATCTTATCAAGGTTTATTGTGGGAAATATCTGGAAATGGATTAACAACCTCAAGTTATTTGTATGGAACAATGCACGTATCCAACAAATTAGCATTTAACGTTAGTGATTCATTTTATTTATGTCTTAATAGTGTTGAGGCAATTGCTCTTGAATCTTCTCCGGCAGATTGGATGGAAGATTACAGAGATATGGGCGCCTTTTCTGGAGGTAATTATTCTTATGACGGTTTTTATGAAAAAGCATTTGATATTGACGAGCCAGAAAATGATGTAACCTATAAGTTAATGGAAAATAAGAATGGGTTAATGAATCAAATATTATATAGATTCAATCCGGGAAACGAAGATTATCAGGAAAACACCTTCTTAGATATGTTCATTTTTCAAGCAGGAGCAAAAAATAGTAAACCCATTTACAGTTTAGAAACATTAGAGGAAGTTATAGATTTATCTATTCTTGCAATGACTCCTGACAAGGACAAAGAAGAGGATAATAGCCGTAACAACTATTTAGAATCTGACGGACAAAGAAAGTACGTATTATTAGAAGAAGCTTACAGACGTGGTGACTTGAATCAAATTGATTCATTAAGCAAAGCTGATAACCCAACCTCTGTTTATCATGATTATTTTATTGTAGAACGTAATAGAAATATGGTTCGTAGAATTGATTCAATAGTTTCTAAAAATTCTTTATTTATTGGGATTGGTGCTGCGCACTTGCCAGGTGACGGAGGAGCAATTGAATTATTAAGAGAATTAGGATATAACGTTCGTGCTGTCAGCCCAAAATCAACTGGGAAATCTCATAAAATGAGAAAAAAGCTAGAAAGCCTATACCGCCCTATTGATTTTAAACCTCATTCAACTGAAGATAAATTCATTCAGGTTTCAGTACCCGGAACATTGTATCAAATGCCCACTAATAGCCGTGGAAAAATGGAATACTTATGTCCGGAACCTGTTAATGGCGGATATTTTAGCATTGTGCGTATGTTCACCTATGGTGGAATTTTTGGGAAAAACCCCGATTATTATAAAGCCACTTTTGATAGTTTAATTTATATCGCTACGCCAGGAGAACTAATCAAAAAAGAAGAAATTAGTATAAATGGTCATAAAGGTTACCGTGTGTTAACAATGACAAGTAAAAATGCATATGTTAATTACAATGTTTTCTTTACACCTACTGAAATTGTTGTTTTTAAAGGTTTCGGAATTGGAGAGTACATTCAAAAAAGTGATCCAAAGCGCTTTTTCAGTGAAATTCAGTTAGGAAAAAATTCTGCAGAGTGGAATGAAGTGACTCCAAGGTTTGGCGGTGCTAAATGGAAAATGAAAGGAATGGTTAGCGGCCAAGATATGATTGAAGGATTAGACAATACTGAAGTTGAACCTACCTACCAATCATTTGATAGTGAAAATGAAGATTATTATTTGGTAATGCGTTACACCTATAATGATCTTGATTTTATCGAAGAAGATTCGTTCGATCTAGCGTATTTAGGCGAAACTTTTGGAAAAGAAATGGGTTATGAAGTGGCAAACACAAGTTTTCATCCTGAAAGAGGTTTTAGTTATGTTTTACAAGACTTAAAAGCGGATGACGATCACCAAAACCAAACGCAAAACTTAAAGCTTAAACTACTAACACGCGGCGGTTACTATTACCTAATGACAACCACAGCTAAAGATAATAATGCAAAAACCTTCTTTGATTCATTTGAATTTGATTCGTTTATTTTAACAGATGAATATGAAGTTTATGAGGATACTAACTTGTACTACTCTGTTGAAACTATTGTAGAAAAAGAACTTCCTTCTATGCCAAGTCGTGGATATGGTGGTTATGGAAATGATGATGATGACGAAGACCGAAATTACTTGTCTTCATCAGGATCTAAATATCATTCGTTAGCTAAAACTGGCGAAGGAATTTATGTTGGTTATGTTAAATTCCACGATTATTACGGTGCTGATTCTGTTCAGGCTTTTTGGGAAAACAGAACAGAGTCTTTAACAAAAGAACATGGTTTAAAAGTATCTAACCGAGTTGAAAAGGAAATTGATGGAGATATCACTTTATCATACACCCTAACAGATACAGGGAGTGCTAAAGGAATTATGACTCACTTTAGATTACACAATGGTGTACAATATTTAATTCAATCATTGGTAGATACTGTTGTAGGGCCTTCTCCATACGTACAAAAGTTCTTTGATACTTTTCAACCTAAAGATACGCTAATTGGCCGTGACTTATTTGAGGATAAAGCTGAGTTATTTTTTGAACATGTTAATGGTGAAGATAGCCTAAACCGTGTTAATGCAATGAAATCAATTAATAGAGTTGATTTTGAAGAGAAGGATGTACCAGGGATTGCTGATACTTACTTTAATTATGAGTTTGATGAAGAAACTGAACAAGAATATCGTGAAGATTTAATTTTAACACTTGCAAATGTTGAAGTTGAACCTGCATACGAGTTTTTGTATGATGTTTACGACTCTAATAACTTTAACTCTGATCTGCAATTTGTAGCCTTAAAATGCTTTTCATATACTGAAACGGAAGAAGCTTACGCGGCTATTAAAAAACTACTATTGGCTAATCCTCCATTTTCTGAGAAAGAGAGTAAACTCAAATTTTTCGACTATTTATATGACTCTCTAGAGTTGTCTAAAGATTACTTCCCTGAGATGTATGAAATGGCACAATATTCTGACTACCATCCGCATGTAATGGAGTTGTTGGCTGATGGATATTTACAAGAGATTTACTCTTTCGATAACTTCAAATCTAAAAAATCAATCATTTTTAGAAATGCAAAAATTGAATTAAAACGTACTGTTGCAAACCAAAATGAAAGTAGCAGCAATAGTTATGGTGGATATAATTATGGACGTATAAATCAATATGAAACTTACCATACTTTGTTTTTAGATTATTATACCTTAATGTGTGGTTTTAAAGCTAGTGGAGACAAAGATGCTGATGCCTTTTTTGAAGATATTTATAGAATTGAAGATGAAAAATTTAAAGTTGAAGCTGAAATAGTTCATGCCAAATTAGGTTTACCAGTTGACACCGCTAAGATTAATGAAGTATCTAGAGATGAAAAGTATCGTGTATGGGTTTATAACAGACTGGAAGATGAGGAACTACTAGAATACATTGATCCTGCGATTACGCAACAAGACATTGCCTTTGCTCTACTTTACAATACGGGATATGATGAAGAGGAAGATACTGTTGCATTTGTAAAAACGGTTACAATTGACAATGGTAAAGAACAAGGAACGATCTATTTCTTTAAAAGAAAACAAGAAAACAAAAAGAATTGGATGATTGATTATGTTGGATTAATGTCTACTGATGAAAGTGATTTGAATAGTGAAGATCATCAAACTAAAAAAGGACTTTCTATTAAAAATGATGAAGAAATGGAAGAGACAATTAAACGTACCATTGAAATATTTGAATTAACACACCGTAAGCGCGTTGTTTTAGATTCTTATGATTACGGTGGATTGTTTGACGGACTGTTCTAACAGTCTCCCCTGCTCTCTTTCATTCATTAATACATCATTACCTTTTTAATTGTGATTTAACTTTTACTATGGGAGTATTATATACTGCATTAAGCGTTACTCAATACGCCGAATTACTGAATACTAAGAATGTTCCTTTAGGTGAATTTTCTAATGATTTTGGTTTAGAATTTACTGAGGACAAGGCACATTGGCATGATCGTATAAAAAATCAAGAAGATTTAGAAAGCGTTATTGATTATCAATATTCTATAATTATTGAATTTGAAACTGATACAAAAACAATCAATTCAATAATTGGCGATTCTAAAACAGGAAGGTTGTCTGAAAAGGTTGTCAACTACTATCAGCAATTAGAAAAACCTGTTGAGCTTCCGGTATTATCCGAACAAGATGTTAACGTGCTTTGCATAATGGACATTTATGAAAGTCAAGAAACAACTGATGGTATTTCTCAACTTTGGAAACTTTTGGTAAACTCTGCCGAAAATGAATTGTGGTGTTTGTTCACCGAATCTGTCCATAAAATATCATGCCTTGGAGCAATACCGGGCGCCGTTGAAGAAGCAAAAAAAATAGTTATGTCTTAATTTTCAGACATAGTTAAATTAATTGACGGTTATAACTTAAAAAATTGCCAATTTCTAGTAAAATCAAGCTCCCTTGTTGTTTTATAAAGCAATAAACTGTAATTAATAAGATTTATACAAAACCTTAAAACAAAGCATAAACAACTGCAAATCAAAACAATACACACTATAGTTATCGTAAAAAGATAATTAAACACAAATAAAATATGCTAAAACGATAATTTATTATCATAATCCGATAATAAATTAGTACATTTGTAGAAAGATAAAATTCGTATTAACAAAAAATCTAATTATGTACATCACACAATCCAACCCAAAACTGAGGAGTAATTATGAAAATTCAAGTGCTGAGAGACAGCAAATTAGTGCAGGCTGAAATTGCACCAATCAACAAACGAGAAATTCCATTAATAAAAGATGGATGGACATTTAATTGGCGAAAAATCGCCACAGAAGCGGATGCAAACGAGCAAATTTACGCTTTAAAAATTGAAGAAACAGGTACTGTAGAAGGAGTTCTACATTTGATATATAGAGATGGAATGTATGAAATGGAGCATTTAGAAATAGCGCCACACAATATTGGTAGCAGCCAAAAAAAATATCAGGATGTTGCAGGTTGTTTAATCGCTTTTGGATGCTATAGAAGCTTAAGTTTAAACAATGAGTTTAGAGGTGTGCTCGCATTCATTCCAAAAGCAGAACTTGAAGATTGGTATATTCAGAAATATGGTGCAGAGCCAGGCATACATGGTAGAATGATTTTTTTGAATGCAACACCAGATTTGATTTCTAAATATATTTATAGAGATTAGCTGTTTTGCTAATTGAATCTTATCTTTAAGGATAAGATGAGTCTTATTTAATAAAATAGACAATATTATTAAAATGAAGAGAAAAATTGATGAGCCGCTTACATCAGGAGCTTTAACTGGTGAGCATAATGACGCGAAAGATGAAAGAAAGGAATTACAAGCCTTTATACTCAACCGTAAAAAAAAGCTTTCAGTTGAAAAGCAGCTTGAAATTGAATTCTTAGCGATTCGATTAAGAATGGACGAATATGTTAGCGCTGAAAACTTTCAAACCTACACTGTTGGTGATTTCATAAAAGAATGTCTGAAAGTGGCTAAAATTAGGCAAAACAAGTTTGCCGAATACATTGGGCTAAAACCATCAAACCTTAGCCATGTGTTAAATGGTAACCGCCCTTTAAACTATGAGTTTGCGCTTATTTTGGCAAAAATATTTAATATCAGTCCAATGCTTTGGCTAGAAGTACAAATGAAAAACGAATTAGAAAAAATAATTGAACTTAAACAAACAAATCTTACCAATTACTCATTGGATGATCTTGTTGGTTGAATAATCGATAATAAGATATTAAAGAAAGGGAAACATCATTGTGTTTCCCTTTTTTATTTCTAATAACCTAAGACTAAGAAGATTTAAAGGAAATCACTATTTTTAATCAAACATTTTTTTTCAAACTAATAGCATGAAACCATCATCTCCGAGGATGCATCTGTACAAACAAATAGTTGATGCTAAATTATATATAGATGATTTTTATATGAACGCAATAGACTTAGAATTAATTGCAAGCCGTGCATGCATTTCCAAGTTTCATTTTCATAGAATTTTTAAAGCTTGCTATAACAAAACTCCGCATGAATATCTTACTCACCTCAGAATAAAACATGCCAAACAACTTTTGAGTAATGGTTCCCCTACCCCTGATGTCTGCCTAACTGTGGGTTTTGAAAGTTTGAGTTCTTTCTGCAAATTATTTAAAAAAAAGGAAAGCGTGACACCAGCTGAATATAGAGCTATGACATTAAGACAAAATAAACTTTATAAGCATCAACCTTTAAACTTTATTCCAAACGGCTATGCCTCTTATTTAGGATGGGAATAACAAAAAGCAAGATTCGACATGAATTTTATTAATGGAGTTGTTTTCTTTGCGTTAAAGTAATACATATGATTAGCAAACTATCTCACAGTAGTATATTCGTTTTAGACCAAAATAGTGCACGCGATTTTTACGTTAACAAATTGGGTTTTAACATTATTATGGACGTTGCTGTTGGTGATAAAGGAAATTGGCTAACTGTGCAACCCTATGACCAATCAGAGCTACAAATCACACTCATTCCTATTAATACAGGATTAATGTTTGTTGGCGAAATTGCTAATCAATTGACAGATCTAGTAAAAAAGGGCGCATTTGGTTTTGGTATATTTGAAACCAAGGATATTTATGCCACGCACCAGGAACTTAAAGATAAAGGTGTTGAATTTATTAAACCACCAAAAGAAGGCCCTTCTGGAATTGAAGCAATTTTTAAAGATGATTCTGGCAATTGGTTTTCATTAATACAAAAAACAACAGAAAAATGAGCGCAACATTACTTTACGACCAATTAATTGAAAACAACCCGGCTATTGAACGAAAGGGAAAAACGACTCCATATACCTCAATTAATGGGCACATGTTTTCCTTTTTGTCAAAAGAAGGTGATATGGGCCTTCGATTATCAAACCACGACCGACTCGCGTTCATGGAAAAATATCATACCTCATTAATGGAGCAACATGGTCGAACAATGAAAGAATATGTAAGAGTTTCTAAAGACCTGTTGCGTAAACCCGAAGAACTGACTGAATACTTGCAAAAAAGCTTTGATTACGTTTCTCAATTAAAACCAAAACCTACAAAAAAGAAAAAATGAAGTATACCTGTACAACAACCATTAACGCACCGCTTGAGCATGTTGTAAAACTTTGGGATGACGAAAGCAATTTTTCTTCATGGCAAGATGGTTTTAAAAGCATAGAACTTTTAAGTGGTGAACATCATAAAAAAGGCGCAAAATCTAAAATTGTCTTAGACGGTAATAGGCGAATAGAATTAATAGAGACGATTATTTCTAACAATTTGCCTGATGAAAAAGTGGCCCTATATGAACATGTGCACATGGTAAATACTCAAACCAGTCGTTTTAAAAAACTAGGCGAAAATTTAACAGAATATACATCTGAGGTTGAATACACTCAGTTTAATGGATTCATGATAAAACTAATGGCCAAATTATTTCCTAGCAAGTTTAAAGCACAAAGTCAAAAATGGATGGATCAATTTAAGGCATTTGCTGAAAAATAAACCCCGTTAAAAAGTCATCTTAAATAACCTTTGGTTCGTCTATTAATTCCTTTAGTTATTTTGTACATTAGAGTTTATTATCATAAACCATTTTGAAAATGAAACCAACAGATTGCCACATCAATTATATTGAATTATTAGCGCACGACCTTGATAAAACAAAGGCATTTTATGCCGCTGTATTTAATTGGAAATTCACCGACTACGGAGAAAACTATATTGCATTTGATAATAGTGGAATGCAAGGAGGGTTTGAAAAAACTACTGCCCCAATTGTTAATGGTGCTCTTATTGTTTTATACCATTCAAATTTGCAAGCAATTAAAGCAAAAGTAATTGAAGCCGGAGGACATATTTCAGAAGAAATATTTGAATTTCCTGGTGGGCGTCGCTTTCATTTTCGAGATCCCTCAGGAAATGACCTAGCCGTTTGGTCAGACAACAAATAGAATAATCAATAGGTATATTTCTGTAAATGCGTTTTTTTTCCAAATCCGTATTTATACCTCTTTTTCTGCTTTATCGACATTATGAAGTAAAATTTGTAATTAGATTCATTATATTGAATCTATGTTCTTTTAGAACATACCACAAACCCTAACTTTTAACAAAATGTCCGAAACAAAACAAAACTTGAGCAAAGATAAATTTGCTGATTTCGATTTCATCAAAATTCTAATTGATGAGTTAAGAGCTATGATAAGCTTTTCTCTTTCAACAGGTAAAACCGTTAGTCCATCTATAGTAGCAGCTATGAGAGATGTGGACGAACTGGAAAACCTATCTGACATGACTACTGAACAACTAAAAAAGGCAGGGAGTCATCACAACGCTATGTCCAAACTTATCTTTCCTGCTCTCCCTCAAAATGTATTATATCTTGAGGAACAAAATTTAAAGTATGACAAGCGTAAAAAGGGATCATTTGCTCCTAAATTTCCATTGATACGTAAATTAATTATATTTGGAGCTGTATCGGTTGCAGGTTTAATTGCATGTGGATTTTCAGAGTTAGTGAGCACCCATTCAATGGATAAAACAGTTCTATCTTCCAATGGTTTTCCATTCTTATTAAACTTGTTTTTTTTAAGTTGTGCTTCAGCAATAGGAGCAACTTTCATGTTATTATCTACTATCAAACCCAAATTTTCAAATGGAACTTATCATCCTGACATGGACTCCGGATATTGGATAACGATTGTATTGGGGATTATTGGTGGAATAATTATTACTGAAATGGTTCCGCTTAAATCAACCGGCGCACAAGAAGGAATGCTGGATGATAAACTTCTCTTAGCTTTGCTTAGTGGCTTCTCATCTCAATTGGTTTACAATATTTTAAATAAACTTATTAGCGCTGTGGAATCCTTAGTTAATGGAGGTCCAGAAGTAGCTCGCGCAAACGAAATCCAACGTTTAAAAATATCGAATGAATATCAAAGCGCAAAGACAAAGGTTGATATTGCAAATAAAATGAATGGTTTAAGACGAAAATTGAAAGAATCATCCTCTGATGACAATAATTCTGAAGAAAATATTGATGGTGCTATAGATGAAGTGCTTGAGAACCTAGATGATGGTATGTAAATATTATATTGCAACTGTCTTCGCCCCTCGTTTTTTTTAGACGTAGCGCAGGATTGCAAATCCTGCGAAGACTTGTAAGCCCTAGAGACTAACAACGTTATTGATTATTCAAAGCTTTGTTGGATTTGTAATCCAACATCTTGTATCTGATCGTTGTACTAAAAACATATGCAGGCTTGTAAATCTTGTGAAACAATGAAAATCTAATTACGGTGCTAAAAGTACATGCGAGACTGCATTGCAGCTGTCTTCGCCCCTCGTTTTTTTTTACGACTTAGCGCAGGATTACAAATCCTGCGAAGACTTGTAAGCTCTAGAGACTAACAACGTTATTGATTATTCAAAGCTTTGTTGGATTTGTAATCCAACATCTTGTATCTCATTACTTTGTTATAGGTATGCGCAGGACTGCATCCAACACAAAAAAATAATCCCGATCACTTTGGCGAATGATCGGGATTCCATGAAAAAATCTACTATTTTACTTACGCTTACTTTTGAAAATAATAGCTTCTTTAGGAGCAAAAGCTCCAATATCTTTTTGTTTTTAGGTGGCCTATATACCAGCCTCTATAAGTAAGACACATAAAGTCAATAAAAGTTACACAAAAAGTGAAAAAAAAATTACTTATCCGAAATTTCTCTCCATTGATCGATCGTTAGCGCCCGCTAATCGGCTTAAAATCAAAAGATCAAATAAATATATTTTTTCTAAAATTTAATCACTTAAACTGAAATTTATAGATGGATTTATGTCTTTTCTGTTTTCTAGACTTTGACTTATAAATCTCTTTTTTCAAATATCCCTCCTCATTCTTTTTAAGGATATGTTTTGTTCCTTTATTCACCGTTTTAAATTTCGGTGTCAAATATATTTCATAGGCTGAGCAAAAATTATCTGCCTTTACTTCTATGGGTTCATAGAATATCCAAATGATTTCAAACGGTAAGTTGCGCTTTGCTATTTTATTGTGCTCAAGATCTAACCAGTATGAAGAGGTATCTTTTACCCCATAATAATCAACCTCAGAGGAGTCTAACGCATCATAAACGAATAGACTTGTAGAATCTGCAAGCTCTGTATTGATACAATTTGAAAAGCTCGCAGGCACAACCAATGAATCAAATTCGAATTTTAACTTACGCCCAGCATAAACATAAGTCCCAATACCTCTCGAAATTGCTCCAGTACATTGACACATTATCCAATAATCAAATGCCCCATTATCATGCAGTACATATGTTTCACTCGTTCCGAAATGGATAGAATTAGTTTGCCTTAATGTATCCTGGCTATAGGATACAGACGAACAAAAAAGAATAAACAGAAAAATTGAAACCACTTTCATACTACAGAATAGATGCAAAGGTGAAAGTTATTCCATAAAAGTTAACTTATTTTTTTACAAATTGTTGAACAGAAACACCTTCCTCACTAGAAAAACGGATAAGATATTGACCCGCATTTAGTGAAGAAATATTCAATTGGTTCACTATTGCATTTGAAACTAAAACAGTTTGCCCTTGAAGGTTGATAATTTCAACACGGTCATACGATTTTCCTTTTGTATAGATGTTTAATTGATCCTTAGCAGGATTAGGAAACACAATAAAGTCATTAACCAAAGGTTCATTTTCATCAACACTAGCAAACTCGGCTTTGTATTTTACATTAAACACAGGAGCAAACTCTTCAACATCTCCATTTGTAAAAGTAATTAGCTCGCCAGAAGCATCTTGTGCAGCAATTGAAAACTGCATAACATCATCATTTGAGATGAATGGCAAAAAAGATTCAGGTAAATCAATTCTAATCCAATCAGTATCTTCTTCATTCAATCCAAAAACACAAGCTGTTTCAGAAATATCGCCTTCATCAGAAAAATCAGCTGCATCAATTGCCTCTCCTGCACCTAAAAAGCCATTTTTCATAGTTAATTCAACTTCTGCACCAACTGGATCACCGCCGTCTACATTTTCACGGCGCAAGAAAATACTTGCTCCTGTAATTACAGTATCCGCCATTGAGGTAGTGTTAAATGATAAAATTACTTTTTCATCATCTCCTCCACTCTCACCCATATTCAAATCAGTGCTTGTATCTCCATCAGAAGAAATTGCTCCATTATTTTCATCTAGTTCTGCTAAGAAATAAGCATCATCCATAAAAAACTTATGATAAAATTTTTGGAATTGATAATCAATCATTCTAAAATAACCGTCAGCTGAAAGGTGAAAGCAATCACGCACTAAACCATAATCACGCATACTTACCTTTGGAGAAGGATAAGTTACATCTCCATAAGGCAAAGGTTGTGTTAAAGGCGCATATGTTCCTCCTGGATCAACTCCTAGCGGATCTTCTTGGCCATAAACATACTGCATTAAAGCCGGAACATGCACAAAATCAATTTGTGGATCTAATAACGAAGCGTCATATAATCGATCTGAAAAATCATTCAGCAAAGAGTTCAATTGCTCAAAAGTTGGAAAGCCCATTTCCTCCCAATTTCCATAAAACGGGTGGCTTTCTTCTAAAGGAGCAGCATCATTAATAACTTCTGCAAAATTTGCATACATATATCCGCTAAACACAATTTGGATATCTGGGCGTACACTTTTAATAAAGTCTACTACAGCAAAAACTTCGTCATACGTTTCATCACTTAATTCTTCTGTTTCTTCTGGAGTTAAATCAACATTCCAAGCGCCTAAAAAGTCGTTACCGCTTAAACTAATATGCACGGCTTCAATACTTGGTTTAGAGTCTAATTGATTTTCAATTTCTGTCATTCTTGCTTCTTCCAAAAAATCTTCTGTTCGAGCACCATTAACAGATAAGGTAGCATTACTATAGAAATTCATATTGGATTGTCCCCAATGTTCAAATACATTATTAAATGTGCCATCCGTATTCATAAAGAATGCCCAGCTGTCACCAATTAATAATACTTTCGGTTCAATGTCTTCAGAACATTGAGCAAAAGATGTAAATGTTGTTGAAAATAATAAGGTAGTAAAGAGTAGTAAGTTTTTCATTAAGTTGTTTTTTCGTCAACCAAATATAAACAAATTGCCTTATTAAAGTCGTTCTGGCTGAATGAATTATCTACTAAATCGATCAATTAAAGCATGGATCGGGTGAATGGCTTCTTGAACAGTTGTTAACTGTCAGATTTAGAAACCCCAAACATATGAATTGGAATACCGTGGTAGTTGTCAATTGACTTCATAATCGACATCCCATTTCGCCGAGCAACTTTAGCAGAGCCCATATTTTCAACATGCACAATTGAAATCAACAAGTCTGCATAGTTTCGTTTAAAAGCTTCTTTTTTCACTTTAATTGCAGCTTCTGTAGCATAACCCATTCCCCAATATTTGGGCAGAATTGAATAACCAATTTCTAAGTAGGTTTCATTCTCTATTGTTTGCACTAACAATCCGCACTGTCCAATAAATTCTCCAGATGTTTTATCGATTAACACATTAAGCCCTCCTAAATCATTTTCATAACGACTAAGTACTTTATCAAACCAAAATTGGCAAAGTTCATTTTGAGAAAGGGATGCGTCTAAGGCTAAAAACTTTACAGCATCCGGCTCTGCAAACAAAGGCAGCCAGGTTTCAAAATCTGTTTGCTCCAATAATCGAAAGTGAAGTCGATTGGTTTCCAATCCTTCTAAAGTATATTTCATTATTTAATCAATGCAAAATCCATCCGCAATAAAAGGCTTATTTTCCAATATAGTTTTTGGTGGTTAGTTGTTATTTCTTCATATGATAACGGCTGATCATAACTGGACTGACTTATGGTGTAGTTACTTGTAGTATTTGAATATCCAGCCTCAACAGAAACACCTGCCAAATCATATTCACTAAACAAAACTGTAAAACCTGCACCAAAATAAGGACTCCATTCAACGTCAGTTGAAACGCGATAATTGGTATAATAATTAGTACTTGGTTCTCTTAAAGTGTAACGGTAATTATTTTCTACAGATGATTGCCAACCTACCACTAGCTTAGGAAACAACCCCACTCCTTTCATTCTTAACAAATAAGATACACCTAAATTAACTCTATGATATAGACCTCCGTACAATCCTGGCTCATCTGCTAAAGTGTTTTGCTCATATATAACTTCATAATTCGAGTAATAGGTATCAAAGGCTGGGATAAAGCGTTTCTTACTTCGTGTTGCAAAATGTGTTGCAACATCAGCATGAATTCCTATTTTATTTTTCATTCGATATTCCCATCCAATCCCTACAAATGGCCCAGCTCCAAAAGTACTTTCCGCAATTGAAATTCCAAACTCATTTACTGAAGATGAATTGTTCGAGAATCCATTAGCTCCAATATTAAAATTTAAGAAAAAAGTAGAATCTCGTGGTCCACTACTCTTTTCTTGCGCAAAGTTTAAGCTTGCACTAAAAAGCAATGTTATAGCTAAAAACAACCTCATTTATAAATCCGTATTAGGTTGGTAGTTTTACTGAAAGCCGTTCCGTCAGCTAATTCCATATAAACAGTAAATTCAAAATCACCGCTTTCATCTGGCAATTCCATAAGCAACAAATCAGCATAATTTGGCATTGGCTCTTCGTAAAACAAATGACTGAATTGATTTGTGATATAAGGGTCGTCTAAAGTGCTCGTATTTAAATAACTATGGTTAAAAATGACAAAATATTCATTCAATGAGGCTCCAGCAGGATGCTCTAGATTAAAATCAATATTAGCAAATACATTAATAGAATCGGGTCTATTAGTATTCCGTGGAGGAGTTTCAGTATCAAAATAGCGTCCTCTACTTCGTGACACTTCTTCAGGAAAAAGGTTCATTCGAATGACATATGCCGCTGCAGGAATAGAGTCTAATGTATTAACAATCGGTGCTTCTCCCGTATTTTCAGCATTTTCAACCGCTAAATCTGTGAATTTATAATCCAAAGAAATATCTCCTTCACAACTGAGCATGACAGTGATCAAAATTCCTAAAAAAATAACGCTTTTAAACATTTTATAAGTTTTGTACCATTTTATTATTTATCTCACTATAACCAGTTTTGAAATACTCTTCAAAAACATCTACCTTTCTATAACCTAAACGCTCATAAAAACGAATGGCCTTTTTGTTCTCCTGCAAAACCAATAGCTCTATATTTGCACAATGCTTTTGAATAGCATTCTCTTTCAACCACTGCATTACTTGCGCTCCTAAGCCTTTTCCTCTTGCATTTGAATTTAAATAAAGCTTACTTAGTTTTAATGTTTCATTCTTAATTTCAAACCCAATATAACCAATAGTAGCTGCATCATTTTTAATTATAAAATATTCATAACCACTTTCAATTTGTTCAGTAATTGCAGACTCACTTTGATATTTATCTAAAAAGTATTTAATATGGCTCTTTCTTACATATGCTGCATAATCAATGGGGAAAAGCAAATATGCCAGTTCTGAAATCACTTTAACTTCATTGGGAGTTAATACCTTGACGAAATTCATTTTGTTAATTTGCTTTGCCTTTATATTGTGTATAAATCAGTAGTTCATCCACGCACTTCATTTTCAAATTGACATAATCGGTTCCCTCTAAGCTTCCTAAACTTAGAGTTGTATCACTAATAATATCATCACTATTAAACCCGTAATCAACATCTAATGTTCTAATTTCGATTTGAGCCTTAGGCGTTAAATGATAAATGGTTGTTTTATGCGAACGAAGATGATTGTAACTGTTCTTAGTAAATTTATACATAACACTACTGCCATTATGTAATACATTTATGCCTGCTTCGGGCGTTCCATTACTAAAGTCATTATCGCCTAACAATTTGCGAGTTTCTGTTTCGTTAAGGCGTAAAGATTTAAAAGCGAGCACTGTTTTATACATTTGAGGAACCTCAAAGTTAAGAGAGAACTTGGCGGTAATGGGTTTAACCTTTGATCGAATATCAAAAAATGACGTAAGTACTGTTTTAAGCTCGGCCGTATAAACGACATCACCTGCAGCTAAATCTTTAAAATCTTCTAACTCCAATTCAGCATTAAAACTTCCCGTCCCTGTTGTTGAAAGGCTTACATTATCTGATAATTTAATCTTTTTCGAGTTTTTATTATTTCTGATAATTAACTCAACATGCAAATAGTCCGCCTCATCTTTGTCATTGAATTTATAATCATATACTATAGGAAACGGTTGTAGTGATTCTAAATCAAAACTCAAATCAATAAATACTTGATCAACCGTCTTTTTTATGTTTACACCTAACATTGAACTATCTCGATAATGCTCGCCATCTATCCATTGGTAGCCTGATTCATATCCCCACCATGCAACATTATTAATGAATTCATAGGCACCACGTTGCCCCTTTGCCAGATCTCGAATTTCCCAATAGCTCAATGTTTTCTTTTCTTCAGACTCTTCAATTTCAGCTTCCTCCCATACTTCATCATCATACCCCTCTAAATTACAGCTTTGCATTAAAACTGTAAAGAGCATCAACCAACAAAAGAGCACCTTGCTTTTTAGAAATAACATAGGTTGAAAATAAGCATTTTTAAGGATTGTGAAGCGAATTGTCAATTGACAAGGTATTTTATTGCTTCAATTTCTTGACTATTCAAGTGCTATAGACGTAAAAATCCTGTCATTGAATAATTAATAATGTAGGTGTATTCTTTGCGGATTGGATATAGGTCGAAATTATCTGCAAAGTCTTTATGAGCATAAATTCTAATTTTATATGCACCCGTATTATAATCAGATCCAACATTGTCTACTTCAAAATCATTTGTTTTGTACTTTTTAGAAATTTCTTTTTGAATTTCTTGCAAAGCAATTTTTGAATCTCGAATGTCTTCATTTATATAAGTAACTTCAAAATAACCTATGTATTTTTCCCAAACATACCCGCCATCATCCAAAACAAAAACGTTTGAATCTGCTCGCATTCCTTCTAAATATTCAACAGCTTGATCTTGTCCATAAAATACAACTCTAACATATTCTATTGAATCCGTTTTGCCATATAGGTCTTCAATACATTCCCTTTCGATACGATAAGACCTCCTTTTTGAAGTCAAACTCTTACAACCAATATTAAGGTTAAAGGTTTCCACTATAGAGTCACCTTTAGTTAAATATAGATTATAATCATAACCACATTCATAAGGATCACTCAATTTAAAATCCCATGAGGCTTGGATTCGATTAAGCAAAGCGGTATCTCTAATTGAAAATTGACCAATACTATCAGCCAAAGAACTACGATTAAAATCAGACCAGTAAACACCAAATAATTCAAATTCACCTGAGTTAAAATCATAGTCTTCAAATACCTGAGCAGAATCAAGGATTTGAGGGTACAACGTTTCCTTATGTTCTGATGAAAACCTGAAACAACTGGACATTACAAGCATCAAAAGCCCAACAAAAATTATATAGATCTTAGAGTTTAACATTAGAATTTGAAGATACTATAAATCATTTATTTCGTTCATGCAATCGCAAACCTTTTTCTAGTAATCGCATCATTTCTATGATTCTTTTCGCTCTAGTTTCTTCTTGTTTGGCTCCATAAATCCAATCCTGATAAGCTTTACGCTCTCCTTCTGTCAAATGATTAAATGTTTCCAATAAAGTTGCAGATTCATATTCAAAACAAGTTAACAGTTCCGCTTTAATTTCAAACGAGGTCCAATCTGCATATAAAATTAAACTCACTGTATCTCCTGCCTCTTTTAAAATCTTTTTTCGAATTGCTTTTTTTACAGGCAAGAACAACCTACCATTGCCCATAGGCATTAGTTTATATTGCTTTAGCTCATAATCATCAATACTACCTTTGACGGTTACCCAACCAAAAGGCTTTGTTTTGTCTTGAATTATTTCAGGAATTGCAGCATAAGTCCATCCACCTTTGCCTGGGAATTTTTCTAACAGATAATTTCCGTTCAACAATGGAACCTCCGCATTATCTATTGCCATATGCAAATTAGTAAACGAGATAAATTAACTGGAAATAGTTTGGTGCTTAGATTCAACCAACCTGCTATAAGTCTGCAGCATTCGCAATAAGCTCAGCCACATCTAACACTTCAACCTCTGCTTCTTTATTAAAGTTTTTAACGCCGTCTGTCATCATAGTATTGCAAAACGGGCAACCTGTAGCAATTACATTCGGATTTCCTTCTAAAGCCTCCTCTGTACGTTCTACATTAATTTCTTTATTTCCTTTTTCGGCTTCTTTAAACATTTGCGCTCCTCCTGCTCCACAGCATAAACCTTTTGCTTTGCAACGTTTCATCTCAACAAGTTCAGCATCCAACTTACGCAAAAGTTCACGCGGCGCCTCATAAACATCATTCGCACGTCCTAAATAACAAGGATCATGGAACGTTATTTTCTTTCCTTTAAATGCTCCACCTTCAACCGAGAGTTTTCCTGAAGCAAATAAATCTTGAATGAGTTGTGTATGATGAATCACCTCATAGTTACCTCCAAGGCCTGGATATTCATTTTTAAGCGTATTAAAACAATGTGGACATCCAGTAACAATCTTCTTTACCTCATAACCATCAAGCACTTGAATATTCATCATAGCTTGCATTTGAAATAAAAATTCATTTCCTGCACGTTTTGCAGGATCACCTGTGCAAGACTCCTCGGCACCAAGAACAGCAAACTTAACTTCGCATTTATTCAAAATTTTAACAATTGCCTTTGTTATTTTCTTTGCTCTGTCATCAAAACTACCGGAACAACCTACCCAAAAAAGCACATCTGGTTTTTCACCTGAGGCCATCATCTCTGCCATTGTTGGAACTTTCAATTCGCTCATTCTTTTATTTTTATAATCCCGACCTACGCCGAGGGTTATTTTTTAAATACTTCTATTGTTGTTTTCTCTTCAACCAAATCAGTAAACTTACCCTTATACTGTGTTGCTCTCACTACGTGGTTATCTACCCAGTGATAATTTCCGCCTCTTGGTTTACCCATCACCATCCCTTGATATTTAAACCCATGTTTATTTAACCATTGCTCAGTTACTTCGCGGTGCTCTTCTAACCTTGAGGTAAAAAAGGTAATGATGTGACCTTGATCATACCATTTGTTCAAAATTTCAAGGGCGTCTAGATATACTTTTGCAGTAGCCATTCGCTCAGGCTCTTCATTTGGAATGTCGTCACAAATTGTACCGTCAATATCTATCAGGTAATTTTTAACGCCTTCAGGTAGAATTGGAGATATCTTTTCTCCATCTACAATCTTATCTTGCAAATTATGCTTCATCTTTCCAATTTAATCGATCGGAAGGAGAAAATTGCCAAGGCGCCTGATTATTTTCAATATTTGTGTTCATTGTAGCTAGTTCTGATGGCATTTTAGATTCTTCCATCACCAAATAGCGTCTTAGATCCATTATAATTTCTAACGGGTCAATATTTACAGGGCAAGCTTGTACACATGCATTACAACTTGTACATGCCCAAATTTCTTCATCTGTAATATAGTCTCCTAATAAAGATTTTCCGTCTTCCCACTTCTCACCTTCTTTGCGTATTCCATTTCCAACCTCTTCTGCTCTATCTCGCACATCCATCATGATTTTACGAGGCGAAAGTTTTTTACCAGTAATATTCGCGGGACATTCTGAAGTACATCTTCCGCATTCCGTACAAGTATATGCATTCAAAATATTTACCCAAGTTAAATCTTTTACATCCTTCGCTCCAAACTTTTGGGGCACTGCATTTGGGTCAACTTCTGGCACTGCATAAGGATCAGCATTAGGATCAAGCATCAACTTAACCTCGTTTGTAACGCTCTCCATATTTGTAAACTGCCCCTTAGGTTTCAATTTTGTGTAGAAGGTATTTGGGAAAGCAAAGAAAATATGCAGATGCTTTGAGTATGGTAAGTAGCAAATAAATGCAAATACAGTTAAAATGTGTCCCCACCATCCAATACCTTCCAATAAATGTAAAGTATCTAAACTCATTCCTTCAAAAACAGCTGGTCCAATCCATGAGCTTAATACAAAACCATAAGAAGCATGCCCTTCAGCTAAGTGAATTGCTTCATCTGCTCCATTCATTGTGAAAATGAACATCACCAATAAAAATTCTAAATAAAGAATAATATTACCATCCAATTTCGGCCAACCTGTCATTTCACTTTTATGGAAACGCGGAATTTTCAATAAATTTCTTCTAGATAAAAAGCCAAACGTTGCAATTAACGCTAAGAAAGATAGAATTTCAATTAAGCTAATGATAAAGGTATACAAACCTCCCAATGATGGTTGAAAGAATCGGTGAGTACCAAATGTGCCATCAATAATAATTTCGATTAGCTCTACTTGAGTAAACAAAAAGGCCACATAAATAAAAATATGCAAAACTGCTGCAACAGGTCTTGCAGTCATTTTTGATTGTCCTAAAGCAACTCGTGCCATTGTTTTCCAACGCTCTTTCTTGTTATCAGAACGATCTTCATCTCTTCCAAGACGAATGTTAGCAATGATTTTTTTTACGTTATATCCAAAAAAGACACTCGATCCGACTAATACGAGTACAAAAATGATTTGACTAATGATTTCCATTCACAAATAAAATTAAGGGTTGAATGTATTTCTAAGGGTGCTCATCAAGAATTTCTTTCAATTCTTTTTCCTCGGCTGCGGTTAGTGCAACACCTTTTTTCTTTCTTCCAAGCAATGAAAAGTGTACAAAATTTTCAGGATTTGCTTGAAGTTCACTCAATAAATCTTGCAAGGCCTGGTTTGTTTCTATTAATTCTGTATGTAAACTATCCGTTTGAATTAGTTTACCTAATGTACCATCTCCAGTATTAATCTCAGCCAAAACATCATTTAATCCAGCCAATGTATTTTTAGTTTCACTAATAACTCCTTTCAAATCTGAATTTGCAAGGGTATCAGAAATTGAAGCAATATTGTCTATAGTATGAGAAATTTCTTCTGATTTGCTAGCCAAGTTGTCCGTTACGTCACTTACATCTTTTAAGATTTTCGTCACCATATCAGTTTCTTGAGTAATTAAGATACTTAAGTTATCAGCCAGATCAGCAAAGGTTCCAATTGCATCACGAACTTCATATAAGCTTTCATCAATTGTATATGCAGCTGAAGTATCCCAGAATGCACCTACTGATACAATAATTGCATCAACTGACCCGATTAACTCTTCTGTTTTTTTCTTTAATGGTAAAATTTGTTCGTTAATTTGATCCTCTAATGACTGCTCAATACTTCCAATTAAAGTATCTCCTGATTCATAATAAGCCAAGACCGCATTTTGATTCAACTTCAAATCTAACGCCTTAGTTCCCAATATATCAGAACTAATCAACTCAATCTTTGATCCAGTTGGAATTTGTAATTCTTTATTGTCAATTGTATAAGAAACTAAAATAGTATCAGGATAGCTTGGGTGTAATCCAACAGATTTAACCTGTCCAATTTTCAACCCATTTAGTTGCACTTCATTTGAAACTTGCAACCCTTGCGAATTACTGAATTTTGTGTAATAAATACGATCCTCGCCAAATAGTGAACCGCCTTTTAAAAAGTTTACGCCCACAAAAAGAAGCAATAATCCTAGCACCACTAAAAGACCTACTTTAAATTCCTTTGATACTTTCATTTCAACTAATCTGTTTCTAATTATGGTTTAAACCCCAATTTAACTGCTAAAATAATGGAAAATTTTCGATTGAAATTAATTTTCAGTCAATTTAATGGCTTTTTCAATGCTGATTCTTTCTTTTCCCATAAAAGCTACTACAAAGGCATTTTCGAATCCTTTTTCACGCATTTCAAGTTTGAGAGTTTTTGCAGACTCAAGATCCTCAAACAAGCCCACAGTGTACTTATGCAAGTCATTGCTTTCATATGTCCATACTGACATTCCTAAGAAACGAGCATCAAATACACTAACATTTTCAGCCGTGGTGGCTATTTGTACACGATACATTACTTTAGAGGAATCAATCGCCGCAGGCTCCTCAGGATCAATACCATAATCAATTGGTTCGCTTTGATCTAGCAAGGTAGATTGATCCGCTGATTCGTAATACACTTTATAATCTTCAAAAGCAGTAAAAATTGACCCGGCCATGGCTGTTTGACTTGCTGTATCCGTTAAAAACTCCTCTTCGCTTGGGTTTGTTAAAAAACCGGTCTCAATAAGTACGCTTGGCATTGTTGTTTTATATAATACTAGAAAACCAGCTTGACGCACTCCTCTATTTTCACGCCCTAAGTCCACAAACTGATCTTGCACTCTTGCAGCAAACTCTATACTATGATCTAAAAACACGCTTAATTGCAATTGACGTGCAATAATTGCATCAGCAGATAATTTTTCATAACGTGTTTCACTGTCTGCCTCAAATTCAATAGCTGAATTTTCACGCTCTGCAATTTTTCTTTGAGCATCTGTACGGTGCAAGCCTAAAACATATGTTTCTGCTCCAATTGCTTTTGCAGGTCCAGCATTAGCATGAATGCAAATAAATAAATCCGCTTTATTTCTATTTGCAATTGCTGCACGCTCATCTAATTCAATAAAAACATCTGTTTTTCGTGTATAAACAACATTAATTTCAGGAAAAGCTTTTTCAATATATGCTCCTACTTTTAATCCTATTGCTAGTGTAACTTCCTTTTCATTTGAATGTGCGCCATGACACCCTGGATCTTGTCCACCATGCCCAGGATCAATTACTACCGTTTTAATGCCACGCATGGCATCTTCTGTCTGAGAAAACCCCAGAGAAGAAAAAAATACGCTTACACACAATATAAACGTTTTCGAAATGTTATATGCCTTAGAGCTCATCTGACTTAAAAATTATAGATTTGTCAATCTTTTCTAATCTATATATCAAAGTTAAGACCAAAAATTGCGCATTGACAGAAACATATCGTTAGTTTTCAATTTATCATTGTTGATAATAGGACTGTTTATAACTAATTCGGTCCATAGTCAAACAACCGTGCAATCAGGTTCTTATGAATCTGAAGGGTTAGATGCGCCTGTCTATTATAGCGCAACCGACTCCATGGTAATGGACGTTATTAATGACGAAGTAATCTTATATGGTCAGGGTGTGGTTGAGTATACAGATACAAAATTAACTGCTGACAGAATCATTATTGACATTGAAACAAATGAAGTAACCGCAACTTATTCATTAGATAGTTTAGGAAATCCTGTTGGGAAACCTGTTTTCACATCTGCAGGTGAAGAAGCTGCATGTGAGTATATGAAATATAATTTTGAAACGAAAAAAGGTTTTGTAAAAGAGGTTAGAATGCAGCAAGGAGAAGGTTATATACATATGGCTGAATCAAAAGTGCATCCTAATGAACAAATCCATTTTAAAAATGGGAAGTTTACTACATGTGACAAAGAAGAACCTCATTTTCATTTCAATTTAACAAAAGCCATTGTTGTTCCAGATAAAAGAATTGTAACTGGTCCTGTTTATATGGAAATATTGCGCGTACCTGTTCCTTTAGCGGCTCCTTTTGGTTTTTTCCCAAATTCTGACACAAAAAAACCTGGAATTATTTTACCAGATTTTCAAAGTAGTAATGATCGTTATGGACTAGGGCTTGACAATCTTGGATATTACATTCCTTTAGGAGATTTTTGGGAAACCTACTTTTACGGAAGCCTTTTTACAACTGGAAGTTGGGCAGCTGAAAACAGAACCAATTATTTAAGAAAATATAAATTTAGAGGTGATTTTGGAATACGCTACGAGCACTTAAAGGGCAAGTTCTACGACAACACTCCGGTAGTGAATCGATTTACCTTAATATGGAACCACAAGCAGGACGCAAAGGCTCACCCTTCTTTAAAGTTCAATGCCTCTATCAATTTCAAATCAAACAATACAGAAAAAACAACGTTAGAAGCAATTAACCCCAACTATTTTGACAATACATTTAACTCAAGTGTAAATGTTACCAAAGCATGGCGAACCAATAACTTTAACGGAACAATGGGGATTAAAACTAAGCTATGGCAAAATTCGCAAAGTAAAAACTATACAATCGACTTACCGTCTTACAATCTTTCAGTTAGTAGGTTTGACTTAGGTGTACTTAACAAATCCAAAATTCGCAGTAAATGGTATCAAAAAATTCCACCTAAAATTACCGTAACCTATTCATTAAATGCATTAAACACCATAACTGCACCAGACTCTATTTTCACGCTAGGAACCTTGGATCAAGTTGGAGCTTATTCTAGAAATGGTGTTGAGCATAATGCCGTTGTTCAGTCTAACCTGAGATTTTTTGGAGGAAGAATTACTATTACACCTTTAATGCGTTACAGAGAGTATTGGAATTTCCAAAGTGATGAATACACTTGGAATATAGTAGATGAAAAAGTAGATACAACAGCCCTAAAAGGTGTTAATTCTTCCAGAGACATCTCATTTTCTGGGGCCCTGGTTGGAAACTTTTATGGATATTATAAAATGAAAGGAAAAAAGGAAGTGAGATTCAGACATGTAGCCTCACCCAGCGCTAATTTTACTTTTAGACCAGAAATAGATTTGTACGAGCAGATTCAAGTAGATACAAATGGAAATTTGGGATACTACTCCCCTTTTAGCCAAAGTTTATATGCCGAAGGCGCTAGAGGATCTTCTGGAAGCATCAACTTTGGTATAACTAACACTTTTGAAATGAAAAAAAGAGTGAAAGGCGACACTATTAATGAATCTGTTAAAGCCTATAAACTGGTTGACAACTTTTCTATTAAAGGTAGTTACGATTTTTTGAGAGATTCAATGAATTTGAGCAATTTTAACTTTGTATTTAATACCGCCCGCTTCCTAAAAGTGTTTGGCTTTCAATCCTCTGCAATACTCTCTCCTTATACGTGGGATGCAACTACTGGAGTAACGGAAAGTGACTACGCCTGGGAAGATGGCAACGGCCTTGGAAGGTTTACTAAAGGAAGCATTAATATTAATGCCAACTTCACTAACAAAAAAGGGCGTGACAAGCAAAAAGAGCTTGACGAACTTACAAAGGATGACGCAGGTAAAAACGCAGCTGTTAACAATCCGCGTTTTCAAAACTACTCTATACCTTGGACATTAAACGTAGGTTATAATATTAATTACACGCAAAAAACCATCAATAATGATTTAGGAGCTAAGGTTGACTCTTTCAACTTAGTACACACTCTAAATGCGTATGGAATTGTAAGTTTAAATGATAAATGGAAAGTTGATTACAACGTTAATTATGACTTTATTTCCAATAAAATTCCGAGCTTACGCTTAGGACTGTGGCGTGACTTACACTGCTGGGAAACAAGCCTGCAATTTCAACAATTTGGACAATGGTTCAATCCAAACCCAGATCAATACTTTAAAGCAAACTGGAGTATATTATTTAAAATTGGCATCAAAGCTTCTATGTTCCAAGATATCAAGTACGATCATACGTTCACCAACCCACTCCCCTTTGACTAGCTAATAAACTAGACTTGTTTATTCGTATTTAATTTTGAATGAAGAGATTCTGTCATTCCAAAAGTCAGCTGTATTTGCAACCGTCCAATCGCCATGAAGAACTAGGCTTTTTCCTTGAAAATTCCCATGCTCATAAAGTATCACATGTATCCCCGCAGGAATTCGGATTGAAGAAATTTTATCATTCCAACCACTTGGAATAGAACCGTAATCTGCTACGGTGTAAACTAATTTATTACCTGTGAAATTTGAATGCTCAAAAAACTGTACCGTACTGTTATTTCCATAACCATTGTTTCCACAAATTGGCGGATAGTTGTTATTTCCAAATTGTCCTGTAAGAAAATTACCATTGGCAATTCCAATTAAAAAACGAGTGCTAGAGTTTGTTTTAAAAACACTTTTTGCAATTCCACCTGAATAAGAAATACGAACAATTTCGTCGTAATCGTCATTTTTAATTTCATCTAAACTATTGTTAGAGTTATATCTTATTCGCCAGATATAATCATAATTATCGTTTTTAATTCCATCAATTTGATCATCACTATCATATCCAAACTGATAGATGTATTCATAATTACCATTATCTAATTTTTCCAATTGCCCATCATAACTATACACCAATCTAAATCCTGTATTATAATCACCGTCTTTAATTTTTTCTAAACGACCTTTACTATCATATTGAAACCTGAAAAGCGTTGTATAATTTTGTCTAATGCGCTCAATTTTGTTATCGCTATTCCACTCTACCTCATAGGGCCCTTGTATGGTGTGAGATGTTTGCCCATATTCATCTAGCAACAATTCTGAGCCCATTAAATTGAGGCGCAAAAATTTCACTTCTCCGTTTCCTTTTAAATATAAACCTGTGAGCGGTTGCACATCTGTTTGATTTTTCAAATCAAAATAAAGCCAATTTATTTTTCCAGAATGGTCTATTGAAACTGTTGTGGGTTCTGCTCCAAAAGAAAGAGAACTTGCAATAAAAAATAAGATAAAAGAGAGTAAGATTTTTTTCATAATTGACTTTATTAATTTGAATAAATAAATCCAAACTTTATGCCAATTCTTCTCAACCGTTTTAGATTAATTCTTTGCTGATTTAATAGACTCCCATGTTGTATACATTGAATCTTGCGAAGGTCTATTTGGTTCCACCTCACGCAATGGTTCAACCTCTTTTAAAGTTGCTTTACATTCGCCAGGTAATGCTTGATACAATGCAGTCCCCATAGTTTTCCATTTCATCATATCGTCCGAAACTTGCTTAATTATTTTTGCCGGGTTACCAACTAATAAGCTACGTTTAGGTACTTCCATTTTAGCCGGAACAAAGCATAAAGCACCAACGATACATTCATCCTCAATAGTCACGTCATCCATTACAACGGCATTCATTCCTATCAAACAATTTTCGCCAATTGTACCACCGTGAATAATGGCTCCATGACCAATATGCGCTCCCTTTTTTAAGCGAACTGTAGTTCCAGGAAACATATGGATGGTGCAATTTTCTTGCACATTACAACCATCTTCAATGATTATTTGCCCCCAATCTCCTCTTAAAGCAGCACTTGGTCCAATGTAAACATCTTTACCAATTATTACATTACCCGTTACAGTTGCTTGTGGATGAATGAATGCTGTTTCATGTACCACCGGAATAAATCCATTGAATTCAAATATCATGCATTGATTTTTTGTAAAGATAAGGTTTATGAAAATGTATTGATATGAATTACCTTAAAACGTTCACCATCCCGTGGTATTCGAAAACCTCGTCATTGATTTGGTCACGCGCTGTAACATGCCAAACATAAACACCACTCTGAACCAAGCCTCCGTCTAAATAAGTTCCATCCCAACGGTCAGTAGGATCATTCGTTTGCCAAATTAATTCTCCCCAGCGGTTAAATAATTTTAGACGAAATTCATCAAGATTAAAACCTTCAACAAATACCCCCCAATCCTCATTGAAAGGATCTCCATTTGGCGTAAATGCATTAGGAGCAAAGATCATTTGATCCTCTAAGACTCGAATTGTGTGCACGGCAGTATCTACACAGCCATTTACAGAATTTTCAATTAGCATAACATCATAATCAGCCGCTATAAATTGAGGATAAACCACCTCTACAGAACCATAACTGCTAGAAGAACTTGGCAATGCTCCAGGCATTTCCCACAAATAAGAGCTAGTAGGATCTGGATAAATCATTATGAGTTTTAACGCTGTATTAAAATAATCAGTTGGGTTATGATCGGCATAAAAATCAGTATTAGGAGTATTAAAAACAATAACTGATTGAATAACTGAATCTTGGCAACCTTGTTCATTTTCAACAAACAACTGAGCATCATACGAACCTCCTGAAGGATATAAATGCGTGGGGTTTTCCAAATAACTGGTATCAGAGTCATCTCCAAAATACCATTTTGTTACCGTAATATCACCGGCTGTTGAATTGGACAAATTATCAAAAGATATAAATTCATTTTCGCAAACAGAATCAGACACAAAGCTAGCAACAACACCATTTAAAATAATTGGGTTATCTATACTGTCAATACAACCATTTTCAGATACAACTATTAAACGAACTTCAAACTCACCAGGTCCACTATAAGCATGTGTAGGATTTTGATCATCAGCAAAAGAACCATCTCCAAAATCCCAATACCACGAAGCAAAGCTGACAGGACCATCAATGGTAGTTAAGTCTGTAAAGTTAAGTTCATGCCCAAAACAAGCCAACCAATCTCCAGCATAAGAAACACCTGTGCCTGTTATTTCAAAGTCAGGTTCTGGATTTGCAAAAACGGTAACAGATGTTGCAGCAGTGTCATTACAAGATGCATCTTCACTATAAACAATCAACTCAACATCATATAAACCAGAAGAAGTATAAAGATAAGAAGGGCTAAAGTCATTAGACACCATACCATCTCCAAAGTACCACTCCCAAGAATCTATTTCACCATCAGGCATAGAGGAAAGGTTCGTAAATAACGTTGGATTTCCATGGCAAACATTGTCTGCAGTAAAAGCAGCCATTGGAATTGACGGTGATTCATAGTCTATGCGCTTGCATCCGTCTACATAGGTAAAAATTGCGGTAAACATTCCTTCACCATATGGTATAGGAGATAATGTTTCTGAAGTTTCTCCAGCCAATGCTACCCCATCTTTGTACCACTGCCACGTTCCATCTATTTCATCATTATTAGCTGTTAGCTCTAAATCATCAGAGCACCAACCTCCTGTTTCGGTAATATACCCCATTACATCTGTCTCTAACAATACCAATTCATCAAAATAATAATATGTGCCTTCTACTCCCAAATCTCCACATGGAATGCCCAAAGCAATAGCATCAATATTTACAACGGGGGTAAACTCTAAAGTAACTGAGACCCATTCACCATCAGTTCCTGTAACTGCGGTTTCGGTTGCTAAAATTTCCCATGATGCAACGCCATCTGGACATGTAGTGCCAAACCAAGGCAAATCACCACAGACCGAGGAGCCATATAACTGTACATCAACCTCTTCCAACCCACCATAAGCATGAGCGACATGAAAATTAAGCGAATAGCTTACACCTGCAAGCATTGGGCTTAATAAACAAGTTCCAGCATACTCTCGATAACCGCTTAAAAAATTGTACAAACCAATAAAGCCCTCTCCACCTCCAGGCAATGGCATTGCTGGTGGAACTGCTCCGTCAAAACCAAACTCATCATAACCTTCACAACTATGATAAAAATCTGAAGTGGCAGCTGAAGCTTGATCCCATGCAGTTGCACACGCCAACATACCTTCTGCATTTGGGCAACAATCAATAGTTTCAAAAGATGGGTTAGGAATTAAACTGAGATCTATTAAGTTGTTGCAATCGCAGTCATCATCATTCAAATCAACCAAACCATCTCCATCATCATCAATAGCATTATCGCATATCTCCTGACCAAAGCTAGGGAGCATATGGAACAACAATAATAGAAGTAGGGCTGTGTTTTTTTTCAAACCTTTGAAATGTAGTAGTATAGACTCCTAAATTACGGTATTAGTTGGTTGATTCCACGAAAAAGTTGTGCTAATTTTTAACAGTCACCTATTCATTGAAGAATTCAAGTGCTTTTTCTAATGCCGCATGCATGTCTTCTGGTAATTTTTCATTAGTCCATGGTTGCGAAGCACTAAAAGTATGCCCTGCACCTTTAATAACACATAACCGTGTATTGGACCAACGTGCATTATTTTGACCTTCAGAAATACTTACCGCCAAGTCCATATCGCCATGAATTTGTAAAAAAGGAATGGTTAAACTACCTGCTGCCGCTTCAATATTCAACACTTTCTCATTCTTTTTAAAATCTTCGTAAAAGCTATAAAAATGTGGCATAGATTGATTCGTCCTACCATTTGCAACATACATTACTCCGCTATGCTCCCACTCAAGCAATTCATCACCAATTGGAAAACGATTGGCAATATTACTAATTCCAGCCAGAGAAATTAACTTGGTTACTTTAGTGTTTATTGCTGCTGTTAAAATCGCTACTCCACCTCCACGGCTGTGTCCAATTAAGTAAATTGGAATGTCCATTTCACATTCTTGCCTTATGATTCTGTCTGTTTCATTAATGATTCCGTTTAAATCATTTATTTCAAACGTATAAGTATTCCTTCCAAAAGCCTCTAAATCTGGAAAATCAATTGGTTCATCAACAGTTCCTCCATTGTGAGACATGTTAAACTTTACAAAGCCAAAACCTTGTTTTAAGAAGTAATCTTCCATTAAGTTCCACGCTCCCCAATCCTTATATCCTTTGTATCCATGCGCAAAAACAATTACTGCCTTAGCATTTTTCGGAATCTGACAATCAAACAAACTTTTACGTTGATTACTTCCTTCGTAAATTTTATTTTTAAATTCTATTAGCATTCGCAACTATAAAAATTCAATAAATCTTATCTTTACCGTGAAGTTAGCTAAAGTTAAAATAACTGAAGATTTTGAAGCACTTAAAATATTTGTCCCTATTCCTTTTATTTCTGACAATTGGAAGTTGTAATGCAAGTTTCGGAGATAAATATGTTATCCAAAATTTAGAGATTTATTTTACCCCTAAAAATGTAGGAAAACACTATGTTGTTGCCATGGCTGATTATTTTAGAGAAAATAATCTTTTGCAAGAACAGCCGCACAGCATTCAAATGACTAGTGATGAAAATGGTTTTATTTTAAATATGGTTTTAGATGATAGCTACAAAACTTTACCAACTGAACAAAACAACAATCTTGCATTGCTTGAAGCTGATATTAAAGAACAGGTATTTGAAGGCTTAAACTTTAGAATTCAGGTTTGTAATGCTAATTTTGTTCCAATTGAATCGCCTGAATAGGCATTGACACGATAAAGAAATGAAAATATCTGCATCCATATACTCTGACAAGAAAAACGACATTGCTACCACAATTAACGCGCTGAATGATTCGCATGTTGACTTAATACATGTGGATTGTAATGATGATTTAAACGTATTTGCAGATATAGAAAAAATTCAGCAAAAATCTGACATTCCAGTTGATTTGCACATTATAACAAATAAAGCAGAACGATTTTATCCTGCTTTAGAATCTTTTCAAATTGAATATGTCACTTTTCAATACGAGGATTTAGAAGACAAGAACTTAAACATTCCAAAAGAGTTTACAGGACAATTAGGATTAGCCATAACAACCAATACTCCTATTTCGGTATTTGATGATTATGCGGACGAATTTGACTTTATTTTATTTATGGCAACTGTGCCTGGACAAAGTGGAGGGAAATTCGACAAATCTAATTTCAGACGCATTAGAGAATTTCAGCAAAAATATCCAACCAAAAAGGTACATGTTGATGGTGGAGTTAATGCAGAGGTTTCATTTATATTACGTAATATGGGAGTTTACGCTTCTGTTTCTGGATCATACTTGTTCAATTCTGCTAACATTAATACGGCCTTACTTAATCTTAAATTAAACGAAATTGATTCTGGCTTTTTAGTGCAGGATTTTATGCGAGATTTGAATGAATCACCAGTGATTTATGAAGCTGATCTAGGTTTAAAAGAAGTTTTAACCGCTATTGGCAATGGTAAACTTGGTTTTACAATGGTTTTAGCAGCAGACGATTCTATGCTAGGTATTATCGGTAATGCAGACCTAAGAAGAGGTTTACTAGACAACTTGGAGGATCCGTCAGAATTAAACGTACGCGACATGATTAATAAAACACCATTGGTAGTTTCTGACCATTACTCAGTATATCAAATGTTGCGATTTATAAAAAAAGAAACACGCCCGGTATTGTATTTACCTGTGGTAGACAAGAATAACAAAGCGGTGGGAACCGTTAATTTCATGAATTTAATAAAAGGAGAACTATGATCATCCACCTCAAAAAAGAGATTGGTAATGCAAAAGCAGAGGCAATTGCAAAAGCAAATAATGCATTTTTAATTGAAGAAGACAATCAATATGTTTTGATTAGTTCATCTGGACAAAAAGAAGTTGATCCTCAATTTGCAGATGCAGTAACTGAAACATTTGTTTTTGACAACGACATGCAATTAGCTTCGCGTAATTATCGCTCAGCAACTAGAGAGGTAACTATTGGAAACGTTACAATTGGTGGCGACACCGGAAACACACTTTTAATTGCTGGCCCTTGCTCGGTTGAATCAGAAGAGCAAATTCAGGAATCATCTGCCTTGTTAAAGGAAATGAACTTAACAACTTTGCGTGGTGGTTGCTACAAACCTAGAACTTCACCTTATAGTTTTCAAGGTTTAGGCTTAGAAGGTTTAAAGTTGCTAAAGCAAATGAAAAATGAGCATGGTTTAAACGTTATTACAGAGGTAAGAGACGCCACTCATGTGCATGAAGTAATTGAGTATTCAGACGTTATTCAAATTGGAGCAAAGGCCATGTACGATCAAGGTATTTTGAGAGCTTGTGCAAAAACACAAAAACCAGTTTTGATAAAACGAGGATTTGGTACAACATTGCAAGAATTTGTACAATGTGCAGAATTTGTTTTATCAGGAGGAAACCCTAATGTAATTCTTTGTGAAAGAGGTTTAAGAACCTTTGAAACAAAAACAAGGTTTACATTAGACCTTTGTGGAGTTGCTTATTTAAAAGAATATACAAACTGCCCGGTAATATTAGATCCTAGTCATGCAATGGGGCACGCCTATGGCGTACCAGATTTGACAAGAGCTTGTGTTGCAATGGGAATTGACGGACTTTTAATTGAAGTTCATCCGAACCCTAAGGTTGCAAAATCTGATGCTTCGCAGCAGTTGAATCATCAAGAATTTAAAGACTTAGTTGCTACGTTAAATCCAGTTGCGGCGGCTGTTAATCATAAAATTATTTAAGAGAGCGAAAAAGTTAAACACTTAAAAAGAAGGAGATGAATCTATACAATCAAAATTTAGACTATTTGTGTGAGAAAAGAAAAATTTCGATTACGGAATTTGAGCGCATTATTTATATACCAAAAGTACGTATAATGGAGCCCACACCTGATGAATTAATTCGAATTGCAGATTATTTCCAACTTCCTATTGATATTTTAATACGAAAAGACTTAAAAGCATTCGATAAATCGCAATTGCATAAGATAAAATTGGTCATTTTAGATGTAGATGGTACTATGACAGATGGTGGTATGTATTTTACTGAAAATGGGGATCAAATAAAAAAATACAACACCAAAGATGGCATGGCTATCAAGCGTGAAGTAAGAGATGGAATACAATTTGGAATCATTTCTCACGGACATAAACTTAAAATGGTTGAAGACCGTGCACAACTATTAGACATTAAACATGTTTATGTTGGGCAAGAAAGCAAAACAGAAGTTTTAGCCCGTTGGTGTGTTGATTTAAATCTAAAGCCAGAGGAAGTAGCCTTTGTTGGGGATGACATTAATGATGTTGAAATCATGAAAACTGTTGGCTTATCTGCTTGTCCGGCAGATGCAGTTACTGCTGTAAAATCAATTGCAGATATTGTACTTTCTAAAAACGGCGGAACAGGTTGCGTTCGTGAGTTTTTGGATGATTGGTTGAACTAAAGCATGGCAGCTAAAAAACTAATCATTGTTGCTGGACCAACCGCAGTTGGAAAAACAGCATTGAGTATTGAATTGGCACAACATTATAATTGTCCGATTATTTCTTTTGATTCGCGTCAGTTTTATCGCGAAATGAGTATTGGCACAGCAAAACCTACACCTGAAGAACTTTCTCAAGCCGAGCATCACTTTATCGGCAACCTGTCTATTCATGATCACTATACAGCAGGAATTTACGAGCGTGAAGCATTAGAAAAGCTACAAACTATTTTCAATAATCATGATTACTGCATTGCTGTTGGTGGCAGTGGACTTTATATAGATGCCTTGGCTTTTGGAATTGATGACATTCCAGCTGACCCTATAGTGCGAGAAAAACTAATTGAGCGTTGGAAAACAGAAGGGCTTGAGGTCTTGCAAAAAGAAGTTTTAGCAGTTGATCCTGAATTTTATCATGCATCTGACATGCAAAATTCACGCAGAGTAATTCGGGCCTTAGAAGTATTCGAAATTACTGGAAAGCGTTATACATTATTGCGTAAAAAACAACCTAAGCAGCGCCCTTTTGAGATGTTTTGGATAGGTTTAAACCTAGAGCGAGAAGTGTTATTTGATCGCATTAACAGACGTGTTGACATTATGTTAGACATGGGGTTAGAAGAAGAAGTAAAAGGACTTTACGCTCAAAAAGAGGTGAAAGCATTGCATACAGTTGGCTATCGAGAATTGTTTAGCGCTATGGATGGCGAATATACGCGAGAAAAAGCGATTGAATTAATTAAACGAAATACACGATACTATGCTAAGCGTCAGATCACATGGTTTAAAAAGAATGAATTAGTGAACTGGTTTTTGCCCCATGAGGCACAGAAAATAATTGAAGAAATCGATAAATAAATTTCGCTTTCTGCTTTTAAATTTTAATTTTGTAGAGCAATAACTATTAAATACAGGTAAAGATGAATGATAGAAATGATGAAGTTTTCTCGAAAAGAGTAAAAGCAGGTAAAAGAACTTACTTTTTTGATGTAAAAACGACTAGAGGGAAAGATTTATACTTGACAATTACGGAAAGTAAGAGAACGGGAGACTATGACGGGCAGCCTGAATACGAAAAGCACAAAATTTTCTTGTACAAAGAAGATTTTGAAAAATTCTCAGACGGAATGGGCGAAGCATTAGACAAAATTAAAAGCCTTTGGGAAACTGGTGAATACAAAATGCCAGAAGAGCGTCCTGAGTATGAAGAAAATAAAGAAGAAGTTTCTTTCGAGGAGCTATAAGCATAAAACACTTTGAATTAAGTAAAAGCCTAGACTCTATTAGTCTAGGCTTTTTTTCTACCCAAAATTTCGCCGTACATGGATTCTATATCTTTTTGGTTCAAATTAATCGGTTTTATAGTCGTTGGAGTTCCAATAGGCTTGATTATCTTCTTTTTAATAAGAATTGTCAAAAAATCAATCGTCAAACCTGATGAGCAAACGGTTAAAGATCAACGAAGCATAATGCTTGCAAAAGTAAAGCAAAAACAACCAAAACTTGCCTTATGGCCTTCCGGTCAGGTTGATAAAATTTCAAATAATATTGATTACAATTATTCAACTGGTGTATATCGAAAATTTAATGGTTACATTTTCAGTAGCGACAATGAACGCCTAATTGCATTTAGACGAATTGACCACGGTTTATCAATCGACTCTAAAATAATGGCAGCAACTAATACTCAAATATTTTATTTTGAAGCAAAACCTTCTGAAACACTTTTATACATTGACGGAAAACCATTTGGGCGCTTAAAGGCAAATGGAGTTATTCACGATAAAGACGATACTCCCTTAGGTCACATTGATCGTGATCAAACGCCCTCTTCTATTTACAGTTTAGTAATGAACGGAACAGAACTTGCATTAATTGCAAAAAATTCTGACCGCAGAAGTTTTGTTAAAAACCAATTTCATAGTACACACAGCATAAGTGGTTCAGAAAAGGCACTACTTTGGGAAAACGATCCTGAATTAAGAGATAGCATGGTTAAACCTTTACGAGGCGCTACAACCAACGAAAATAATTGGATGCTGGCTTTGACTATTCTAGAATTAGTAACGTTTGGAATAGATTTTACGAAGAAATAATTGATCTTATATAGTTGCATATTAAAAGACGCATTTTAGAGAATGAAATAGCAGTTACCTTCTAACCAACACCAAACCGTTTGTTTCAAATCCCCGTTATAAAAATTAATGGGAACACTCAAAAACATTATCTACAGAAACAAATTGAAATCATTACGCCATTATAGAATGGTACAATGGGCCTATAATTTCCTTAACCGAAAAAACCTATCTCACTTACCAGAATTGTATCGAAAACTGGGCTTAAAACGAAGCCATTTATCAACATTACAGTTCGAGGATCTTAAACATATCCAATTAGAGGTTTCTAATATTGAGGATGGAAATTTAGTCAATCATCCTACTTTCTCTAACCTTTCAAAAGAACATCAAGACGAAGTAAAGAGATGGAAAGAACAAGGCTATGTGCATTTGAAAAACTTCTTTTCTAAAGATGAAATCAATCTAATGGAATATAAAACGGAGAATTTATGGAATTCTAATAAAGGAGAATGGCGATTTGGAGACCGCCGAGTTTTATCTGCATTTGAGGATGTTGAAACTTGGAATTTCTTTCATCAAAAAGAATTTTACTCTGTTGTTTCAATGCTATTGGGACAAGAAGCTATTCTTGTTAATAATATAAGTTTTTTAAGGGGAGATGCTCAACCTGTACATTCCGATTCGTTTTATATGTCAACCTACCCTATTGGTAAATTAATAGGGTCCTGGACTGCTTTAGAAGATATTCATGAAGATGCAGGACCGTTGTGCTATATTCCAGGCTCTCACAAACTTCCTTATGTTACCAATAACACCATTAACAATTGCGGCAATTTCTGGAAAACAGGGGCTAATGGAGATGAGGACTACATTTTAAAAGTAAAAGAGATAATTACTGAAAATAAATTGACGCCCAAATACCATTTAGCGCAAAAGGGAGACTTGCTATTGTGGCATGCAAACTTACTACACGGTGGCAGCAAAATTAACGACTCAAATAAAACAAGAAAAAGTATGGTAGGTCATTTTGCAGGAAAAAACTCCATATGCTATCACGAAAATTCGCAACGCCCAGCATTTAGATACAGCAAACCCAACAACTAACCACCAATTGGTTATATATATCCCAACCCAATAAACATAAAAGGATAATTCAAAAAAATCTCACCGAACAATTTCGAAATTAGAAAAAAGGGTTACTCCTCTCCTATCTCAGCCGTAACATTCAATAAACTTGCATTCTTCTCTACAAAATCTTCCAATGCTTTAAAGAAATTCAAAATATCTTCTTTAGAATTATTGGCATTAATTGTTACCAAACGGATAAAAGTATCTTCATTAAATGAACCAAAACCTACAACTGTAATTTGATGCTCATACAACGCCGTGCAAAGTTTTATAGGATCAACATTCTTATAATTAAAACAAATCGAAATTGAATCGTCATAACTATACAATTCATAATCAGAATTATTTCTTACATAGTCACGAGCGACATCTGCTAAATCAAATTGTTGGTGCACAATGTTTTTTAAACCAGTTGTACCAACGGATTTCCAAAGCGTCCAAAACTTTAGTGCATCATTTCTTCTTCCGCATTGAAAAGACGTTTTACCTAAATTAAAATCATCTCCATCAGTTTGATACAGATAATCGGCCTCATTGCTAAACGAATCATGCAATTGCTTTTTATCTTTCACCAAAATTATTGAACATGTCATTGGTGTACCCAACATTTTGTGAGCATTATAACTAAATGAATTAGATCTTTCAACACCCTTAACCAAGTGTTTATACTTTTCACTAAAAATTACACTTCCAGCATAAGCTCCATCAACATGCAACCAAACATCATACTTTTGAGCAATATCTGCAATTGCATCAACCGGATCAAAAGCTCCTAAAACGGTCGTTCCTGCTGTTGCATTTACATATGTTGGAATATATCCATCAGCTATATCATTAATAATTTGCGCCTCTAATTCTGCAGGAATCATCCTTCCTTCAGCATCAGCAGGGATATAACGTACATTATTTCTTCCAATACCCGCAAAACTTGAATTTTTAGCATTTGAATAATGTGATTCCTTTGAGGTATAGATTACCAATGGTTTTGTCATTCCTACATTTCGGCAATCAGGATCTTTTGCATCACGTGCCATTACCAAAGCCATATAATTACTCATTGAACCTCCTGTAGGAAATGTTCCGTTACTCTGAGGACCATAACCAACAAGATCACAAGAACGTCTTATAATCTCTTGCTCAATTCCAACCTGCGGACCTGCTACTTTGTAAGTATACATGCTATTATTGAGCATTACAGCAAGTAAATCACCTAAAACAGCTTTGCTTTGTCTTCCTCCAAAAAGTTGATTAAAAAACAAACTTGTAGCTGTTTTTGGAGTTGCTACAAGAACCTCTCTTAAAACGTTTTTAAAGGCATCATCAACCATTCCATCATCATTCAATGATAAATCAATGGCATCATAAAGTTTGTCAGCGTCAATTCTATCCGCTACAGGATGTTGTTGTTCTTCTTTGATTAGGACCTCAACCAATTCGTTGAATAAACCCAAATCATTATTAATATCAGACATGTAATGTTATTATTTTATGTTTGTCCCAAATTCTGAGACCGTATTATAGACTAAATCTTTATTGATGAATTTTCCAGAAACCTCATCAAATAAATTGCAACTTCTAATTGGCTTAGCATATAGATGCAAAGACATACTTCTTTTATTGGAAAGGTTTTCTAAACTATGAAACCCCATGAAATCAATCATATAAGTAATATCATCTGTATGTGCAACAGCAGACTTAACAACTTCTAATTCACCACTTTCACTTTTTTGATAAATGGTTTCTCTAAATTGACCTTCAATAACTTTTACCCAACACTCCTCACCTCCGTGATCGTGAATTGGTGTAATTTGCCCTTCCTCCCAACAAAGTAGGATTAATTCAAATTTTTCATTATCAACAATACAATTTCGAGTGTATGAATCATTAGACCAAGAGCAGTAATTTTGATAGACACTATTTGGTATGTTCGTAGAACGGAATATGCGGTTATACTTCGTCCTCTCCCCTTCTGATAACGCAGTTACCAAATCGTCTAATGATTGAATTGTGTTTGTGTTTTGTTCGTTAGAATTCAAAATGCTTATCGCCCTTTCA
>CAKZON010000099.1 GCA_937136425.1 uncultured Crocinitomix sp.
GGAGTCTGGCATTCCTACCAAATATGCACCTACAACAATGCGCGAACTAAATAAGGAAACACCCTTTACAAAACCAGAGCTAAATACTATCCATACGCACTCGTCTCCTACTGTGGCCTCTATAATGAACCTCGTTAATCAAAAAAGTGTAAACTTATTTGCTGAACATATTCTATGTGAAATATCCTACAAAAAATCAGGATATGGAAGCACTCATAATGGCGCCTTGTTCTGCATGAACTATTGGAAATCAAAAGTTGGTAGCGGACTTTTCATGACTGACGGTAGTGGCCTATCCCGCTCCAATTCAGTATCGGCCAAATTTCTAACGAACTTATTAACTTATATGCACAAGAAATCTAAATCAGCAAGTAAGTTTAGAGAGAGTCTAGCATTAGCAGGCAAAAGAGGAACAATGAGCGGTATGTGTAAAGGAACATCAGCCGCAGGGCGCGTATATGGAAAAAGTGGAACCATGACACGCTGTAAATCCTACGCAGGTTATGTTGATACAAAAACTGGAAAAAAATTAGCCTACGCAATGATCATTAACAATCACACTTGCAGCAATTCTCAAGTTAGAAAATACTTTGAATACTTGATGGTAAAAATGGCGAACTTTTAATGGCGGATGAATTAAAAATCATCCCAATTGTCAACAGTATTTTCTCTTCTTTCTTCAAATCGCCCTTTTACAACTTTGGTCTCAGTCCACTTGTCGTGCCAACCGCCACTCTTTCCTAAAAACGAAAACGGCTCAAATGGCACTATTCTTGAAAATGTGCGTCCTAACGCATCCTTTAAGCGAAGCCTACTCCCATCTTCTTTCACAACAATAGATCCCGTTATAATTTTACCTGGTGTTGTTCCAAAAACTGCTTCAAAAAATGGATAATATAGAAATCGACCAACCAGCATTAATAAAACGAGCATTATGTTTTCACTCATGCCCCAGCCTCCAAATAAAGAAATATCCATCAATAAATAAAAGGCCCCAGAAGTGCATAATGTAGCACATAAAATAGTATCAACAATATGATGTAATAATCGCTCATTAATTGACGTACGGATTGCCCCAGCTCCATCTGCTAATTCTGTTGAATATTCTGTTTTATCTAAAACGCCATCTGTAGTTTTTAACTCTTTGACCAAAGCCCCTTCACCAATCAATGACTTTACAATTACAAATGAAACGTATGACCAAACCACAGATGAAATAAGATATAATATTGTTATCCAATCGTAGAAGAACCAATTGGAAGGAAAAATAAAATTTAGGGTGAAATTTAACAAACCAACGAGTTGACTAATTAAAATGATTGAGAAGACGAATAACAACACCTTACTATTACTACCTGACTCCTTTTTAAAGTCATAATATCCATACAAAATCAACCCATAAAAAAACAGGGACATATAATTGTAGTGCATTCCGGTATATTCATTATACCCTGTCAACAATGTTGAATCTCCAAAATTAAAGTAAACCCCTGGGCTTCCAATATGTAAAAACGGAATTAAAATATCAATCAACGTTTTAGACAGTGATGGCAAAAAACCCATTAAATGCGGCAATATCCCTACAACACATGCTATTAATGCTAATTGACCAATGTTTTTTCTTATAAGAGAATCAATTTCAGCTCTATTCATCTTGTTAATAATTAGTAATACTTTGTGCAATTTAACAAATCGTTGAAATATTATTAAACCCTTCCAACATTTTAACCTTAATAATTGAACCCTAGATAATATTGATTCATGATCTTTTTTATTAAATTTAGAGCAAAGAAATCTATATATGTCAAAGAACTTAAGTGAATTGTCCGGAAGAAAAGGACTTGAAACCAACTTATTTGAAGAATTAGGAATAGCATCAGGTCAAACAGGTACTCCTTCTGCAAAGGATTTAGAAAAAATTGCAGAAGAATTCCTAATAGGAAAATCAACGACCTACGGAGCTGTTACCTTTTATGACTTCATGAAGCCTGAAAACAAAAACAAAAAAGCGTATGTGTGTAATGGCACGGCATGTTTATGTAGTGGCAAACAAGATGCGGTTTCTCTTTCACTAGAAAAGCATTTTAAAGCGGATGAAATTGGTCATATGACTTGTTTAGGTCGCTGTCATGAAAATGGTGCCTTTCACATTAATGGTAAAAACTATTCGGCAAAATCTGATGAGGAAATTGCAACAATTGTTGAAGAAAATGGCATATCAGATGATGATTATTCAACTGTTGCTAGCGGAACAGCCGTGCTAACTTCACCATTTTTAGGTTTTGATGCATATTACGAACTACTTAAAACTGTTTTAAACGAAGAACCAACCAAAGCCTTAGAAGAAATTAAAACTTCTAATATTAGAGGTAGAGGTGGCGCAGGTTTCCCAATGGGGTTCAAATTAGAATCATGCAGAGGCATTGACTCTGACCAAAAATTTATCATTTGCAATGCGGATGAAGGGGATCCAGGAGCTTATTCTGATCGATATTTGCTTGAAAAGCAACCACATTCAGTATTGTTTGGAATGATGATAGCTGGTTATATTACAGGCGCTGATTATGGTATTCTTTATATTCGTGCTGAATACCCAGATTCAAGTAACATTATTCAAGAGGCAATTAACCAATTAAAAGCGAATGATCTTCTTGGAGAAAATATTTTAGGTTCAGGTTTCAACTTTAATTTTAAAATTATAAGAGCACAAGGTGCTTACATTTGCGGTGAGGAAACTGCATTAATCAACTCAATTGAAGGACAGCGTCCTGAAGTTAGAACAAGACCTCCCTACCCTACGCAACAAGGATTATTCAATAAACCAACTGTGGTTAACAATGTTGAAACTTTGGCAGCTATCCATTATATTCTAGAAAATGGTGGCGAAAATTATAAAAATATTGGCACAGCCAAATCAAGCGGAACAAAATTAGTTTGTTTAGATAGCTTTTTTAACAAACCAGGTATTTATGAAGTTGAGATGGGGACACCTCTTTCAACTGTTGTGAATGATTTAGGTGGAGGATTCAAAGAGCCTGTAAAAGCAATGCAAATCGGTGGTCCTTTAGGAGGACTGGTTCCAACAAGTAAAATTGATTCATTATCTGTAGATTTTGAATCATTTGGTAATGAAGGCTTTTTATTAGGGCATGCATCTGTAGTTTGCGTGCCAGAAACTTTTCCAATGGTTAAGTTTATTGAGCACTTATTTGATTTTGCTGCTTTCGAAAGTTGCGGCAAATGTTTTCCTTGTCGCCTTGGAACGAAGCGTGGCCATGAAATGTTTAAAAGTGCTGCAAACGGTGAATCAAAGATTGACCGTGAACTTTTAAACGACTTACTGCACACTTTACAAGTTGGATCATTATGCGCACACGGTGGAGGAATTCCTTTACCAGTGCAAAATGCATTGATGTACTTTGATGAAGAGTTAAAATCTTACTTCAAAGCTAATTAAACAAATATTCAAACAGAATTTAATTCTATTCTCAAATACAACGCACACATGAAAATAGCCTACATAAATAACGAGCCACATGAAATAGAAGATGGAGAGTCTATCTTAAATTTTTTAAAGCGACATCACACAGAAAAAGTTCCAACACTTTGTGACGCTCCTAACTTGGAAGCCTTTGGCTCTTGCCGAGTTTGTAGTGTTGATGTTGCCTTTGAACAAGATGGTAAGACAAAAGCTATGGCTTCATGTCATACGCCAATTGGAGAAGGTCAGTACATTTATCCTGAATCTGATAATGTACAACGTTTGCGTAAAAACATTATAGAGTTAGTATTGACTGACCACCCTTTAGATTGTCTAACATGTGAAGTAAACGGTAATTGTGAACTGCAAGATGTTGCGGCACAAGTGGGTATTAGAGAAGTACGTTATGATGAAGGTGATAATCATTTAGATAAAACGAAAGATTTATCTCACCCATATATGACTTCAGATTTTTCAAAATGTATTAATTGTTACAGATGTGTGCGCGCCTGTGACGAGGTACAAGGAGAATTTGTATTGAGCATGGCAGGTAGAGGCTTTGATAGTCATATTGTTAAAGGAGCAAATGAATCCTTTATGGACTCAGATTGTGTGAGTTGTGGAGCATGTGCTCAAGCTTGTCCTACAAGTGCAATCTCTGATGTTTTCCAATCAAAATCTATTAAAACCGCAGAAGTTACCAGAACCGTGTGTACCTATTGTGGTGTGGGCTGTAATTTGGATGTTTCTACGAGAAATGGCGAAATTTTATCTATTCAAGCACCATTTGATGCGCAAGCAAACGGCGGTCACACTTGCTTAAAAGGAAGATATGCCTTTAAATTTTATAACCATGCAGACCGTTTGCGTTCACCAATGATAAAAAGAAGTAATGGTGAATTTGAAGAAGTTTCTTGGGACGAGGCGTATGATTATATCACAGATGAATTTAAGCGAATTATTCATGAAAGTGGGCCAGATGCTATTGCAGGAATCTCATCTGCAAGAACACCAAACGAGGAAAATTACTTGATGCAAAAACTAATGCGTGCAATTGTTGGTACTAACAATGTGGATTGTTGCGCAAGAGTATGTCACTCTCCTACTGCGTTAGGGATGCAACGTGCATTTGGTACTGGTGCTGCAACCAACTCTATTGAGGATTTAGAGCATACTGATTGTATTATCGTAATTGGAGCAAATCCAACTGCTGCTCACCCAGTAACAGGAGCAAAAATTAAACAAAAATTCATGAAAGGTGTCACTAGTATTGTAGTAGACCCTAGAAGAATTGAATTGGCAAAATATGCTACATATCACCTTCAATTAAAACCAGGTACAAATGTCGCTTTATTGAATATGATGCTGTATTACATTATCACTGAAAATGCTGAAGATAAATCATTTATTGATAGCAGATGTGAGGGATATGAGGAGATGCGTGATGAAATATTGAAGTTGAACATGGATGAAATGGCTGAAATCACTGGTGTGGACAAAAACCTTGTGAAAGAAGCTAGTTTGGCGTATGCAAACTCAAAAGCAGCTATGGAATTTCATGGTTTAGGTGTTACTGAGCATTACCAAGGAACCTTTACAGTTCAATTAATTGCAGATTTAGCAATGATTACTGGAAATATCGGAAAACCAGGTGCCGGAGTTAATCCTCTTAGAGGACAAAACAACGTACAAGGTGCTGCTGATATGGGAGCACAACCGCATCAAGGTGCAGGATATTTAGATGTTACCAATCCTGAAATAAATGAGAAATACAAGCTCTTTTATGGTTCAGATAAAGTACCATCTCATGTTGGATACAAAATTCCAGAAATGTTTGACGCCGCAATAGCAGGTGACTTAAAAGCCTTATGGATTATTGGAGAGGATGTTGTTCAAACGGATCCGAATACAAACAAGGTTAAAAAATCTATGGATAGTTTAGAACTGCTAATTGTCCAAGAGCTATTTATGACAGAAACAGCTAAACATGCAACTGTCATTTTACCAGGAGCTTCTTTCTTAGAAAAAGAAGGAACTTTCACCAATGGAGAAAGAAGAATTCAACGTGTACAAAAAGTTGTTGAACCTATTGAAGGAACAAAACCTGATGGGCAAATTATTGTTGACGTAATGAATCGTATGGGATATAAGCAGGCTGATTATACAGCTGCTGGTATGCTCGAAGAAATTTCGCAAATTGTACCTTTCTTTAGAGGTGTAGTTTGGGATGAATTAGGCGACAACGGAAAACAATGGCCAGTTGCTGCGGATGGAACAGATACGCAACTACTACACACTGAATCTTTCAAACGTGGTAAAGGTGCATTCTCATTCTTCCCTTATGTTGAATCTCGTGAAACAAGCAAACACAGTGATAAGTTTCCATATATTATTACGACCAACCGTGAATTGGAGCATTATAATTGTGGTGCTATGACGCGAAGAACTGGTAATGTTGAGATTTTGACGGAAGATGTATTATTGATTCATCCGGATGATGCTGCGGCAAATGGAATTGCACAAGGAGACATGGTTTGTGTTGAATCACCTCGTGGTAAAGTAGACATCAAAGCTGAAATTACAGATGAAATGAAACCAGGAATATTAAGTTCAACCTTCCACTTTCCAGAAATAATGTTGAATATTATTACGTCTGACGAGCATTGTACTGAAGCACTTTGTCCTGAATATAAAGTAGTTTCGTGTAAAATTAGAAAGAGTAAAGGCAAATTTAAGGAATTGGTATAATACTTTAGACTGACCTTTAGCGTATAGCACCATTATGAAAGGAATTAAGCGATTTTTTGTAATTTGTGTTGCCCTTACTTTCTGCTTAGTTATGATTTCTTTCATTAAGATCAAAACAGATTTTTATTGTTGTGAATCTCCAACAATTAGATGGAAATTTGCCATTTATTGCGGTGAATGCGACGACGAAACAGGCTGCCATTATACACTTGTTAAGAATACTGGAGTTTTAGAGTATTTTGGTTTGAAGCCAATTCCATGCGATATAAATTAATTTTAGCAACGGTTGTCAAATGTCCAGATCATTAGAGTTAAATATTCAAAAAACAATAATTGATTTAGAAAAACTGAATAACCGAAAGTCGCTATGGAAATCTAGGCGCATAAGCAAAATCCTAGGAATACGCAAAAAACAACTCAGCCTCCTACTAGACTTGCTAGAGTTAGAAGATTCTGAATTTAACACCTTATGGAACCGAAATATGGATTTATTACAAGGAGAAAATCTTAAGTTTTCAGTTACTAGAGTTGAAATTGATTTATTGAATGGCCATGCCTCAAAATTAACTGGCAAAATTGATAAGAATGGAAAAATTATTGCAATACCATCTGGAAGATTCAATCCATTTATGACTAAAAAGTTTTTTCCGAAAATATATGTTGGTAAGATTGATGCTATTGGTCAACTAGCTTTAAATTCATCATCTCTAGGGCTTAACTTCATAGCTAGAAATCGCCCCAAAAACTTCATTGGAAGTATCAGCTCCAAAGGAGAAATACAGATGCAAATTTCAGAAAAAATAAATGAGTTTTGGCAATCAAACAATATTGGTCAAATTGTATGCAATCCATTTGGAACTGACAATGAGCGCAAAGCTGAATTTTTAGAGAATAAAGACATTATAATGCGCAAAGCAGCTCAAAGATTAAAACAAATCGATAAGCAACTAATGAGTTAATTCACTATCCTTTCGCTCTTTCTGATGATTCAATTTGTAAATAGAAGGAGTCATTTTTTCCATTTTTTTAAATACTGAATTAAAAGAGGATTTTGAGTTAAAACCTGACAACTCTCCAATAGTCTCTATCGTATAATGATTGTTTTCTGGATTTTTCAATAATTTTTTAGCATGCTCAATTCTATATTTATTGACGAAGGAAACAAAACTTTGCCCCAGTTGCGTATTTATTGCTTCTGACAAATATTTATTATTCGTATTTAACCTAGAAGCCATATCCTGAACTGTAAGAGCTTTATTCAGGTAAAGCTGCTCTTCATCCATTAATTGAATTAACCCTTCTTTAAGAGATGTATACACCTCTTTTTTATCCTTGGTTAAATCTTTCATTTTCGATTTCTTCTCTAAATCAATTTCATTTTTCTTTCTTAATCGAGCTTTTTTCCTGCCCCCCATATAGATTCCAATTGAAGAAACATAGACTATTACGGCAACATAGGGTAATCCAGAAAAAGTCATTTTCTCTAATACCATTACACTGAATATCAAAATGGCCAAACCAACATAACCAAAAACTAATATCCTATTCCAACCTAGTACAACATCTTGGTAATAAACGATCCAATCATCATTATTTTGATTATTTGTTACTTTACTTTTCACTTCATTATGAGAATAGTATAACCCCTGAATTGATAAGAGTAGATAAAACAAGATGATTAAAAAAGGATCAACTATCGGCAGAAATAAATTAGCTGTTGGTGAACAAAAAAACAGCATAAGCCAAGCCGACAAGAACAAAGCAAACCCTATTTCACCTATTATTACTGCTCGAATTACTGGCTCACTCATTTTCAGCCTCACAAAGACCTTGAATCTTAATCCTTTCAAGTAGAATTTTAATAAAAAATTGGTGCAAAAAAATATGACTAAAAATAGAACAAAGAAAGGCAGGTAAAAACTTTCAACAAGAAACCCCTTGAAAATAAAAAATAGTAAAACCAGCAGCAACAACCCTAGATGTGACGCAAAATATTTAGTTGACTTGGGAGGAATCAATTTTATAAGAACAATTTGCAATAAGTAAATTAAGCACATTGTTAGGGTCATTATTTCTATCAAATCCTGAATAGAAAAATGAAATTTTTCCATCCGGCAAATATCCAAATAAATCCGAGTAAAAACTCATTTCTATATGCTCCGCCTGCCTGAAAATATGTGCCAATTCATGAATCAGTACAGATTGTCAAGCTTTTAACAACTCAGTGAAGTTTTTTTTCTGAATTTTAAGTTCGAATTCAGAATTAACCCAATCATTTTACTTATGAAAAAAAGCTTACCACCAATTGGTGTACTAAATATAATTTGCTTTGCTTATGTAAAAAAAAGGATAATAAACCCAATAAAAACTAGCCAAACATCACTGGTTTTCCATGCTAGTGATACTATAACCTACTCTAAGCAAATACACCTGACATTTGCTTCCTCCTCGCCCAACTCACTCGTGCTTACAAAAGTACTTTTAAGAATTTATGACGCGTTAATTCTAGTACACAACAGCTCCCGATTTGGTTCATTTACAAATAATAAATGGAAATAAACACGATTAAGGTTTACCCTGAATTTCGATATCTTAATGAAATTGAGGATGGAATAATCATTTCTACTGAAGATGGCAAAGCTATTTATGCAAATACAGTTGCTTCAAAGTTATTAGACGTTGCAGTTGAAGATATAATTGGAAGTAAATGGTATCCCCCGTCTTTAAATGATCAGCATGAAGTTTCTCATTTGTATCATAAAATTGAAACAAATGGAGTAAATGGAAGTGATTTAGGCGTTTCAAATAATGTTCAATATTTAATTGCACAACATAATGATAAGGATTTATGGACAAAATGGTCCAACACTAAAATTAGTGAAGGACTTATTATGTGCACCATTAAGGACATTAGTGAAAAGCAACAACTGGCAGAACGTGTTGAAAAGCTGCAAAGGCACAACACCATTTTGGGCCAAGAAGTGCAGCACAGAGTCAAAAACAACATGCAAATTGTAATTAGTTTGCTGAATTTACAATTCAGTAACGTAAAAGATAATAATGCCGTTAAAGCTCTTGCTAAGAGTAAAGATAGAATGATTGCAATGACTTGCATTCAGGACTATATAAGTCAGTCAGAATTTTTAAGCGAAAAATCATTTGGAGAATACCTCAATAAGCTCGTTCGTTTTATTGAACGAGGACATAAAAAAGATAGAACCATTGAATTAAAGGTTGAGTTTGCTGGACAAATTTCGAATAATAATCATTTAGTTAGTTTGGGATTGATTATTTGCGAATTGGTTGTAAATGCATATAAACATGCCTTTAAATTCAGACAAGAGGGGAAAGTGACAGTATCATTAGAATGTACAGACCAAAATAAGGTCGTTTTAAATGTGCATGACAATGGATGCGGATTTGCTTCCCCTCTTGATTTGGAAAACCCAACAACGCTAGGTTATGAGATAATAATCCTCCTTGTTCACCAAATTAGTGGGAGCATTAGTTTAACAGCAAAAGAAGGCTCAAACATACGCGTTATTTACTACCAGTAGTTGCGAGCATCTAATTAACAAGAAAAAGGAAGTTGACTTACAAATCCTCAAGCACAAATAAAACGGGGTTCAATATTGATTCACCCAATAACATTGACCGTTCAGATGACCAACCATACATTGGATCTGGTAAATCGTCATTATCTTTAAAAGGCATTTCAATTGTAAATGATAAACATCCGAATTTTTCTGCAATTGCATTTGAACAAACTGTCAAATTCGCAGTGCCTGGTTTATCAGCTCCATAATTATATTCGTCTTGAAAGTCTGGACAAATGTGCATCCAATGGTCTTTGAATTTCTTTTCTAACTGCTGTAAAGTTGGTGTATAACTTGGAATACCCTCTGAAGCTGCAACAAAATTATACGGAATAGCTTCATCTCCATGAATATCCAACATTAAATCAACCCCAATTTCATCCATCTTTTTTAAACAATGAAAAACCTCTGGACTTTTTTCTAAAGACGGATTAGCCCACTCTCTATTTAAATTCATTCCTGCCGCATTCGCCCTTAAATTACCTGCAATAGATCCATCAATATTCATATTCGGAATTACATAAAAACAAGCATCTTCAAGTAGTTTTCTTGCAACAGGGTCACTCTCATCCAATAATCGATCTACCATTCCCTCAACAAACCATTCAGCCATACTTTCTCCTGGATGCTGGCGAGCAATTACCCAAACATTTTTACCTATTCCTTCGTCACCAATAACTAACATATCAATATCATGTCCCTCATAGGTCTCTCCAATTACGTCAACACGGCACAGGTCTGAAACTTGTGCATTGTGAATTAAATTTTGATGCTTGTCATAAGAGTAAGGCGCAAAATAAGCGAAATACACACTGTTATTTGAAGGCAAATAATCAATTACCAAAACCCCATCTTCATATCTAGTTGGTACTCTGAACCATTCAATATTGTCATATGATGCGCAAGCATGATAATTCTCCCACCCTTCAGGATAAGAGGATCCTCCAGCGTTAAGAATTGATATTTTGCAAGCTTTATCTAAAGCTCCTGTCAATCTAAAATGAAACCACTGATAAAAATCTGAATTTGTATCTTTTCGGATATTCAAATTGATTTCTCCGTTATCATTAATTGAAACTATTTCAATATTTCCACTATCAAAGTTTGAGCTAATTTTCATTTTGGTAATTTAATTTTCTACCAAAATAGCTATTAATCGGCTTTGAAAAATTGAGAATTGCTAAAAAAATAGACTTTGCAGCAAATTTTAACTTTTTAAAAGTTCTCTTTTTGATTTTCGAATTTGAACAATTGAAAAAATATGTGCAAAAATGGCCATTGGAGCTAAAAAACCAGGTAATAATAAATACGGCACATGTGAAAACTCTTCCGAAATTCTTGGTAGAGAATCTCCCCATATGCTTGGCGCATATAATGAAGTAATTACTATAAAAATAATGATTGCTAACGTGATTAAGCCTGCCACATTAAAAGCCAACGCCACGTTTTCTGACAAACGCTTTTTTGTATAAACAAAATAGGCAACCAATGGGGCCAATAGCCCAATTATAATTTCATAGTTATATCCTTCAAAGGTTGTTTCTATTGGAAAAACTCCTTCTAAATAAGTTGAGAGAATCATTAGTTCTACAACAATTCTAAAACTTTGAAAATAAATTACTTTTTGCTTCGGGATAGTTGTAAAAATTGCGCTTTTATTGTTTTTAAAAAAGATTATTGCAGTTATGATAGAAATTGGTAAGAAAATCAATAATAAAAATCTTGGCGGCATTCCAAAGTGCCATAAAAATCCAGATTCGCCAATTAAATATAGATATATAGCCCAAATTCCAAAGGCTGCTAATAAGACTATTAATCGCTTTTTGACCTTTTTATGCTCTAACCCCATTCTTAAAAGTCCGTTGCGGTATGTTAGTGCAACTGCAGCCATAACAAAAATGTAAAGTCCGGTGTACCCGATTGGTGATAATAACATTTTATACGTGTGTTAGTTGATTTAATAATATGGTTAACGCTTCCTCTCCTTTTTCAGTTAACAATGCTCTTGATTCTTCCATAGCGGAATCCCAAGCAGGAATAATTCTCTCTAAAAAATCTTTACCTGTTGCGGTTATTTCAATTTGTTTGGCGTTTTTTTTCTCAATAAGGTCACCGTCAAAAAGTCGCTTCATATTTCGACTAATAGTAGATTTTTCCAAATACAGCATAGTTGCTAACTCTTGTTGTGTAGAAGTCCCCCTCTTTGCTAAAATGAAAAGGATGCTCATTTGACTATTGGTAATATTATAGGGCAACAAATGTTTTCTAAAAACACCTGAAATAATGCGATTACATTTTAATATTCGGGATGAAATGCATTGCCTAGGATCGCATGTTTCAAGGTTTGGATACGAATTCATATTTCAAATATAAAAACAAAAGTTGTATATACAACTTTATTCGAAATAAAAGAGCGACAAATGGTGCCGCTCTCTATTTATATTGTCTATTCCTCTTTATTTTGCATTTTATACAAGGTCAATAGTTCTTGCATTTCTTGCAATTTTTTCTCCAAATCATCCACATTAGTTTTAGCCTCTCCACTCTCAATTTTATCACTCAAAGCCATTTCAGCTTTGGCCTCATCCATTCCATTCATGATTACACCAATAAATAAATTCAAGAAAATCATTGTACCAATTAACACAAATGAAACAAAGAAAATAACAGAACCCGCTGGGTTGCCAATTGAATTGACACAAATATCCATAGTTCCATCATAACCATAATTAGCACAGCCAAACATATTTATATACATAATATCCGTCCAATCTTCCAATGTTACAACCCTAAACAATGATAACATTGAAGTCTGCAAATCAGCAAAATGCGTAGGGTCATTCTCTCCAAAGAAGAAAACGCCTGCAACCGCATAGATATAGAACAATAATAAAAGAAGAATGGAAACATATCCCATAGATGGAATACTCTTTAATAAAGCCCCTACCAACATTTGCAGTTTAGGTAATGCTTTAATCAATTTAAGAACACGAAGTAATCTTAATAACCTTAGGATAGCAACTGAACTACCGCCAAATGGCAAGAAAGCTGCGGCAACAATTATGAAATCAAAAACATTCCAAGCATCAAGAAAATATCTCCAAGGCTTATTACCTTCAGCAATTAACTTAACAAGTATTTCGATAATGAAAATAACAAGTACAACTTTGTTTAATACTTCCAATATGAACTCATGACGCGCAGAAAACTCAGGATAGGTTGCTATCCCTACTAAAACACCTGCTACAAGAATTGCAATTGTTACAAAATTTTGAAAAGCCTTTGAGTCGGCTATTGATTTACATAATTTTACCATATAAAAAGTGATTTTATTGAAAAGCTTCAAAAAAAATCATTTTTTACATTAAATCAAAATTTGAAGTGGTTTGATTAACAAATAGTCAATAATTAATGATAGATGGTAACACTTAATGCCCAGATTTTTTCAACAATTCAGGGAACTTTTTCTTAAAGCGATTCAAACGTGGAATAGACACAGCTTGAATGTATCCTTGATTAGGGTGCAAACGTTCATAATTCTGGTGATAATCCTCACCCATCCAAAATTTTTCAAAGGCCATTATTTCACTTGCAACTTTATATCCTTCTGCCTTTAATGTTGTTACTTTTTCATCTATAATTTCTTTTTCAGCCGCATTGCTATAAAAAACAATACTACGATATTGGCTTCCTATATCATTTCCCTGTCCATTTACTTGCTCAATATTTTGACTTCCATAATAAACATCCACCAATTGCTTAAATGAAACTTTTGTTGAGTCATAAATAACTTCCACAGCCTCGGCATGTCCCGTTGCTCCGGTATTTGAAGCTTCATAAGTTGGGTTTTCAGTATGCCCTCCAGAATATCCATTATACACCTCTTCTACTCCTTCAACACTTTCATAAATTGCCTCCACACACCAAAAACAACCACTTGCAAAATAAGCGCGTTGCATGTTTTCATATTTAGGATTCTCAGCTCCATTTGAAGTAGATATATCTGTTGACGATTGACAGGCCATTAACACGGTTGCCAAGGTGAAAAGAGAGAAAGTTGAAATCAAAATATTCTTAATCATTTTATCTGTAATTTTTAATGTTGGTCGGTAGATCAATATAAATCTTACAGTTCTTCAAACCAATTGTTCAACAAGGTTCACAAAATTTATCTATCTTCACCTCAGAATATGAAATTTACCGAATTAGAATTGAAAGAGCAACTTCTTGAAGCACTTTCATATATGGGGTTTGAGAATGCCACCCCAATCCAAGAAAAAGCAATACCCTACGTTCTTGCAAATGAAGACTTAATTGCTTGTGCCCAAACTGGTACTGGAAAAACGGCTGCATTTGTTTTACCTATCTTAAATAAGTTAGTTGGAAAACCCGACACCAATATAGATACGCTAATAATTGTACCAACGCGCGAATTAGCAATTCAAATTGAACAACAAATACAAGGACTTTCCTATTTTTTATCTGTTGGATCTAAAGCTGTTTATGGCGGTGGAGACGGAAAAGATTGGGAGCTACAACGCACAGCGTTAAAAGAAGGTACAGATATTATTGTTGCAACTCCGGGTAAACTACTCTCCCACTTAAAAATGGGATACGTTAACTTTAAAAACGTAAAACATTTAGTATTAGATGAGGCAGACCGTATGTTAGACATGGGATTTTTTGATGATCTAACGAAGATCATATCTTATTTGCCCAAGAAACATCAAACCCTAATGTTTAGCGCTACAATGCCAAGCAAAATAAAAATGCTTGCCCGCAAAATATTGCACAATCCTAAAGAGATTACATTAGCGGTTTCTAAACCTGCAGCAGGAGTTAAACAGCACGTTTATTTAACGTTTGACAATCAAAAACAACAAACGTTAAAACACATTTTGAATGAGCGAAAGGACTACGATAGTATTATCGTATTTACTTCAGCTAAAGCACGAGTATCGGAAATCAATAGATATTTGAGACGCTCAGGATTTAAGTCGAAAACAATTTCTTCAAACCTTGACCAAAACGCAAGAGAAGAAGTGTTACGTGATTTTAGAGCAAAAAATGTTAGAATTTTAGTTGCTACTGATGTAATGTCTCGTGGAATTGATATTAAGGAGATTAACATGGTTATCAACTATGATGTGCCACATGACGCTGAAGATTATGTGCACAGAATTGGTAGAACTGCACGCGCAAACTCTAAAGGTGAAGCATTTACATTAGTAAACCCTAAAGACTTTCACAAACTAAGAAAAATTGAAAAATTAATTGAAGCCGAAGTTCCAAAATTAGAATTACCTAAAGAATTTGGTGACCCTCCAATATGGAATGACAAAGCTCCTAACCGAAAGGGTAATAATTTTAAAGGCAAAAAGAAACCTTTTCATAAAAAGAAAAAGAAGCAATTTAAACCCAAAGACAAGC
>CAKZON010000100.1 GCA_937136425.1 uncultured Crocinitomix sp.
GAAGAAGGATTTAAATCTTGTTTTAACAGAATTAAAGAAACTACTTTAACGGCATATGAACATCAACATTATCCGTTCGATCGTTTGGTTGATGAGTTGGATTTAAAGCGAGATACAAGCCGCAATCCGTTGTTTGATATCATGTTGACATTACAAAATGTAATGGAAGGTGAAACACAGGTTTTTGATGAAGTCGGTAAAGTTATTGATAATGGTGCTTCTGTTGCTAAGTTCGATATGAATATTACGGCATTCGAAATAGGGAACAATCTAAAGCTCAATGTTAATTTCAATCGAAATGTTTATGAAACAGAGATGGTTTCTGAATTGCTAGAAAACTATCAAAACTTATTGACAGAACTATTGTTAAATCCGGTAGATCAAATTGGAAAAGTAACATTTCTATCTAAAAAAGCTGTAAAGGAACAAATTATTGATTTTAATGAAGTTCCAGAGGTTCATTTAGAGCCTAAAACAATTCTTGATTTATTACAAGGTCAAGCAGAAAAATCACTTCAGTCAATAGCAATAGAAATAGGAAATCAAGAATTTACCTATGCGCATATTGAGGAAGAATCTAACCGCCTTGCAAATTATTTAATTGAGAAATATGTAATACAAAAAGAGGATTTAATTGGAATTAAATTGGACAGAACTCAATGGACAATTATTTCAATTTTGGCAGTTCTAAAGACTGGAGGAGCATACGTTCCTATTGATATAAACTATCCGCAAGACCGGATTGATTTTATAGAACAGGACGCACAATTAAAACTGAATATTGATCAAGCTGAATTGGATACTTATTTGGAAGTAGCTTCAAATTATGAAAGTGTTGTTCCACAAGTTTCTATTTCACAAGACCAGTTGGCATATATCATTTATACATCAGGTTCAACAGGAAAGCCTAAAGGGGTTCAAATTGAGCATAAAAATGCAAGCGCTATGATTCAGTGGGCGCATAAAGAATTTGAACATACAGAGTTTGAAACATTACTATTTGTAACATCCATTTGTTTTGATTTATCGGTGTTTGAAATGTTTTATCCTTTAACAACCGGAAAAAAGGTATGTATTCTTGAAAATGGACCTGCAATTCAAACTGTAATAGCGGATAAGTCGAACTTATTGATTAACACCGTACCTTCAGTTGTAGGTTATTTATTATCAGAAAATGTGAGTTGGAATAATGTTTCTGCATTAAATATGGCTGGAGAAGTTATTCCTGAAACGTATATCGAGCAGTTAAGTGATCAAGTAACTGAAATACGAAACCTCTACGGACCTTCAGAGGATACAACATATTCAACGGTATTCAAGATTTCAGATAAATGTAATAATCAAATTGGTCAACCCTTATCTAATACACAGGTTTATATTTTAGATGAGCAACAAAACTTATTGCCAAAAGGAGCAACAGGAGAAATTTGTTTATCAGGAGTTGGTTTGTCTCGTGGATATCTTAATCAACCAACATTAACTCAGGAAAAGTTTATTAAAAATCCTTTTAGAGAAAATGAGCGATTGTATCGAACAGGAGATATGGGGAAATGGAGTTCAGCAGGAACTTTAATCTATGCAGGAAGAAGGGATGATCAAGTAAAAATTAGAGGATATCGAATAGAGGTTGGAGAAATAGAACGTGTGTTAGCCTATTATCCAAATGTTGATTTGAGTGTGATTACGGTTGCTGGAGAATTAGAGGATAAGCAACTAATTGCTTACCTAAAATCTGATGATAAAATAGAGGAAGGTAAGGTCAAAGAGTTTATGATGGAACGCCTACCTGAATATATGGTGCCGAATCATATTATTCAATTAGATTCATTTCCGATAACTGAAAATGGCAAGATTGATAAAAAATCTCTTCCAACATTAGATGAGTTGGGAGTTTCATCAGGAAGAGGAGTGTACGTTGCACCACGAACTGAAACGGAAGAAGAATTAGTGAAAATTTGGGAGGAAATTTTGAAAAAAGAAACCGTTGGAGTTCAAGATAACTTTTTTGATCTTGGCGGACACAGCTTGAAGGCCATAAAACTATTGGCTAAAATCAATAAGGCATTTGATATAAAAGTTACCATTAACAGTGTTTTCAATAGAAGAACAATAGAAGAATTAGCGAATCAAATTGATTTAATGAAGAAGCAAGAAGAAATGAGAGCGAAGAAAGAAAACTTGAACGAGATTGAGATATGATCGAATTTTTGAAAGAAACAGCCGAGGAAGGCATACTGCTCGAACTTGTTGATGGAAAGCTGAAACTGTTTTTTGAAGGGGAGAATATTGATCCAATTCGACTTCAGCAGATTAAGGATAAAAAGCAAGAAATTGTCACTTTTCTGACAAAAAATCAGGAATTAAATGAGAATAAGGAAGAGGCAAATACCGATATTCCTAAGGCTCCGAAAAGTGATGCTTATCCTATTTCAGATGCACAACGAAGATTGTGGATTTTGAATCAATTTGAACCGGATAGCGCAACTTATAATATGCCACATAGTTTACCTTTAAAAGGTGACTATGATATTGAACGTTTGGAACAATCGATTCAAATGGTAATTGAGCGTCATGAAATTCTTCGTACTCATTTTCATGAAGACGAGGAAGGTGTTGTTACACAAATCATTCAACCAAGTAAGGAGTTTAAGTTCTCGATTGATAAACATGATTATACCGAAGAAATAGCTCCTGAGCAAAGTGTTTACAAGTACATTCAAGCTGATCGAAATAAAGGATTTGATCTTCAGAATGGGCCTTTGTTAAGAGCTGCATTGTTAAAAGTAGCAGATGGGTATTGGTTCTTTCATTATAATATGCATCACATCATTAGTGATGGGTGGTCCATGGAAGTACTGAAAAGAGATGTTTTAACGTGTTATAGCATTTTAAATAGTAATAAGAGTGATTTTCCAGATCCTTTGCGAATTCAATATAAGGATTATGCAGTTTGGCAATTGAATCAACTTCAAAGTAATAAATATAAGCAGCACAAAGATTATTGGACAAAGCAGTTGTTGGGTAATTTAACTCCAATTAATTTCGAATCGGCAAAGAAAAGACCGACATTAAGAACCACCAATGGACATACATTTTCAACTTGGTTAAATAGTGACCAATTACAAGGTTTACGAAAATTTTCAGAAGAGAATGGTGGGACTTTGTTTATGGGATTTATCGCTAGTTTTAATGCTTTATTGTATCGATATACTGGAGAACGTAATCTGATTTTGGGCTGCCCTGTTACAGGAAGAGATCATGCTGATTTAAGTGATCAAATTGGATTTTATGTTAATACTTTGGTGCTTAAAAATCAACTGTCAGCCGAGGACAATTTTTTAAGCTTTTTTGATACTGTCAAGAATAATACTTTAGAAGCATTTTCTCATCAAGAATATCCTTTTGATCGTCTTGTAGAGGATTTGAAAGTGGCGCGAGACACAAGCCGAAACGCTATTTTCGACATTATGATTTCATATCATACATTTGATATTGAATCAGGACTGGTGCCAGATAAAAGTGTTTTAATTCAGGATGCAGGTGTACAAGAAAATAAATTTGATTTAGATATTTCCTTTGAAGAGCGAAACAATGAAGTACAAGTTAAGTTAAACTTCAATACGGATCTTTTCAATCAAGATTTTATCAAGCAATTCTTGTCGCATTATCTGAATTTATTAACAGAATTACTTCAGCATAGCAATACGCGAATTGATGAACTTAACTTCTTGTCAACAGATGAAAGTAAGCAATTGTTAACTGAATTTAATCCGCCTGTTTTTGACAAAGTAGAGAAAACATTGGTTCGTCTTTTTGAGGAGCGAGTAGAGAAAAATCCTGAAAATGAAGCGCTTTTATTTCAGAATAAAACAGTTGATTATGCACAGTTGAATAATGAGGCAAATCAATTAGCAAGGTGGCTACGAGATCGATTCAAAATAGTGCCTAATGATAGAATTGGGGTGAAATTAACTCGAAATTCAGAGTTAATTGTTGCTTTGCTTGGTGTTTTAAAATCTGGTGCGGCTTATGTTCCAATTGATCCAAATTTACCAGAAAAACGAATTGAATTTATTCGAATAGATAGTGCTTGCAAGTTAATTTTGGATGAAGAAATCTTGAAAGATTTTCATTCAGAAAAACAAGTAACTCCTCTTGAAAAAGAGAACTTACCCGCTTTAAACTCCCCTCAAGATTTAGCTTATATCATTTATACTTCTGGTTCAACAGGAAAGCCAAAAGGTGTTATGGTAGCTCATGAAAGTATTGCAACTAAACTATTTGCTGAAAAAGAGTTGATAGGATTTGAGGAGAATCATTTAAAAACCTCTTTTAATACCAATTTTGGTTTTGATGTTTCTTTATTAGAGACTTTTTTGCCTCTTTCATTTGGAGGAAGCATAGCTATTCCTTCATCAGAACAATTAATTGGACCAGTGGATTTTGTTGATTTTTTGGCAAAATCAAAAGTGAATATATTGCAAGGAACTCCAGGATTCATTCGGAATTTTGTCACGATTCTTGAAAAGGAAGAGCTGAAAAATATAAACGATAATTTGAAAACCATTTGTGTTGGTGGAGAAGCATTACCCTTTGAGTTAATAAAAGAGGTTGAAGAAAAACTACCTGCAGTTCAGTTGAACAATCATTATGGACCAACGGAGACTGTAATTGATGCGATAGCATTGCCAAATGTTAAAACAAAGGATGAAGGTAAAATAGGAAAACCATTACCTGATGTTGTTGCCTATGTTTTGAATGAAAAAGGCAGCATACAGCCAATTGGTGTGCCAGGAGAGATTTGTTTAGGAGGAAATACTTTGGCATTGGGGTATCTTAATAGAGAGGTTTTAACTAACGAGAGCTTTGTTGACTCTTCGTTTGGAGATACGACGAAAATGTACAAAAGTGGTGATTTGGGATATTGGACTACTGAAGGAGAACTTGTGTTTTTGGGAAGAAAAGACAAACAGGTTAAAATTAGAGGTTATAGAATTGAGTTGGGAGAAGTTAAATCTGCTTTGCTAGGCATAAATAAAATTCAGGAAGCTGAAGTTTTAACGGTTAATAACCAGGCTGGAGAAAATGAATTGGTTGCTTTTTTCGTGAGTAATGAAAAAGTAAGTGAGGAAGCTTTAAAAAAGGATTTACAACAAAAATTACCCACCTATATGGTGCCAACTTTTTGGTGTCAAGTAGAAGAAATTCCGTTAACACCAAATGGAAAAGTAGACGATAAATATTTGCTCAGCAGGGTTGAAAAAACGAAGTCAGCATCAATAAATTATGTGGCACCTGTAACAGCTATGGAAAAATCTGTAGTAAAAATTTGGAAACAGGTATTGGAAGCTGATCGAATTGGACTTACAGATGATTTCTTTGCAATTGGAGGACACAGTTTAAAGGCTGTTAGGTTAAGTAATTTCTATCGTAAAGAACTAGGCTTTAAACTGTCATTGAGTGATTTGTTTAAACACACAACTATTCTGCAACATATAGAATTGTTCGGGTCAATTGAACAGAATAAGTTTGAACCTATTCCTAATATAGATGAAAAAGAGGATTATGCCATTTCAGATGCTCAACGAAGGTTGTGGGTGATTAGTCAATTGGCTCAAAGTGAATCTGCCTATCACATGCCAGGTAATTTTTATTTGAACCAAGAACTCAATATTAAAAATTTCGAACTAGCGTTAAAAGCAGTGATTGAAAGGCATGAGATTTTAAGAACTGTTTTTGTAAAGAATGAAAAAGGAGAGATTAGGCAGAAAATACGATCTATTGATGAATTAGAATTTTCGATAGGCTATGAAGATCTTCGATTTTCTGAAAATAAAGCACAAAGAATTAATGCATTTTATAAAAGAAAATCTCAAGAAGAATTTGATTTGGAAAATGGTCCATTAGTTCGTGCAGATCTTATTCAATTAGAGGAGGAAAGCTACTTGTTTCATTATAATATGCACCACATTATTGGTGATGGATGGTCGCTTGAAATTTTATTTAAAGAGGTACTTTCTTTTTATGAAACATTGCAAAAAGGGGAAGAATTGAACCCAGAACCTTTGAGGATACAGTATAAGGATTATGCCGAGTGGCAAAGAGGAATGTTAGAGAGTGAACCTTATACGGATGCGAAAAAATATTGGCTTCAGTATTTGGCTGGAGAAATTGCAGTAATTGATTTGCCAACAACAAAATCACGCCCCGCAATTCAAACTAATAATGGGCATAAATTAATGACTTGTATCGATTCTGAAACGAATCAAAAATTAAAAAACTATGTAAAGGAAAACGGAGGAAGTGTATTTATGACATTGGTTTCCGTGTGGAATACATTATTATATCGTTACGCTTCGCAAAAAGATATTGTGATTGGAATTCCTTTAGCTGGCAGATCGCATCCAGATTTGGAAAACCAAATAGGATGTTATGTTAATACATTGCCATTGCGCACACAGATAGATCAAGAAATAAGCTTTGCAGAATTCTATCAAAAGGCAAAAGAAAATATTACGACTAATTTCAATAACCAAATGTACCCTTTTGACCGCATGGTTGAAGAGTTAGATTTGCAAAGAGATACTTCTAGAAGCCCCGTGTTTGATATTACTTTTAGTTTCCAAGCAAGTGATAGAGAAGGGGTGAATTATGCTGCGGATATTGTTGACCAAGGTCATGCAAATTCAAAATTTGATATAAGTGTTGCTATAGAGCAAGTTACAGATTATATGGAGCTTCATCTTGTTTTCAATTCTGATGTATATGAGAAAAACATGATGGAGCAGTTCATAGGTCATTATAAAAGACTCTTGAATCTATTTTTAGAAGATGATCAAACAAAAATAGCTGAAATTGAATTTTTATCTGCAGATCAAAGAAACCAACTATTAGTCAACTTCAACCAAACAGAGAAAAACTATCCAACTAAAGAAACTTTAGTTAGTCTATTTGAAAAGCAAGTTGAAAAGACACCTGAAAAGGTTGCAATTTGCGTTGGAGCAAAGGATTTAACTTATCGTGAATTGAATGAGTCGGCGAATCAATTAGCAAATTACTTGAATGATAAGTTTGAGATCACTCCAAAGAATTTGATAGGGATTAAGCAAGAGAGGAATGAGCATTTAATCATTTCAATTTTGGCAACTTTAAAGCTAGGAGCTGCTTATGTTCCAATTGATCCAAGTTACCCATCAGAAAGAATTAATTTTATTTTGGAGGACAGTGCTTGTAAATTGTGTCTAGATGAAGCTGAAATGGATCTCTTTGAACAAAAGAAATTGGATTTTGATTCGAAGAATTTGAACAAAAATATTGATGAAAACCAATGCGCTTATGTTATTTATACGTCCGGGTCAACAGGACAACCTAAAGGTGTGAAAATTAGTCACGCATCTATTTGTAATCTTTGCTTTTGGCATCAAGAAACGTATGAGGTTAATGAGAAGAGTCGAGCAACCATTTTGTCAGGTGTTGGGTTTGATGCAATGGTGTGGGAGCTTTTTCCATACATCACCACAGGTGCAACGGTTTATCCAATAAGTAATAATGATAGAGCAGATGTAGATTCGTTGCTGGCAATTGTCAATTCAAATGAAATAACACATGCTTATTTACCAACTGTGTTGTATAATGATTTTGCTCAAAAATCAGGTGATTTATATGGAGTAATTAATGTTTGTGTAGGAGGTGAAGCGCTTGGAGCAGTTAAGGCCGTCGATAATATTAAACTGCATAACAATTATGGACCAACAGAGAATACAGTAGTTTCTACCAAACTTTCATTAAGCAAATCGGATTTTGATAAACGAAATATTCCTATTGGAAAACCAATATCAAATTCTAAAATTTATGTCCTGAATCAAAAAAAGAAATTGCAACCGCAAGGAGTAGTAGGTGAAATTTGTATTGCAGGGAAAGGGGTATCGTTAGGTTATTTGAACCAGCCTCTATTGACAGCCGAAAAATTTGTAGATAATCCATATGAAGCAGGTAAGCTGTATTTGACTGGTGACTTAGGTAGATTCCTTTCAGATGGAACGATAGAGTTTGCGGGACGTAAGGATGATCAGGTAAAGATTAGAGGGTATAGAATAGAATTGGGAGAAGTAGAATCGGCCATTGAGCAATTGAGTTTTGTAAACAAGGCTGTTGTAATTACATTACCTGATACAAAGGGAGCAATGGATTTGGTTGCTTATTATACTTCGGAAGAAGCTATAGAGATTTCAGTAATTCGAGATCAGTTAAAGCAAAGGTTACCTCAATATATGATTCCTGCTTTTTTAGTGAAACAGGAAGAGTTTCCTCTTACACAAAACGGTAAAATAGATAAGAGAAGTTTACCAAATCCATTGATGCTTGGGCTTTCTCGTGGAGCTGATTTTGTGGCTCCAAGAAATGAGAAAGAAATAAAAATGGCGCAAATTTGGACAGAGGTTTTGGAACAAGAGCAGGTAGGAATCAAAGATGATTTTTTTACTTTGGGTGGGCATAGTTTAAAAGCCGTAAAACTTATTGGAAGATATGCTGCTGAATTTGGTGTTAAACTAAAACTACAAGATTTATTTACGGTAACAACCATTGAAAGTCAAGTGCGATTATTTTGGGAAAAACCAAACGCAGACTATCAAAAAATTAATCCAATTCAAAAATCAGAGAGTTATCAGGTGTCAGATGCTCAACGAAGAATGTGGGTGTTGAGTCAGTTTGAAGGATCTTCTGCTGTTTATAATATTCCAGGAAGCATTCAATTAGAACGTGGGGTTGATATAAAGAACTTCATTAAAGCAATTGAGGCAACAATCGACCGTCATGAGATTTTAAGAACGGTCATTAAAGAAGACGAATCAGGAGAATTAAGACAATGGGTAAAACAACGGTCGGATATTGATTTTAAGGTGGATTATAAGGATTATCGATTAAATGAAAACCCACCAGAAGAAATCAAAGCATTTATTAAATCAGATGAGGACAATGCTTTTAGTTTAAATCATGGTCCTCTGATTCGTGTAGCACTTCTTCAACAATCAAATGATGAGATTATTTTTTACTATAATTTGCATCATATCATTAGTGACGGTTGGTCAATGGAAGTGCTCTCTAAGGATATTATGAGCTATTATAATAGCTTTCAATCTAACGAATTGCCTAACCTACTTTCTTTGGATATTCAATACAAAGACTTTAGTGCGTGGCAATTTGAGCAATATGAAAAAACTGAATTTAAACTTCACCAAGAATATTGGTTGAAAACTTTAGGTGGAAACCTTCCGCTTTTTAATTTATATCATTCAAAACAAAGACCCAAAATCAAGTCAAACGAGGGGAAGGCTTTATATACAGAGATTGACGCCGTAACTACTCGAAATCTGCAGAATTATACAAATGAAAGAGGCGGTAGTTTATTCATGGGGCTACTCGCCGTATGGAATGTATTAATGTATAGAAATACGCATCAAAATGAGCTTATTGTCGGAACACCTGTTGCTGGCAGAGCACATCCAGATTTAGAAAATCAAATTGGATTGTATTTGAATACATTGGCATTGCGCAATGAGGTTAAAGAAAATGAAGGAATTAATGTCTTTTTTGATCGATTAAAACAAAATACTTTAGAAAGTTTTGATCACAGCGATTATCCTTTTGATAGATTGGTTGATGAACTGGATCTTACTCTTGATACCAGCAGAAATGCTGTTTTTGATGTGATGCTTTCTCTTCAAAACTTTACAGAAGCTGGTGATGTTAAGGGGACTTATGTCAAAGAAATTAAAGACTTAGGTAAAACCAGTGCTAAATTTGATTTGGACATAACATTTCAAGAAAGAGGAGATCGAATTAGTTTTCATGTTATTTATAATTCAGATATATATGAGGCAGAAATGATCCGAATGCTTTTGAAGCAATACAAAAACTTATTAGAAACGGTTTTGACTAATCCAGACGAGCAAATTGCTTATTTGGATTATTTGCCAGCGCAAGAAAAGCAATTGATCACAAGTTTTAACGGAAAGAATAGAGTAAACCCAGAACTAGAAACATTTCAAAGTCAATTTGAAAAACAAGTTTTAAAAACTCCAGAAAATATTGCTTTGGTTTCTGATGGAAAAACAATAACCTATAAAGAACTCAATGAGTTGTCAAATCGAATGGCTCATTTTTTAATTGACCAATATAAAGTTAAGCAAGACAGTTTGGTTGGCATTTTTCAGGAAAGAAATGAATGGAACCTCGTCTCTATTTTAGGCGTATTAAAATCAGGTGCGGCTTATCTACCAATTGACCCAGAATATCCGAAAGAAAGAATCGAATATATGGAGAAGGATGGAGATTGTCTGGTTACAATCGATAAACATTTGATTGATCAATTTAGAACTAATGTTGAAGAGTGGAGTTGTGATAATCCTAAGATTAAAATTTCTCCTGAAAGCCTAGCGTACGTTATTTATACATCTGGAACCTCAGGTAAACCAAAAGGGGTGATGATTGAAAATAAATCCTTGTTGGACTATGCCATAACCTTTGGTGATTATTTTAATGTTGAGGAGCAAGATGCGGTTATTCAACAAGCCTCGTTGTCATTTGACACCCACGTTGAAGAAATTTATCCCGTATTGTTGCGTGGGGGTAAAGTTGTGCTTGCTAAAAATGGAGGACGTGATATTGAGGAGTTAATTCGATTAGTACAATTGAATGAAGCTACAGTTTTGAGCGCTACTCCTATGATTATTAGTGAGCTGAATGAACGAAGTGCAGATTTGTCAGGATTACGTTTGCTAATTAGTGGAGGAGATAAATTCAACCTTTCTTTTGTTTCAAACTTTGTGGGGCAATTTCAAATCTACGATACTTATGGTCCTAGTGAGGCAACGGTGTGTTCTACTTATTCCAAAATCATAGGCAATGAAGAACAAACGACAATTGGTAAACCCATTAAGAACCGTTCAATTTATATTTTAAACGAGCAAGAACAAATAGTTCCTATAGGAGCAACTGGTGAAATATATATTGGTGGAGAAGGAGTGGCTCGTGGATATTTGAATCAACCTCAATTAACGAATGAATCTTTTATTCAAAGTCCATTCTTAACGGAAGAAACATTATATAAAACAGGAGATTTAGGACGTTGGCATAAAGACGGCAGAATTGAATTTATTGGGCGGAAAGATAGTCAGGTTAAAATCAGGGGTTATAGAGTGGAGCTAGGAGAGATTGAATCGGCGTTACTTCAATTGAAAGGGGTTCAGGATGCTGCTGTAATTGTTCAAAAAACAAATCAGGAAGAAAATTATCTAATCGCTTACACTGTTTTGGAAAATGATGTTGACGCGGATGGATTGAAAAGGTTATTAAGTGAGAAATTGCCTGCATATATGATTCCTGTTCGAATTTTTGAATTAGATAAAATTCCGCAAACCCCTAATGGAAAAGCGGATAAAAAAGCCTTATCTCTTTTAAATGAAAATCCAGAAGAACTAAAGGTGCCATTTGTTGGGCCACAAAATGAGACGCAAAAAGCATGGTTGGATGTTTGGGAGCAAGTTTTGAATAGAGCAGGAATTGGAATAGATGATGATTTCTTTGAATTGGGAGGGAATTCTATTAAAGCAGTGAGTGTATCTAGAGCGGGAAATCTTCAAGTGCCTTTGAAAACTATTTATAAAGAAAGAACGATTAGACGTTGTTTGGCTGCTATTGAAATTCAAAATAGCACTGAAACTTTACTAGAACATTATCCAGCAAAAGTTAAAACAGATAAGAACATTGTGTTAGTGCCTTATGCGGGGGCAACGGATATTGCTTATCAAAACTTGGCGCAAGTATTAACCAATGATTTTAATGTATACACGGTGATTATGCCGTGGCATAGTTTAGTTGATGATGTTGAGTATAAAGGTTATACTTGGGTAAAAGAGAATTTATTCAAAGAGGTAGAAGAGAGAGTGAAAGGAAAAACCATTGTTTTGGGACATTGTGCAGGAACAAGTTTAGCATTGGTTTTGAGTCAATTTATTGAGCATAGTAAAGAAACACTGGTAGGGTTAATCCAATGTGCAGACAGTTATAATGAGAATTATAATTTCGATTTGAATAAGGGCGGTTGGTCTTCATTTTCAAATGAGGAAATATGGAATGATGTGATTGTGAAATTGGATTTCCAATCGGAAAATCTTCATGAAAAAACGAAAGAAGCCATTGTTAATAATTTAAGACATGATGCTCATATTTCGGAACGTTTAATAATGGAGATTCAAGGCAATAAAAAAGCTATGAAACTAAATGCGCCAATTCATGCATTGTATGGAGAGCAGGATTCAATTACGCCAAATTATAAGCAAACATATAAATCTTGGAACTTGTTTTCTGATGTTGTTAGTTTTGACGCCATTCCGTATGCCGGGCATTATTTTGTAAATCAAAATGCAGCAGAAACTGTTGAAAAAATAAAGCAAAAAGTGAATGATTGGTCAAAGGAAAATTAGAAATCCTTTGGCCTGTAAACTCACTAATAAGTTGAAAAAAGATTTAAATATTGTGAATAGCAGAAGAGATTTCAACCACTAAATTTTCAGTGATGAGCTCGTCTATTATTTCTCTTTCAACACAAATGCGTTTTTTATAGAAGTTAAGAATTTCCTCTTTATTTCCTTTTTGAAATAAATCTCTTGATTCGATATGGAAAGGTGTAGTGTCAGCTACTTTGCTCATGCCTAACCAAGTATCTGGAATTGATTGGTGCACATTTTTGTATTTATTATAGAACTCATCAAAACCACAATTCGGAAAATGAAGAATGATAGGAGCAGTTGCTACTGGTTTTTCTTTTTTGATTAAAGAATAAGATCTATATGGAAATTTTTCTTTGGCAATAACACGGTATTTTATTGGTCCAAATCGTTTAGCTTTTCCTTTCAAATTAAAATAATGAGCCCCTCCAGATTTTACGTCTTCTACACGGCAAGAAGCTTTTCCGTTTCCGTATCCCATAAAATGAATAGATCGTTTTTCAGAATGCTTTTGAGATAATTCCTTTCGTTTATCCAACTCTTCATGAGTTAATTCTCTTGGATTTTTCTTGAAAGTAGCAATCTCTCTAAATGGATTTTGAATTTGTACTTTATCACTAATTGATTCTCGATTAAAATAGGTGAATATAGAAGTGCCGTTTTGGTCCAACTCATTGAAGTGAGCATTTAACGAAAGGTTCTCAGGTAAATGAAACAATTCATCACAATCAATATGCAATAGCCAATCTATTTTATCTTCTTTACAAATATCCAAAGCAACACCAACGTTTAGTGCTTGTCGGGCCAAAATATCGGCATTAATAAACTTTTTAAAAAAGTGGTAGTCATTTACTTTTTCCCATTTCTGATGAAGGTCTTCATCTACAGGAATTAGTTTAACCTCAGGGTGATTTTCCAGCATTGGATAAGACTCGTTAGGATCATCTAAAAAAAGATAGATTTTATGGAATCCTAAATGAATATGATATTTCACATAATCTTCAATAATATTATGAGCACCTTTAATTGTAGATATAATCCCAAATTGAGAGCCTGTTTTCATAAGTTTTGGTTTTTAAGAATATTTGGCATTCTAACCCCTAAGAGTTAGCGAAGCTGAAAAATAGGAATAAATAGTTAAATTCAGATGAAAGATCATTGAAAAATAGTGCCGCTATAATTCTGATTAATTAAGGGGGGCATTTTTATCTTTGCAACCTACCAACCGGAGTTATTAATCTTGTGGTTTGTTTCAGTTTTATGCTTGCTACTAGGAGTTGATTGGCAGGAAAATATTCCAGTTTTTTCCGCTTCATTCTTCAATTAAAACGGTCTTTTTACTTTCAATTTTTTGGTTGATGCTAAATACAAGTATTTGAATTGAAGATTGATTTGTTTTAACACCTCAAATTTGAAGTAATTCTGAATAGTTAGAGCGTTTATAAAGACAGAAATGGTAGGAACATTATTTATAGATTTGAAGTTTTAATAGTCAATTGTTAAGTTTAGAAAAACCAATTTGAGAGACGCTTATTGAAGGTCGGATTCGTTTCATTAATTCAAAGGAAATAATATTGAGGTTGGAATTTCCAAAACTTTCAATAGTTTTGGTTTTAAGAATATTTGGCATTCTAATAAGATCATTCATATATTCTATAGTTCACAATGTTTGATTAAACTTTTACAACCCTTTTGGTTTGATTTTTTGTTTTAAACCAATATACGCCAGCTGCTAATGAAGATAAATCAATTGTTTTAGTTGATCCATTTTCAATAATTTCTAATTTGCTAGTGATATCTTTGCCGTAGATGTCATAAATCCTTAAAACGTCTTGCTTTTCCTTTGGGCAAATAACAGTAATTATATTTGAAGTAGGATTTGGATAAATGATTAAATCACTTTCTGAATTTTCAAGAAAAACGCTCTTTGTTTTCGAATAAGTATAAGTCCCATCATAGTCTGTTTGTTTTAAACGGTAATAAGATACACCTGTGTATGGGTTATTGTCATTTTCCAAATAGTTTATTGCCATTGAAGAATTACCCGCACCTGAAACATCCATCAATTTGTACCAATTTAAAGCGTCAGAAGATTTTTCTATTGAAAAATAATCATTGTTTAATTCTGATGCGGTTGACCAAGATAAGTCAACTGTTCTATTTTTAATTAAGTCGGCATTAAAAAATAATAGTTCAATAGGCAAGGGATTAAGTGGAGTAGAGGTGGCTAATGCAAACGGACTAAATGACGTGACCACAGCATCTGTAATAATTGTGCCATCAGCGTTAGATCCAGATGTAGAGGATGCATGCTCTACCCAATCTGTTCCATTGTAGCGCGTTAATTGCAGAGTTGGCATATCTGTCACACCACCAACACCATGACGCTCATCTTTCCAAGAGAGTGTCACTTTGGCATTGCCTAACCCACTCGTTCGATCAAGTGTCCAGTACTCAGCATTACTTATATGATCTATACCAACTTCATATGAATCTCCATAAGTCAATTTGGGGTCAGAATTGAAATATTCTGCCGTGAACTCTGTGTTTGATGCAGACACCGCTGAAGCTGTGATTGGTGCATAAAACGAACTGTCCCCAACAGGATATATAAATGAGCCTGCGGAAGCGAATCGTTTTATAACAGGACCATTTACGTAACTACTATTTGAGGCTCCTGTAGCAGTTGAGGTGGTGTTTGAAAAATAAAGTTCATTCGTAGAACTTGTTTCAACAACTCCATTTGTAAATGTCATATCAATTAAAATTTTGACTTGATCATTTAAGATTAATTTGCCACTAGCTTTGTCTATTTCCCATTTTTGACCTTGTAGAATTTCAGTACCAGTTTGAGTTATTGATTGATCTCCTGTACCTGTAAACTTTATGGTGCCTCCAATACCTGCATAAACTCTATTAGCATTATTGTAATTAATTGTTAAATCCCCTTTTATTTCGGTATTTGCGCTGGCAGATGCAGATAAATAGATATAGGAAGTACTAGCTGCGGTTAAAGTTAAATCTCCAGTATAAACTTCTGAAAGATCTGTGCCTGAAGCGATATCGGCAGTTCTTATGTAAGATCCTGTTGACTTTACGGCGATTTCCATGTGAGCTAAATCATAATAATTACCATTGAGATAATACCATGCCCCAGTTCCTGCATTTGTAGCTAAGTAACCAGAATTACCCGTGAAGGTATTCGTATAGAAAGAACTAATTGAACCGCAATTGTCTAATTTGAGAGAATCAATTTCAAAAGAACAGTCAGTAACTATTAACGCATTTATGTCTTCAAATATGATGTCTCCGCCAGTTGTTGAGTTGCTAATTTGACGCAAATAAGTGTGATAATTTAATGCAGAAGGTCTACGTAATGTTAACTGCCCGCTAATAGAAGAGGTGTTTGTATTATTTCCAAAATAGAAATGATTATTAATGTCTGAAACGCTCATATTACCCAATACATCAAATGTTCCTGTATTATCATTTATAGTTAAAAAGCCTCCTTGTGTTCCAGTCATGATAAAATTGCCGCTCAAATCAAAATCTCCCGCTCCCGAGGCTATATCAACTGTACCAGTTCCAGAGTTTGTAATCGTAAAATTACCAGAGCCATTAAAGGTTGTTCCAGAAACCGCAAAATTCATAGTGGCGTTGGCAGTATTGTTAAATGTGAAATTACCTCCTATAGTTATATCTGCAGCCGTTCCTATGGTTATCGTTCCTGTATATGAATTGGTAAGATCAAAATCACCGGTTAAGTCAAGATTTCCACTGCTCGATAAAGTAAATGTTGAGGCTGTTGCGTTTCGGGTAATGTCAATGTTCCCCGTTACAGATAAATAGCTTGTTGAATGATTCCCTAAAAATGATCCTTTGGTGTGGAGCGCTGTAATATTTCCGCCAACAGTCAAGCTATCGTAATAATCGAGTTGAAATTGAGTACCACTTGCTATAATATCAAGATTTCCACTTATGCTATTGCTACCTCTACTTGCGAAGTACATGATTCCACCAGAACCTGTTCCCCACGCATAAACATTTCCAACATGAGTGTCTCCATAAATTGTAGATGTAGATCCATTTGTTCCAGTATGCAAATAACCTGATGTTCCAGAAGTTGAATAGTACATATTTGATATTGTCAAATGATTACTATAACAGTAATAATGTGCAGCACTAGAAGTATTTAAATCAAGTAAACCATGCGTAGCAACTACAGTATTGGTATTAAAGGTAATTGTATTACAGTCATCAAGGTGCATAGAATCAAGGACTAAAGAACAATCCGTGACGATAAGTGCATTAACGTCTTCAAATATTATATCCCCACCTGTAGTTGAATTTGAAACATTCTTTATGTAAGTATGATAGTTACCGCTACTGCGTCTCAATGTGAGAGCGCCAGATATGGAAGATGAATTATTGTCATGGCCAAAATAAAAATGACCATTTATACCTGTAAGCTCAAAATTTCCAGTTATTGTTAGGTCAGCAGCTGTGTTATAAGTGGTATATAATGTGGTAGTTACTTCATTGTGATCATACGTAAAATCTCCCGTAATGGTTGTGGTGCTTCGATCAAATAAATATGTTACAGTTGAAATGTTTTGGTAAGAGACGTCTCCAGTTATATTGTTGACTCCATCATAGCAGAAGTAAAGACTTCCAGAAGATGATGAATCGGCAAGGGTAACATCATCATTATATGTATCTCCAATTGTAGTTGAGGGACTTTTTCCAGTATAAAAATTTCCACCGGTTCCTTTTTTGACGATAATTACTGGATTGTTAAAAGTGTTATCATCAATATAAGATGTTCCTGAAGATCCATTCATAGTCAGGTTGAATGGAGTATTTATTGTTGAAGATTTAATTAGATGACTTGTTCCTCCTGTAATGTATAATAACCCGCTGCCATTCACTGTTGCAGACTCAATTGAAGCCGTTCCTGTGACAGTTAATTTATAACTGTTTAAATTTATAGAAGTTCCACTATTTAAAGTTAGGCCAGCAATTGTTTGGTTGGCTATAATTGAGGGATAGTTTGATGCAGTTGAAATAATGACTATATCGGAAATACCAGGAACTCCATTGTCCCAATTACTTGCGTCTCCCCATGAAGTATTTGTGGTACCAAGCCATGTGGTTGTAATTGAGAAAGTCGTTTGAGAAAGACACATGGAGAATAATAATAGGATTATAACTCTCATGTTTACAGTAGGTTTCGTAGCGGTCATACCTTTAGATTATGTTAAAGCTTCACCATAATACGACAAAAAAAATGCGGAAAAACTATTCTTCTTCCCAACGCAAAGAGTAGGCTCCCAATCCGTTAAAATAAGTTTCCTAAGGGGCGAAATGAAATTAATAAAACACATTTTTTAGGCACTATAAGCTTGAATAACAAGACTGTTCTATTCGGAAACTCAAAAGGTCTATTCGGAAAACACAAAGAAAAAAAAGCTTCATTCATCTGTATTTTTCAGAAAAAGTTAGAACAGTAATCATTTTAAATCCTACTCAAATGCGTTTATATAATAAATACAAAGTAATATTCTTCAGTCTTATTATTATGAGTTATAATTTTGCCGTTGCGCAAACAGGGCCTGGAGGGGCTGGTAATGCAGATAATAATCAAATTTGGTTGGATGCTCATTCATTAAATTATACGGATGGAACTCAAGTTGCTATATGGGGTGACTTATCTGGTAACGGATCTAATTTTACGCAAGATGTTTCAAGTAAAAGACCTGTTTTTTCAACAAGTGGAATTAATGGAGTTCCTTCACTAGTATTTGATGGTGTTAATGACATTATGGGATCAAGCTCAATTGCAGCTTTAGAATCTTCTAACATAACTTACTTCATAGTATATGATAGAACGACTACTTCAAGTGACATGTTAATTACATCATCTTACACTTCAAACATCAAAAAATGGCAAACTTATATGAATAATGGGCAAAATACACTTCTAAGCGCACATTATTCACCTACAATAAAATGGGTCAGATTTACGGATCCACCCGGAGCTTCATTTTTTTCAACTCACATTACACCAACTCAGCATCAAACCTTTAATCAAGGGAATTTAGAAATGAGCAAATCAGTTGCTTATACTGTTCCTTCTGGGCATAACAATGTTTACATTGGAAATCGAAATCCTTTAACGGTAAGCGGATATACATTTACCGGAGAAATTTCAGAGGTTATTGTTTTTAATAGTGCTTTGACAGATTTGGAACGGATAATGGTGGAGAATTACTTAGGCGCAAAATATAATATGGCAATTCCTGTTGATCATTATGCTTTTGAAGCGACTCACTCTTTTGGATTAATAGGACTAGCAAATGACGGTGTGAATATTCAAAACCAAGCACAGGGCGCAGGTGTATTAGAGCTTTCTGGTGCGGCAGGTTTAGATGCAAATGATTATTATGTTGTTGCCCATACAGACTTCCCAACAAATGAATACAATGAAGTCGATCTTCCAGTTTCATTGCCAGAACATAAGCGGTTAGAGCGTACTTGGCGTTTAGATGAAACAGGAGAACTTGGTAATGTTCAGCTTAATTTTAAACTTGGACTAGATGATTTTTCAACACCAGATGAATATAGGTTGTTAGTTGATGATGACGGTGTATTTGCAGATGCAACTATAATTACAGGAACATACGATCCTCTTACCTCTAGTGTTTCATTCACAATTGACTTAAACGACGGAGATTATTTTACATTAGCTGGAATTCAGGAAATACTAGAAATTCATTCTATTACTGACGGTAATTGGAGTGAAACAACAACTTGGGATTGTACTTGTATTCCAAATATTAATGATGAGGTTTATATCGATCCTTTTACAACAGTACAAATTGATATTAATGCTTCTGCCGATCAACTTACAGTTTCTGAAAACAGTACACTTGAAATGAGTGATGCAGTAAACCTTAATATTCGAGGCGATTGGGGAATTAATGGTTCTGTTAATTTTACAGATGGAGCAGTATTATTAATCGGAAGTGCCGCTCAAAATGTAACGTTGGCTGCTAGTGCATTAACGGATGTTATTTTAAATGATGTGGTTATCAATAATTCAAGTGTCGAAGATGTTAGATTTACGGGAGACGCATTTTTATTGAATGGTACTTTATTTCCAAACTTAGGAAATATGGTTGTTGCACCATCAAGCAAATTTATTGTGACATCTACAGGACCATCAACAGGTGGTAGAATAGGAGAAATAATTTCTCCTGCAACTTTAACAGGTGAGTTTTCTGTAGAAAGATTTATGTCTCCTGGCCCTGCAGATTGGAGAGATTTAAGCTCTCCTGTAATAGGAAGCACATTTGATGATTGGGATCCTGATCTAGCCATGAGCGGCCCTGGATTTCCTGATGGATGTGCCTACGAACCTGAAGATCCTTGTTTTAAATCTGTACGTTTTACAAATCACGGAATTGAAGTAAATGTGATTAATAGTTATGAACCTATTACTAATACTAAAGGCTATAATCTTTTCGTTGGGTCAGATTTAGAAGCCTTTGGTGGAACTACTTTAACCTCAACTGGAACTTTAAATACTTCAACAGATATCGTTGGTGCATACAACACTGGTTGGACCACAATTGGTAACCCTTATGCTTCACCTATAGCCTATGCTAGTCTTGATAAATCGAGTTCTGTTAGTAAATACTTTTACGTTTATGATGCAGCAAGTGGAGTATACCAATGGTACGATCAGACTTCAGGGTCAGCAAGTATTCCCGAAATTACTTCTGAAGGCCTATTGGCAACTGGACAAGGTATTTGGATTTTTGCAACAAGCGCTGGAACAATTACGTTTAGACAATCCGCTAAAACAGATGCGAATGCAACATATATTCGTAGTACAGAAGGCGTTGACAAATCGCTACAAATAACTTTAAAGGAAAATAGCTCAACCTATTACTGTGCGGCAGTTCTTGAAGAAAATATGAATGCAAATGATGACTTAGATGATTCTTTGGATATTCGTCACTTTTCAAATGATAAGGCAAAAGGACCCTCAATCTCTTTCCAAGAAAATGAGTTGCTTCGAAAAAATTACATAAGTAATGATGGACGAGACAAATCTTTTCCGTTAGCTACAACAATTAAAAATGACGGATATTATACTATAAGTGCCGATAATTGGGCAAACTTTAGAAATTATAAGAGAATACTTCTTTACGATAAGAATACAGGAGAAATGACAAACTTAAAAGAGAACAACTATATCTTTTATTACGAAACAGGAAATTATAAAGATGAGAATGATAACAGATTTGACCTCATTTTAAGTAATGCTGAAGTAACAAATAATGACAACGGAATTTTTTCGAATAATATAAATGAAGGAAGTAATTTATCCATTAAACAAATGGGCTACATTGTAGATCTTACAGCAATAAATGATGTAGAGACTGCGACTTCAATTACGTTAACAAATGTACTTGGTCAAAATGTAGTTTTTTCTACAGAACTGTTATTAAATGCAGGAAGTAATATAATAACTATACCTAATAATTTAAAAGGACTTCACATTATTACCATTCAAACTAAGCAAGAACAACTTACCATGAAATTGGTCTTGTAAGAAGCGAATTCGCTCCATATATTAAAGCATTTATGGAGCACTATAAATACCATATGAAAAAAACGATTGGAATTACCACTATTAACAAACTAAACCAAAATTACATCAATTATGAATTCTAAATAGTTAAAAATATTATAACATTAATGCCGCGGATCTATTTGTTCAAATACCACTTATCCTTAGATATTAAAAATAAAAACGATTCTTTTCATAATTTAATCGTTACATCATTTTTTTTATTTAACTTCTACTCAACTTGGTTAATTGTCTATTTTGCTACTAATACAACTGTAAACCATGAAAACTCGAATTTTATATCTGGGAGATAATACACCGAGCTGTGAAGCAACGTTCTCTAAACTGGAACATTTACTTTCTGACGCTACGTTAATCAAAGCGAATGATTCCATTAGTTTAATTGACCAAATTAGAAACGGTGGTGTTCACTCCATTATTTCTTCTTATAAAGGGATAGAACATATTGATTCTTTGTCGATATGCAAAAATAATTTTCATCAAATTCCATTTATCTATATAGGTAAATCAACTCCTGACAAGGAAATAATATCATTATTTCGAATGGGGTTGGATGAGTTTTTGGATGAAAATGATATTGATCAAATTCTAGAAACCTTAACACGATTAAAACTGCGTTTTATAGCTCAAAAAATGCAAGTTGAAGATCAAAACTCTACTTATAATAATAACCTTCTTCTTCAAACCAATGAAATGACCAAAACTGGAATTTGGCGTTTCGACCTTTCAACTGGAACAGTTGTTTGGGATTATCTTTTACGCGAGATTTTTGAAGTAGAGCTAGACTACGAACCTAGTTATGAGGATTATATTAATACAATTGACGATAAAAGTAGAGCTCAAGCGGTTAATTCTATACAGGCTGCTATTGAAGCTAAAGGTTCGTTCATGAATCAATATAGTATTACAACATTCAAAAATAACACAAGGCATATTAGAAGTTGGGGACAGGTTATTACGGACACTGCAGGAAATGTTACTGGAATGTTAGGCGTCTGTATGGATAATACAGAACGTAAAAATATCGAACATGAACTGAATACTATTTTGGAGATTAGTACTGCCGTAGGAGGTAAAGATTATTTCAAAACAATAACCAATTTATTATGCACTCATTTTGGGATTAAATATGCATTTATAGGAGAATTTTTTTCAGACAAAAACATAGTTGAAACCATCAGTTTTTCAAAAAATGGAGAGATTATGGAAAACTTCTCCTACGCATTAGAGGATACCCCTTGCCAAGATGTTTATGAACATGGTTTATGTATCTATTTAGAGAATGTTCAAGAACTTTTTCCAAAGGATTTAGACTTAGTTAAACTCAATATCAATAGTTATATTGGAATCCCTCTTATTAAGAATGATGTTCCTATTGGGCTTATTGTTTTAATGGATCCAGAACCAATTGACGATTCTGATAAGAAAATTTCTATTTTGAATGCCATTGCCAGCAAAAGTGCAACAGAGATTGAGCAAATTCAATATATTCGGGAAGTTAGGGCATACGAACGGTATTTCTCAGTCTCTACGGATCTCATGTGCATCACAGATATAGAGGGGCACTTTCTTCAAGTAAATCCAAGGTTTTCAGAAGCTCTCGGATACAATGAAAGTGAACTGCTTAATAAATCGTTAGCTGATCTAGTTCATCCAGAGGATTTGGATAAAACGTTAAATGAGATCAACAGCCTTTCTTCAAATAAGATCTCTTCCTCACATTTAAATAGATGCCGTTGCCTAAATGGCAATTATATACATTTGTCATGGACAACAAGTATTGATTTGTCTTCAGGTTTTATATATGGTGTTGCTAGAGATATAAGTGATTTAATAATTACAAGACAAGAGCTAATAAGCACTTCCAATAAATTGAGTAATATTATTGATTACGCAAGTGTTGGTATCGCATACGCAAATAAAAATGGAGAAATAGAATCGTTAAATCATATGTTTCTTCAAATATTGGAATATGAAGACGAGAATGAGCTTATTGGAGTACATTTTTCACATTTTACACATCCAGATGATATCAAAAAAGATTTGGACTATGTTGCTGAAATTATAGCTGGAAAAATCAACACATTTAATCTAGAAAAAAGATACATCACTAAAAACAAGAATATCAAATGGATTGATCTAAGGGTTTCTGCTATTTTAGATAATGAAGGGGAGGTACTTAATTTTGTGGCCATGGTTATTGATATAACTGAAAATAAAGAAGCGCAAGCAGAGAAGGAGGAAGCGTCTAAAAGATTGAGGTTAGCTACAAGTGCAGCACGAATTGGGATTTGGAATTGGGATTTCATTGAAAACAATTTGAGATGGGATGATAATATGTATGAGATTTTTGATGTTGAAAAAGGTGAATTTGAAGAAAATTTTGAAGCCTGGGAAAAAACTGCGCACCCAGAAGATGTAGAAGGTACAACTCAATTATTACAAGCTTCAATTGATGGAAATAAAATATTTGATACTCAATTCAGGATTATCCATAAAAATGGAGAAATTAAGCATATAAAGGCAAATGCAATTGTTGAAAAAAATGCTGAAGGTGTTCCTTTTCGAATGATTGGGCTGAATTATGATATAACGAATGAAGTTGAACTTTTAAGAAGTGTAAAAGAAAGTGAATCGAAATATCGATCTCTATTCGAACGAATCAATGAAGGTTTTCTTTTGACAACCTCAGAAGGAGTAATTATTACAGTTAATCCTTCCTTTTGTAATATGTTGGAATATGGCATTGAAGAGTTGATAGGTAAACAGGGTTACTTTTTGCTTGCAGATCAAGATGATATTCCCATGCTACGGGAAAAAGTTGAAGAACGCAAAAAAGGAAAATTTGAACAATATGATTTGTCATTAAAAACAAAGTCAGGTGACACAAAGTGGTTCAGATTTAGTGCTTCTCCTGTATTAGACGTAGATAGTGTATTTGTCGGTGTGCTGTCCATAGTGATGGATATCACTGAAGCCAAAAAGATGGAACGTATAAAAGAAGCGTTTACAGAAGAGTTGGAAAGAAGCGTTGCGAACAGAACAGCTGAATTATCGCTTGCCAGAAAAAAACTTGCCATTAGTTTGGAAAAAGAAAAAGAACTAGGAAGTATTAAATCAAAATTTGTAGCAACAGCTTCACATCAATTCAGAACACCGTTAACCGTTATTCAATCAAGTATGGATATCCTTACGATTCAGCGTCATTTGTTGGATAAAGATATGCAGCAGGTGTTTGACCGGGTAATAAACAGAGTCAATGGACAAATTGAAAAAATGGTTTCATTAATGAATGATGTGTTAAGCCTAGGAAAAATAACTGAAGGAAACATAAAGGCTATCAAAACGCCTACAAACCTATTAGAATTATGCCATAAGGTTATTACTAATTACAATGAAATATTCTTAAAAAAGTGCAATTTGGAATTTGTTTATGAAGGAACTCCAGAAATGTTAATGCTAGATCCAAAACTAATGGAACATGCGATCTCGAATTTGGTCTCAAATGCTTATAAATATTCTGATGAAAACTCTGTCATAGAGTTTAAAGTAATCTTCGGCTCTGAAATTGAATTAATTGTGAAAGATTACGGAATTGGTATTCCTAAAGCGGCACTAAAAAATCTTTTTGAGCCGTTCTTTAGAGCAAAAAATGCTGAGTTTATATCAGGGACAGGTTTAGGAACATCTATTGCCAAGGAGTACATAGAAATGAATAACGGAACAATTAAAGTAATTAGTGAAGTTGGTAAAGGATCTGAGTTTATTATAACCTTATCAGATGCTTGTCGCATTAAGTAATTCTACTTAGCCACTTCCTTTCCTGTCTATGTGTTAAAAAACAGTTTTATAAGATCGTCCAGCCCTAAAATAAGCAATATAGATTTAGTTCCATTATAAATAATTAGAGAGCCTAATTAAATAGGTTCGGGTGGTTTTATTTGGAATATTATATTTTTTTTGGCGATATCAATCATATAGTAGAAGATCAAAGCTTTCTTATTTAATCGTTTACTATCTTTTCTAAAAGTTTAACTTTTTCCTCTAGTATCAATGGTCTCTATTCATGTCTTTGGGGTTGTTTTATGTGATGCGATTCTCCTAGTAAGAGTTATGATGTTTTTTCAATCAATGTACAACTGTGGATTGTGCTTTAATTCGATAATTGCGAACTGCCTCAGTAGCATTGAGTAAAAATTAACGCTCGATTTCTTCTACTACCTTTAGTATTAATGATATTGAATAATCCTCATAAAAAAAGGCTGCCCGAAAATTATTTTCAGACAACCTATTTTATGTTCTGGGAACCCTTTTAACCAGAACTATCCTAACTTAAGAATACTATAGTAATATTACTTTTTTTGTTTCCAATTCACGTTGTCCATTCATAATTCTGATTACATATAACCCACTTGAAAGGTTTTGAATTGATAATTGCTGTTGGTTGGTGTTAACTTCATAAGTATTTACTGTTTTACCCTGAGCATCTGAAACCTGAATATGACTCACATTGCTAGTATTCCAAGTTAAATTCACCGTGCCATCAGTGCTTGGATTTGGAAAAACTTTAAATTCAAGTTCATCAGCTAAACCTAGACCTAATACTGGACCAAAAACATTTACTTCTTCGTATTGCTCACATCCATTATTATCTGTTACAAGTACATGATACAAACCAGCATCAAGACTGTAAATGTCTTCAGTTTCATCTCCATTACTCCATAAGTATTCATAAGGTGTAACGCCACCATTTACGGATAAATCAATTTCACTTGAAGCAAATTCGTCATAAACGCTTGTTACTTCTAATTCGAGTAACAACTCTTCAGGCTGATTAATTTCAAAAGTGTCAATTACACTACAGTCATTAACATCAGTTATTAAAACTGCGTAAGTGTCACTTGATAAATCCATTAAATCTTCTAAATCACTTCCATTGGACCAGTTGAATGTATAGGGTGCAGTACCTCCATCAATCGAAAGATCAATGATGCCGGTTGTATCTCCATAACAAGCAATATTGGTGATGTTCTCAGTAACAATAAGCTCTTCAGAGATTGTAATAGTTACATCTTTTTTACTGATACAACCTTTACTATCAGAAACAACAACGGAATAAATTCCTGGTTCTAATACTTCAGTGGTTAATGTAGTGTCTCCATTACTCCATAATGCTGTAAACGGTAAAGTCCCTTCGTCTAAAATTGGGATTATTGAGGCAGAACCTGGATTTGGTAAACAACCGTGTGTTGCAGTCATATCAACGTTAAAAGTTTCATATTCTGCAGCCATTTGAACTGCTCTACCAGCATTCAAACGCCCTGCTCCTAATTTCCCCGCATATTCAGGATTAATCGTGTCAATATTATAGGCTGTAGAATCTAAAATGTATTCAATATCCTCAAATGTTAAACAAGGGTTTACTGACAACATAAGACCAACGGTACCAGATACCATTGGAGCTGCAAATGAGGTACCATTTCCTGTTAAGTACCAACCATCCATAACTGTTAAAGCAACATCATAACCAGGTGCGCATATATCAACAGAATCGTTATGCTGATGGGTAGTTGTTGGATCTCCAATAGATCGTTCATGATTATTTAACGGTCCAACACTTGATACTGAAATCACATGATCCAATGAAGCAGGATAAACATGGTTTTCCGCACCGCCACAAGTTGAACCATTTCCAGCGGCAGCTATAATAATTGTCCCATTTTCATAAACTTCGTCAATAATACTTTGATAATATGTGCTATAATAACAACCAGAAGTCCAACTAACATTAATAACTTTTGCTCCACTGTAAGTAGCAGTCAGAAAATGCGAATAAGACATAGAGTATAACTGTAGCGAACAATTCGCCCCAACTGAACTTTTACCAATACTATTGTCAGTATTTCCAGCAGTTATTGTAGCAACAGCTGTTCCATGATAAAGGTTTGGATGTGTTAATGGTGAGTGAATATATGTAGTAGTGCCAACTAATTCTTGATGATCCAAATCAAAATTTGAATCAGAAATGGCAATCTCAACTGTTGAGTCACCTAGTGTATAGTCCCATGCATATTGTGCATCAATCAGGTCTAAGGCATAATCCTCTGCAAAAGCTAAATTGTAATCATCAGGAACGTATAATAATTCATATTCTGGAGCAGGTTCTACTCTCGTAATTGTTTCAATATTTTCAGATAAAACATCAATTAATTGATTCTGATCACAATCACAACTAATTTCATACACTTTTAAAAGCTCTTCTTTTCTGGAGTCCGCTAAAATTTGGACACAAGTTTTAATGTTGTACTTATCTATTATTTGTTGAAAATCTGCAGAACTAGAAACGAGTTGTCCGTTATAAAGTTCAGGCAAAATCGAATTATCATTAAATGTTGCCCAAATTTTTTTGTCATTTTCTGCGTCCTGTGAGTAAGCCTGAGAAAAACATGAGCCTATAAAAAGTATGAGTATTGGAATAAATTGTTTCATAAAGTATGGTTTAGTTAATTGTTTGTTCTATAAAAATATTTGGGACGAGTCAAATAGGCTAGCAGCTATTTCCTATCGTGCTCTTTTTCTTTCCCAAAAAACTAATGCTTATATAGGTGTGTGATTAACGAAAAAAGTCTGGAATTAAGGGGGATGTGTTCGTTTTTCGTTAGGAAGTCAATCCGCAGAGATTGGAAGTTTTTCAAATCAAATTGACTTATTTCATTCATAATTTTGGTTCAACAAATGCTTAATTCATGAGCGCCGTTTTGAATTTCAAACATCCTACTTGGTTATTCACTTTTTAGAAAATTCATCAACAGTGTTCATTCAAAAATTGACAAAATAAATGCGTTAAAAGGGAATATAAAAGCGCCCCCTACTTTACAAACTAAATAACAAAAATCATGATTAAACCAATGACTACATTATTATTTGCCGCGGCACTTAGCTTAACAGGAGGAACCTGTCTTGCAATAGATTGCACGTATGATTACACAGAAACTTTTGTTAACAGTATTGCTCCAAATGTGATCAGTATAACTGACACTGAAAATAAGGAATCAAGTGATGTTTTTGAAAATAGAAGTTCATTAATAGACAATAGAACTGGTATTGGTGAAACACCTATCAACGGCTTGTCTACTCCGGTAGATGTAGATGACGGAATAGAGACAATGGAGGTGATTTGTGATGAGTTGATTCCAGGTATTTACACGTCAGAATTGTGTGCAGAAGAACTATTAAATTTGGAAGTAACTTCTTTAAATGGAGGAAACGTAACTTGGAATGAAGGAGTTGAGAATGGAGTTGCTTTTTATCCTTCTGTTGGGGTTACAACTTTTACAGCAACAAGTGATCATATTAATGATTGTTCATTTTCTATTGAAATAGAAGTTTTTGAACTACCAGCAATTTCCATTGCAACTGCTGAAACTGAATTATGCGAAGGTGAAATGGTAGCCCTGTCAGGAGAAGGTGGCATTACATATGATTGGTTGGGAGGAGTGATTGATGGTGAGGAATTTATGCCAGAGCTAGGAACGAGTTGGTATTGGGTTAAAGGAACTGACGCAAATGGATGTTCTAATAAGGATTCAATTGATCTTTATGTTAATAGTTCACCAATTGTTGAAGCAACTGTTAGCGAATCAGAAATTTGTTCAGGTGATTCTATAATTTTATCTGGAGAAGGTGCAGATTCTTATGCTTGGAATATTGGTGTAGAGGATGGTGAGACATTTATACCAGAAGAAGGTGTTTATTATTATTTCGTTACGGGAACCAATGAAAGTGGTTGTACAGGTATTGATTCTATAGAAGTTGTTGTCAATGTATTACCAATTATCAATATTTTATCATCAGGTGTAGAAATGTGCTTTGGCGAATCATTTATTGTTACTGGAGGAGGTGCTGAAACATACAATTGGGATATGGACATTGAGGATGGAGTATTTGTGACTCCAACAAGTGAAGGAACTACGACATATACAGTAGTGGGATTAGACAGTAATGGCTGCGAAGGTGTAAGTTCAATTGATATAACAGTTCATGGATTACCTGAAGTATTTGCTACAATTGATAGTGATACAATTTGTTTTGGTTCTGACGTCACATTAACTGGAGGTGGAGCAAGTACATACAGTTGGGATGTTGGGGCAACAGATGGTGTAGCATTTTCACCAATTACGGATGGGCCAACTTTATATACTGTAACAGGTACAGATGAAAATGGTTGTGAAAATTTTGCTTCTGTAAATCTTATGATTAATCCATTGCCTACTATTATTGCAAGCGTGGATGATGCAAATATTTGTATTGGTGAATCATTTGTCTTTACTGCAGTTGGCCTTGTTGATTTCAGTTGGGATATGGGGGTTGTAGACGGAGAAGAATACACACCTGGTGGAATTGAAACGACTACTTATACTGTTACAGGTGTAGATGAAAATGGATGTGGAAACTCTGCCTCTCTTGAGGCTACAATGCATTTGTTACCAGTTGTTGTTGCAACAGTAAATCAAGATTCAATTTGTTATGGAGAGTCAGTAACTTTCTCAGGTGTAGGTGCAGCTACTTATGTTTGGGATATGGATGTAATTGATGGAGTGCCATATAATTCATTAACAACTGGAACAACTACATATTCAGTAATTGGAACAGATATTTATGGATGCTCTAATTCAAGTTTTGTATCCGTGAATATGAACGAAGAAATAAATATAAGTTGTATTATGTCTGATGAAATTGCAGGCGGAGATGGATCAATGGACATTGTGGTTTCTGGAGGAACACCTACTTATACATTTGATTGGAACAATGATGGAACCGGGGACTTTGATGATAACGAAGATTTATTCGGAGCAATTGCCGGAGAGTATATGGTTGTTGTAAGAGATTCAAGAATGTGCGAACAAACGCATGTAGCCAATATTGATAGTCAACTTGGTTTGGAAACTGAAGAGAATTCTTCATTAGCAATTTATCCAAATCCATTTAATGATTTAGTGACTATTTCGTACACTGGTAATTTCAATTATGCAATATATTCTATTAACGGAGACGTTGTTGAAAACGGTTTTGGAACAAATCAAAAAGCTTTAGACTTACAGTCATTAGCTGATGGTGTTTATTTTATGCAACTAAATGGTGGAGCAACTACAATTACTAAGAAAATTGTAAAGCGTTAAGCACAAAAAAGGAAAACACTATGCGAAAATAAAGAGTATTTAAAATAGTTGAAAGACCATCCTAATTTATATTAGGGTGGTCTTTTTTTTGATTATTATAACAGGTTATTTAAAATAAGGCAGTGGTAACAGGTTGTTGGAGTGGCTATTGTTTGTGCTTTGCAAAGCAAGACTGATAACGAACATGCTGTTTTTTAGAATACATCTAAATGTATGGAGCGGTTGAAGTATATCGATCAACATTCTGCATGAAAGAACAGAGAGATTGTAAGAAAACAAAACTTAGTTGTTTTGCAGATAGTATTGACGTAAAATTGAGTGATTGTTAGTATGCTCTATTATCCACTTCATTAAATAATCAATGCGTATTTTCGAAGGAATAAAAATAAAAGACTTTATCAAAGAATAAAGAATATTCAGAATCATTTTTTTGAATTAAAATGCCTGAATATTGAAATGAAAAAAGGGGGTGAATTTATAGTGGTAGAGCAATTATCAAGCAGAGAATTTTTTAATTGAACAAAAGAAGATTTCAAGAGGGGCTCTTCATTTCTAACATCAAATTTATTTTACCTACAACAAGAAAGGGGAGTGGAGGCGAAATTGATTAGGAATGAAACAAAGTTTAATGAAAAATGGCATGCAATAGCTGCATTACCACTTTAGAAAATTAGTTTATCATGAGTAATAAATTGGCTGAGATTAAAGGTTGAAACCTTATTAGAAGTAGCCAACATTATATGGAATTAATTGCGGGGAATTATTAGAGTCTTATGCCCATTAAAGTAACATCATCTGTCTGTTCTTCATTCCCTTTCCAGGACTCAAAAGCACTTTCTAATAACTGCCCTTGTTTTTCAGTTTTTTCGTTATACGTTGATAACAAGAGTTCTTTCAGTTTTTTCGAACTATACTTTCGGTTTAACTCTCCTCCAAATTGATCAACGTAACCATCTGAACTAAGGTAGATAATATCTCCTTTTTGATATTTGAAAATTTGCTCTTGAACATTAAAATCATATTCCGGAGTTCCAATAGAGTAGATTCCTCCTCTAATTTCATAGAGAACACCTCCTTTATCATTAGCTATTGTTCGAAGTCGATCGTTAGTTACATTTTCGTATTTAAAACTATTGTCTTTGCTAATCATATATAATGGTCGTTTTGCTCCAGCAAATCGAATTAGATTAGATTTATGATCTATAATACAAAGCGCAATATCCATACCGTCATGCAATGAACTGCGTTGGTTCTGGTTCATGAAGTTTACGAGAATTTTGTTTGTTTCGGTTAATATTTTCGCCGAATTATTCAATCCAAACTGATCAATGGCTCTGCAAATACTTGTATAGCAAGCAATCGAAATAAGAGCCCCTGGCACTCCATGTCCTGTGCAGTCAGCAACAGCAATCATTGTATGGTCTTTGATTTTTCTGACCAAATAAAAGTCACCAGAAATTACATCTTTAGGCTTGTAAAAATTAAAGTGTTGAGGAAGCAATTCGACCATTTTTTCCTTACTAGGTAAAATGACATTTTGAATATTTTTTGCTCGATCTAAACTGTGGCGAAAATTTTTTGTTTTTTTTTCTACCTTATTTTCAAGTTTATTAACGGTTTCCTTAAACTGTTTTTCTTGATGTTTTTTTACTTTTCTGGACTTACTAAGCTTTAATGAAATGATATCTAATAATTCATTGCGGTCGAATGGTTTTACTAAATAATCATCAGCTCCTAGATTCATTCCTCTTCGCAGATCCTCCATGCTTGCTAAGGCACTGAGAAAAATAAAAGGAGTATTTTCAATTTCACTATTTTTTCTTAATGCTTTTAGCATTTGTAAGCCGCTAAACTTTGGCATCATGACGTCACATAATATCAAATCAGGTTTAGTGATTATAGCAGTTCTTAAACCATTTATACCATTCGATTCAGCTTTTGTTTCGTAACCGTTAAAAGTTAAAATTTCGCAAATAGCTTCACGAATGAATTGTTCATCTTCAACCACTAATATTGTAATTATATCAGACATACCATTTTTTTCGAAACTTAGTAATGAATTGTTGAAATCAGTGAACTGAACTTCCCAACAGTGCAATTTAATTGTCGAAAGCAGATATTTTGGTTTTAATTTTGAGATTTAAGCAGTTTTATAAGCTCTTCTTTTTTTCTTAATGATACAGATACAATTGAATTATCAGACATTACTAAATGTCCACTTTTGCCGCGGATAAACTTTTCTGCAAATTTTATGTTGACAATTGTTGACTTGTGAACTTTAATAAACTGATTAGAGATAAGAACATTCTCGAATTCTTTCATTGGTTTTGAAACAAGTATTTTACGACCGCCTACAAGATGAAAAATGCAATAAGCTCTATCTGCTTGACATTTTATAATTTTATCAAAAGAAACTAACTCTAAACCTTCATCACATGGAATCGCTAGTTTATTGAAGCTGTTTTGTGCAAGGTTAGGAGGAGTAACTTCTTGGTTATTCAGTAATTTTTCCGTTTATCCAATCGTAATCTAACAGTTCTTAATACGTCAGAATATTCATATGGTTTGAGAATGTAATCATCTGCGCCAAGTCCCATTCCTTGTCTAATATCTTGCTTTTCTACCTTAGCTGTTAGAAAAATAAATGGGGGTACAATTTCATTACTTAAACGTTGATTAATTGCACCTAATAATTCAAAGCCATCAAGTTCAGGCATATTGACATCACAAAGCACCAAATCTGGATCATTAGTAATAATTGATTCGTACCCCTCCTTTCCATTCTTTGCAGTTAGTACTTGATAACCAGCTAACTCTAGAATGTCTTGAAGTGTTTCTCTGATTCCTTGTTCGTCTTCGACAATAAGTAATTGCTCCATCTCTATGATTTTTTTAAAATTATAATAAATTCTGATCCTATTTTCAGTTCACTCTTAACGTTAATTGTTCCTCCGTTTAATTCAATATACTCTTTTGCAATGGCAGACCCTAAACCAGTTCCGGTAACCTCATTTACATTTGATGCTCTATAGAAAGGTTCAAAAAGATGGTGTAAATCTCTATTTGGAATTCCTATTCCATAATCTTTTACCGAAATCTGAGCATAATTTTCATTAAAGGAAATGGTAATTAATGGACCAAGTTGACCAACAGAATATTTAAATGCATTAGAAATTAAGTTGGATAATGCTTGTTCAAATAATTTTTCATCCAATAAGACAGATTCCGGAGCACCTATTACTTTTATCTTTACTTTTCGTCCATCTGGTTGAATTTCATTGTAATTAGCCGAAACCTCAGTACATAGTCTTATTAGACTAACAGGCTTCAATATTGGTTTAATTTTTCCGTCATTTATTTTTCCTAGTATTAAAACTTCGTCCATTAAATTGGTCATTCTGCCAATTTGATCTATGATTCGAGAATATGCTTTATCAAATTTTGGTAGGAATTGTTCACTCATAAGATCTTTTTGCATTTCAAGAATTCCTATACTAGCTTGAATAACTGCTAATGGTGTTCTGAATTGATGTGAGGCTGTAGCAACAAATCTGGATTTTAAGTCTCCTAGTACTTTTTCCTTTTCCAAACTCAATTCTAATCTTTTTTGTACAACTCTTAAATCTTTGGTACGTTCGTTCACCTCATTTTCTAGCATATTGGCAAACTCTTCTTTGGCCTTTTGAGCTGTTTTTTGATCTGTAATGTCTCTTAATATGCTTGAAATTCCTTTTACATTTCCACTTTCATCAATTAAAGGAAAAATGGACATGTTTAGATAACTCACTACATACCCTTTTTTTAATTTAAGTGTCTCGTACCTTTCATGGCGTTTTCCATTTCTAACTTCATTAATTGCTGTACGATATGCTTCTCTTAGAGAACGAGATTTCAATTTGTCTATAGAAGTTCCTATTATTTCTTTTCTTGAATATCCCAATATTTTTTCAGCACCGATATTCCAACTTAATATTGTTCCATTTTGATCAGTACTAATAATAGCGTCACTAGAATAGGATACAATGTCAGCCAATTTGTTTACTTCACTTTCTGCTTTTTCTCTTTTTTTATTATCCTGGTGTGCTTTTATTAGAGTTGAACATGTAGCTAAAAAAGGAGCAATTAAGTCAATATCATTTTGGCTATATCCCCTTGGTTTGTTTGCAAGGCCAACAATCCCCACCAATTTATCCTTTTTGTAAAATGGAATTCCCATAAAACCATTTAATTGAACATGTTCTGATGTTTGGTAAGTCTTTCTATCATCACCATTTAGATTGTTAACAATTACTGGAGTCTCATTATTTATAACTTGTTCTAATAAGGATTTCATATCCTCATATATTAACGCTAGCTCTCCATTTTTTTCATGATAATCTGACGTTTTACTTTTTTCCGTTACACTTGTAATAGCGTTGGTGTTAAGGTATGATGTTCCGTCAGAATTATAAAGAACTTCACCAATAAAACCGTGTTTGCTACGCGTAAAATTAAGTAAGGCCTTAAGTATTTTTTCAAAGGTTTCTTCAGTGGAAGCATCTTCAATAAATGTATCCTGAATATTGGTTAAAGAGGTTAAAATTTCTTCAGATTTTTTTTGTTCACTTATATCCCGAGCTGCTGCGTAAATCATATTACTATTGGGATCAAATGTACTAGTCCACATAAAACACTTGTATTCATTATTTTTACATCTATATCGGTTTACAAAGTTGATCGTAGAAATTCCTCTTGATAATTTTTCAACTTGCTTGAGGGTTAGTTTAATGTCTTCAGGATGAATGAAGTATGTGAATTCTCGAGAGAGTAATTCTTTTTCTGAATATCCAAGGACCTCAGAAAATTTAGGATTTATTTTTCTGAAAAAGCCATCAGTTCCGGCAATGCATAATAAATCCATTGATACTGAAAAATACTTTTCAAATTGTTTGATTTCTTTCTCGGCTTTCTCTCTTTCAACCAATGAACCAATTTGAGTTCCAATAAATGATAAAAAGTTTAGATCTTCACTCGTAAAGAGGCTGTTCTTTTGAAAGGATTGCGCAACAAGTACACCAACAACTCTATTTTCGAATAATAGAGGAACTCCCACCCATGATTCAGCCGGAGATCCGTATGTTTTTAATTTATTCTGTTTATGAAATGCAGCTACCTCTTCGCCATTTAACAATAAACCTTTTTTTGTTTTTATCACAAATTCAGAAAGTCCATTTCCATTTTTTCGTGGATTAGGAAAATCTGTTTTGATTTTATTTTTTTCGGCATTGAATATTAATGCTATCTCATTCTTTAATTCGTCGTAATTATATATATATACATTTGGGAATGGTTTTATCTTTTGAATTTCAGAAAAAACATATTTAGAAAAATTATGAGTGCTCAAATTACTATTAAGCTTATTAGAGATAGCATTAAAAACGGCATTCTTTTTTTCTGTTTGTTTTCTTTTTGTAATGTCCAATATAAATGCAACAAATAATGATTCTGTTTCATGTATATTTTTTTGCAAATGGACTTCCACATTGTAAAGTGATTTATCTTTTCGTAGGTGCACTGTTTCTAGAACCAATTTGTTTTTTTTACCCGTTAACAAAGGGCTTAATAATTTCTTAAATGATTGGGCTGTAAACATTGGTTTTATGTCCACAGGAGTCAAGTTATAAAACTCTTCCATGGTATAACCCAGGTTCTTTTGTGCAACATTGTTAACCTGAACAAACTTTAAACTATTCGTATCAAATAGAAAAATTTCATTTAATGAATCTTCGAATATCTGACTAAATCGGGCTATTCTTTTGGTAGTTTGTATGCGCTTGGTAATATCGCGTAAAATAGCAAATATCGTTTTTTTTCCTTTGTACTCTATTAATTTTATTTTTATCTCAACAGGATAAGTTGTACCACATTTCTTTTTTTGTAGCGTTTGAAAAACTTCTGTTTTATTTTTAAGTACATTGTTAAACCGATCCGTATTTTTAATAAGTTCGGTCATTGGAAAAAAATCAGTTAACTTTTTTCCTTCTAGTTCTTTTTTAGTGTAACCGGTAACATGACATAAGGTTTCATTAACCTTGACAATCTTCATGCTATTGGGCTCTACTAAGCAAATTTCATCTCCCGAACTTTCAAAAAGATCTTTAAACTCAGCAATACTATTGCTTAAATTTTGCTTGATTTTTTTTTGCTCAGTAATGTCAAGAATTGCTACAACCATTTTTAAGGGATCAGAGGAGTGCTGATTTTCAATAGCGCTCCAACTTTGTAATATTCTTTCGTCTCCATTTGAACAAATAATTCGATATTCAAACTCTAATTGACCTCCTGTTTTGCATAAGCGATTTATTATGTTTTTTACTCGTTCAAGATCTTCTGGATGTATCGTATTTATCCAATCTTCATAAGTCGGTAAATGGGTGCTTTTATCCATTCCATAAATTCGAAGAGCCTCTTCAGAAAATGATATAATATTATATTTTATGTCCCAAACCCAACTTCCTAAATGAGCAAGATGTTCTGCTTCATTTAATAATTGTCTATTTTCATAAAGTTCATTTTCTGTTTCTTTTTGTTTTGTGATGTCTCTTGAAATACTTTCAATACCAAGTGGTTCTCCATTGGCGTCAGAATAAATTCTAGCATTAATTGAAAGTACTTTACGTTTCCCTTCCTTAGTGATTATTGCTGCTTCAAAACTGTGACAGAAGCCCTTCTCCTTTACTATTTTTATTAAATTATCTCGGTCCTTCGAATTTTCATAATAATCCTTAGCTTTTTTTCCAATAATCTCATCTTCTTTGTAGCCTGTAATATGAAATACAGAAGGACTGACCATTTCCATAACTCCATCATTATTGACTCTAAGAAAAAGGTCAATCATTGAATCAAATACATCTCTAAATTTCGTTTCACTCCGCTCGAATTTTGCCTCTAATTGTAAACGATTTGATATATCTCTTGATATAACCTGAAGATGTGGTTCACCATTTAGAGATATAGAGGAAACATGTACTTCATTGGTGAAAAAAGAACCATCTTTCTTTAATTGCCTCACAAATGGAATACTAGTTTTCCCGTGAATAGTTATTTCACTTCGAGCATTTTGAACAATTTTATAGTCATCAGGATGTACTAAGGTTTTTAAAGGAGGAGCACCAATAACTTCTTCTTTTTTACTGTAGCCAAATAAGGTGAGAAATGACTGATTGACATCCGTTATTTCTTTGGTGTTATGAATAATAATGGAATCAGGAGATAGTTCAAAAAGACTTTCTAAAGAGTTTCTTGATTCTTCTAATGTTGCTCTTATTTCTAACTCTTCTGTTGCATCTCTGATTGCTGCCAGCGCTATTTTTCCGCTTAAGGTATCTGTGTAACTCAAGCTTACACCAATTGGAAATTCTTGTTGGTTTTTTCTTAAACCAAACAAGGAATTGGTTCTATTTCCCATAAGTTTAACAAGAGACTTTCCCATAATATGAGGCGCATGCTCATTGTGCCCAATAGCATAACGCTCGGGCATTAATATTTCTATTGGTTCGCCAACAAGTTCTTCTTTTTCATAACCGAAAACAGATGTTGTAGCCTTATTTGAATATATAATCTTATGTTTCTCATTAATTCCAATAACCGCATTTGGAGTTGCGTCCAATAATTTAGCAGAGATTTGATTAGTTTTCTTTTCTTTAGTGTAAATATTTAGAACTAAGAGTAGTAGATCTAATAGTTCATCTTCTGATATATCAGTGGGAATTTCTGCATAATCCTTCCCACCTAACTGACTGATTTTTTTTCTAATCTTCTCAAAATGCGTATTCTTCATCTTTGGCTCTTTAAATAAATCAGATAACTCTTATAGAGTTTCGGTTGGTTCAATGAATCGTTTTTTTTGCACGGCAGTTTAAGTTCTAATTATTTTTTAGGATCGCATGATATAATTAAAAAACTTAAATAATGGGTTAGAATTTCCCAACGCGTCAAATTAGTTTCCCAAATAACTCTGAGGGGTTCTGTTGTATCTAATTTAAGAAAAATCTATTAAACTTCGTTAGTAGGACATGTTGGAGATATGGGTAATATCATTATTAATCATGTCGGTATTGAGTTTTTAGTGTTTTCAGGGGTAGTGAGAGGGAGATTTAAACTTCCGACCTCGGGGTTATGAATCCACAGCTTTATAACACATTTGCTGTGTTTACGGCCTTTTTGGATTGCAAAAACGTACATTTGAGTGCAAAATTGAGCAAAACGTAACACTAATTTGTAACACCAATAGTCCATTTTTGAATGAAGTTCTTACATAGATTTACCTTTTGAATTATTTCTTTCTTTGATCTTTTCTAATTATGTAAATAACTCTTATAATAAGGATAAAGCCTGCACATAATAAGGTTAACTTAATTTTTAAATCTTTCGTAGAAGTTATTTTTTCAATGAAAGACTTTGCACTACTTTCACCTTCTAGGTACATACCATAGATCATGAAGAATAAGCCTGCTAAAATTAAAAGGAAGAGATAATGAAGCAATCTATGTTCTAATTTATTGGTTTTTTCTTTTAATGATTTAAATAATTGTATTCCAGAAATTGATACAATTAACCAAATTAAGACGAGTAAAATAAAGTTAGATGCTGCACTCATTCCAGACAAAGAATCTGCTCTAGCGGGGAAAGTCCAGAGAGAAATTAAAATTAAAAGAAATCGATATTTAATCAGAGAATATTTCATTAAGGATAATATGTCAATGAAATATACAATTTTTTTGATGTAAGATCTCTCTTTGAAACAAAAGTTCATTCAATTTATTAAACAAAAAAAACCGAAAGCAATTGCTTCCGGTTTTTTTTGTGGCGAGAGGGAGATTTGAACTCCCGACCTCGGGGTTATGAATCCCGCGCTCTAACCAACTGAGCTACCTCGCCGTGTGCATTATGTTAATGCGGGTGCAAATGTAAATTATTTTTCTAAAATAATGACGCAATATGGTCGAATATTTTAAAAAATAATGAGGAAAATTGGAAATAGCTGTTCTTGAAGAACTTATCAAGGGGCAATTAAATTGATAAAGTCTGTTTATTTTTGTGTTTAATGAAGCTTTTTCCCGAAAATCCAAATTTAAACTTACTGCCCTATAATGGTACGGTTAATTATTATGGCTGTGTACTAACACCAAAAAAAGCCCAGTTTTATTTTGAGCGTCTAATGCAAACAATTGATTGGCGTAATGATGAAGCAGTGATTTTTGGAAAGCATATTGTGACTGCTCGAAAAGTAGCCTGGTATGGTGATGAAAAGTTTCCGTATCGTTATTCTGGAACAACAAAGTATGCTTTAACTTGGACCAATGAATTGCTCGAGCTAAAAAAAATAGCTGAGGAATTGACAGGAGAGACATATAATTCATGCCTTTTAAACCTTTATCATAACGGAAGTGAAGGGATGGCATGGCACAGTGATGGTGAACGTGATTTAAAAGAAAATGGTGCAATTGCTTCTTTTAGCTTTGGTGCTGAACGTAAATTTGCTTTTAAACATAAAAAGGAAAAAGAAACCATTAATCTTATTCTTGAACATGGCAGTTTATTGGTAATGAAGGATGAGACACAAACCTACTGGTTACACCGATTACCGCCCACTAAAAAGATTAACCAAGCGCGTGTTAATCTGACTTTTAGAACGATAGATAATAGTAAAAAATGATAAAAGTCATAATTATGCCTAAGTGGTATCATTTCTAGCTCGTTTTGATTGACCTAATTTTGGTGAGGTAAACTAAAAAATAATTATGTCTCAATCACTACTTATGGAAAAATCAGCAACTACAGCACCAAAAATATTATCAATGGAATATTTGGAGAAGAATAGATACGGAGTAATGGTGGTGCTCCTTTTAGTTGTTGGATGTATGGCAGGAATTGCTGTTGGATTGGGTGCTTTAACCCAAGTGTTCTCGCTATGCGTATTGGCTTTAACAACTATGGCAGCCTTGTCTATGATGTTAGCCGTTGCGCCTATTAAAGCGATTCTATACACCAGTGTTATAGCAATTGTTGCGGATGTATTAATCATTTTGGTAAATGCTTTTATATAAGTTAATATGATTAATTCAGTCATAGAAGCGCAACCAAATCAAACGAATTTAATAAAGAATCAAATGGAGTTCAACGTTATATATTTATTAACTGACTTTTCAGAACATGCAAAAAACGCTAGTGAATATGCGATTGATGCTTTTGGCACAAATGCCAACTACGTTTTAATTAATAGCTATGAAGTTAGAAGTACGGCGGCTACATTAATCAATATTGAAGAAATTGCGCACCAAGAGTCAATGATTCATCTTGAAAACGAAGAAGAAAGATTACTAGAAATATACCCAAACCTAAAGGTTGAAAAATTAAGTAAAGCAGGCACAGCGGTAAATGTGGTCAATAAATTTTTGGGAGATTATGAAGCGGATTTAGTAGTTGTAGGAAGCAAAGGAATTTCAAAATTGGATGAAATTCTAATTGGTTCTACTTCTAGCGCTGTTATTCGTGGGGTTCATAAACCAGTGCTAACAGTGCCGTTGAATGCTAAATTCAATAAAATGGACAATATTGTTTTCGGCAGTGATTTGGTTAATTCTAATAAAGAAGAAAATTTAGAAATTACAAAGGTGTTGAAAAATCGTTTTCATGCAAAGGTATCTGCTGCAACAGTTAAAATGAGCAATACTGAATTGACGAGTGAAGAGCAGTCTTTAGTAGATCAATTAACTAAGACAGAAGTTATGGATGAGGTTTCTATAATTCGTAAATCTGACGTGAGTAAAGGGTTGATGGATTTTTGTAAAGAATCATCTGCAGATTTGTTAGTGGTTGTAGCAAAACACACAAGCTTCTTTAAACGCTTCTTTCACAAGAGTATTACGAATGATTTAGTGAATCATGAAGTATTACCAATTTTAGTGTTAGAAGACACTTAATTGATTTAGATAAAATAATAAAACTAATAACCTGCATTTTTAATGCGGGTTATTTTTGTTTAGAACATGAAATTCTTCAACTTTTCAGGACGTAATATTGTAATTGCAGATCCTTTGATTGAAATATAACCATCTGCCTTAAATTCAGACAATGTTCTAATTACAGATTCCGTAGCAGTACCAACAATTGCAGCCAGATCATCTCTAGAAATGGACATGCTGAAATTGTCTTCCCCTTCATTGTATTTAGAGCTTAATTTCAATAATGAGTCAGCTACACGTTTTCTAACTGAATCATAGGCCAAGTTCAGTAATTCCGTTTGCTTTTCAGTAACAGACCCCACTAACATTTGAATAAACTTTTCAGAAACTTCACGAGAAGTATAAAGCAATTTTAAAAAATCTTCCCGGCGAATTAAAGACACTTCACAATCCTCTAAAGCAGATGCAGAAACAGTATAATTAATTCCTTTTATCATTTCCTTAAAACCAAAAAAGTCACCTTCAGAAAAAAGACCTGTCACAAAATCTTTCCCATCAATATTCATTTTTGTGGTTTTGATTTTTCCAGAAATAACAAAGTATAAGTAGTTCGGATAATCCTCTTCATAAAACAGAACATCCTTTTTTTTGAACTTTTTTGTACGTTTTTCTCTTGTCAATAATTCAATTCCGTCAACCTGTTCTAAAAACGAATTTAATCCAGACTCACTTCGGTCAAATTCACCTGAAAATTGCTCGATTCTTTTTAATCTTCTTTCAACAGCATCTAATAATTGTCTATCGTCAAAGGGTTTTGTTAAATAATCATCAGCACCTAAATTCATTCCTTTTCTAAAATCTTCTTTTTCAGATTTTGCAGTTAAAAAAATGAAAGGAATAGCAGCCGTTTTCGGATCGCGAGATATCATATACAATACTCCATATCCATCCAACTCTGGCATCATAATATCACAAAGAATTAAATCTGGTAATTCTTGTTTGATGAGAGAAACACCTTTTTTTCCATTCTCTGCCGTGACAACGTCATAATCGGCCAATTCAAGAATTTCTTCAATGTTCTCACGCATGTCATGATTATCTTCTATGAGTGCAATTTTAACTGCCATTTTGTATCTTATTGGTTTATAGGGATCGTAATATAAAAACTCGTTTCTTCATTTTCTTCACTCTCAAAAGTCAATGTTCCATTTAACATCTCCAAATATTTTTGGACAATATTTAGTCCTAATCCAGTTCCTTCAATGTTAGTTACATTTTGTGCTCTAAAAAAACGAGTAAAAAGTTGTGCCTGATCTTGTTTTGGTATTCCAATGCCTTTGTCTCTCACTAAAATTTGTAATTTATTATCTACAATTTCTGAACGATACAATATTGGCTTGTCTTCACCCGAATATTTTATAGCGTTCGAAATCAAATTATAAAGTATGTTTTTAATGATATTAGGGTCTGTCGTAATGTTAAAATCATCTCCCACTAATTCTCGAGTAATAACTTGACCATTTTTCTTAATGGTATCCATTTCCTCTAGCATATCGTGTGATAATTGCTCGTAATCAAAAGGGACGATTCTTACTGGCGTGATTTGCGTTTCTAATTTGTCGACAGACAAAAAGTCATTTAAAATTTCGGTTAACCCATGTACCGAATTTTTAATCCGCTCAGTATGTTTTGTCGTTTTTTCATAAATACCACGTTCAATATATTTTTCAATTAACGAGGTTGATGAAAGAACAGTGCTTAAAGGAGTTCTAAATTCGTGCGAAGCCATAGATACAAAACGCGACTTCATTTCATTTAATCGGCGCTCTTTTTCTAAAGCTTCATTTTGCTGAATAATTATTTGCTTTTGTGCAGTTATATTTTTCTCTACCACCAAAATGCGATCAATTTGTTCAGAATCGAATGAAAGTGGTACTGCGTTTATTCTATAATTTTGTCCTTTAAAATCAATCTCAAAATCTTGAGTTTCTCCTTTAAATACACTTAATAAAGCTTTTTTAATTTTTGGACGAATCTCTTCCGAAATTTTCTCCAAATAGTTGGTTCCAATCAAATTTTCGCTTGTAATTCCTAATTGAAAAAGCTCTTTTCCTTCAACAAAAATATAATTCAAATCACGATCAAAAACGTTGATGGTACCATTAGGGAAGTTCCGAGCAATGGCGCTATAAAGTTCTTGGCTTTCTCTAACCTCTTTTGTTCGAAGTTTAACTTTTTCTTCTAAGTCAGAATTTAACTCTTTGATTTCTTTTTCATGTTTAACACGTTCAGAAATATCTGTGATTAATGCAGAAACATAAGTTACATCTTTTACTGTAATATGGTTCAAACTAATTTCAACATAAAATGTTGATCCATCTTTACGACAAGCTTTCAAATTCATGCCAGCTCCCATTGATCTTTTTTTGGGAGATTGATGAAAATCATGTCTAATCTTTTTGTGATTAGCACGTAATTTTTCAGGAATCAACTGCTCAACTTTCTTTCCAATAATAGTACCTGGTTCATAGCCGAAAAGCTCGCAGGTCCTAGGGTTAGCCAATAGTATCTCTCCTGATTGATCAACTATAATAAAACCTTCTTCAATTGATTCGAATAAAATCTTGTAAATTGGATCTGCAAATAGTGGTTCTGTAAGGTTCAAAATAAACAATTAATCTGATTAATATCAGGATAAAAATAAGAAGAAAATGGGACATTTGCGCTAGAAAAAAGATTGGATGAGCACTTGTTATCACTGTAATGATTCTTGCCAGGAAGAAATTGAGTTTGACGATCATGTATTTTGCTGTGTGGGATGCAAAATGGTCTATGAAATTTTAAATGGAAAAGAGCTTGAAAAGTACTATGCTATTGATGATAATCCAGGTGTAAGGCCTAGTGGAAAAGTTAAAGGCAAGTACAATTATTTAGACATAGAAGAATTTAAAAATAAGCTGGTCTTTTTTGAAGAAGGAGATATTGCGAAGGTTAAATTTTTTCTACCACAAATTCATTGCAGTTCCTGTTTGTGGTTACTAGAGCGTTTGCATAAAATCCATGAGGGAGTAATTCAAAGTCAGGTTGATTTTGTGAAGAAGGAAGTAACCATTACTTACTCAAAAAGTGGAATTGGTTTGCGGGCATTGGCAGAGCTTTGTGCCACCATTGGGTATCCACCCAAAATTACATTAGAAGATTACGGAGATAAAAAGATAGACCGAACAAATAAAAGGTTAATTGTTTTAATTGGACTAACTGGTTTTTGTTTTGGTAATATCATGCTAATTAGCTTTCCAGAGTATTTAGGGTTAAGTGAAACGGATCATAATTTTAGGCAACTTTTTAATATTCTCAATTTAATATTATCCATTCCTGTTTTAGTATTTGGTGCACGGGATTATTTGGTGAGTGCATTTAAAGCCGTGCGTATTAAAACCATCAATATTGATGTTCCAATTTCTATTGGAATCATAGCGCTTTATGCGCGTTCGGTTTATGAAATTGTATCGCAATCTGGTGCAGGATATATGGATTCTTTTGCTGGATTAATATTTTTCTTACTAATCGGTAAATGGTTTCAGCACCAAACCTATACCAGCATTAATTTTGAACGTGATTATGAATCTTACTTTCCAATTTCTGTTTCGCGTAAAAAAGAGGAAACGGAAGAAATAATAGCCTTAAAATCTGTTGTCGTTGGAGATCGATTAGTGATTAGAAACAATGAGTTGATTCCAACAGATTGTGCTTTAATAAAAGGAAATGGAAATATTGATTATAGTTTTGTTTCTGGAGAATCGGCGTTAATTCAAAAAAACGAAGGAGATAAATTATTTGCAGGTGGTCGACAAGAAGGAACAACAATAGAGGTTGAGGTCATCAAAGAGGTGCAAAATAGTTATTTGACACAACTTTGGAACAATCCAGTGTTTGATAAAGAAAAAGCTACGGTATCATTGTCAGATAAAATTAGCCGTTATTTTACTTTAATCATTTTAGGTGTTGCGTTAATTGGTGGTTTAACCTGGTATATGATTGATGCTTCGCAAAGTGTCTTTGTGGTTACTTCAGTGTTGATTGTGGCATGTCCCTGCGCAATTGCGCTTTCGGTTCCATTTACTTACGGTAATGGAATTCGGATATTTGGTAGAAAAGGCTTCTATTTAAGGTCGACAAGAGTAATTGAGCCAATGACAGAAGTTACGGCGATTGTTTTTGATAAAACAGGAACAATTACGGAAAATAATTCATTGGAAATTCGTTGGGAAGGTGAAGAACTGAGCGATAGTGATAAAGACCGAGTAAATGGACTAGTTTCGCATTCATCACATCCGTTAAGTAGAAAAATTAGCCAACTTTTAAAAGAAAGTAATGCTGCAAATGTTGAAGATATTCAAGAACGCCTTGGAGCTGGAATAAGCGGTGTAATTAATGGAGTAGAGTGGAAGGTAGGTAGTGCTATGTTTACTGGAGCAACTGGAGTTGATAATCATACGAGAGTATACGTCAATAACGGAACAAAAGTAATTGGGTCTTATGTGTTTTCAAATTCTTACAGAGCAGGAATTGAGGAACTATTTGCATTGATTGCAAAAACTAAAACCATTCATATTTTGTCTGGAGATAATGATGCTGAATTAGAAGCTTTAAAAGCAATTACTCCTGAAGGAACCATTTTTAATTTTAATCAAACACCAGAAGATAAGCTGGCTTATATAGCAGCCTTGCAAGCTAAGGGGGAAAAGGTAATGATGCTAGGAGACGGATTGAATGATGCAGGTGCCTTGCAACAAAGTCAGGTTGGTATATCTGTTGTTGATGATGTTTATGCTTTTAGCCCTGCATCTGACGGAATTCTGTCTGGAAGCAAATTAGCTGATTTAGCTGCCTATATCAATTTTGCAGTTTATAATAAGCGAGTAGTTAAATGGAGCTATGCTTTTTCTCTTTTCTACAATATAATCGGAATGATATTCGCTTTGTCAGGTAGTTTAACGCCGCTTGTTGCAGCTATTTTAATGCCATTGAGTTCAATTAGTGTTGTTATTTTGGTCACCTTATTAACCAATTTAAGAGGTAGGAAACTATAGGGGGATGATCCAAAAGAGAATGTTCTAAAAGCAAGGTTGTAACATTCTGTTTTTGAGCCGTTGTTAGGTTATCTATGAAATTATATTGGCTTTTACTCTCTTTTATTTCTTGTCACGTCATTGCTCAATTCTCAACTGGAGGAGGAAACTTTCCTGAGTATAAATTGGCTGAAATTGAATCCTTGACAAAGATGTATGTTAAATGTTCTGATTCTACCAAAAATGATACCTTATTTAGATATAGACAAGAGTTTGATGAAAATGGAAACATGATAGAGGAACATTTCAATTGTATTTACGATTCCGATTGTTATTACCGTTATTATTATAGCGACGAAGGTTTTTTAATGGCAGTAGATACGAATGGTTTTTTTGGTTATGGTCGCAGTTACGGAGGGAGTGATACAACTTATCAAACAGTAATTAGAGAATACCGAACAACGATACATGGGCAGCAAGTGGTAAAAGAGGTGCGCATTGATCATTTAAGAAAGGATAATTACATTACTTATTATGATTATAATAAGGATGGGAAACCCATTCGGGAAACAACTTACTTTGCAGATGGGGAATTAACGAGAGTTTTGATTTATGTAACGCGTTATAATTCTGACGGGTTTGTGGAATCAGAATCTTATTATGGCGGAACTACGGCAGAAATAATGACAGAAGATAATTTAGTGAGTAAGTTCCTGTACCTCTATGAAAAAAGATTAGAGTAGAGGAAGGAACAGATGAAGTTAGACCTTACGGACAAATCATAAAAGATTCGCCAAGCTTTGGCTCTGAAATTTCAGTTTGATAGCTAGCTACACCCTTATAAATCATGAATAAACCCACAGCGCAAAAAGCAAATGTGCGTAACGGAACAGCAACTTTGCCAAATTTTTGTTTGATAAAACTAGACGCAAAAATTAAAGCACTCATAAATGGCATTATTCCTAATCCAAAAAATACCATAAACAACATGCTGTCAATAATGTTAGATTGTGCAATTGCTCCAAGCGCAGCTATATAAACCATTCCGCAAGGAATAAATCCATTTAAAAAGCCAATATAGAAAGTATATTCTAAGCGGTTTTTATTCATGGCTTTAGCCATTTGATTTTTGATTCGAATTAGCGGCCGAAAAAACTGACTTCCTTTGCGTTCCACCCGATTTAAAATTGCAGGTAAAAAAGCAATTAAAGCCATTAATACACCTACTGCAATCGTAATAACAGCTTGTACTTTAAAAGAAGTAACAAAAACGGATAAAAGTCCGAATAAGAGGCCAATTAAAAGGTAGGCTAATATTTTACCCCCATGATAAAGTAGGATAGAATAAATCCTGTTTTTTCCTTTTGATCCAGGAACCATTAAGGCAATTGGACCACACATTCCTATGCAGTGCCAACTGCCAACTAAACCTAATATGAAGGCAGAAGCTATCAATTAGAATAAGATGTTGGATTCGAAAATATAAGCATTGTCATTTCCATCTTCCCAACGAACTGAAATGTCGTAATAACCTTCAACAAAATTGTTGTAATCCAAAGATTGCGAATTTCCCTCTGCTAATTCAATGTCAAATGAACGATCGTACACCTTCTGGTCAGGACGATAAAATTCTATAGAGCCACTTTTCAATTCCCCCATCTCAGAAGGGAATTGAAAAACAATCCCTTCTTCAACTTTATCTATTTTAATCTCCGAATTCAAAGCTATATAGTTTGACTTCTCCATTTTTGTTTGATCGTAAGAGAGCTCATTTTCATAATAATCCTCACTTACTAAATCTGCATTTTTAGTAAAAGCAATATAGACAAAGGTGCCTATGAAGCCTATGAAACAAATTAAAACTATAGCTATTCCTTTTCCCCAATTCATAATTTTTTCTTTTTAAAATCCTGGTCCACTAAATTTAATTTCCTTATCAGTTATTAGTTCATCTCCTTTATAAAGACCAACTACAACAGGTGTCTTAGGACCATCCAAATCTTTACGATTCATTCTAATAATAATATTTCGAGATAGTTCAGATCCCTTTTCTAAAATTAATTCACCGCCCACCACTTCTAGTTCCGCATTTCCACTCGTTACAGCTAAATCAATATCATGTTCTTGATTCGTTTTGTTTAAGATTTTTGCCTGATAAATATTTACAATTGTTGTATCATTCACCTTTGTATAACTCGAACCTTTTAAGCTTAAAATATTTAATTGTATTTCAGATCTAGAAAATAGCATAACCATGAGCAATCCTAAAATGGCAAACATTAAAACAATATAAGCTTTAGCTCTTGTAGTTAATTTCCATTTTTTTCCAGTTCTAATCCCTTCTTCTGAATCTAGACGGATTAATCCTTTTTCAAGTCCTACTCGATCCATCATAGAATCGCAAGCATCCATACAAAGAGTACAGTTTACACACTCTAGCTGAGTTCCGTTACGAATATCAATACCTGTTGGGCAAACGTTTACACATTGGTGACAATCTATGCAATCTCCCTTTTCAGTTTCATCACGGTTTTCTTTTTTTCTAAATGGTGCCCGATTCTCTCCTCTTTTATCATCATATGCAACAACTATTGAGTTTTTATCAAGTAACACGCCTTGCAAACGTCCATAAGGACATACTGTGGTGCAAACTTGCTCGCGAAACCAAGCAAAAACAGCAAAGAAAACAGTTGTAAATCCAATTATTGCTAATAGTCCACCAATATGGTTTCCTGGATCATCAAAAATTATTTCTTGCAATTTTTCAATTCCAACAATATAAGCTAGAAAAGTATTGGCTATTAGAAATGAAATGATCCAAAATATACCCCATTTTAAACTTCTCTTATAAATCTTGTGCCTATTCCAAGGCATACGATCTAACTTCTTTTGTGCAGTCCAATCACCATCAATCCAATATTCGATTCGGCGAAAAACCATCTCCATAAATATGGTTTGTGGGCACACCCAACCGCAGAATAGTCTACCAAATACAACGGTGAATACGATAATTAAAACAACAAATGCAACTGCTCCAAGGGCAAAAATAAACATGTCTTGTGGCCAAAATATTTGACCTAAAATGACAAACTTACGTTCGAGTATATCAAAGAGTAAAAGTGGCTCACCTCCAATTTTTATAAAAGGCCCCGCAAATAGAAATAATAAGAGGCTATAGGCAACAATCGATCTTCGATTGAAAAATTTCCCCAGTTGTTTTTTAGGGAAAACCCATATTCTCTTGCCATCAGCACCTACTGTGGCAATCTTATCCCTAAATTCATCAAATCTTCCGTCTTGTGCCATTTTCCGCTTATCTTATTAGCGCTGTTATTTTAAATCACCTTGCGGCTCTTTTCCACCGTCTGCTACAGTAATATCTGGTAGTTGCATAACATATGATGCAACCGCCTGAATTTCATTTGCAGGCATCATGGTTTTCCAAGCAGCCATTCCATTACTTGCTCCTTCAGAAATTGTGGTAAATACACCACTAATGTCATTACCATATAGCCAATAGTCATCTGTCAAATTCGGTCCCAGACCTCCGCGACCACCTTCCATGTGACATGAGGCACATTTAGTATCGTAGATAGAACGTCCTTGTGCTATAGAGCTTGCATCTGTCAAGAGTTCAACATTATCAGCAGTAATCATTTCTGGATGTGCGGCTTTATATTCTGCCATTTCACGTTCACCGTCAGCCATTTCTTGTAAATATTCAGCTTCTTGCAGATTTCCAATTTCGAAAACTTGGTAATAAAAGAAGTAACCAACAGCCCATAATATTGTAATGTAAAAACCGTATTTCCACCAAGGCGGTAACTCATTGTCTAGCTCTGTAATTCCATCATAATCATGGTCAAGTAGGATAGAGCCTTCTTCTTCAATTGGAACGGCTTGCGTCATTGATTTAGTCCACACCTTCCATTTCTTCCACTTGAACATTTTACGTAAAACAATTATATCCGATATCGATCCCTTAACAATTCCTGCTAAATAGATGATGATCATAATTAATACAACGTCAATTACAATGTAAGCCCAAAATACTGAATCCGGAAATGCAATTAGGCTTTCAGAAGCTCCGCCATCTGCAGCCATAACACTTGATGAAAAGGTTAAGGCAAATAGTGCAAGCAATGCTTTTGTACCATGGTTTTTCTTTTTTGCTTCATCTTGTTTGTATTTCAAGATGTTTTTAGTTGAACTTGCCATACTCCAAACAACTGCCAACAATAATAAAGTAAATATTGTCATGATTGTAAAGAGCATAGTAGAGCTCAATCCTAGCTGTGCATAAATTGGCGTGCTTTGAACTGCAGAAACAGTTTCTTCTTGTGCCAATACTAAGCTGCTTGTAAACAACGTCACTAGGAACAACGTAGCTTTTATTGATTTTTCTATAATGTTCATGTCCGTAATTTTTATCTATTGGTCTTCCAGTGGAATGTTCTTAATTTCATCTCGTACTGTTTTATCCGAGCGCATGACGTAAATTCCTAGCCCCACAAAAAAGGTGAAGAATATTAGCAATGAGATGATTGGGAATATTTCAATTCCATCAATGCTCGTTAAGTGTCCTTTAATATAGCTTAGCATTATTCTATGATATTTGTGGTGTCTTCCATCTCTACTGAGGAAGTATCAGCTGTTTCTAATTCTATTCCTTCTCCAATTTCAAGTACTTCGTCCACAGGGTTTTGTTTGTGGATATCAGAACCAAGTCGTTCTAAGTACGCAATTAAAGCAATCAATTCCATATCAGGTCTTGCTGTCTGAATGTCAGGATCTTGCTCAACAATTGCTTCGTAAACTTCTTGCGCTTGTTTTTTCAAATCAGCAACTGCTTGATCTTCGTAACCTTCTGGATAAGGTACCCCTAAAGTTCGCATAGCGTTGATCTTGTCTGGTGTATTGGAAATGTCTAAAGGATCTTTTAGCCAAACATACGCTGGCATAATTGATCCAGCACTTTTGTTTTCTGGTGACAGCATGTGAACATAATGCCAAGCTTCACTCTTATTCATGTCATTTCCTTTACCTGAACGGTGCAAGTCTGGCCCAGTTCGTTTAGATCCCCATTGGAACGGATGATCATATACAAATTCTCCAGCTTTAGAGTATTCTCCATAACGCATCTCCTCATCTCTAAATGGACGAACCCATTGGGAGTGGCAGTTGTAACAACCTTCACGCACATAGATGTCGCGCCCTTCTAATTCAAGTGGAGTATAAGGAGTTACAGATGAGATTGTAGGAACGTTTGAACTAATCATGAACGTTGGAATAATTTCAATAGCTCCACCAATTAATATAGCGATTAAAGCAAAGACTAAGAATTTCATAGGTCTTCTTTCAATCCAGCTATGCCAGTGCTCACCTTTGTTTCCTTTTTTAGAATTAACTAATGCAGGAGCTTCAGCTTCTTCATTTTCTAAGAAGCTACCCATTCGGGCTGTTTTCCATAAGTTATAAACCATTACACATGCTCCAATAATGAAGAGAGTTCCTCCTAATGAACGCAACATGAAATAAGGTTTCATAAAGGTTACAGAATCCAAGAATTCATACTCTAATCCAGAACCTGCAGCTGTAAATTTCTTCCACATTAAACTTTGCATAAAGCCAGCGAAATACATTGGGATTACCCATAATACTATACCTAGTGTGGCAATCCAGAAGTGAGCGTTGGCTAATGCTTTAGAATAAAGATTTGTTCTCCATAATTTAGGAACTAAGTAGTAAGCCATACCAAAGGTTAACATACCATTCCAACCTAATCCACCAACGTGAACGTGTGCAACTGTCCAATCTGTAAAGTGAGTAATCCAGTTTACATTCTTTAAGGATAACATTGGTCCTTCAAAGGTTGCCATACCATAACAAGTAATAGCTACAACCATGAATTTAAGAACGGCATCATCTCTTACTTTGTCCCAAACACCTCTTAGTGTTAATAGTCCATTAAGCATACCTCCCCAAGATGGGAATAGGAGCATAATTGAGAATACAATACCTAAAGATTGTGCCCAATCTGGTAATGAAGAGTATAATAAGTGGTGAGGTCCTGCCCAGATATAAATGAATATCAAAGACCAAAAGTGAATGATAGATAATCTGTATGAATATACTGGTCTGTTGGCCGCTTTAGGAACAAAGTAATACATTAATCCTAAATAGGGTGTTGTTAAGAAGAAGGCCACAGCATTGTGTCCATACCACCATTGTACTAATGCATCTTGAACACCTGCATACCAACTATAACTTTTCATGAAAGTTACAGGAAGTTCTACAGAGTTAACCAAGTGAAGAACGGCTACTGTAACGAATGTTGCAATGTAAAACCAAATAGCAACATACATGTGTTTTACACGTCTTTTTAAGATCGTTCCAAACATGTTAATACCCCAAACTACCCACATTAAAGTGATAGCAATATCAATTGGCCATTCTAGCTCGGCATACTCTTTTCCTGCAGTATAACCCATAGGTAGAGTAATGACTGCAGCAATAATAATTAATTGCCAACCCCAAAAATTAATTCGACTTAAAAGGTCAGAATACATTCGGGCTTTTAAAAGCCGTTGGAGTGAGTAATAAACCCCAGCAAAAATACCATTACCGACAAAAGCAAAAATAACGGCGTTTGTGTGTAATGGTCTAACTCGTCCGAAGGACAACCAACTGGTAATGTTAAGTTCTGGCCAGATTAGCTCTAGCGAAGCGAACAGTCCCACCAGCATTCCAATAACGCCCCATGTAATGGTGGCGATTAAAAATAGTCGGACAATCCTATTGTCATAACTGAATTTTTCTACTTGCATTCTGCTTGTTTTTGATTGATTTTTGATTTTTTATCTTCTTCGTCATCAAATAAGACACGGTAGGCTGGACCGTATGTGTCTTCGTATTGCCCTGATCTTGTTGCCCATAAAAAGGAAAACAAAAAGAACAGTGCAAGACTGATACTTATGGCGATTAGGATAACGATTATTTGCATTTCGTATTGGTTTTACAATAAAATTACGGTACAAATGTATCCCTGTTTGCTACATAGTTTGGTGATATCAAGCAACCTCAATCATGATATTTGTCATGTTTTTGTCAGGATGATGTTAACTTCTTGCAAATGAAATGTTAGGGCATAAAAAAAGGGGCGAAAAGCCCCTTTTTTTATTCATATTCAATCTAAATTAGAAAGCTTATTTTGCATATTTAAAAATCCATGCACTACCTGCGTCTGCAACAACACTACTTCGTCCTTGCGAAGCTGCCTCTCTGCTGTCATAAGATTTTAATGAAACCATATATAGGCCGTCAAATCGACCTAATACTTTTGCTGGATAGCCTTTTTCTTGCATTTTTTGAGCATAACGCTCTGCATTGGCTTCTTCTCCAAATGAATTACCAATGAGGTGGTAACTTCCATTATTTGTTCCTGAAACAACTGGAGCAACATCCTCTACAGGGTCTTCAACAGGTTCTTCTGTTGTGTCAACTGCATCTTCAATAGCATTGTCAGCACTGTCAGATTCCATTGTGGTAGAATCTACCCATTCATTGGTATCATTTTCGTTTGACAAAGTGTCATCAAATTCCGTTGGTAATATGGTTGAATTGTCGTGAGTTGAATCGTTGACCGCAGTTGTGTCAGCCGTTACAGCATCTCCATCATTAAAAAATGACATGATCTTATCTTTAAAGAAATATCCAGCAACAGCTAATCCAATCAGTAGTAACAACAAAATTATCAAAGGCCATTTTTTGCGTTTTTTCTCTTCTTTAACTACCGTTTCTTTAACAACTGTAGTTTCTTTTGTTTTTTCAATAACCGTCTTACTTTCTTTGCTAGTGGCAGCAGTTGTTGCTGCGGCAGCCGATCCAGTAATAATCGCGGCCTTTTTTGAGTTGCTTTCTTCCTCTTTTTTATCTGAATCAGTGGGCGGAATAAAGGTGTTTTTGCGCTGTTTATCTTCAGGTTTTTCTTTGTCTGCATCTACAGCTGGTGTAACAGCTTTTTTATCGCTCTTATCGCTAATTTTTTCTTTTACTTCTTCAACTTTCTCTTCAACCTTTTCCTTAATCGTGTCAATCTTCTCCTCTGCTTTTTCTTTTACCTCAGTAACAACTTTCGCAGCATCTTTTTTAACTGCTTTTACTTTTTCCTCAACTTTTTCTTTTACTGATTCGGCTTTCTCAGTTACTTTCTCTTCTGCTTCCTTAATTTTTTTTGTTAAATCTTCTTTAACCTCTTCTACAACAGGAGGTATGAATTTGTTTTTAGACTGTTTAGATTCCTCAGTGTCTTTGGTTGTCTTTTCCTTTGGCTTTTTTGGGGCTTTTTTGGTAGCCGTTTTCTTCGTCTCTTTTTTTGATTCTTCCTTTTTTTCTTTAGGTTCAGGAGTTTCAATTTTTGGAGTAACTGGAGGCGTTACAGTTTTTTCAGGCTTAGTTTCTGATTTAGCTTCATTAGAAGCAGTATCATCATCTGCTTTGAACATTTCAAAATCTACTTCACCGTCTTTATTCTTATAGAACTTACCAAATTCAAACATGTCGTAAGAATTTCCTTTTCCTATTTCTGCTTCAATTTCACGAACAAATTTAGCTACCTTATTTTGAGATTCTTGCTCGTCAACACCTTCTTTTTCAGCTATAAAACGTGCTAAACTGCCGTCATTAAATTTAAGGTGTTGGTTAAAAACGATTTTTCCAGATTTTTGGCTAGGTACCATTAATGCTCCTAAACCTGGAAGAATTACTGAACTTTGAATTTTGAGAATCTCAATCAAATATTTATTCATGGCGATTTTGTTTGCTTAACTAACGTTTTGTATCAAAAAGATTACAAAATAATGAATTCATCCGAAAGTTTAGGGTTTAGGTTTGATTTAGCCAATTTCTTTTAAAGAAAAAGTGTCTTTTAATCTTACTCCTTTTTCTGTGTGTTGCAATGTACAACATTCATTCGCGTGGTCGTGTTCTAAAAATAGAATGTAGTTTTCTGTGGCAGCTGTAGCTAAAAAATCACCTTTTTCTTCTAAAGTAATTAGTGGACGCGTGTCATATCCCATAACATAAGGTAGTGGAATGTGTCCAACACTTGGCAATAGGTCAGCCATAAAAACTAATTTATGTCCTTTATAATTTATCATTGGCAACATTTGACTGTCAGTGTGTCCGTCCACAAATAAGAAGTCAATATTGGGGAAAGCATTTTCCGTTAAATTACCTGTGCGGTTAATAAACTTCAATTGACCACTTTCTTCAATCGGCATAATGTTTTCCTTTAAAAAGGATGCACGCTCTCTTCTATTAGGCTCTGTTGCCCATTTCCAATGGCGTTCGCTACTCCAGTATGTAGCATTTTTAAAAACTGGGCGATAACCATTGCTGCCATTGTGAGCTATTGCTCCGCCACAATGATCAAAATGTAAATGGGTTAAAATAACATCAGTAATATCATCCAATGAGAACCCAAGTGCTTCAATACTTTTTTGAAGTGTATTGTCACCAAACAAATAATAATAGCTGAAAAATTTCTCGGATTGTTTATCCCCCATTCCTGTATCAACCAACATTAATCGATCACCATCTTCAATGAGTAAGCAACGCATACTCCAAGGACACATATTGTTAGAGTCTGCGGGATTGGTTCGTTGCCATATTGACTTGGGAACTACACCAAACATAGCACCTCCGTCTAGTTTAAAATTGCCGGTTTCAATTGGGTATAATTTCATATTGTTATTCGTTTTTTTGGTTCTCTCTCAAATATAATTATTGCCTGTTGATTGTGGCATAAAATCTTATTTTAAATTGTCGTTATTGATTTTAATCACTCTCATAAAAGAATCCAATAATAGGTAAATATGTTAACGAAGAATTAACATTGGTAATAGGGGCAAGTTACATTCATTTTGTAAGGTATAATAGTCGGTTTAATACAGAATCGAAACCAGTGAAAATATAACGGCTACAAGTCAGTACTTTAGATTAATAAATTATTAATTAAATGTTAAATTTGGTTGATGTGAGTTTTGCTAAAGAATGAACTAAATTTATTACTGCTTATTTAAAAAATAAATATGAGACACATTATTCTAACATTAATTTTATTCAGTATAAACTCAGGCTATAGTCAAGTAAACGGACTTGAGATGTTTGATGAATCATATGTACATGAGATTCGAATCACTTTTGAGCAAGAGAACTACTGGGATTCGTTAGAATATTATTACGAGCAATATTTGGAGTTTGGTGCGGATAAGCAATACATGATGGCAAGTGTCTCAATTGATGGGACGGTTGTAGATTCTGTTGGAGTTCGAGAAAAAGGATATTTTTCTAATTGGGGATCAGAGGGGTTAAAAGAACCGCTTAAAATTGATTTTAATGAGTATGTGTCGGGAAAAAAATATGACGGCTTAAAAAAAATAAACTTGCAAAATGGTTTTAGCGATCCAACAATTATGCGTGATGCCTTGGCGTACAAATTTATGCGAGATGCTGGCGTTGCTGCTCCACGTTCGTCATATGCCAAAATTTATTTAAATGAC
>CAKZON010000101.1 GCA_937136425.1 uncultured Crocinitomix sp.
AGTTTAAAAGCCATGCGTTTAGTAAATGAATACCACAAAGAGTTAGGAATTCGATTGAGTTTAAAAGATTTATTTGTTTCAACTGTTTTGTCTGCTCATGTGGCTTTATTAGATACAACTTCAAGTACAGGGTTTAATTCCATTGAACCAATTGCAGCAGCAGAAAGTTATGCCATTTCAGATGCACAAAGAAGACTTTGGGTACTGAGCCAATTTGAGCAAGGAAGTAGCGCATATAATATGGCTTTTCAAATGGGACTTGATGAAAGTTACGATCTCATAGCACTTAAAAAATCAATTAATGCAGTTGTTGATCGTCATGAGATATTAAGAACGATAATTGATACAAACCAAAGTGGTGAACCAAGACAGTGGATTAAAAGTAGAGAGGAAATAGGCTTTAAAATAGTCGAAGAAGATTATTCGGCAATGAATAATGCTGAAACATTGGCGCAAGAATATATAAAGGCTGATGCCCGGAAAGGATTTGATTTAACTACTGGACCTTTGATTCGCATTGCATTGATAAAAATAGCAAATGAACGAACGGTTCTTTATTATAACCTTCATCATATTATTAGTGACGCCTGGTCAATGAAAGTGGTACGAGAGGATGTAATGACCTTTTACAATGCCTATAAAGATGAAGTAACTCCTAGTTTAGAAAACTTAAGCATTCAGTATAAAGATTACTCAGCATGGCAACTGAATCAATTAGTTAATGGAGGTTTTGATGAGCACCGCACATATTGGGCGAATAGATTGAAAAATGCTAATCCGTTTATAGCATTACCTAGCTCAAAAGTTAGACCTCCAATTCAAACATTTTCTGGGCAACGAATAGGAACTGTCTTACCTAAAGATATTTCTCAAAAGCTTTTAGATTTTTCCAATACCAATGGAGGTAGCCTTTTTATGGGAATTGTTGCTACAGTAAAAGCACTTTGTTATCGCTATACTAATCAAACAAATTTATCAGTTGGAACTCCAGTTGCAGGCAGAGAACATAGTGATTTGAATGAGCAAATAGGTTTTTATGTAAATACAATTGTATTGAATAATGAGCTGGACCCAAATTCAAGCTTTTCTGAATTATTTGAGCAAATTAAAAATAGTACGCTTACCGCTTTTGAGCATCAAGTTTATCCGTTTGATAGGCTTGTGGAGGAATTAGACATTGAAAGAGATATGTCAGGGAATCCTTTGTTTAATGTAATGGTTGCGTTGCAAAATACTGAAGACGGAAGTGATATTCAGGTTGCTCCTTCACAAATTGGGAAAATTATAGATTATGGACAGGTAATTAGTAAGTTCGATTTAGATTTCAACTTTGAAGAAATTGGAGGACATTTAGCAGTTCAAATCAATTTCAACCGAGATATTTATGATAGTGAATTAATCAATTCATTTTTACAACATTATTTATACCTAGTCGAAAATATTCTCCAAAATCCGGGAAAATCTATAGCTGAATCTGAATTATTGTCAAGCGAAGAAAAGAGGCAAGTACTCGAATTAGGCACGGGGGAAGTTGTTGAGAGAATTGCGGATGCAGATATTGTTACTTTATTAGAACAATCAATAGAAAGTAATTCTAATCAAATTGCATTAAGCTGCGGTACAGCAGAAATTTCATACAAGGAATTAGGAGAAGAAATTAACCGCTTGGCAAACTTTGTTCAATTCAAATTCAATATTGAAGAGGGAACTGTTATTGCAATCAATATGGAACGATCAGAGAAAATGATTGTTTCTATTCTTGCTGTTTTAAAATTAGGGGCAATTTACTTACCAATCGACCCTTCTTATCCTGAACAAAGAAAGCGTCTGATGATGGAAGATGCAAAAGCCTTATTTGAAATTAATGATTCATTTTATTTAGATTATTCACAGAATAAGCAAGAGTTATCTTCTATTATAAAGAATGATACAGTTAATGAGCTTGCTTATATCATTTACACCTCAGGTTCTACAGGTAAACCTAAAGGAGTTACAATTTCACGTAAAGCACTGCTTGATTATGCAATTACTTTTTCTGAATATTTCGAACTGAATAAACAAGATCGAATTATTCAACAAGCAGGTTTAGGGTTTGATACACATATTGAAGAAATATTTCCAGCTTTGATAACTGGAGCAACTGTATTGGTTGCAAAAAATGGAGGTGCAGATATTAACGAAATTCAATCCTTAATTTCTGAAGAAAAAGCAACTATTTTGAGCACAACGCCATTGGTTTTAGGAGAACTAAATACGATAGGAATCACTTCTGAAAGCCTTAGATTAATGATAAGCGGAGGTGACAAACTAGAACAAGGACAAGTTGATCAATTAGTAGATAGTTATCAAATTTATAATTCTTATGGTCCAAGTGAATCTACTGTTTGTGCAACCTATTTTGAAATAGAAAAAAATAGCCCTATCAGAATTGGAAAACCAATTGCTAATAGGACTATTTACATTTTGGATGAAAATCAAAACTTATGTCCAATTGGCGTTGTTGGAGAAATATATATTGGTGGAAAAGGTGTGTCAAAAGGTTATTTGAATCGTAGTGATTTAAATGAAGAAGTCTTTGTTAAAATTGCAAGTTATTCGGATCAATCTTTATTCAAAACGGGTGATAAAGCTAGGTGGTTACAAGATGGTTCAATTGATTTTATAGGTAGAAATGATGAACAATTAAAGATTCGTGGGTATCGTGTGGAGTTGGGGGAAATTGAATCTGTTTTAAACAATTATGATCAAATTTTAAGTGCAGCCATTGTACCAACGGAAGATCGAAATGGTTTAACCGCTTTTGTTGTATGCGAAAATCAAATTGACACAGAGACTATTAAAAGCCAGTTAAGTAAAGAGCTTCCGCATTATATGATTCCATCAACTTGGATTGCATTAGCAGAAATGCCTGCTACAGTGAATGGAAAAATAGATAGAAAGGTGCTTAACAAAAAAGCAAAAGCAGCTTTAAGTCAAGAAATAAAACAAGTTGAACCAATTACAGCACAAGAAATTCTGATTTGTGAATTATGGGCTAATGTTTTGGGTGTTTCTACAGTAGGAATGACGGATGACTTTTTTGCTCTGGGAGGAAATAGTCTCAAGTTGATTCGATTAATTCAACAGTACCATAGTGAAATGGGGGTAAAATGTGAGTTAAAAGATTTGTTTCAAAAAACAACTCCAGAGAAGCATGTTTCATTGATTGAAAATGGAAAAAAAATAGAAAAGGATGGTTTAATTCCAATAGAAGAAAAATCGTATTACTCGATTTCTGATGCACAACGTAGATTATGGGTTTTAGCGCAATTTGAAGAAGCACATACTGCATATAATATGCCATTTCAACTAGAGTTAGAATCTGAAATTGAGGTTTCGAATTTTATTCAAGCAATTCATAAAGTAATTGAAAGGCATGAAATTCTAAGAACAGTTTTTATTGAGGCAGAAGAAGGACAAGTTTATCAAAAGGTTTTGTCATTGAATGAATTCAATTTTCAGGTGGAAGAAAAGGATTATTCTAATGATACTAACGCAAGTGAAAAAGCCTTGCAGTATATTCAAGAAGATCGTTTTATACCGTTTGATTTATCCAATGGACCTTTGATTCGAGCAGTGATTTTTAATCTTGGGGAGAACCGATCTATGCTTTATTTTAATTTGCATCATATTATTGCAGATGGTAAATCAATGGAGGTATTACAGGCGGACGTTAATGCCTATTATAAGGCAATAAAATTCAATGAAAATGTGTCGCTTCAGCCGTTAAAGATTCAATATAAAGATTACGCAAATTGGCAATTGTCAATGGTCGAAGACGAAAATCATTTGGAGGATAAAGAATTCTGGATGGAAAAACTGGCTGGAGAACTACCAATAGTTGAGTTTCCAACGTCAAAGAAGCGTCCTTCGGTAAAATCTTATGCCGCAAAGTCTTTAGCAATTTATTTGAATGATACTTTATCTGTAGAGCTAGATTCTTTTGTGAAAGTGAATGAAGGTACGCGTTTTATGGGACTGTTAGCAGCAACAAATGCTTTGCTTTTTAATTATACAGGACAAACAGATATAATATTAGGTCATGCAGTTGAAGGTAGAGAACATCCTGCATTGGAAAATCAAATAGGTTTCTATGTCAATACAATAATTCAGCGCAATAAATTTTCAGAAAAAGATTCTTGGAAATCACTATTTGAAATGGTGAAGAAAAATGCAATTGAAAGTTTTCAGCATCAAAATTATGCCTTCGACAGATTGGTGGATGACTTGAATATTCAAAGAGATACTTCCAGAAATCCAGTTTTTGACATCATGGTGACCTACCAAGAGCAAGATGGTACTATTCCTCCAGATACAAATTATGGAGTAGTTTATAATCAAGGTACTGGAATTGGAAAATTTGATATTAACCTCATTTTTACGAGATATGCTAATGGTTTAGAACTTTCTATAACCTATAATACGGACTGTTATGAGGAGTACATGATGAAACAGTTCTTAGTTCATTTCGAAACTGCTTTGCAAGGCATGTTAAGCAATGAAAATGAGGCATTAAAAAATCTTGAAATTCTTACAACTTCGCAAACAGAAAAACTATTGAATGATTTTACAGGTGTTGAATTAGTTTATGATAAATCAGCATCAGTAATAGCAGTTTTTGAGAAGCAAGTGAGAGAAACCCCTGAGCAAACAGCAATTGTTTATGATAAGAATAGGTTAAGCTATGCTCAATTACAGCAAATGGTGAATGAATATGCTGCTGGACTTAAAACAGAGTGGAATGTAATTTCAAATCAACCTATTGGAATTCAATTACCAATTTCTGAAAAGAGAATAGCATTGCAATTAGCAGTTTTGAAGTTAGGGGCAGTTTTCGTTCCAATTAATGAAGATACTCCAGAAGAAAGGAAACGATTTATTTTAGAGGATTGTAATTGCCAAATCTTAATAGGTAATGAGCAACTACAGGTTTTAGAAAACCTAAAAGAAAAACAAGAGGATATAGCAACTTTAGATTTTAATTCTGAAAATCATTTGGCTTATATCATGTATACGTCTGGTTCTACTGGTAAGCCAAAAGGTGTTAAAGTAACGCATCAAAATATTACAAGCCTTGCAAAAGGAGGAGGTTTTGTAGAACTCAATTCAAACCGTGTTTTAATGGCTACGGGTTCTTTTGCTTTTGATGCAACAACATTTGAGTATTGGGGAATGCTATTGAACGGAGGAACATTAGTTCTTTCAGAGCAAAAAGTATTGGCAGATCATGTATTGTTAAAAGAGGCAATTGTTGAAAATAAGGTTGACATCATGTGGTTTACATCTGGGTGGCTAAATCAATTAGTTGACCTTGATTTAGATCTTTTTGCTTCGTTAAAAACAATTGTTGCAGGTGGAGATAAACTGTCTCCTACTCATATTAGTCAGTTGAAAAATACATATCCTCATTTAGAAATCATCAATGGATATGGGCCAACGGAGAATACAACTTTCTCATTGACATATTCAATTGATAAAGAATTAGAGAGTATTCCGCTAGGGCAACCTTTAGCGAATCGTTCGGTTTGTATTTTGGATGCGCATGATAGGTTGACTCCCGTCGGAGTAGCAGGAGAAATTTGTTTAGGTGGTGATGGTGTAGCGCAAGGTTATGTAAATGACTTGGAGCTGACAAATTTGAAATTCACAAAACATCCATTAAATGCGAGCAAACGAATTTACCGAAGTGGCGACTTAGGAAAATGTTTGCCTGATGGTACAGTTGCATTTTTAGGAAGAAAAGATGACCAAGTTAAGATAAGAGGGTATAGAATTGATCCGGAGGAGATTGAATATGCAATTCACGAATACGAAGAGGTGGTAAATGCAGTTGTAGTTGTTAATGATTTCGGAAAAGGGGAAAAAGAAATTGCCGTTTATTGGACTGGAATTGAAATCGAGGGAGTAGAATTTCGGACAAGATTGTTGACTGTTCTTCCTGCCTATATGATTCCAACTTATTATACATTCATGGCAGAATTGCCATTAAATAAAAATGGAAAAGTAAATAGAAAGGAACTTCCTCAACCTTCTTTAAACACTTCAGAAAAACAATATGTTGAACCTGTAAGTGAAACAGAAAAGAGGGTGATTGAACTTTGGGAAAAGGTTCTTTTGACGGACAAAATTGGAATGCAAGATGATTTCTTTGAATTGGGCGGTCATAGTTTAAAAGCTATGCGTTTAATTGCGCTTTATCATCAAGAATTTAATGTTCGTTTAAGCTTAAAAAGTTTGTTCGAAAATACGTTGGCGAGTGGACATGTTGGGTTGATCGAAGGAGCTGCTACAGTTACGTTTGCTCAAATCAATCCAGTTGCTGTTCAAGATGATTATGCAATATCAGATGCACAAAGACGCCTTTGGGTATTAAGCCAATTTGAAGAAGGAAGCGTGGCATATAATATGCCTTTTAGTCTTTATCTTGAAGGCGCTAATATTACAGAAAATCTTGTACAGTCTATTTATGATGTTGTTAACCGTCATGAGGCATTAAGAACAACATTTTATGAAAATAAAAATGGCGACTTGCGCCAAAAGATCCATTCAATTAAAGACTTAGGTTTTAATGTAGAGGTAGTTGATTTTAGAGAATCGGACAATGCGGTGAAGGAGGTGAATGATTTCATCATAGCAGATGGTTTGAAACCTTTTGATTTAAAAAATGGCCCATTGGTTCGTGTAGCAATTTTGTTGTCTGATGATAATGGAGTTACGCTTTATTATAATATGCATCATATCATTAGTGATGGTTGGTCAATGGAGGTTGTAGCTAAAGATGTTTCTCAATATTTTGAGGCGTATCAAAGTGGCGTTAATCCTGAAATAAAACCGTTGCAAATTCAATATAAAGACTATACGCAATGGCAATTAGACAGGTTAGAAACAGAAGAACTGAAAAGTCAAAAAGCGTATTGGTTAGAGCTATTGAAAGGCACTTTACCAGTTTTGGATTTACCTTTTGCTAAGAAAAGGCCACAATTGAAAACATTTAACGGACGAACTTTGGGAACTAATTTATCTCCTGAGTTAACAAGTAAAATGAAACAATATGCACAACAAGAGAATGGTACAACTTTTATAACGCTCTTGTCTGCTTTAAATGCCTTGTTTAGGTTATACACTTCTAATGATGAATTTATTGTTGGGGCTCCAGTGGCAGGTAGAAATCATTCGGAACTGGAAGATCAAATTGGTTTTTATGTAAATACACTGGTATTAAAGAATAGTGTAGCAAAGAATGATTCGTTTGAGGCAATTTTCAAAAGAGTGAAGGAAAATGTATTATTGGCTTATGAGAATCAGGATTATCCATTTGATAAATTGGTGGATGAATTAGAACTTAAGCGAAATACTTCTAGAAGTGCGGTGTTTGATGTAATGCTGGTCATGCAAAATATTGGTGAGAATCGATCTTTTGAAATGGGGAATGAAGAAGATGGTATTGTAGATTATGGTCAAAAAACGGGGAAGTTTGATTTGTTATTGAGCTTTGAAGAAAATGCTGATTCAATGGCGTTTTTCTTGGAGTATAATTCGGATATTTTCGATCAAGAATTTATGGAAAGCTTTATTCAACATTATAAATCTTTGTTGGATTTAATGCTTGAAAATCCAAATGAAAAACTGGAGAAATTAAATTATTTGTCAGCATCAGAAACTACCCGGGTTATTTCTGATTTTAATTCGGTTGAAAATGAATTCAAGTCACTGTCAGTAGTTGACATGGTAGAAAATCAAGCCAATAAAACACCAGATGCATTGGCACTTTATTTTAGAGATAAATCTTGGAGCTATGAGGAAATTAATAATTGGTCTAATGAAATTGCCAATCAATTAATTACGAAATACAACATCAAAAATGGAGGGCGTGTAGCGGTTATGCTCGATCGTTCTGAGTATAGTGTTGTTGTGATGATGGCTATTCTAAAAACGGGGGCTTCTTATGTTCCTGTAGATTATCAATATCCAGTATCTCGAATTGATTTTATTTTAAATGATGCAGGTGTTGATCTTTTGATTACTCAAAAAGGATTGGAAGAAATTCCTACAGTAAAAATTCCTGAAACATTATTTGTCGATCAGGAAAATGAAGTGGTTTATTTGAAGGATAACCCGAATGTCGATATCGAATTGGATTCAGAGTCTTTCGTGATTTATACGAGTGGCTCTACAGGAAATCCAAAAGGAGTAATGCAAACGCATTTAATGTTGTCTAATCTTATTCAATGGGATTTAAATGGCTCGCATATTGGCAGTGGACGTAAACATTTGCAATACTCTTCATTTAGTTTTGATTCAAGTTTGCATGATATCTTATTTGCATTTAGCGGTGGTGGTTCAATTTGTTTAACTCCAGCAGAAATAAGGAAAGATTTTAGAGCACTGGAGAGCCTTATATTAAAAGAAAAAATAGAGGTGCTTTCATTGCCTTACGCTGCAGTGCTCAATTTCTTTGCGCAGTATGATGCAACGCGTTTTAGCAGTCATTCACTAAAAAGCATTATTTCTACAGGTGAGCAACTAATGATTACAGATGAAATAGAGGATTTTTTGAATAATAATCCTTTAGTAGAGTTGCATAATCATTATGGGCCATCCGAAACCCATGTAGTAACTGGACACTGGATGAGTAGTGATGAAAATAATATTGAAAAACGCTCTCCAATTGGCAAGGTTTTGCCAAATACGAGTATTTATATTCTTAATGAAGAATTAAACCCTGTTCCAGTTGGTGTAAAAGGAGAAATGTATATTGGTGGAGATAATCTGGCGTTAGGTTATGTTGGACTAGAGGAACAAACAAAAGAACGCTTTGTGCAAAATCCGTTTAAACCGGATCAACTGGTTTATAAGAGTGGAGACATTGGCAAGTGGAGAACAGACGGTTCAATTGATTACCTGGGAAGAAATGATGACCAAGTAAAAATTAGAGGATTCAGAATTGAATTAGGTGAAGTTGAGACGGCATTGATGCAAAATGCACAGGTTGAAAAGGCTGTAGTTTTAGTGAGTGAATTGACTTTGGGAGAGCATGAATTGGTTGCTTATTTAACGCTTAATGATGAATTGATCATGGGAACGTTCCGTGCTGAATTAGCATTGCAACTTCCTGATTATATGATTCCATCTCGTTTTATTGTAATCAATCAGTTTCCAATGACATCCAATGGTAAAGTGGACAAAAAAGCCTTGGATCCAACTATTGGTCAAGAGTTAAGCAATCAAGCTGAATATGTTGCTCCGGAAAATAAGATAGAAGAAGACCTAGTTACCTTATGGAAAACTGTCTTGAAAAAGGAAAAGATTGGTGTAAATGACAATTTTTTCGATTTAGGAGGACATAGTTTAACAGCAACAAGAATTTTATCGGCCATTAACATTGAAATGGGGGTACAAATCAATATCAAAAATATTTTCTTGAACCCAACAATTCGAGAAACAGCCATTCAAATAGACTTTTTGAAAAAACAAAAAGCAGGAAAAGAGAATAAAAAAGAATTAAAAGAAATAAGTATATGATTACGCTTTTAAATAAAATTAGTGAAGCGGGAATTATTTTAGATGTTGTTGAAGGACAGCTAAAATTATACACGGATAACGAGTCATTACCCGAAGACCTTATTCAGTTAATTCGTGAAAATAAACAAGATTTAATTGATTATCTATCCGATAATCAGCAAGGAGAAGAGGAGAAGATGCTTCAAGAAAGTATTCCTGTTCTACCAACAGCGGATGGATATTTATTGTCTTCCGCTCAAAGAAGATTATGGGTGCTTAGCCAATTTGACGAAGCAAGTGCCGCCTATAACTTGCCTTCAACCATTCGGCTGGCAGGTGAGTATAACTTTAATTTTCTGACAAAGGCAATTGAAGCAATTATCGATAGACATGAAATTCTTAGAACTGTTTTTAAGCGTAACGATAGTGGAGAAATCAAACAATATGTTATTGCGTCAAATTCATTCGAATTTTCACCAAGTTTCATAGATCTTTCAAATGAAAGTAATCCTAATGATATTCTTAAAGCAACAGTTGAAGAAGATTTTAATAAATTTTTTGACTTAGAAAATGGGCCGCTATTTCGAGTAATATTGTTCCAATTACCACAGGAAACAGTGATTTATTATAACATGCATCACATTATAAGTGATGGTTGGTCTATGAATGTCCTGAATAAGGATATGATGGAATGTTATCAAGCAATTGCTCTTGGTTCGGAACCAAATTTGGCGCCTTTAAATATTCAGTATAAAGATTTTGCCGCATGGCAATTGAGTCAGCTCCAATTAGATTCGTATCAGCAACATTCAGATTATTGGAAGGAGTTACTTTCAGGGGAACTACCAGTATTGAATTTACCATCTAATTTAAAAAGACCATTATTAAAAACACATAATGGGCGTACCTTAGAAACGTACATTTCAAAATCAGATACAGCAAGACTAAAGAGTTATTGTCAAGCCAACGGAGGTTCTCTTTTTATGGGATTAATGACCTCACTAAATGTTCTCTTTAATAAATATACTGGAGAAACTGATTTCATTTTAGGTACACCTGTTGCTGGTCGAGAGCATAATGATTTGGTAGATCAAATTGGTTGCTATATCAATGTATTAGCATTACGTAACAATCTAAATTTTGAAGATAATTTCAATGAGGTATTCAACCACGTAAAACAAGCCACATTAACTGCTTTCGAACATCAATACTATCCTTTTGATCAATTGGTAGAAGAGTTGCGATTGAAGCGAGATACTGGGAGAAATCCTGTTTTTGACGCCATGGTTGTATTGCAAAATATGACAGAGAATGAGTCTGCAATGGAGTTAAGTGCAGAACAGGTTGAGAACATTCGAGACCTTGGTACAGGGTTAGATAAATTTGATTTAAACTTCGTTTTTGAGGAGGTTGGAGACTACATTCGTTTCATTGTTAAGTTTAACACAGATGTTTATGAAAAGGAATTGATCACTCAATTCATTGGTCATTTTAAATCAATTATTAAAAATGCATTAGACACTCCAGAGGTTTCAATTGCGAAATTAGATTATCTATTATCTCCAGAGCGTGAGCAGTTAGTTTTTGGTTTTAATGATACAAAGCATAACTATTCTTCAGAGAAAACATTGGTCGATCTTTTAGAAGATCGCGTAAAAAAATCTCCTGATAGTGTTGCTGTTATTGATCATGAAAAATCACTGGATTATAAAGGTTTAAATGCCTATGCTAATCAAATTGGTGTAGAATTATTGAAACATGGTGTTAAACCTGGAGATTATATTGGTTTACACATGTCGCGTTCAACAGAGCTAATTGCTGCCACTATTGGTATTCTCAAATCGGGAGCGGTTTACGTGCCGTTTGAACCGTCTGTTCCACAAAATCGAAAGACCAAAATTTTAGACGACTTAAGTACTCCTGTTATTATAACGGATGTTGAACATTTAGAGGAGACTTTGAAAACTGTTGATGGATTAAATGGACTTCGGAAGATAATTTGTTTGGGGGATACAAGTGAGAATGAAAATTATCCTGAGAATATTATATCATCTGCTCAGGTTAAGGAAAACACGAATGTAAACCTGAATGTGCCAATTGATTCAATGGATGAGGCTTACATTATATTTACTTCTGGTTCAACAGGAGTTCCTAAAGGGGTTGTTGTCGAGCATAAGCCGGTTATCAATTTGGTAGAATGGGTGAATGATACGTATCAAGTTTCTGCAGCAGATAAATTGTTGATGGTTGCCAGCATTAGTTTTGATTTATCTGTTTATGACATTTTTGGGACAATACATGCCGGGGGGACTTTAAGAGTTGCAAGTCATGAAGAAATAAAGAATATTGACAAACTAGTTGATATTATTTATGATGAGGAAATTACTTTTTGGGATTCTGCACCTGGAGCATTGAGTCAGATCATGCCAACCATTTTGGAGCAGAGTATTGCAGGGAGAGTTGGTAACTTAAGGTTAGTCTTTATGAGTGGAGATTGGATTCCACTTCCCATTGCAGATGAACTAAAATCTTGTTTTAACAATATTGAAGTAATTGGACTTGGAGGAGCAACGGAAGCTGTGATTTGGTCAAACCATTATCCAATTGGAGAAATTGATGCAAACTGGTTGAGTATTCCTTATGGAAAACCGATTTGGAATGCTTGTTATTATGTTTTAGATACTAATTTGAATCCTTGTCCAATAGGAGTTGAGGGAGATCTTTATATCGGAGGAAAAGTATTAGCGAAGGAATATAAAAATGCCGTGGAATTAACGGCCAGTAAATTTATTCCAAGTCCTTTTATTGAGGGTGGACGTATTTATAAAACAGGGGATCGTGCTCGGTTTTATGGAGATGGAAATTTAGAATTCAGAGGAAGACAAGATCATCAGGTGAAAATACGCGGCTATCGAATTGAGTTGGGTGAGATTGAACATAATCTATTGAAAATTGCTGGAATTGAGGATGCGGTTGTATTGACTAAAGGGGAACGTGCGGGCAAAGAATTGGTGGCATTCTTGGTGATGTCAGACAATCAAAACATTGTTGGGTTACGAAATGAATTGCAGAAAAATATGCCGGATTATATGTTGCCGGCGCAATACATTCAATTAGAAAAAATTCCGGTTACTGTAAATGGTAAGGTTGATAAGAAAGCCTTAAAGCAAATAAAGGGAATTGAGTTAGCGAGTGGAGTAGAATATGCTGCTCCAAATACAGAACTTGAAATCACATTGGCTGAAATATGGATTCAATTGCTAGAGCGAGATCAAATTGGACTTAAAGATGATTTCTTTGAACTCGGGGGCGATAGCCTCAAAGCCATGCGTTTGATTTCAGAATATCATAAAAGTTTCAATGTTCGTTTGGCTTTAAAAGATTTATTTGCACAAACTGTTTTAGAAGAACATGTCAACTTAATTGAAGGCGGTACTAAATCTAAATTTGAAACGATTGATAAAGCTGTAGAAGCAGATTATTATGCTGTTTCATCTTCGCAAAAGCGCTTGTG
>CAKZON010000102.1 GCA_937136425.1 uncultured Crocinitomix sp.
GATAGGCGACATGGGAGTGACATTAAAAATAAACAGAGCGGGTAGAACATTAGATATAATGTGCCCAAACACAAATCGAGATGTCTATCCAATTTACAAAATCAAAAAAGTAAAAATTCCTTCAAGCTTAAATAAGCGAATTTTTAAATCGTGGATTGCCTTTAATTGGGAAGATTGTTAGATTTGTCAAGCAAAGAGCACTAGTCAAATAAATAGTATGGCATTAGAAAAAATAGTAAAGACTACGTTATTTCAGCGTTTTAGACACTTGGTAATGGGTTCGGAAAAACCGAATTTATTAACGAGAGTATCTGTTATTTCTGGAGCTATTGTTTGGTTATACCTATTTGCTTGGCAATTAATGACGTTTATTTCTATGTTATTAATTGGAAACGTTCACCAATCTGGAATAATTCGAAGTGCTTTTTACGATTTAGGGATCGAAAACTACAATTTACGCGATACGGTAACTAGCATGAAAATGCATTCAATGACGCAACTTGTCATCTACCTCATCATTTTAGCAAGTCTAATTTTAATATGGAGAAAGCGAAAAATCGGTTTCCTAATTTATGTGGTTGGAAATGTGGCTTCTCTATTTATAACAATTGTAATGCTAGGTTGGGCTTACCTTCTAAATGAAATTCCAATTTTTGATTTCATTTTAATTGCAGTCTCAACACTTTATTTCTCTATTGGAATATTTCTTTTCTACCGTAAAGGAAAAAACGAATAATTAGAGTTGCGCAATCATTGAAATTTCTACATTCACATCCTTCGGAAGCTTAGCAACTTGAACTGTTTCTCTTGCTGGAAAATCTCCATTAAAAAATGAGGCGTAAATTTCATTTACTTCATTAAAATCATCCATATTCTTAAGAAAAATAGAGGTTTTAACAACATTGTTAAATGTGACCCCAGCTTCTTCTAATACCGCAGCCATATTATTCATGACTTGATTTGTTTCTATTTCTAAAGTAGCCATATTAAGTTCTCCATTTTTAGGATCAATAGCTATTTGTCCACTTGTAAATAAAAGATTTCCTGCGACAACTGCCTGACTATAAGGCCCAATTGCTGAAGGTGCTTTTTCGGTCGATATTATCTTTTTCATGATTTTTCGTTGAATTATTCGCTAAAGATAACGATTAGCTAGATTAACCCCGAAAAAATAACACTATATCCAGTCTGACAACCTTGGTAATCAATTAATTCTACAATATTTGCAGACCTTACAACCCTACACGTTAAATACTGAAAATCAAATAAATAAACTCTCAATCAACAACATTTAATCACACATAGTTCAATAATGTAATCATCTGTAAATCATGAAATTCGAAATATTTTAATACTTTTAGCGATACCAATGAAAATAAACAAGCTTGCTTGTTTAACAATACCCTATGTATGAGAACCAACGCAATTAACTGGCTGCAAGGCGCCATAATGTTAAGCCTTACGCTATTTTCTATTCACGCAAATTCGCAATGTACCATAACAGGACTTGACCCCGAATACTGTATTGATGATGCCTCAGTATTATTGACTGGAGATCCTGGAGGAGGAACTTTTTCAGGACCAGGAATGACAGGAGCCACATTTGATCCCTCGGCTGCCGGAGTTGGCGTTCATACAATTACATACACCATCCCTGGAGATGGCGGTGACCGATACTATTTAAAAAGAAATAGTGGTAATCCATGGGGAAGTACCACAAACGACGCAGCCATGAACACCGCATTTGGTGGGGATTGGACATTAAGTTCTTTTGAATTTGGATCTCCTGGAACAATATTTAGTCCAGCTACATCCTTTGTATTTTTAGACGGAAGTGATGGACATGCTACAGAATTAAACACATTCTTAATTACAAACCTTGCTGCAATAGAGGCCTGGGTTTTTGCTGGCGGAAGTATCTTAATAAACTCAGCACCAAACGAAGGTGGTGATATTAATTTTGGATTTGGAGGAACAACTTTAGATTATCCATCCTACGAAAACACTGTTACGGCTGTAGACGGAACACATCCAGCATTTATTGGACCTGAAGTACCTACAAGTACAACAATGACTGGAACATATTATTCTCACGCACGGATTATTGGAACGGGATATACCAATGTACTAATAAACGGAGGAGATGTTGTATTATGTGAAAAATCGTGGGGTGCAGGAACTGTAATGTGTGGAGGGATGACAACAACGAATTGGCACTCCCCTGCTCCAAATGCTTACAACTTTAGAGCAAATCTTTTTGTGTATTTAGATGAACTTGCCTCAACAGAAGCATGCGTAGTTACACAAGATGTAGAAGTATTTGCTTTACCAACTGTTACAGCAACAGCTGATGATATAGAAATTTGTGATGGTGAAACAGTAACTTTAACGGGCGGCGGTGCAGACACTTACACATGGGATCTGGGAGTGACAGACGGAGTACCTTTTACTCCTGCTAGTACAGGAACAATTACATACACAGTTACTGGCACTAATTCAACTACGACGTGTCAAAATACGGCTAGTATAGATGTAACTATGCATCCTTTACCAACAATTACAGCAAGTGTTGATGACATTGAAATTTGCTTAGGTGAATCCGTGACATTTACAGGCGGTGGTGGCGATACCTATACCTGGGATATGGGAGTAACGAACGGAGTACCGTTTACACCAGCTGCTGCAGGAACTGTAACCTATACGGTAACAGGAACCAATACAGGTACAAGTTGCTCTAATACAGCCTCAGTTGACGTCACTGTTCACGACAACCCAGTTGTAACCGCAACTGCAACTCCTGATGAAATTTGTATAGGAGAATCAATAACATTTACTGGCGGTGGAGCAGATTCATACGCTTGGGACGGAGGTATAACAGATGGAACTCCTTTTACGCCTGTTACTCCAGGAACATTTACATATACAGTAACTGGCTCTATTGGAGCGACGGGATGTCAAGATACTGAGACTGTTGAAGTAACAATCCATGACTTACCTGTTGTAACTGCAACTGTTGATGATGACGAAATTTGCGAAGGTGAATCAGTAACATTCACCGGAGGTGGAGCAGACTCTTACACTTGGGATATGGGAGTGATAGATGGCGTACCATTTACGCCTGCAGGCCCCGGTACAGTGACATACACTGTTACAGGAACCAATATGTCTACTACTTGCGAAAACACAGCTTCGGTTGATGTAACTGTGCATGCATTACCAATAGTAACTGCATCTGTTGATTTTCCAGAAATTTGTCTGGATGAATCTGTCATATTTACTGGAGGTGGTGCCGATACTTATACTTGGGATTTAGGAGTAATTGACGGTGTTCCATTTACACCAGCAGCTGTAGGAATTGCTACCTATACTGTTACAGGAACTAATACAACAACGAGTTGTGAAAACACAGCTACAGTTGATGTCGAAGTTTTTGACAACCCTGTAGTTACTGCAACTGCAACCCCAGATGAAATATGTATTGGTGAATCCATTACTTTCACAGGAAGTGGCGCTGACACCTATGTTTGGGACGGCGGCATTACTGATGGTACACCATTTACACCTGCGGCACCAGGAACATTCACTTATACAGTAACTGGAAGCATAGGAGCTTCTGGATGCCAAGACATTGCAACAGTAGACATAACAGTTCATGACCTACCAATGGTTACAGCAACCGTTGATGATGACGAAATTTGTGAAGGGGAATCAATAACATTTACTGGAGGCGGCGCAGACACTTACGTTTGGGATTTAGGAGTTACTGACGGTGTACCATTCACACCTGCGGGACCAGGAACAGTAACATACACTGTCACTGGAACAAATGCTGCAACAACATGCGAAAATATAGCAAGTGTTGACGTAACTGTAAATCCATTACCTATTGTTACTGCAACAGCCGATTTTACTGAAATTTGCTTAGGAGAATCTGTTACCTTCACTGGAGGTGGTTCAGATACTTATACATGGGACATGGGAGTAACTGATGGTACACCTTTTACTCCAGCAGCTGAAGGAACGGTTACATATACTGTTATAGGAACCAATGCTGGAACAGGTTGTCAAAACACTGCCTCCATTGACGTTACTGTATACGATAATCCAGATGTTACAGCAACTGCTACGCCAGCAGAAATTTGTATTGGTGAGTCAATCACATTTACTGGCGGCGGTGCAGATACTTATACCTGGGATGGCGGAATAATTGACGGAACCCCATTTACACCTGCAGCTGCAGGAACATATACCTATAATGTAATAGGTAGTATTGGAGCATCAGGCTGTGAAAACACGGCGTCTATTGATATTACAGTCCATGACCTTCCTATTGTAACAGCTTCTGTTGATGATGATGAAATTTGTGAGGGAGAATCTGTTACTTTTACAGGAGGTGGAGCCGACTCTTATGCTTGGGACATGGGAGTTATTGATGGCGTACTGTTTACACCTGCAGCTCCAGGAACTGTTACTTACACCGTAACTGGTACCAATACTGCTACAACATGCGAAAACACTGCTTCAGTTGATGTTACTGTAAATGCATTACCAGCAGTAATTGCAACAGTAGATTTAACAGAGATATGTATCGGAGAAAGTGTAATATTCATAGGAACTGGTGCTGATACGTACATTTGGGATTGGGGTGTAATTGATGGCTTAGCTTATACACCCGCAGGAGCTGGAACAGAAACTTATACTGTAACCGGAACAGATGCCGTAACAAGTTGTCAAAATACATCAAGTGTTGATGTTACTGTTCATGATAATCCAATTGTTATTGCAACAGCAACACCAGATGAAATTTGTATTGGAGAAGAAATTACTTTCACAGGTGGCGGAGCAGAAACTTATGTTTGGGATGGTGGTGTTACGGATGGCATACCATTTACACCTGCTGCTCCTGGAACATTTACCTTTAACGTAATAGGAAGCGTTGGAGCTACTGGATGTATTGACTCTGCCTCGGTTGACATTACAGTTCATGACCTGCCTACAGTTACAGCTAGCGTTTCACCTATGGAAATTTGTTTGGGAGAAACAGCTACATTTAATGGTGGCGGTGCTGATACATACAGTTGGGACTTAGGCGTAACGGATGGAACTGCTTTTACTCCAGATGCTCCAGGTACAGTTACCTACACAGTTATTGGTACAGGAACTGGTGGATGCACAAATACTGCAACTATCGACTTAACCGTACATTATTTACCAACAGTCACTGCAACGGCCTCTGCAACTGAAATTTGTTTAGGAGATATGGTTACACTAACTGGCGGCGGCGCACTAACTTACACTTGGGATGGTGGACCAACAGATGGTATTCCTTTTGAACCAGTTACTGCTGGTACTTTTACATTTACAGTTATCGGAACAACAGCTGAAGGGTGCTCTTCTACAGCAAGTATTGAAATTGAAGTTGTAGAATGCGAAGAAGTATTAGCTGATTTCACTTTTGACAACAATATTTGCGTTGGAGACTGCATAACATTAACAGATGTGAGCCTTGGAACAATTGTAAATTGGAATTGGGATTTTGGTGGAGCTGTTGAGCCAACCACTTCTACTGAACAAAATCCATTCGTTTGCTTCAACACTCCTGGTGAATTTAATATTCAATTAACTGTTGAGAATCTAAATGGAACAACTTCTTCAGTTAGTAATACAATTACAGTGAATGATTTCCCTGATCTTACAGTGCAACTAGACACGATTATAGAACTTGGTGGAACAGCTAATTTAATTGGAAGTAGTACTTCTAGCGGAGTTTATTATTGGACACCAGAAAATGATGTTTATTGCTCAGCATGTCCAATTACCACTGCACAACCTGAAGATAGCACAACATTTCACCTACTCTTTATTGACCAAAATGGTTGTTCAGCAGAAGGAGATGTTCTGGTCTTAGTTAACTTTGTTGAAGGTATTGGTGTACCAACTGCTTTTTCTCCCAATGGAGATGGAAGTAATGATGTTCTATTTGTAAAAGGCTACAGTATTGAAAAAATAGACTTTTCAATCTATAATAGATACGGAGAATTGGTATTTAAAAGCACAGATCAAAACATTGGTTGGGATGGCACCTTTAAAAATCGAGATGAAAACCCAGGAGTATTTACATGGGTACTACATTATAATCTGTCAACAGGAAAATCTGGAATGCTCAAAGGAAACACCACATTGATCCGTTAAACACTTCTCCAATTCGCAGCAATTAACATAGTTAGTCTACTAACATGGGAGAGTATTATCAAAAAAATCAGGAGTTTCAACCTTTAAAATATAAAAATAGTCTATCTTGTTCGTTGATATTGAGCAACCAAACGAACTTAAGTTCGTCATTAATGTGTACCAACTTTAAAATCCCTTCTATGAAACTTGCTTATTTAAAATGCAAAGCATTTTTAATAATCCTAATCGCGTTTAGTTATAGCCAGCAAAGTATTGCACAATGTGAAATCATTGGACTTGACCCTACATATTGCATTTCAGACGATCCTGATCTTTTAACGGGTGAGCCTGGTGGAGGAACATTTAGTGGCCCAGGAATGACAGGAGCAACATTTGATCCTGCCGCTGCAGGTGTTGGTGTACATACCATTACATATACGCTTCCAGCAGCTGAAGACAAATATTACATTAAATCTAATATCGGTAATCCATGGGGAAGCACCTCAAATCAAGGAGCAATGGATGATGCCTTTGGAGCAATGGGATGGATACAAGAATCTTTTGAAGACGCAGATCCTGCTACTGTATTTTCTCCTACTACATCATTTGTTTTTCTAGAAGGTAGTGATGCACATGCCAATGAACTAAACACATTTTTAATTACCAACTTAGGGTTAATAGAATCATGGGTTGATGAAGGAGGTTGTATTTTAATTAATGCCGCACCAAATGAAGGTACCAATATCAACTTTGGTTTTGGAGGAACAACATTAATATATCCATCTTACGAAAACAATGTATTTGGAGTTGACCCCGCACACCCTGCCTTTGTTGGTCCAATGCTACCTACTACAACAGCAATGACAGGGCCTTATTATTCTCATGGTAGAATTACGGGAGTTGATTTAACCAATGTTCTAATTAATGGGACAGATGTCGTGCTAGCAGAAAAACCTTGGGGAGGTGGAACAGTTATGTTTGGAGGAATGACCACTTCTAATTGGCACACCCCTGCTCCACAAGGAAATAATTACCGCGCAAATTTATTAACATATTTAAATGATTTAGCCGTAGTTGTAGGATGCGAAGTTACTCAAGATGTAGAAGTTTTTGACTTACCAGATGTAGTTGCTAACGTTGATTTTGATGAAATTTGCGAAGGTGAAGAAGTTGTCTTTACTGGAACCGGAGCAGATGATTATGTATGGGATTTGGGTGTAGTAGATGGCGATTCTTTTACTCCCATTGATCTTGGTACAACAACTTATACAGTAACAGGTACTGATGCTATAACGGGTTGCCAAAATACAGCAACAGTAGATGTTACTTTGCATGAACTACCAACAGTGCTAGCTTCCGTAGATTTTGATGAAATTTGTATTGGAGAATCTGTGATTTTTACAGGAGCAGGAGCAGATGATTTTGTATGGGATGTCGTTGGTGTTACTGATGGAGTTCCTTACGAACCGGCTACTACAGGAACAGTTACATACACAGTAACAGGAACCAATTTTGCAACAGGTTGTGAAAATACGGCATCAGTTGATGTAACTGTTTATGACCTACCTCCAGTTGTTGCTACCGCTACCGAAATTGAATTGTGTTTAGGAGAATCCGTTACATTTAACGGTGAGGGAGCAGATGATTATGTATGGGATGTTGTAGGTGTAGATGATGGAGTTGCTTATACACCAGTAACAACAGGCACAGTAACTTATACCGTAACTGGAACTATTGGAGCTACAGGATGTGAAAACACTTCAAGTATTGATGTTACCGTTCATGAAATACCAACAGTAACTGCAGATGTTGCTCCGGATGAAATTTGCGAAGGAGAAACTGTCACATTAACGGGAGGTGGAGCTGACACATATGTGTGGGATGTGCCAGGAGTTACAGACGGAATTGCATTTACTCCTGTTGGTGCAGGAACTGTTGACGCAACTGTTATAGGAACTAACAGTGCTACGGGCTGTGAAAATACAGCAACTGTTTCTTACATTGTTAATCCAATTCCAGATGTTACCGCTTCTGCAACAACTGAGGAAGTTTGCTTAGGTGAATCTGTAATACTGACTGGATCTGGTGCAGATTCTTATTCATGGTCACCATTAATTACCAACGGAGTTCCATTTACTCCAGGAGAATTAGGAACCACAACTTACACCGTAACAGGAACTACTGATGCAGGTTGCTCTTCTACCGCAACTATTACTATCGTTGTTATTGACTGTGAGCCTGTAATTGCGAATTTTGAATTTGACAATAATATTTGCCTTGGCGATTGTATTACAATTACTGATATTAGTGATGGGCCTGTTGCCTCATGGGAATGGGATTTTGGTGGCGCTGTAGATCCAGGAACATCCACAGAACAAAATCCAGATGTTTGCTTTAATACATTAGGTGAATTCACTATACAGTTGACAGTTACAAATGCAACGGGAGCCACTTCTTCTATAAGTAACTCAATAACTGTAAATGATAATCCAACAATTGAGGCCGTGCAAGATACCATAATTGAAATTGGTCAATCTGCTCCGTTAATTGCAAATACAGCATCTTCTGGTGCGTATATCTGGTCTCCAGACAATCATTTAGATTGTGTAGATTGTCCTATTACTTCTGCTAGCCCTAGAGAAAGTGTAACATATACCGTTAATTTCATTGATGAAAATGGTTGTACTGCTTGGGATACAGTAATGGTACTTGTCAACTTTGTTCAAGGCGTAGGTGTTCCAACTGCATTTACTCCAAACGGAGACGGTAATAATGATGTCTTATATGTAAAAGGTTATGGTATTGAAGGAATGAGTTTTACCATTTATAATAGGTTTGGTGAAGTCGTATTCTACTCTTCTGATCAAAATATTGGTTGGGATGGAACTTTTAAAAATAGAGACGAAAACCCTGGCGTATTTACCTGGGTTCTTCAATATACCTTGAATGATAATAAATATGGACAACTAAAAGGAAATACAACCTTAATAAGATAAGTTTAAAATCCCGCTCGATAAGCGGGATTTTTTTTATTTAATAACCCAACAATGAATTTTGCAAAAACATTATCCTCTGTCTTTCTACTTGCAAGTTTTGGAACCACAAGTTTCAATGGATTTTCTCAATGTGAAATCACAAGTGCGGACAGTTATTTATTAACCGATTCTCCTGTAACTTTAACCGCGACCCCAGAAGGAGGCATATTTGCCGGCCTGGGGATAATCGGAGATACATTTGACCCTGCTGCTGCAGGAGAAGGCGTTCATACCATTACTTATATTGTTCCAGAAAGTGGAACTGGAAACATTTACTACATGCAGTCAAACATGGGAGACCCTTGGGGTTTACCAACAAACCAGGAACTAATGGATATTGCTTTTGGTACTGATACTTGGAACTTGACTCATTACGAAACTGCAGATGCAGCAACCTTGTTCTCGGCAGAGACAGGCTTTGTTCATATGGATGGCGGTAGCCTTCAAGCAAGTGAATTGGCTGATTTTTTAAGTACTAATCTCGAGTTAATTGAGAATTGGGTATTTGAAGGAGGCCGTTTATTTATTAACTCTGCACCAAACGAAGGAGGAGACATAAACTTTGGCTTTGACGGAACTATATTAAATTACGAGCCTCCAGGAGAAGGAACTCACGCCACTAATGTTGAAATTTCAGACCTTGGACATCCTTCTATTTTTGGTCCCAACTTACCTATCTCAATTGAGATGAGTGGTACCTATTATAGCCATGGTATCTTAACTGGTTCAGATTTAAATAAAATTGCAATAAATGCAGATTCTCCGGACAAAATTATTCTTGCAGAAAAAAACTGGGGAGCAGGTCGTGTAATGTTTGGAGGTTTAGTATCTCACAACTTTCAAATTCCTGTAGTTCAAGTAAAAAATTGGAGAGCTAATCTTCTTTTTGGTTTATACCACGATTATTGCACTAAGGAAATCACTGTTGACGGATACGCTAATATTGAGGCACAAGAATTAAAAAACAACATGTATCCCAATCCTGCAAAGCAAGAAGTTAAATTTCAATTAGTTTCTAATACATCTGTTGAAATATATTCCATAACTGGTCAACAATTACTCCCCCCAACTCTGAACCTAAAATCCTTTGACGTTTCTTCCATAGAAACAGGAATTTATCTCGTTGTATTTACCAATGAAAATTCAAAAACCACTCAACGTCTTGTTGTCAGGTAAAAAATCAAAAAAAGACTTAACATTTTGGTCAAATAAACTCTTAGTTGTCTCAATTAGCAACCAATTTAAGTTTTACACGTATTATAGTTGAGCATCATATATCTATATGGTTCAAATAATTAGGAATTTGTACCGTTTTACATATGATTTAGCCCATTTTAATAGACGTAGTTACAAAATTTAGGTACTCAATACAATTTTCTCTATTTTCGGTGAATTGTATTGGTTACACAACTGACAACCAGAATAAAGAACTATTATGAACAAATTGAAAACCCTTTGGCAATGCGCCTTGCTAATTATTGCGGTGTTAGGGATACACACAACCGCTACTGCGCAATGTGATTTCACAGGATTAGAAGAAACATATTGTGAAGGAGATGAACACACTACATTAATTGGAGATCCTGTTGGTGGTATATTTAGTGGCCCAGGAATTACTGGAGACACTTTCGACCCTTCTTTAGCAGGACCTGGCGTTCATACAATTACATATGAAATGGCTGGTGGAGGCACTGGTAGCCAATTTTATTTAAAAGCTGCAGCTGGCGAACCTTGGGGCGGACCAGCTAATCCAAATTCTATGGATTTAGCATTTGGTGCAGGTCTTTGGACCATTGGAAACTATGAAACTGTAGATCCTGCAGTTGTTTTTGCCCCGACCACTGGATTCGTTTTTATGGATGGAGGCTCAATGCACGCATCTGAATTACAAGCCTTTTTAGTAACTAACCTACCAGATATTGAAGCATGGGTTGCTGCTGGAGGACGATTACTTTTAAATTCTGCTCCAAACGAAGGTGGAGACATTGATTTTGGTTTTGATGGAACAACAATGGAATATGATGGTGGAACAACTTACGCATCATCCGTTACAGTTATTGACCCTGCTCACCCAGCAATGTTAGGACCAGAATTACCTACAGCCGTTGGCATGACAGGAACTTATTATGGTCACGGATTAATTACAGGAACAGGATATACAAATGTAATTTTTGGAGATGGAGATGCATCAAGAATTGTACTGGCTGAAAAATGTTGGGGTTCTGGTCGTGTAATGATGGGTGGAATGACTACTGACAATTTCCACGATCCTGATCCTGCAGCACAAAACTGGCGAGCAAATTTATATAGCTACATGTACAACAACGCTTGTGGTGGAGGTTGCACAGTTACTAAAGAAGTAGAAGTATTTGCTGACCCAGAAGTAGGCTTAACAGTTGCTCCTGGTGAAATTTGCGAAGGAGAAGAAGTTACTTTTACTGCAACTGGAGCAGACACGTATGTATTTGCCCCACTTGGACCAACGAGTGGAACAGCTTATGCAGTTCCAACTGTAGGAACGACAACTTATACAGTTACTGGAACAGATGCAACATCAGGTTGTACGAATACTGCAACTGTGGATGTTATTGTTAATCCTTTACCGGATGTTACGGCTTCGTCTGATGATGAAGAAGTTTGTTTTGGAGATGCAATGACACTTACTGGTGGAGGCGCAGCAACTTATACATGGGATCATGGTGCTGTTGATGGTATACCTTTTACTCCAGGACCAATTGGAACAACAGTTTATACTGTAACTGGAACAAGTGCTGAAGGGTGCGTTTCTACTGCTACAATTTCAATTGATATTATAGATTGTGAGCCTGTTTATGCAGGATTTATGTTTGATGATAATATTTGTGTAGGTGATTGCATTACATTGACAGACACGAGTGTTGGTTCAACTATTCAAACTTGGGAATGGGATTTTGGCGGAGCTGTAGACCCTACAACATCATCTGAAGTTAGCCCAACTGTATGTTTTACAAATGTTGGTGAATTCAACATTTCATTAACTATTACAAGCCTTTATGGACAAGTAAGTACTGCAACGCACACCTTAACTGTAAATGCGCTACCAGTAATGTCCACACAATTGGACACTATTATTGACTTAGGCGGAAAAGCTAATTTGATTGCTACAAGTGTATCAGACGGGGTTTATTCATGGACTCCAGAAAACAATGTAGACTGTATTGACTGCCCTATTACATGGGCGAGCCCAACAGATAGTACAACTTATAACGTTCTATTAATTGATGAAAACGGATGTAAAACTGAAGGAGATGTCTTGGTATTAGTAAACTTTGTAAAAGGAGTTGGTGTACCAACAGCATTCTCACCTAATGGAGATGGTAGCAATGATATCCTTTATGTTAAAGGACTTGGTTTAGCTGCCGTGAACCTAGTAGTTTACAATAGATATGGCGAAGTAGTATTTGAAACGGACAATCAAGAAATTGGTTGGGACGGTACCTTCAAAGGAAAAATGGAAAACCCTGGTGTATTTACATGGACCCTACACTATGATTTTATAACAGGTGACAAAGGATTCCAAAGAGGAAATACTACATTGATGAGATAGGTGACTTTTTCTTCCCCAAAAGGTGAAAAGTCCCCTATTCCATTGTTGACAAAACAACAAAACAAATGAAATCCTACGTTGCATAGGAGTTTTTACAAATGATTTTATATCTTTAATTAGATTAAAGTTGGCAACACAAACTAAACTAGCTAACAAATAGCGCCTTATGAAAAGAATATTAATTGCATCAATTACCGCAATTGCTTGCATGGCAGCCTTTAGCTCTCATGCCCAGCAAGACAAACATTTCAGTATGTTTACTGAATCGCCGGTATTTTTGAATCCAGCTGCCGCTGGTTTTTCAAATGAGCAGCTTCAACTCTTCACGAATTTTAGAAGTCAATGGCTCACCGTAACCGAAGATCCTTATCGAACCATATCTGCCAGTGTTGATTGGCGTATGATGGATCCAGAAGCAACTAAAGCTGCAAGCTTTATGGGTGCTGGCGTTAATTTTTACAATGATAAATCTGGTGTTAGTCAATACACTACGAACATTATCACCTTCCCTATTAACTATGCATTGCAAGTTGGGGTAGCTGATCATCTTTCGTTTGGACTTCAACCTGCATTCTATCAAAGAACAATTAACGGCGACAACCTAACATGGGATTCACAATGGACAGGTGTTGAATTTGATCAAGGAGTTAGTAATAACGAACTTCTTTTAAATCAAAATTTAAACATTTCTCGTTTTGATATTGGAGCAGGTGTTTATTGGAATAAAAATTTAGAATCAGGATCAAGTTTCAATTTAGGGCTTGCTGCTCACCACTTAACGAAACAACGTGTAAACATTTTAAATGACGACAGTAAGTTATTTAGAAAATTGACACTACATGGTGAAGGTAATTTCCAAACATCAAATACAAACGTGCAAATTAAACCTGCATTATTAGCCTTTTTACAAGGGCCTAATAAAGCGTTGACATTTGGTACTGCTTTTAGGTTTGCATTTAAACCGCAATCTCAACACACTGGATATTTCAATAATATGCACATGACATTAGGAGGTTACCTTCGTGTGAATGATGCAATTATTGCAAGTGCAATGATAGAAATGCACACACTTTCATTTGGAGCTGCATATGATTTAAATGTTTCTCGTTTAAATGTAGCCTCTAAAGGAGTTGGAGCAATGGAATTCTTTTTAAGATATAGATTGAATTACCAAGGTCGTACATTGGCTGATCCAACAATTCACTAGAAATTACAATAATATTATATAGTAAAGGGACGGTTAAAACCGTCCCTTTTGTATTTTTGCTCAATTGTTATAAAACTACAACTTGAAAATACTTTTACTCGACAACTACGATTCGTTCACTTATAATTTAGTGCACTACATAGAAGGTTTTGATGTAACCGTAGATGTATTTTATAATGATCAAATCAATATTGAACTCGTTGAGTCTTACGATAAAATTGTCCTCTCCCCTGGCCCAGGTTTGCCAGCAGATGCTGGAATTTTAATGGATATCATTGCTAAATTTCATCAAACCAAACCTATCCTTGGTGTTTGTCTTGGTTTTCAGGCCTTAGTAGAATTTTACGGCGGTACTTTATACAATCAAGAATTTGTTAAACATGGTGTGGCAGAAATAGCTAATTTCAAACAAGACTCGCGCCTATTTGAAAACACGGCTGACCATTTTAAAGTTGGTTTGTACCATTCTTGGGCGGCCAACATTAAAAACTTCCCGAAAGAATTAAAAATCACTGGTGTTAGTGAAAATAATGTATTAATGGCCTTTGAGCATGAGTACCTGCCTGTTGCTGGTGTACAATTTCACCCAGAATCTATCTTGTCTGAACATGGATTTAAAATTGTTGAAAACTTCCTTTTCAATTTCAAATAAAATGTCGTAGCTTTATACTACAAGTCCTCCACGAAGTGCGTAGCGACTTGAGTTTGCCACTGGTAAACGCCCATGTAGTATGTTTTTGGTTCTTAACGTTTTATATTTTAGAGCAATCTCAGCTTCAAGATGTCGGGCCTCACGAAAGTTTTACTTTCGCATTCTGTTGAATGTTAACAGAGGATTTCAGACCCAAGTTGGTAGCTTTATCCATGTTTATTAGAAGAATTCCTTAAATGGAAGCTATGTGGGTTTTTTCTTTTTTTGCGATAAACGCAAATCTCCAAGCCAATTTGTAAATTTCAATTATCAAGCCCTCTTAATATTGGGCATATTTGTCCTGTCCAAATTGATGATTGAGAAACTTATAAAACCATATCACCTAATTTGCACTAACTTATAATTGACTAAACGTACAATAAAATAATCATGGGAGAATTAAATACAATAAAACGCCTTTTTGATATTCCAGCATATCAATTAAACACATATAACCTGGACAATGCCTTTTCAACAAAAGATAACGGTGTTTGGAAATCAATCTCATCCGAACAATTTGTCAATCAAGCCAACGCTATAAGCCGAGGACTATTACGCTTAGGAGTTATGCCCAATGATAAAATTGCGTTAATTTCCTCCACCAATCGCATGGAATGGAACATTTGCGATATAGGGATTTTACAAACAGGAGCTCAAAATGTACCCGTTTATCCAACTATCTCTAAAGAGGATTATCAATTTGTATTAAATCATTCAGAAGCAAAATATTGCTTTGTTTCAGATGCCTCTGTACTAGAAAAACTTAATCAAATAAAAGGAAACACACAGCTCAAAGCTATATTCACTTTTGATCAAATCACTAATGAACAGAACTGGAACGAAGTATTAGAGTTAGGAGAAGATAAAAGTAATCAAGAAAAGGTAGATCAAATAAAAAAAGGAATAACAACTGATGATATTGCAACGCTCATTTATACCTCTGGCACAACCGGTAAACCTAAAGGTGTGATGCTGTCACACGAAAATTTGATTTCGAACGTTTTAGCAACTTCAAAAAAACTTCCGTTAGATAATGGAAAAGACGGAGCATTAAGTTTTTTACCACTGTGTCATGTTTTTGAACGAATGATAATCTATTTGTATCAATATTCTGGAATTACAGTGCATTACGCAGAATCTATTGACAAACTGATGGAGAATGTACAAGAAGTTCAACCTCAAATAATGACGGCAGTTCCAAGATTATATGAAAAAATTTATGACAAGATTTTAGCGAAAGGCACTGATCTTACTGGCATAAAAAAGAAATTATTCTTTTGGGCAATTGATCTTGGACTAAAGTACGAACCCTATGCAAAGCAGAAACCATTATATGCGCTAAAAATTAAAATTGCACGAAAGTTAATTTTCTCTAAATGGCAACAAGCAATTGGTGGTAATATAAAACTCATGATATCAGGCGGTGCCGCGCTCCAAACTAGGTTAACTAGAATTTTTGCGGCAGCAGGAATGCCGATTGTAGAAGGATATGGACTTACAGAAACTTCTCCAGTAATTTCATTTAACGAACCCAAAAGTGGAGAATATAAGGTTGGCACAATTGGAAAAGTAATTGAACTTGTAAACGTTAAAATTGCCACTGATGGTGAAATTTTAGTGAAGGGACCTAACGTAATGCAAGGTTATTATAAAGATCCTGAAAAAACGGCAGAAGTCATGACGGATGGATATTTCCATACTGGCGATATTGGAGAAGTAAGTGCAGATGGTTTTCTAAGAATTACAGATCGTAAAAAAGAAATTTTCAAAACATCAGGAGGAAAGTATATCGCTCCTACTCCAATTGAAAACCAGTTAAAACAATCTCAATTTATTGAACAAGCCATGGTTATTGGAGAAGGAGAAAAAATGCCAGCAGCAATTATACAACCTAATTTTGAATATTTAAAACAATGGGCCTTGCATCATAATATCACTTTTCAATCAAACCAAGAATTGATTACTAACAAAATTGTAATTCAGCGCCTAGAAAAAGAAATAGCTTTCCACAATAAAAACTTTGGAAAATGGGAACAAATCAAAAAATTTGAACTTACTGCAGATGAATGGAGCACTCAAGGTGGACAGCTTACACCAAAAATGAGCATGAAACGTAAAGCTATTAAAGAAATATATATCGAATTATACGATAGAATATATTGTAAAGCAGAATAATTACTAATTTGTCTAAAATCTTAATAGAAAATTTACCTAATGGAAATAAAAACGTTAAAAGGCATTAGCGCACAAGAAATATTGAACGCTTTTAATGATTCTTTTTCAGACTATTTTATTCCATTTCATTTATCTCAAGCCCAATTAGAATCAAAGATGTTGGCAGACAAGGTTGTGCTGGACTTATCTGTTGGAGCTTTTGAAAATGGTGAATTAATTGCATTTATTTTACATGGGGTTGATGTTATAAATAACGAAAAAACAATTTATAATGGTGGTACTGGAGTTATACCTATAAAAAGAGGAGCAGGTTTAACAAAACAAATGTATCAATACATACTACCAATATTAAAAGAGAAAGGTATTGATAAACTCATACTTGAAGTCATTTCAGAAAACGTTCAAGCCATAAAATCTTATCAAAAATCTGGATATAAAATTGATAGAGAATTAATGTGCTACAAGGGAGAAATTACGCTATCAACAACAAACGCTAAAATTGAAATTAAAGAGATTCCCTCTTATAATTGGGAATTAATGCAAGCTTTTTGGGATACAGACCCTACTTGGCAAAATGCCATAAACGTTGTTGATGAATTAAAAACGAATAATATTTCACTTGGCGCTTATCACCAAAATGAACTAGTTGGGTACCTCATCTACAATCCTAAGAGTAAACGATTACAGCAAATAGCGGTTAAGAAATCGTATAGACAAAAAAAAGTTGCCACAACATTGATTCAGCAAATATGCAAGGAGCATGGAAAAATGCTTTCAATTATTAACGTAGACAAGGCTTCTAAGCCAATAAATTTATTTCTAGTACAATTGGGCTTGAAAAAGTATATTGAACAACTAGAAATGAAGCTACAATTCTAACGGCAATCAAAACATGATTGTTTGAATGCTTAAATCAGAACAAATCTTACACCTATTTAGAGTTCCAATTAGGTTTTTAAATTTATTTTATATATTGAGTAAATTCTAATAAAGACCTAAATGTTATGAGCAAAAAAATTGGATTAAAAGAAGCCATGTCTATTGGCATTGGCGGCATGGTTGGTGGTGGGATTTTTGCTGTTCTTGGACTGGCAGTTTCATTAGCAAAAGGAGCCACACCTGTTTCATTTCTAATTGCTGGACTCATTGCACTATTGACTTCTTATAGCTATGTTAAACTGTCGCTCACGTATCCTGACAGAGGTGGAACCGTTAAGTTTGTAAACGAAGGATTTGGAGTAGGAGTTTTTAGCGGAGGAATTAACAACTTACTCTGGGTTAGCTATATTATAATGCTTGCATTATATGCGTCTGCATTTGGATCATATGCTCCCAATTTACTGCAACTTACAGGCGATACTAATATTGACTCTCATATTTATTCTTCTGCCATTGTAATATTGGCTACAGCCATTAATTATTATAGTATTTCAGTGGTTGGCAAAATAGAATCTTATGCTGTAATTATTAAGTTAGTTATTTTATTATCCTTTGTAGGTGTAGGACTTTATGGATTAATAGGAAACCCACAACTTGGACAACTGTCACCAGAAAATTGGGAGTCTTCTTTCAATATTTTAACAGCTGGTATGGTAATTTTTGTGGCGTATGAGGGTTTTGAATTAATTGCAAATGCTGCTCCCGACATTTCTAGTCCAAAAAGAAACATTCCTAGAGCCTATTATTGGTCGGTTATTTTTGTAATTATTCTTTACGTTATAATTGCCGCAATTACTGTTGGTTCTTTAGAATTTAGCGTAATTGCTACCGCTGAGGATTATGTACTTGCCGAAGCTGCTAAACCAATGTTAGGAAAAGTTGGATTTGCTATTATAACTGTTGCTGCATTAATTTCCACTTTTTCAGCTATAAACGCTTCTCTTTATGGAGGTAGTAAGGTTAATTATGAAATTGCTGTAGATGATGAACTTCCTAAAGAGTTTACACGTAAATTATGGAACCAACCTATTGGTTTATTAATTACGGCAATTGCTACAATCATTTTAGTGAACACATTAAAGCTAGAAAGTATATCTACTGCAGGAAGTGTGGGCTTTTTATTAATATTTGCTGTAGTTAATTTTACAGGGTTTAAATTGTCAAATAAAATTGGGGCGAAAAAAAGCATTCCACTTATCGGTGCGCTATTTTGTTTTATCGCCATGATTGCGCTATTAGTTCAGCATTTCTCGGTGAGTAAGATAGATGTGTTTATTGCCGTTGGTATTATTGTTTTTTGTTTTGTAGTTGAGTTTATTTATAAAAAAACGGAACGTAAAAAATAATCCAATTCAGAAATTGTTGCCGCAACTATTGAATTGCAATGGCAATATTGTTTCATTCGTATATTCGTTCTAGCGGATGTTATCTCTAGGCTCTAAACAAACCTAAAAATGGTCTGATTTTTGATTCAATTGGAATGCATAGAAATATGCCCCACCCTAAAGAATCATTATGAAACAAAACTTAAACTTATTTTTAATAATTGCTGGATTATTTCTCTTTTTCAGCTGCCAAAAACCGGCTACTCCAAGTAATTTAAATATTAATAATATAACATTTGAACAGACGCATGATGTAATCTATTTAGATTTACCTGATGGAACTTACATGCCAGACAACCCTGATTTCAATATTAACAATCCGCTCACATGGACTGGAAATATGGCACAATACGTAAAGCACAACTTTTTCTATACCGTCAATTATCAAATCAGTAATTCTGGTGGAAGCATAGCTTATGACACCGAAGTTGACCTGCACTATATTTATGATAATGGTGACGAAGAAGTTGAAACAATATACATTGGCAATGTCTCTCCAGGGGCAAACCTTAGCAAATCAACCAGTTTTATTTCTACAAACAAAGAATTGACTGAATGTTTTGGAGAAGTTTTTTGGTACTATTAATGGTCAGATAAGTATTTACTTTTATTCGTTACTTTTAGTCAATACTAATCTGTTTTATAGGTATGGAAATACAATTTAAAGACATAACGGCAAACGTTACTCGATTACATCAAAGATATACCTATGAAGGGCTTTTAGAAGGCGTACCTACTGATAAAATGAACGCAAGAATTCTAAAAAACATTCCTAGAGAAGCAGAAGAACTCACTTACAACAAAAACTACTACTTAATTGCCCCAGAGCAAACACCAATTGAAATTGGAAGACCTTATCCGTTTGGAGAACCAATGAGTTTACCAGGAATTGTATGTATAGTGGGGTTGACTTGTTACCAAACTTCTAATCCTGATGTAAGCGGAATGTCCAAATTAACCTTGATTATTTTTCAAAACGCATTTGCCCCACCCTTTGATACTGAAGTGTTAGATAGAGTTAAACACATTCGCTGGTTTGCCTATGCCAAAGATATTCGCTGGGACGAGTTTTAAACGGATTAATATTCGCAAATATCCTCACATTTGGTCAAAATCAAATCATCTAAAATGATTAATGCGGCAAGAGCCAATTGTGAATAGTTTTGTGAAGCGTTTCTAAATCCTCCGTATTCTGAATGCCAAATAGTTGTAATTAAATCTTGACCGCCTTGCGTAGGTTTAACCACATTGGTTAAAACTCCATTTACGTTTCCTGCACCAGCATGGTAGCAATGCATAACAATTAATCGAAACCAAAGGCTATACTCCATGTCTCCTTCCACATTAATGTCAAATTTTCGCAAAATACGTTTTGCTTCAGGCACACAAGCTGTACGAATTAAATGTGCAGATGCTTTAGCCGATTTATCAAAATCTTTTCGCTCATCTACATATTTGTCTACGCGTAACCCATGGTTTCTAGCAACAGATTTCATTAATTGAAACGGCCCCAATGCACCAACGCTAGAGTAAGCTATTTTTCCGGGGCTTTCTATCATTAAAATTGCTTGTGCATACCACGGATCGGTGTTATTTTCTGCAAAGACAGCCACACCTCTTGAAATACTAGGAAAAACTTTTTCAAATTGAAAAAAGTCATTTTTTCCAGTTGTCATAAATATTCTTGCATCTGGTGCTAAATTATGACGCTTACGCAAGGTATCCCTATAAGCTTCTTTCTCGTCGTCAGATTGTTTATTCCATTCTTTTAATGGCTGTAATTCTAGTACTTGTCTTGTACTTGCAACATTAAGAATACTTGTTTGGGGCGACATTTTCATTACGAATTTCCAAAAGCTAGGTTGTGCCAATGTATCCCAACGTTCTTGAAATAAATCAGGCGTTTTCACAAAGTTCATTGCTAAAGTATCCTGCTCATGCAGTGTTACCTCTATCAAATGTTTGTCGTATTCAGTTTGTGCTTGAACATTCAAGGCTGTAACTAATAATACTAATATTCCAATCTTTTTTAAAATCATATTTATTCGCTCCGCTTCCGTTGTTTTTCAAAAATAAACAATCACTTGTTTTGAAATGACTTATGTACTAATAGATTTTCACAATATAAATTTCAAAAGTTATTTTGGTTACTATATCAACGCATCTTTTTCCATATTAATATGTACTAGAGTCATTTTAACTTAATTCAGCAATAATCTGACCAAAAAAAAGAGACGACCTAAATAGATCGTCTCTCTTTGCAAAAAAATTGAATTGAAATTATTCAACTACCAATTTCACTACTTCTGTAGAATCTCCTTTGTTAATTCTTACAGTATACATTCCTTTTTCAAAATTACTTAGTTCTACAGGTAAAGTATATGTACCATTTAAAACACCATAATCGCGAGAAGAAACTAATTTTCCGTTCATGTCATAAACCTGAACCATTACGTTTTCATTTTCAACATTTCCTAATTCAATATTTGTATTAGTTGTTGTTGGATTCGGATAAAGATTAATTGAGCTTGTAACGATCAAGTTATCTTCTAAACCTACATAACCATTATCAACAGCTTCATCCATTGATGCAAATCCACCATTGTCAATTTGAGAACCTGGTTCAATTAAAATTCCAACTAAATGAACTTCATCTAAATTCCAATCAGGATCAATTTCTACTTCAAAACCAACAGTGTGAGATTCACCAGACTCAACAGTAGCAGGGAAACTTCCAGCCATCCCATCAAAACTTGGTAAGATTGCTCTAGCAACATGATCATAAACCATATCAGCAGCCGGAACTGGGTTTGGAAGCAATTCATATCCTCCCATAACTCCTGAACCACCACCAGCATAATAATTTGCTTGGTTATATCCACTAGCTGTTCCTGTTACACCGTCTTCAGTTATAATTAGCGCTAAACGGTAGTTTCCAGAAATTCCTTCAACAAAATCAGCCGTTACAGATACATTCATGCTTGTTGCTCCATCAACATAATCAGAACCAACAGTAAGAACTGCTTTTGGAGCAATTACAACTTGCTCTAAAAATACACCTTCAACACCAGAGGGATCAATATCATCTCCACGATCAACCAACATGCTTGGGTAACCAGAAATAAAACCTCCAATTGCTTCATCATAAGGATCAACAGTCATTGGATCACCATTGTGTACAGCAACTCCAACAAAATGATCTTCATAATCATGCGCCATTTGCTCTAAGAATACAGCTCCACGTGGACACCAGCCACACCATGTACCAGTTGCTTCTTCACCTACTACTACTCTTCCATCTGCAGGAACAACAGGGTTTAATGTCTCTACTTTTACATCATCAGCAGCATCTTCATCATCCCCTTCACCATTTACATTTGAAACAGTTGCAACAATATCATTCTCACCAGCAATTAATCCTAAGATATCTGCAAAATCAACTGTATAGTATTCTAATGAAGAAATACTTACACCAGTTACATTCTCTGTGATTGTCTCTCCATTATATTCTAATGATACATCAAAAGAAGTAACATCAGTAGTTCCTAAATTTCTTACAATCACTGATGGAGAAACATCTGCAGATGCTAATCCTTTTGTATTGATAATTTGAGTTGCTCCTAAATTACGTGCAGGCAATGTATAAGCAGTATGATCATAAGATACGTTATCCATAAAGTATCCTGCTAAATTGTTTCCTCCATTTGCAGCATTATTTACAGGATATAAATCTGCAGATGCCACTTGGTTACGAGGATTACTGAACCTACCTTGAAGTACTCCATCAATATATAATTCCCAATCATTCGTATTTAGATTAACCTCAACAGTTAAAGTAAACCATGTTTCAGGTGGATATGTTGTTGTAATAAGTGGAGATCCACCAGCGTCCATTAAAAGTGTACCTTCATGCAACATTTGGCAATTCATAGAGTACATTGCCCCAATTGTAGTTTCACCTTGAAAATTAAAGTAAGCACCTTTGTTGTCTTCTATGTAAAAGTCAGACTCAAAAACAAACATTCCTGTGTTGTACTCTCCGCCAAAAGGTACTACTACATCCTGTGGTCCACCTGTAGCTGCCGCAGTTGAAAAATAGATTGAATTTGCGCCACTTTCCGCCATAGCGTCTGTTACTGTAACATCTTCAGCACCGCCAACAGCACCACTCCAAGTTGTCCAATCAGGAGAGACTACGCCCATATATTCACCGACTGTTCGGGAATCAAAATTTTCGGACATTGTCTGTCCGTAGGCACCTGCGTAAGCTACAAATGCCAATCCAAATAAGTAAATTTTCTTCATGGTTCTTCTAATAATTAAGTAATAAATTTTGTGATTAATGATATGCCACTAATTTAAACTAAAATTAACGAAATCACTGAAAGAACAATAAGGCATTATTGCATTCTTATTTCTTAATAAACTGCTTTATTTTGGATAAAGGTTTTCGGATAAAAGTTAACGCTCCAGGTTTTAAATCGTTCATTTTCCATGCAAGGCGATCTTCCTTATTTGCCTTAACTCTATTTTTTAATGAAGCATTACTTACTCCACCTGCTCGCATTTGCACAATAATTTCAGGCAAATAGTTTAACTTGATTTGATGCTTATGAATAACGCGAAGCATAAATTCATAATCCGCCGCAGACCTTAGTTTGAGTGAGTAGGAACCAAATTTTTTGTAAATTTCATTTTTGACAAAAAGTGTTGGGTGCGGTGGCATCCAGCCTTTTTTAAATGCCCCTTGCTCATATTTTCCTGAAATCCACTTTCGAATAACCTTGTCCGTTTCAATTTGATCTACATAAACCAAATCTGCATAAACAGCATCCGTTTTAGAATCAAATTTAGTAGCAATATGACTGAGCACTGTTGGATTAGCATAAAAGTCATCCGAATTTAAAATTCCGACAACCTCTC
>CAKZON010000103.1 GCA_937136425.1 uncultured Crocinitomix sp.
TTTGGATCATTGAAAAAAGAGAACGGAGTATCGTCACGCACAATTTTTCCGTTCCTCATAAACAAGATTCGATCTGCCCATTCCATTGCCTCTACCCCATTATGTGTAACCATAATAGCTCCAATATTATTCTTCTTTAAATAGCTTTTAATATGAGTAGCAATTTTATTCTTGGTTTGAAAATCAAGCTGATTAAATGGCTCATCCAACAAAACTAGTTCAGGTTCATCAGCTAAAGCTCTTGCAATTGCCAGTCTTTGACGTTGTCCGCCGGAAATTTCAGTTGCTTTTTTTGATTTGTATTTAGTTAAGCGTGTTAATCGCAATAACGACTTAATGCGTTGTTGTGCATATTCCCGATCAAAAGACAATAAACGTAAACGAATATTTTCTTCAACCGTATGATATTCGTCTAAATTAAAATCTTGATTTACCAACTTAATATGTGGATGACCAGGAACCAATTGTTCGGTAGGATCAGCAACCAAAGTATCCTGAAAATGAATTGTACCTTGATTACGCTCTAATTCTCCCGCAATTGTTTTAAGTAAAGTTGTTTTTCCGTCACCACTGGCACCTAGAATAACAACAATTTCACCCGCATTTAAAGTAAAAGAGCACTTTTTCACTATGGTTTTACTACCATAATTGACTGAAAGATTTTTGACATTAAGCAATGACATATCCAAATTTACCAACTAAGCTAAACGCATCCACAAATTGATTTGTTTAATATTAACAAACAAATCTTTACACTTAGCTGTCAACTTGAAGAGCGAGCTATTCTTCTACGTAGATCACGTAGGTCTCATAAGTACTTTCCGCAACCCAAAACTTAAGTTCGTAAGTTCCTGGATCTTCAAAAATCACTGGGTAATTCAGAGCTTTTTCTTCAAACTCACTCACACAATCACATCCTTTATACGCTACATTAAGCCTTACTTCTAATGTGTTGCCATCTCTTTCGCCGTCAAATGTTCCAACATCCCCACATGAATTTTCTACAATATAATTCACGCCCAAATTAAAAGCTTCGCCCGTTGAAACCGTATCTGGATAATCAAATACAAAAGCCGCTGTTAATTTTTGCTCATCACAGTTATTCTCCGGTTTTTTACAACCAAATGCGAATAACAGTCCTACTACACCTATTACTATTAATTTCTTCATCTCTAAAATCCTTCTACAATTATTGTACTTGATTTATTGAGTGGGCTATTATTTGAATATTTAGGATGTTGAATGTTCATAATCATTGTGCCGTCAGCTAAAAAGATTACTCCCGTCGTTTCTGATCCTCTAGGTGCAACGCAGAATCGCATTAAGTCTTCAACTACAGGATTTTCAATTGACATATCTAAAAAATAAATCTCATTAAAAAAATCCTTCCGACTTTCTGCCGTTGCATCTACTCTTCCTCTATCATACCAATTAATGTCCTCACTTAAAACTAAGTACTGTTTATTTCCTATAGTAACGGAAGTATTGCAGTCAGGGTTGGAAAAACAAGAAATACTATCCGCAAAAAATCCTCCCTCAATATAAGATCTCATCTTATTTGTCTCAGGGTCAAACTCTAAGATCCGTCCAAACGGATCATCAAAATCGGTTTCACTAATAGCTAAATTCTCGCGTGCGTAATTAGGAACATGACCTCCGGCCGCAATTGATTCTGCCCAACTAAAATGATCTTCTCCCGTTTCACAGATATAAATTTTACCATTTACCTCTTCTAGCCACTCATGTCTTATAAACATAGTTGCCCCCATTGATTTAGCTATTTTTTCACAATTAATTAGCGAGGTTGTATCCATAGGTAATGTCAACCAAGAACCAGACTCACCATCCTCTGATTGCTTGTAAGCATATAATTGTCCGTCAGAATAATCATAAGGTGTAACGGTTTCAAATTTGAAAAACACTCCTGGACTCATGTCATCTGATAAATAAACTGTTTTACCATCAGCTGTACACAACGCATCTTCATGTACAAATTTCCCCATTTTATGATGCTTTTTCACAACCTTACGGGTTTGAGGATCTACCTCTACAATATATCCCATATTTTGCCAAACTGATAAACCGTACATCCAACTTGTATCTGTGTGACCTTTTCCTCCTTGATAAAGATACTCCGTATTCCATGCCCAAGATTCCTCGCAAGTAAATACAGTTCCATTAGGTGTTAAACTTCCACCACAATTCCTGTTCGTATATCCCACTCCTGAAAAATCCACATGATCAAACTCTCCTTGCACCTGCCATGAGCCATTTATTTTTTCAATTTCAAAAATAGTTGCACCACCACCATCACCTAAATCGGCATCTGCATATTTTGTTTCATGACTGATATATAAAAGACCTTTAGTATCAGGATTCTCCTCATCTGGAATAAACACGCTTAGATCGTGATTCCCTTTTGCAGGAAATTTTTGCCCGTCTGCTCTAGTTACTAAATCTGTTTTTTCTTGAAACAAAATACGATATGTAAAGCCTTCAGGCAATATTAAACTATCGGTGTCAAAATTAGATGCAATGGATTCAAATGGAGGAATAGTATCCACTACCTCTGTCACAATTGTATCTACCCCAACGTCTGATTCATCTGTTCGGTCAGTATCGTTTTTAGAACTTGCTCCACACGAAAGGCAAGACACTAAGATTAAAGCTATTATAGAGAATTTTATCACGGTCGTTTTTATTTGCAAATCTACTTAATTTCAATGAATTTAAATATTGTAGACAAAAAAAGCGCCTCGAAAGAATCGAGACGCTTCATTATAATTTTAAATCGGTCTTATAAAACGTCCATTCCGTCTAATACTCCCATTACGTTTCTTACTGCTGCTGCAGATTCTTCAAGCATTGCTTGCTCTTCAGCATTTAGGTCAACTTCCAATATTTTTTCAATACCGTTTTTACCTAAAATTACAGGAACACCTAAGTAAATACCATTTTGTCCGTACTCACCTTCAAGCCATGAACAAACTGGTAAAACTCTTTTTTGGTCTTTTACAATTGCTTCAACCATTTGAGCAGCTGCAGCACCTGGAGCATACCAAGCAGAAGTTCCTAATAACTTAACGATTTCACCACCACCGAATTTAGTTCTTTCGATAATAGCATCTAATTTTTCTTCTTCAATTAACTCAGTAACTGGAATACCACCAACTGTTGTATAACGAGGAAGTGGAACCATAGTATCTCCGTGTCCACCCATCAATAATGCTTGAATATCTTTAGGAGAAACATTTAATTCCAATGCCAAGAATGATCTATAACGAGCTGTATCTAATACACCTGCCATACCCATTACTCTACTTTTGTCAACTTTAGCAGACAAATATGCAGTGTAACACATTACATCTAAAGGATTAGATACAATGATAATTTTTGCATTTGGAGAATGTTTTACAACATTTTCAGTTACCGACTTTACAATTCCAGCATTTGTTGCGATCAAATCATCTCTAGACATTCCTGGTTTTCTTGGAATACCAGAAGTAATTACAACAACTTCAGAACCTGCTGTTTTAGAGTAATCATTTGTAGATCCAGTAATTCTAGAATCATACAAGTTTACTGGAGAGGTTTCCCACATATCTAAAGCTTTGCCTTCAGCAACACCTTCTTTTATGTCCAATAAAACAATTTCATTTGCAATTTCATTATGAGCAAGAACATTAGCGCAAGTTGAACCAACATTTCCAGCTCCTACAACGGTAACTTTCATCTTTTATAGATTATATTAAATAATTAGTTTTTATTCTGATCGAGTGCGAAATTAATAAGTTTTTTCGTTTATTCCTTCATTTCTATTTGATTCATTCGTTTCTTTTCGTTTCTAACAATGCTAAAAAGATATTGTCAATCATATTTATATCCTTGTAAAATTATCCTTATAAAAAACTTTAATTGAACTCCTGAACTTCTTTTATTTTGCCATTTGCCAGATTTATACTAGCCTATAATCATTCACCTAATTCAAATAAACGCGTTTAAAACACATAATTTGAACTGAAATATTAAACTTTTTCTATCTTGGTGGCAACCCTTCATAAAAGGTATCGTTTAGAAAGTGTAAGCAAAGTGGAAAACAAAGAAGAACTACAGGAAATAGTAGACGGTTGTATCCGAGGCAAGCGTAAGTTTCAAAAAAGACTTTTTGAAAAATATTACGGGAAGATGATGGCAATATGCTATCGTTATGCTAAAGATTCAGACGAAGCACAGGACATGGTTCAGAATGGTTTCATAAAAGTTTTTAAAAAACTAGATGTTTACAATTTTGAAGGTTCTTTGGAAGGTTGGATTAGACGTATAATGGTAAATACTGCCATTGATCAAATTAGGAAAAACAAACGTAATCCTTTTTTGATTGAGGATGAAGAGCGTGTTCAAAACGTTGAAGAGGATGTTCCTTTTTCAACCGAAGAAGACGAATTTTATTCAAAACTTAAAGCAAAAACGGCGATTAAAGCAATTAGTGAATTGTCTCCTGCTTATAGAATGGTATTTAATATGTATGTCATTGAAGGATTTACGCACAAAGAAATTGCTGATTATTTAGGAATTAGTGAAGGTACTTCAAAATCAAACCTAGCAAAGGCAAAACAAAAACTGCGAGCGCAACTCACTGTGAAGTTCGCAAACTTGAATGAAAATGAGTGATTTCGATAAAATATTTAAAGAGGCGGTTGAAGGCTTTGAGGCTCCATTTGATGCAGGCATCTGGGAGAACATCAGCTCTGAACTTAGTCCTTTAGAGGATGCTTTTAGAGATTCTGTTGAGGGATATGAAGCTCCTTACAATCCTAGTGCATGGTCTGCAATTAAAAATCAGATTGGCACCTCTTCTACATTATTCCAGTGGATAGCTGGTTCAGCTGCAGCAGTTACATTAATAGTTGGTGCTGTTGCATTTATCCCTTCTGATGACTCAACCACGGTTGAACAAACAAATGCAACTAAAATTGATGCAAATTCAGTATTAGTTTTTAACGAAAACAAAACAACTCAAGAAAAAATAACGACAAACGAAACTACACCATTAATAAATAACGAATTAGTAAGTAACGATCAAACAGAAGAAAACCTAAATATCGCTGAAAACAATTTGGAACTACCAAATGATAATATAAGCGAAAATGGTAATACGCAAGAAACGAATGAATCAGGGGATCAAACAAACAATCCAAATGATCAAGGTGATGGAATCTTAGCCGTAACTCCTAATGAAACTGATCCTAATGAAAACATTGAATCTCTAGCTGAAATTAAACACTCGGCCGAGTTCTCTCTTAGCGCTGATGAAATTTGTGCTGGTGAAAAAATCCTATTCAACCCTAAAGTTGTAAAAGGAAATGTTATTTATGTTTGGGATTTCGGTGATGGAACTTACAGTTCAGAAACTACAGCAAGTCATGTATTTGAAACCGCTGGTAATTTCAACGTAATTTTGACTATTAGAGACAAAAACTCAAACAAACTTCTTGCAACATCTAACGAATCAGTTAAAATTAATGGATTGCCAAACATTGAATTCTCGTGGGAGAAAGACAATGCTGCAATTCCTACAGTTGACTTTATTAACTTAACCGAAGAAGGTCAAAACTGGGTGTGGAAAGTAAATGGTCGAATGATTTCCGATAAAAATGAGTTTGAATATACCTTTAGAGAAAAAGGAATATACACTGTAGAGCTTTCTGCCTCTAATAATCAAGGTTGTGAAAATCAAGTACAAGAGCAAATCACTGTTGATTCTGACTACGATTTATTTGCACCTAATGCATTCTCACCAAATGGTGATGGAAATAACGAAACATTCCTTCCAAAAGCATTATTACTTGTAGACAAAGAATTTACAATGATGATTTACAACCAAGAAGGTAACATAATTTACAGCACGCAAAGTGCAAATGAACCATGGGACGGACGAGCAGCCGACAACTCTGTAGCACCTGGTGGCTCTTACATTTGGGCGGTTATGTTGAAAAATGGAAATGGACATATTGAAGAATATACCGGTCAATTAACTTTGATCAGATAAGTTTAAAATTAGCTTCTACTAATCGAAAAAAGCGATTTGGGTGAAACCCCAAATCGCTTTTTTGCGTTAAACCTATAAATTGTAATTCTTAAATTAGGTTGTAACAGGAAGATTTATTAGTTTTACTTTCCGTGAAAAACCCTATTTAACCAACAAAGGCCTTGTAAAAATGTCATTAGAAATCAAAGCAACCCTAAAAACACCAAGAGTGCTGGTTAATTTTGAAGAAGGAATAATCCTGCTAGCAGGAATTTCCATTCCGGAAGATCCGTATGCATTTTACTCTCCCGTTAATGTGGAGATAGAAAAATATATGGAAGCTCCATTACCTAAAACAACATTAGAATTTAAACTTGAATATTTCAATACAAGCTCTACTCTAGTCATCCGAAATTTGATTCGTGACCTTAGCCAAAGTGAAGCTAAAACAGAACTATATGTTAAATGGTATTACGAAGAATATGATGAAGACATGAAAGAAGCTGGTGACGAATTTAGAATGCTATTCCACAAACTTAACTTTGAACTGGTTGAAGTGTTAGAATTTGAATAAATTCTTTATGAATCTAACATCAAACCGTATATAGTTTAAACAGTCATTTTCAACAATTTAATTTTCATTACTTGGCGGCAAAAGTGCTCACTTTAGCTCGCTTTTTTTTTGTACATTTGCGGCACGTTATTTACTGTTGAAACAAACGTACGCAACATGAAAAAATTGACTTCACAATTTACCCTACTTATTGTCTCACTACTGACAGTTTTCAGTGGATTTGGACAAAAAATTCACACTGATCAAGCAGCCGAAAGATTATACTCTGGTGCAGAACTTGTTCGAGAAAGCAAACATTCCGAATTACCTTCTTTTATTCGAATGAAAGAATCAGACCGAATTCCAGTTGGAATTTTTAATTCTTGGATGGCAGAAAACCTTGAGCTTAACTCAAACATGAATTTTGAAGTTATTCGATCAGAAAATGATGAGCTCGGTTTCACCCATACAAGAATGAGACAAACATATAGAGGAATTCCAATTGAATCTGCGACATGGCTTTCTCATGCTAAAGACAACATGGTACGTTCTATGAATGGAATGATTTTTAAAAACATTTCAGCTCCTGCAAATGCTAGCCTTTCAGAAAGTGATGCATTAGAGAAAGCTAAAGCTTTTGTTGGTGCAGAACAGTACAAATGGGAATTACCAGAGGAAGAGGCACATATTAAATGGGAATCTGATGATCCTGAAGCCACACATTTCCCTACCGCAGAATTAGTTTTTGTAGCCCGTAACTTTGATTTTGACCAAGAAAATTTCCGTTTAGCTTATAAATTTGACATTTATGCCCAAACACCAGTTTCCAGAGCGCACATTTATGTGGATGCTATAACAGGTGAGATTCTAGGAGAAAATGCAATCATTCATCATGCTGACACACCAGGAACAGCAGAAACTGTTTACAGCGGATCTAGACCAATAATTGGAGACAGTTTTGCTGGTCAATTCCGTTTAAGAGATGGCTCAAGAGGATTAGGTATAAGAACTTTTGATTTAAATCAAGCTACTGGGTATGGAGGAGCTGTTGACTTTATTGATGCTGACAATATTTGGGACAATGTAAACCCTGAGCAAGATGAATATGCAGGTGACGCCCACTGGGGAACAGAAGTTTGCTATGATTATTTCAACGATATACATTTAAGAAACAGTATTGATGGCGCAGGCTTTCAATTAAATAGTTATGTTCATTATGGGGTAAACTATGTAAATGCATTCTGGGATGGAACAAGAATGACTTATGGTGATGGTAATGGTGCACCTTACACACCACTAACCTCTTTAGACATTGCAGGTCATGAAATTACGCACGGCTTAACAAACTTTACTGCCAACCTAATATACTATGGTGAATCAGGTGCTTTAAATGAATCTTTCAGTGATATTTTTGGAACAGCAATTGAAAACTTTGGACGTCCTGGAGATTGGGATTGGTTATTAAGTGCAGATATTGGCGCCTCATTTAGATCATTAGCTGACCCAAATTTATTTGGCCATCCAGACACTTACTTTGGAACCAATTGGGCTCCATTGGTTGGCGCTGACAATGGAGGTGTTCACACCAATAGTGGTGTTCAAAACTTCTGGTATTATTTACTAGTTAGCGGTGGTGTTGGAACAAACGATAATGGAGACGCCTATTCTGTTGGTGCCCTAGGATTTGAATCTGCAAGCGCAATAGCCTTTAGAAATTTAACCGTTTATTTAACGGACGGATCAGATCATCCAGATGCAAGATTCTTTGCTATACAATCAGCAATTGATTTATTTGGAGAATGTTCAGTAGAAGAAAAAGAAACAACAAATGCTTGGTATGCCGTTGGTGTTGGCCCTGAATACATTTCAATTGTAGAAGGAGATTTTACTGCTACAGCAGGATGTTTCCCTGATGGAATTGTAGACTTCACAGATGCATCTACAACAGTAGCTGGTGTATTAGACACATGGGCTTGGGATTTTGGAGACGGAGGAACATCCCCTGACGCTAGTCCAACTCATACATTTGCAGGCACAGGTGTTTACCCAGTAGAACTAACAGTAACAAACGACTTAGGATGTGAAGATGTATTTTCATTAGACGTTGAAGTATTTGATGCACCAGTTGTTGACTTTACGGTAGCAAACCTTTGTGAAGGCGACTTAACAACTTTTACAGATGCAACAACAATTCCTGTTGGCGCAATAGTAGATTGGGCTTGGGATTTTGGTGATGCAGGAACCTCACCTCTCACTGACCCGACAAATACTTACGCGGCTTTTGGAACTTATGACGTAAAACTTGTGGCTACAGCGGATAATGGTTGTAAAGACTCAATTACAACGCCTGTAACTATAAACCCTTCGCCTGTAGCAGACTTTTCTTTTGATGATGGATGTGTCAATATTGATGCTGCATTTACCAACTTATCAACCTCACCTGATGGAGCTCCATTAACTGATTTTAATTGGGACTTTGGAGATGGAACACCAGCAGACGTGTCAGAAGACCCTTCGCACTCCTATGCTGCACCAGGTGCTTATGACGTTACATTAGATGTTGCTTCTGATGAAGGCTGTGTTAGCACTATTACGTACACAATCAATAGATTTGATATACCAGATGCTGATTTTTCTTTAGATAATGTTTGTTTAGGAACTGATGCTGCATTTACAGATTTATCGACCATTTTGGCGCCCGAAGTAATTGCCACTTTGGACTGGGAATTTGGTGAAGGCGGAACAGGTACAGGAGGAGCTCCAACATATACATATGGAACTGAAGGTACATTTGATGTTACACTTACTGCAACCTCAGCGAATGGCTGTGAAGATGCTATTACTATCCCTATTACTGTCCACCCTAATCCTGTTGCTAATTTCTCTGCTCCTGACGTTTGTGTTAACGGAGACCCTACCCTATTCAATGACTTATCTACCATTTCAGGAGGAACAATTACTTCTTGGTCGTGGGATTTTGGAGACGGTTCTGCAGGTGCTGTTGCTGACCCGGTTAAAAATTACACCTCTGCCGGAACTTTTGATGCAACCTTAACTGTAACTTCTGATTTTGGATGCGAAAATGAAATCACAATCCCTGTAAATGTATTTGAAAAACCAACAGCAAATCTTACCTCAGATGTAACATCAATATGCAGCCCTGACTGTGTTGAATTCTCAAGCCTTGCAACTTCTGCAACTTCAGGAATTTCAAATTGGGAATGGATTTTTGAAAGCGGTGATATCGCCTTTGAAGAAAACCCTCGAATTTGCTTCAGCGAAGTGCTTACAGATCAATTATATGACATGGAGTTGATTGTAACGAACGACTACGGGTGTAAAGACACAATGAGCATTACAGATTATATTACAGTAACTGCCTCTCCTATTGCTTCGTTTGATTGCGCTCCAGATGAAATTGATGTATTTGACCCAACAGTGCAATTAACTAGCACCTCTGAAAATGCCTATTCTGTAACATGGAATTTTGGAGACAGTTCTCCTTTTTCAAACACTTCTAATCCAACCCACACTTACCCTGAAGCTCCTGGTGCTTATACCATCACGCTTGAAGCAGTAAGTCAAAATGGACTATGTACAGATATTGCGCAAAAGATAGTAACCGTTAATGATGTAATCATTTACTATATCCCTAATACATTTACTCCAGATGGAGACACTTTTAACGAAACCTTTGCCCCTTCGTTTAGATCAGGATACGATCCATATGACTTTCACTTAACCATTTTCAACAGATGGGGAGAAGTTGTATTTGAAACATTTGATGCTTTTTATGGCTGGGATGGAACTTATGGAGACAATGGCTTAGTTGAGTCTGGTGTTTATATTTGGTCGTTAGACTTCCGAGAAACTATGACCGATAAACGTCACAAAGATCAAGGACACGTTACTGTTCTCAAATAAAGTAATTCATTTACTCGGTTCGCAAACAACCACCTCTCTTAGGGGAGATTACATGTTTCTTTGTACTAATCCTGAAAGGATTACGAATAACACTCAATAGCATACCTTAATAATTTACCAAATTGAGTACGAATCGTTTGTAGCCCTCCAACATACATCTGATTTTAAGATGTTTAGCAAGAGTTTATTTTTTATAACCTCAAAAAAACAACAATTTATCAGTAAATTGTAAATCAATTAATTCACACTACATGAAAATACTTTACGCGCTTATCTTTATTTCATTTCCAATTTTGGCTTCCGCTCAACGAATTCATCCTGAGCGAGAAGATGCCTCTAATTTTACAGATATAGAATTTGTCCGAGACAATAAGATGACGGATATTCCTTCTTTTATAAAATTTAAAGAAGGCAGCAATATTAATATTGCCAAACTAAAAGGCTGGATGATGTCTAACATTCGATTTGATCCAAATATTGGATTTGAATTAATTCGCTCTGAAATAGACAATATTGGGCACACCCATTATCGTTATCAGCAAACTTATTTTGGCAAACCAATAGAAGATGCCATTTGGATTGCACATACAAAGGATGGAATGGTTTACTCACTTAACGGAATGATTTATTCTAAACTGAGTACACCAACATCTCATAGCCTTGATGAAAACACGGCATTAACTAATGCACTAACGCATGTTGGTGCAAGTGTTTACAAATGGGAACTTCCGGGCGAAGAACAGCATTTGAAATGGGAAACTGGAAATAGTGAAGCAACATACCTGCCAAAAGGAGAGCTTGTATTCATTCCTACAGATCATGATTTTAACGCGGCATCTTATCGCCTTGCTTATAAATTTAATGTTTATGCGCACGCCCCTCTTTATCGCGCCGAACTTTATATTGACGCAAATACAGGAGAAGTAATTCGTGAAAACATGCTTATTCACCATGCGGATGAACCAGGAACTGCACATACAGCATACAGTGGAGAACATGGTATTATTGCCGATAGTTTCGGAGGAGAATATCGTTTACGCGACGGAAGCCGTGGAGATGGTGTGCGAACATTTGATTTGAACGAAGGTACTGACTACGGTTCTTCAACTGATTTTATTGATGATGATAATGACTGGAATAATATCAATCCTCAATTAGATGAATATGCAACAGACGCACATTGGGGAGCTGAAATGACTTACGATTATTATTTTGACATTCATGGGCGCAGCAGTTTAGATAATGCTGGTTTTCAATTAAACAGCTATGTGCACTATGGTGTTGATTTTTACAATGCATTTTGGGATGGAAGTCGAATGACATACGGAGACGGAAATGGCGGAGGTGTTACACCATTAACGACATTAGACATTGCTGGACATGAGGTTACACACGGACTAACAAACTTTACTGCTGATTTAATTTACTCTGCCGAATCTGGCGCTTTAAACGAGTCATTTAGTGATATTTTTGGTTCAGCTATTGAGCGTTTTGCACGACCAGATGATTGGGATTGGTTTATTGGATTAGAAATAGGAGAAGCGTTTAGAAACATGGCTAACCCCAACGAATATAGTCACCCAGACACGTATTTTGGTGATTTTTGGGCAGACCTTGGAGGATGGGACAGCGGCGGAGTTCATACAAATAGTGGTGTACAAAACTACTGGTTTTATTTATTATCAGAAGGTGGAGCCGGAACCAATGACAATGGAGATGCTTTTGACGTGACTGGAGCAGGAATTGAAGCTGCGAGTGCAATTGCATTTAGAAATCTTACAGTTTATTTAACAGCTAGTTCGCAATTTGAAGATGCACGTTTTTATGCTATTCAGTCGGCTATTGATTTATACGGAGCTTGTTCTTTCGAAGTAGAACAAACAACAGACGCATGGTATGCAGTTGGCGTAGGCGCAGAATATTCTCCATTTGTTTTAGCAAGCTTTACCGCTCCTGAAACTGAAGGCTGTGAATTACCATTCACTGTTAACTTCGAAAACGAAAGTGTAAACGGAATTGACTTTTTATGGGACTTTGGTGACGGAACAACAAGCACAACAACATCTCCTTCGCATACATACACTACCGAGGGCGAATTTACTGTTACATTAACTGTTGACGGCGGAGATTGCGGAGATGACGACACCACTTCAACAAGCTTTATCATTATCGATACTTCGCTTGATTGTCCTGTAATTTTCCCTTCAAGCGGGTCTGGAGATCAAATAACAACTTGCGAAGGCACTCTATTTGACAGTGGTGGAGCAGGCGAAAATTACGGAGCAAGTGAAAACGCTGAAATTACTATCGCTCCAACTGGAGCAAGTACTATTGAGCTAAACTTTTTAGAGTTTGATGTAGAAGACAACCCTACTTGCGCATGGGACTGGCTTAAAATTTATGACGGCCCAGATGATGGCTCACCAATAATTGACACTTATTGTAATTCAAATATTCCAACAACAATAACTTCTACAGGAGGTGAAATCACGCTCGTTTTTCATTCTGATGGGCTTGTTCAAGCTGCAGGTTTTAAAATGGAATGGACTTGTACAGTTATTGACGACTCTGGAATTTCAGAAGATCAAGCAAATGCTATTAGCATCTACCCTAACCCGGCTCATGATTCATTTACAATAGACACCAAATCATTGACTCAAGGAACGATTGAAGTTTCTGATTTATTAGGGCGAAAAATAATCGCTCTTCCAATACTTGGAAGCATTACAAAAGTTGATTTATCACAATATAATGCTGCCGGTGTTTATATGGTAAACATCAAAGATGAAAAAGGAAATGCCATCAAAATGGAAAAAGTAGTTGTAAAATAATTAACTTAAAACACATCTAAAAAAGGGGTAAGAATTAAATTCTTACCCCTTTTTTTATTTTAATCTCTATTCCTCCTATTAATAATTAAGACCATTACATTTCATCCACAACTATTGCATTCTCAGTTTCCCACTGCACAACCATACTTCATTCTGAATTTAAAGTCACAAATTTTATTATTACATGTTACAACAAGTAACAAACCAAGAAAAAACAATGCAAACAAGCAAATATTAACACCTTAAGTATTGTCAAAATATATACACCTTACAATTTAACACTATTAAATATCACATTCTTTTACCTTAACTCTTGGACGCCTTTCTATCATTACCTTAAATACTGTCAAACATATTCTACAATGCAAAGCCTACTAATCCAATGGATTTTGAGTATCTTGTGCAACGTATAAAAAACTATAACATGAAAATATCTTACAAAAAGTTCTTATTCCTTTTTGCTATAATGTATGTTCCTTTTGGCGTAAATGCACAACGCATTTTTACAGGAGCAGACGCTAGCTCCCAATATAGGAATGCGGAAGTTGTTCGCGAAAGTAATTATAGCACACTTCCTTCATTTATTAAATTCAGAAAATCTGATCAATTTGACATTGATAAACTAAATGCCTGGATGAAATCTAACTTTAAATTCGATCCTAACATTGATTTTGTAGAAGTCAGAAAAGATGTAGACAATTTAGGGCATGTGCATTATCGTTATCAACAAACTTATTATGGACAACCTGTAGAGGATGCCATTTGGATTGCACATACAAATCATGATAAAGTATATTCGTTAAACGGATTGATTTATGATAAATTTGCTGCTACATCTGCTCCTAGTTTAGATGAAGCAACCGCACTTACAAAAGCCTTGGAACACGTAAACGCCTCAGTTTACAAATGGGAACTTCCAAATGAAGAAAAGCATTTAAAATGGGAAACTAGAAACCCTTTGGCAACTTATATGCCACACGGAGATATAGTATTCGTTTCAAAAGGTATGGACTTCAATGCTGATGATTATCGCTTAGCATACAAATTCAACATTTACGCACACGCACCAGTTTCACGTGCAGACATTTATGTAGATGCTATCACAGGTGAAATTTTACGAGAAAACTCAATTCTTTGTCATGCAGATGAAGAAGGAATTGCACATACAGGACACAGTGGAGAAAGAGAAATTATCGCTGATAGTTTTGATGGCGAATATCGATTACGTGATGGTTCTAGAGGAGATGGTGGAAGAACATTTGATCTAAATGAAGGCACATCATACGGTGATGCTGTTGATTTTATTGATGATGACAATGAGTGGGACAATGTTAACCCTCAACAAGATGAATATGCTACTGACGCACACTGGGGCGCTGAAATGACTTATGATTATTATTTAGATAATCATGGTAGAAATAGTATTGATAATGCAGGTTTCCAATTAAACAGCTATGTACATTACAGTACAGATTTTGTAAATGCTTTTTGGGATGGTAGCAGAATGACTTATGGTGACGGAAGTGGTGCAGTTACACCACTAACTTCTGTAGATATTGCTGCACACGAAGTTACACACGGATTAACAACTTTTACAGCTGGATTAATTTACGCGGCTGAGTCTGGAGCCTTAAACGAATCTTTTAGTGATATTTTTGGAGCTTCAATTGAACAATTTGCTCGTCCAGATGACTGGAACTGGTTACTTGGTGAAGACATTGGACTTACACTTAGATCTTTAGCGAACCCTAATTCATTTAGTGATCCTGACACATATTTTGGTGATTTTTGGGCTGATTTAGATGGTGGAGATAGCGGAGGAGTGCACACGAATAGTGGTGTTCAAAATTTCTGGTATTACTTATTAACTGAAGGTGGAACAGGAACAAATGACAACGGTGATGATTATGACGTTTCAGCTATTGGAATTACTGATGCTGGTGCCATTGCTTTTAGAAATTTAACGGTATACTTAACACCTAGTTCTAACTTTTCAGAGGCTCGTTTTTACGCAATCGAATCGGCAGTTGATTTATTTGGAGTATGTACTTTCGAAGTAGAACAAACTGCAAATGCTTGGTATGCGGTAGGTGTAGGAGATATTTACAATCCAGAAACTGAGGCTGATTTTGCTACTCCTGACACATTAGGATGTGCACTTCCATTCACAGTTAACTTCTCAAATGAAAGTTCAAACGCAATTACATATGAGTGGGATTTTGGTGATGGAGAAACAAGTACAGATGAAAATCCAACACACGTTTATACAGAGCCAGGTGTCTATACGGTAACATTATTTGCTGACGGCGGAGATTGTGGATCTGACGAAGCTATATTTACAGATTATATCACTGTAAACCCAGATGCAGATTGTATTGTTATTTTACCAGAAACAGGTACAGCTTCAACTCAAAATGGCTGTGACGGAACAGCTTATGATAGTGGTGGACCGGACGCCGATTATGGCGCAGGAGAGGATGCTAAGTTAACAATCTCTCCATTTGGAGCACTAAGCGTTGATTTATCTTTCCCAGTATTTGATGTAGAAGAAGGACCAGGAACATCATGCGACTATGACTACGTAGATGTATTTGACGGACCAGATGAGTTCTCTCCATTAATTGATCGTTACTGTAACAATAACTTACCAACAGACATTACATCATCAGGACCATCTATTACAATTGTTTTCCATTCTGATGGAGGTGAAGAAAGAGAAGGTTTCGAAATTGAATGGTCTTGTAACATGCCTGAAGATGCTCCTGAGACAGATTTCACTGTGAATTCAGAATTATCATGTACTGGAGAGGTTTTCTTCACAGATTTATCTACCAATGCACCAACTGAGTGGGATTGGAACTTTGGTGACGGTGGAACATCTGATGAACAACACCCAAGTCACACATACGGAGCTGAAGGAACTTATACAGTAACTTTAACTGCTACAAATGTAATTGGAGAAGACACGGAAGTGAAAACGGAATACATAACAGTATCTTACCCTGCAGCTCCAACAGCCGAAGGAGATAGTAATTGTCCAACAGAAACAGCTACACTTACAGCATCTGGTGATGGAGAATTAAAATGGTATGATGTTCCTGTAGGCGGTACTCCATTATTCACTGGAGCATCTTACACTACTCCACCTCTTGACGCTACTACTACTTATTATGTAGAAAATGATTTGTTTGATGATCCTCAATATGTAGGACCTTTAGACGGAAGTTTTGGGGGAGGAAGTTATTTCAGCGGTGACCAGCACATGATATTTGACAACCCTACCCCAGTAGTACTTTGGTCTGTTGATGTTGATGCTGACGGAAGTGGAAACAGAACAATTGAATTAAGAAGTAATACAGGAGAAGTGTTAGATACGCGTATTGTTAACATTCCTGATGGAGAAAGTACAGTTATATTAGACTTACCGCTTCCTGTTGGAACAAGTTTACAATTAGGAACTCAAGTTGGTAGTAGCCCTGCTTTATTTAGAAATAACTCAGGAACACCTGCTTATCCATTTGAATTGGCAGAATCTGTAACGATATTAAGCAGTAGCGCTGGTCCTGATTATTACTACCACTTTTACAACTGGGAAATTCACGCTTATTCTTGCGCAAGTGACCGTATCGAGGTAATTGCTGAAGTGTTAGATGAATCAGATGTTGAGATTGCAGCTGTAGATGATATTTGTATCCAAGGATCACCTGTTACATTGACTGCAAGCGAAGGTGGCGGAACATGGTCTGCTGACTGCGGTACATGTGTCGATTCTGAAACAGGCGTATTTGACCCTGCATTATCGGGAGCTGGAAGTTGGGAAGTTACTTATGACATTACAGGAACTTGTAGCTATATTAATACTACAACCGTTAATGTTATTGACTGCTTAGGCTTAACTGATGAAGACAAATACGAAATCAGTATCTACCCTAACCCTACTAATGGCTTAATTACCATTACTACTGGAAATGTAGATCAAGGTACAATAGTAATTAAAGATGTTTTAGGCAAAACAGTCGCTCTTTTCAACTTTAATTCAAATAAGTTAACTGTTGACCTAAACGATTTCCAAGCAAGAGGAACTTACTTTGTAGAGTTTTTCGATCAAGAAAATAATTTAATGACTGTTAAAAAAGTTGTTAAACACTAATAGATAGAGGAGTAAGTAGTTTCGTTTTTTTTGGTTAAATTGCAGATACCAATCAAAAAACGAACTATGAAACAGTCTCCCTTTAAACTTATTGTTGTTCTCGCATGCTTACCTTTTGGGCTTTTTGCGCAAAAGGTAAGCACGGGACCTCAAGCTGCAGATCAATTTACAAATGCCGAATTAATTCGCGCTTCTAAATTTAGCACCCTTCCATCCTACATTCAATTTCGGAAAGAGCAGCAAATAGAAATTGATGAATTCAAAACTTGGATGAATCAGAATTTTGATTTTGCTCCTAATATGGGGTTCAATTTAATTCGGAAAGAGCCTGACAATCTAGGTCACGTTCATTATCGGTACCAACAAACTCTAAACGGTCAACCTATTGAAGATGCTATTTGGATTGCTCATACCAATGCAGATAAAATCTACTCCTTGAACGGACTCATTTATAAAGAAATTTCTCCGCAAACTACTGCTGGATTAACTGAGGCTGCAGCCTTAGAAAAAGCCTTGCAACATGTAAACGCAAATGTTTACAAATGGGAATTAGAAGAGGAAGAAGAACACCTTAAATGGGAATCTCAAGATCAATCAGCCACGTATTACCCTAAAGCTGAACTTGTATTTACCTCTGCTTTTTATTCTTTTAAGGCGCAAGACTATCGCCTTGCCTACAAATTCAATATATATGCTCATGAACCTGTTTCTCGTGCCGAAGTTTACGTAGATGCCAATTCTGGAGAAATTATTCGATACAATGAAATTATTCATCATGCAGACGAACCTGGAACAGCACACACTGCATATAGTGGTGACAGAGAAATAATAGCCGACAGTTTTGAAGGAGAATATCGCCTACATGATGGTAGCCGTGGAGATGGTGTCCGCACATTTGACCTTAACAAAGGAACAAGTTATGGTGGCGCTGTTGACTTTATAGATGATGATAATGATTGGGACAACGTAAATCCTGACTTAGATGAATACGCAACAGATGCACATTGGGGAGCTGAAATGACTTATGACTATTTATTGGACGTACACGGTCGAAATAGTATTGATAACACAGGATTCCAATTAAATAGCTATGTACATTATGGCAATAATTATTTTAATGCCTTTTGGGACGGAACAAGAATGACTTACGGAGATGGCAATGGAGGTTCTGTTACACCATTAACATCCATTGATATTGCTGGTCATGAGGTTGCGCATGGTTTAACCACTTTTACCGCCGGTTTAATTTACTATGCTGAGTCAGGTGCCTTAAACGAATCATTCAGTGATATTTTTGGAGCAGCAATTGAACGCTTTGCACGACCAGATGATTACAACTGGTTACTTGGTGAAGATATTGGAACACATTTCAGAAACATGGCCAACCCAAATGCTAAAGGAGATCCCGACACCTATTTTGGGGACTATTGGGCAGACCTTGGCGGTGGAGATAGCGGAGGAGTTCACACCAATAGTGGTGTACAAAATTTCTGGTTTTACCTTTTAACAGAAGGCGGATCTGGAACAAATGACAATGGGGATGATTATGATGTTACGGCTTTAGGAATAGATGATGCCAGCGCCATTGCATTTCGAAATCTAACTGTTTACCTAACCTCAAGTTCGCAGTATGATGATGCACGATTTTATGCGTTAAGATCAGCAGAGGATCTTTTTGGAGCTTGTACAATTGAAATGGAAGAAACTGCAAACGCATGGTACGCGGTTGGTGTAGGTGATGAATATGATCCAACAACAACTGCAGATTTCTCAACGCTAGATGATTTTGGTTGCTTCCTTCCTCATGAAGTTAATTTTACCAATGAGAGTTATAATGCATTAACTTATGAATGGGATTTTGGAGATGGAAGCACAAGTACAGAAGAAAGTCCAACGCACACTTATTTAGAAGAAGGAACTTTTACAGTAACCTTAACTGTTGATGGTGGTGCTTGCGGAGCGGATGAAATTACTTATGTTGATTTCATTGAAATTGACCCAGACGCCGAGTGTATTATAACACTACCTCCTTCCGGAACAATAAGTACGCAAGCAGCCTGTGAGGGTACTATTTTTGATAGCGGTGGTGAATTTGATGATTATGGAGCAGGCGAAAATGCTCAAGTCACTATTGCTCCATTAGGTGCAGTTTCCGTTAACCTAGCTTTCCCGTTCTTTGATGTTGAACCCGGTCCTGGAGCCTCTTGTGGTTACGATTATATCGAAATTTATGATGGTGAAGATTTATTGGCACCGTTTGTCGGAAGATACTGCAATACCTTCCCTCCTAGTGATTTGACTTCAACCGGTGATGCGATTACATTATTTTTTCATTCAGATGGCGGCTTAGAACTTGATGGTTTTGAAGTCTCTTGGACATGTAACCCGCCTGATGATGTTCCTGAAACAGATTTCACGGTAAATTCTGATATTAACTGTGGTGGAGCATCTTATTTCACCGATCTTTCTACTAACATTCCAATTGCTTGGGAATGGGATTTTGGTGATGGTGAAACATCATCAGATCAACATCCCGTTCACACTTATGCAGCACCTGGCGTTTATACAGTTACTTTACTTGCAACCAATTTGGTTGGAGATAATACTGAAATAAAAACGGATTATGTAACAGTAGCTTATCCTGAAGATCCTGTAGCTGTTGGAGATACAAATTGTATAGATTATTCTGCAACACTTACTGCTACAGGTGAAGGAACTTTAAAATGGTATGATGCTCCTTCAGGTGGAACACTACTGTTTGAAGGAGACACTTATGTGACGCCTGCTTTATTAACTACTACAACTTATTATGTTGAGGATGATCTTTATGACAGTCCTGAATATGTTGGAGCAGTTGATAATACTTTTGGAACTGGTGATTATTATGATGGAGACCAACACTTAATCTTCAATAACCCTTTTCCTTCATTCTTAAAATCAGTTGATGTATTTGCTGGTAGTGATGGAGACCGTGTAATTGAGTTAAGGGATAATACAGGAGCAGTTCTCGAATCAGTTACTGTTTTTATTCCAGAAGGAGAAAGCACAGTAATTTTGGATTTAAACCTTCCTATTGGAACTGATTTACAATTAGGAACAGCTATTGGTGATGAACCTGACCTATTTAGAAATGATACAGGAGGTCCAACTTATCCATACACATTAGCTGAATCAGTAGAAATAACTGGAACAAGTACTGGGCCTGACTTCTACTACTTCTTTTATAATTGGGAAATACATCCTTATAATTGTGCGAGCGATAGAGTTGCTGTTACGGCCGTTGTTGAAACAGAGTCAGACATTACAATAGATCCGATCGATTATATCTGTCTGCAAGATGACCCTATTATTCTAAACGCAACAGAAGGTGATGGAATGTGGACATCAGATTGTGGTGCTTGTTTAGATGAAGAAACGGGCGAGTTTAACCCAGAAGTTGCAGGTTTAGGAACTTGGGAAATCACTTACTTCGTTGAAGGTACATGCAGTCATTTCAATACAATTACAATTGATGTAGTTGAATCTGACATTAATATCAACCCCGTAGAATTAATTTGTGTACAAGATGATCCGTTCTTACTAACTGCTACTGACGCTGGAGGAACATGGTCTGCAGATTGCGTAGACTGCATTGATGAGGCAACAGGAGAATTTGATCCTGAAGTAGCAGGATTAGGATCTTGGACTATTTCTTATAGTGTACCAGGAACTTGCAGTCACTACAATACATTAACAATTGATGTTGTTGATTCAGACATTACAATTAATCCAATAGATGAACTTTGTGAGGGAGATGAGCCAATCATAATTACGGCGACAGAAGCAGGTGGTACATGGTCGGCAGACTGCGCAGATTGTATTGATGCTGAAACTGGTGAATTTGATCCTAGCACTGCTGGTGAAGGAGAATGGATTATTTCATATGATGTTGAAGGAACCTGTAGTTATTACAATACTGCAACTGTAAACGTTGTCGTTTCAGACATTACTATAAACCCTGTAGATGATATTTGCATTCAAAGTGGACATGTAATTGTTACCGCGACAGAAAGCGGAGGGACATGGACGGCAGATTGTGGAACATGTATTGATCCTGTAACAGGAAACTTTGACCCCGCATTAGCAGGCGAAGGTTCTTGGGAACTTACTTATTCAGTAGATGGTACTTGCAGTCATTACAACACAGCGACTATTAATGTTATTGATTGCTTAGGGTTACCCAACGCCGAAATATACAATATCAGCATCTATCCTAACCCATCTCAAGGCTTAATCACTATAACAACAGGACATGTTGAAAAAGGAACGATTTTAATCAAAGATGTACTAGGAAAAAACATTGCCTCTGTAAACTTTAATTCGAACAAGTTTACTTTTGATTTGAACGACTTTCAAGCAAGAGGGACGTATTTCGTTGAATTCTATGATGAAAATCAAAATTTAATGGCTGTCAAAAAAGTACTGAAACAATAAAACTCAATTAAAAACTTAAAAGCGACTATCAGTAGGTAGTCGCTTTTTTTTATTCTAGCTATTTGGGTTAAATCTTTATATTTGTTTTCCAAAATTATTTGAGCATAAAGAATTTAAACACTATTACATGAAAAATACTGCATTAACAGATAGACACGTAGCACTTGGAGCAAAAATGGTTCCATTTGCCGGATACAATATGCCCGTACAATACGAAGGTGTAAAAGTCGAGCATGAAACAGTAAGAACAGGAGTTGGAGTATTTGATGTTTCGCATATGGGAGAGTTTCTTTTAAAAGGCGAAAATGCCTTAGCACTCATTCAAAAAGTAACTTCTAATGACGCTTCTAAAATTGTAGATGGCCAAGCTCAATACACATGCTTACCTAATAATGATGGTGGTATTGTTGATGACTTAATTATTTACAGAAAGTCAGCTACAGAGTTTTTCATTGTTGTTAATGCTTCTAATATTGAAAAAGATTGGAATTGGATTTCAGATCACAATGATTTAGATGTTGAAATGCAAAACCTATCAGAAGGTTATTCTTTATTAGCTGTTCAAGGTCCTAAAACAGCAGAGGCCTTGCAATCATTAACAGACATTGATTTAAAAGGAATGAAGTATTATACATTTGATGAAGGTACTTTTGCCGGCATTCCAAATGTAATCGTTTCTGCAACTGGCTATACTGGTTCTGGTGGATTCGAACTTTATGTAAAAAATGAAGATGTTGGAGAAGTTTGGGATAAAGTTTTTGAAGCAGGTGCAGCACAAGGAATCAAGCCTATTGGCCTTGCAGCTAGAGATACGCTTCGTTTAGAAATGGGGTTCTGCCTTTACGGAAACGATATTGATGATACAACCTCACCTCTTGAGGCTGGTTTAGGATGGATTACGAAGTTCACCAAAGAATTTACGAACTCTGAAAATCTAAAAGCACAAAAAGAAGCTGGAGTAACAAGAAAATTAGTTGGCTTTGAGCTAGTTGATCGCGGAATTCCACGTCATGACTATGTTATAAATGATGCTGATGGAAATAATATCGGTAAAGTAACTTCGGGAACTATGTCTCCTTCAACTAATAAAGCTATAGGATTAGGATATGTTACTGTTGAAAATGCAGCAATTGGAACTGAAATCTTTATTGAAGTAAGAAATAAGCAATTAAAAGCCGTGGTTTCTAAACCGCCATTTTATAAAGCTTAGATACAATATAATTAACACATTACAGCAGCCGTTTTCAAATGAATTCGGCTGTTTTTTTTGAATTAGAATTCCTCCTTTCCATCCCCTTTCAGTAAAATCACAAGAGCATTAATTTACTCGTTTTTAGAGGGCGATTTTCCACATTCAATTGTCCCCTAAAAAGTCTAATGCAAACATAGCTTTTGTGAAGATTTCCTAATAATCCATTAATTACTTTGAATACTGTTGGTTATTTTCATTTGAAATTCTATATTTGCAGGCTTAAAATTGTACATTAGATAAATTATCATCTTAAATGAGAAATAAAGGATTTTTTTGGTCAATCACTATCGCTTTAGCGTTGGCCTGTCTTTATCAGCTATCTTTCACTTACGCCACTAACGGTGTTGAAAAGGATGCAGAAAAATACGCAGTAGAAAAATTAGATTCCCTAACAGGAGCGCAAGTTGAGTACGTGAGTGAAGGGGGAGAGAAGTTCTATCTCGATTCTGCAAAACATGTAAACATCCTTAAAATTCAATACACTGGTGAGTACATCAAAAGTAAAATGCATGAAAAAGTGCACTTTGCTGGGTATACTTATGCTGAGTGTAAAGGAAGTGAGATCAACCTAGGACTTGACCTTAAAGGAGGAATGAGTGCTACTTTAGAAATTTCTGTACCTGAATTGGTTGCAGATTTAGCCGGTGGAGCTTTAAGTCAGGAATTTAAAAGACCATTTGACGCAGCAAAGAAACGAACAAACTTAGGTGAAGGTGTTTTCATTGATCTATTTGTTGAAGAGTTTGAATCGCAAAACGAAGGTGTTCTATTAGCAAAATATTTCCACGGACGTAATCAAGAAGAAGTTGCAACTAACGCAACCAATGAAGAGGTTGCTGAATGGTTAAAAGAAAAAGCTGTAAAAGCATTGGATGGTGTTGAAATCATTATTGAAAAGCGTGTCAACCAATTTGGTGTAGCACAGCCAACTATTCAAAAACAACCTGCTACTAATCGTATTTTTGTTGAGTTACCTGGTATTAGTGATAAAGAATCTGTAAGAAATAGATTACAAGCTACTGCAAACCTTGAATTTTATGAGGTTTATGACAACAGATTAAATGGTATTGCGGGAAGTATCTTACAAGCTGAACCAGCATTGAGTGCAGCATTGTATGGCGAAGAATTAGATTCTGACACAGATACAGATGCTACAATCACTGACACTACTTCTAATATCTTAAACGATATTGTTGACTCATTAAATATTGATTCTACAGTGGTTGATCCTTTATTAGCTGCGGATGATGCTTTACTTGATGGAGATTTATTAGATGATGATGCATTATTAGCTGATGACGGTGAACCTGAAGTTGCAGACTCATTATTATCTGATGCTGAAAAACAAAAGAAATACCCAATTTCATCTTTAATGAACCTAGCGTTCAGATTTAGTGAAACAGGAGAGATTGTTGATTATCAAGAAGGATCAGTAGTTGGATATGCTAACGTTAAAGATACTGCAGAGCTTAACTTCAGATTAGGTCACGAAGTAGTGCGTGTTAATTTACCACAGGATTTAGTTTTCATGTGGGATTCTAAAGAAATTGAAAATGAAGGTCAACCAACAGGTGTTGTAGGGCTTCATGCAATTAAAGTTCCTTTTAATGGACCAAGAGTTGATGGTAGAGATATTCAAAGAGCATCAGTTGATGATCACATTGTTGGTCAGTATGGTGTTAGCATGCGAATGAATGAGATTGGAGCTACCAAATGGGAAGCAATGACAACAGACAACTTGAATAAACAAGTTGCCATTACAATGGATAGAAATGTATTCTCTGCACCAGTTGTAAATGGTGTTATGAATGTAAGCTCTTCAATTACTGGAAACTTTTCTCTTGCTGAGGCAAAAGACTTAGCAGGTTTATTAAATGCAGGTGCATTACCTGCTCCAGTTAAAATTGTAGATGAATCAATTGTTGGACCAACATTAGGAGAAGCAAACATTAATGCAGGAATGTGGTCATTTGTATTTGCTTTATTATTGGTATTAGTTTACATGGTATTCTATTACAATAAAGCAGGTTTAGTTGCAGATGCAGCACTAGTTATTAATATATTCCTATTAATTGGAGCCTTAGCTTCGTTAAAAGCAATCTTAACACTACCTGGTATTGCTGGTATTGTATTAACCATTGGTATGTCGGTGGATGCCAACGTACTAATCTTCGAACGTATTCGTGAGGAATTACGTCATAAGAAAGGTTTAAAAGCATCTATCAAAGAAGGTTATGCAAAAGCATTATCTGCGATCTTGGATGCCAACATCACTACCCTATTAACAGGTACTGTATTAGCTATTTTTGGAACGGGACCAATTAAAGGTTTCGCTACAACATTAATCATTGGTATTTTCACGTCTTTCTTTGCGGCTGTAATTATTACACGATTAATTATCATGGCATTTGTAGATAAGGACAAAAAAGTTTCTTTCTCTACAAAAATTACAGAAAACTGGTTTACAAAAGCAAATGTTCAGTTTGTTAAAAGCAGAAAGAAATTCTATATCGTTTCAGGAGTTGTAATACTTGTAGGTATGATTTCATTCTTCTCTAAAGGATTAGATTATGGGGTTGATTTCCAAGGAGGTCGTCAGTATAAAATTGAATTCACAGAGGATGTAGCAAACATTGAAGGAATTAAGAAAAACCTGACAACTCAGTTCGAAGGAAATGCACCAGGTGTTAAAATGGTAGATAATGACTATACAGTATTAGTTACTACTAAATACTTGATGGATGAAAACGCTGACATTGATAAAATTGTACTAATTAGTGATTCTATTGAGGTACTTGTTGAAAATGGTATTCACGAGTTTGGTGAAAGTAATATCTTAGAATCAAAGATGATTGCCCCTACTATTTCGAAAGATTTAAAAACAAATTCATTCTATGCAATTGGTTTCTCATTATTAATCATCTTCCTTTATATCGTATTCCGATTTAGAAAATGGCAATATGGTTTAGGAGCATTAATTGCAATGGCGCATGATGTACTTGTCGTATTATCATTGTTCTCAATATTCTGGGGAATCTTACCATTCTCAATGGAAATTGACCAAGCCTTTATTGCCGCCATATTAACGGTGGTCGGTTACTCTATTAATGATACGGTAGTTGTATTTGATAGAATTCGTGAATACTTAGGATTATACCCTAAGAAAGAACGAAAAGAGGTTATCAATATGGCATTGAACTCTACTTTAGGACGTACGGTAAATACATCAGTATCAACCTTTATTGTATTGTTGGTAATCTTCCTATTCGGTGGTGCAGCAATTAAAGGATTTGTATTTGCATTAATGATTGGTGTTGTAGTAGGAACATACTCTTCACTATTTATTGCAACTCCTGCAGTTATCGACTTCACTAAAGAAGAAGAAAAAAAATAAACGTAAAATAGCATTATATAAAAAGCCTTCCGTAAATTTGTGGAAGGCTTTTTTTTTATGACATTACTCTTTTTAAATAGCATTGGTACTACAGAAGTCATCTTCATTTTATTGGCTGTATTAATGCTATTTGGCTCAAAAAGTATCCCTAGCCTTGCAAAGACATTAGGAAAAGGTATGCGGGAAATAAAAACCGCCTCGAACGAGATCAAACGCGACATTCAAAACTCTACGCTGGAAATGCGTAAAGATTTGAATATGGAGAACCCGTTAAAAGACATTGAAAACCCGCTGAGGGAAATTGACAAAATGGTCAAACAGCCTAACGAGCCAAAAGACTTTAGAAAAGATAACCCCGAAACGACTTTAGAAGCCCCTGCTCATTCTAAACCAATTTCAGAAAACCCAATAAACGACGACAAAGCATGATGTATTTCTGGCTTATACTTGGTTTAATTACACTTATAGTTGCAGGCGAATTTCTAGTTCGTGGCGCAGTAGGAATAGCCAAACGCTTTCACATTTCAACATTAGTTATTGGAATGACCGTAATCTCATTCGGTACTTCTGCTCCTGAATTATTAGTATGCTTAGACGCTGCAATGAGCGGACACCCTGAAATTGCAATCGGAAACGTTGTTGGATCAAACATTGCTAATATTGCTTTAGTATTGGGACTTACTGTTCTAATATTACCTATAGTTGTAGATCGTAATAGTAAACGCATTGATTGGCCAATGATGATGTTAGCCACTATCCTATTCACTCTATTTGCATGGGACGGCGAAATTCAGCGTTATGAAGGAATTATTCTATTTGTCTTATTAGTAGCGTTTACCTACTGGTTGATTAGAAATTCACGAAGAAAAACAAAAAAAGAACTTGCAGCAGCAGCTATAGAAAGTGATGAGGAAGAAGATGAAGAAATTGCAAAAGTAAAGGATAAACCTATTCTATCGGTTGGGTACCTTTTACTTGGTTTAGTAGGTTTGTTTTTTGGGGCCGAGTGGTTAGTACACGGAGCAATTGATATTGCCACCTATTTTGGAATGGAAGAACGCATTATTGCTGTTACAGTAGTTGCTTTCGGAACATCTGTACCTGAATTAATTACTTCAGGAATGGCTGCTTTAAAAGGTGAAACAGATATTTCAATTGGTAATTTAATAGGATCAAATGTATTCAATATAATGGCTGTTATTGGCTTAACTTCAATTGTACACCCTATTGAAGTTTCTGATGCTATAATTGCTTCAGACCTTTGGTGGATGATTGCTATTGCTGTAGGTTTACTCCCATTAATGATTATTGGTAAAAAAATTGGTCGATTTAAAGGAGCACTACTTTTAGGAACTTACATTGCCTACATTGCAATTCTTGTAATTAGCATTATGAATAGCGGAGACGCTGATATTACGGCAATTAACAATCTTTAGAATAGGGGAAACCTTTCTGTCAATCGACTTTTAAGTAGTAACCAATTAAACTACCTATGAAGTCTATAAAATTTATTGGCGCATTCGCGCTATTAGGAATTTTCTTACTTTCTTCTTGCAAAAAAAAAGGCTGTACTGATCCTATTGCGATTAATTACAACGAAAATGCAAAAAAAGATGACGGATCGTGCTTGTACGAACCAATTCCCCCCACCACTGTTCAGCGTATTTCATACGGGGAAGATGATCGACAACATTTCGATTTGTACTTACCTGGTGTACATGATGAAAACACCAAAACGGTTTTATTGGTCCACGGCGGAGCGTGGGTTTTAGGTCCTTTAGCAGCAGATTCTGTGCTTTTATTTGGGCCAGCCGGAATTGATTTAACATCCAAACTAATAAACGAAGGTTATGCCGTTGCTTTGTTAAAATATAGACTTGCATGTTATACGGAAGACGCCATTGCACTTACTGGTGATCCTAATTTTTATATGGATAATATGATTGAAGACGTGGACTTAGCAATAGCCAAGCTTAAATCTGAAGCCGGAACTTTAGCGATTTCGCCCAATGATTTTGCTTTGGTTGGTGAAAGCGCTGGTGCACATATTGCTTTAATGTATGCCTTACGAACTCCTGACTTTGATGTTAAAACAGTTGTTTCATTTTATGGACCAACTTTGATGGATGAAGAAGTTTTTAAAACCAATGCCAGTTCAGCACCTTACAACAATTTTACTGTGAATTCATTTTTTGCGTTGCGGGATGCGGATGTAGGCTGCGATATGAGCACAAGTGGTTCTGCTGATTTAAGCTGGGGAATTAACTCTTTTGTGGGGACAGAACTAGAAGTTGGTACTACAAATCCCACGTATACCGATACCTTAAGTCCAGCTAACCCAAATAATTTATTGCGTTATTTACCGGTATTTTTAATGCACGGAGAAGCAGACGATTTAGTTCCGCACGGCCACGCAGATTCATTAATGGTTCAATTAAATAATCACTTTGCCACTACCCCGGCTTCTATTGACGATTTTTCTTCGCCTCATAAATTAAAAAAATATGAGTTTTGCGGTCATGGTTGGTCGGGTGCTGGATGTAATAAGTCTGCCATTAGAAATGATGTGATTACATGGCTAGAAGAACATTTTTAAGTAGATCTTAAAACTCTTCGTCTTCAACACTTGGTGTGTCTAATACTTCTGTTTCTATTTTCTTAGTTGATAATTTCTTCTTAGAATAATGATTGTTGGAATAAACCAGTAAAATAATTCCCCATAATAATATTGTTACTCCAGAAAGAAGAACAAACAAAAGTATTTCATCTAAACCACAAAGAAAACCACGACAACCTAATACAGGAAGAACAATAAATATCCAATAGATAAAAATGAGCACAACACACAAAGCGACTTGTCCAAAAAACTTTAACAAAATACCTCCTCTAGCAAAATTAACTCCTGCAATTATCCATGAGATTAACAATCCTCCAACAATTAACAGTCCAACTAATGCTTCCATATTTATTCTGTTTCGTTAATACTTTCTTTCTCTACTGAATCTAAAATTTCTTGATTCTCAGTTTCTTCAACGGGATTCTTCTTAAAATAGTAATCAGCCAATAAAGGCCATGCACCTAATATCAGAATTATAACTGCAAAAAACAAAATAGTTTCATTTACCGGATAATCATCCTCAAAAAAGAAAACCGGCCATATTAAAAGCATCCAAATTATTACAACAATTACAAATGCAATAACTCCATGCAGCAAAAATGTTAATATGCCACTCCCCCCTCTTCTTTTATAAAGTTTAACCGCCATTCCAATCCACAGTCCGCCTACCGCCAACCCAAAACCTGTTAATAAAAGAAGAAGAAATCTCATTTTTACAATTTGTTTTCGTTCCTATCCGCTCCATCAATTTGATTACCAAACCAAATTATGACACATGAGAATCTTTAAGCAAATTACATGCGGCAATAAAATACACTCTACTGCGCAAGCAATTGCTCGGCAATGATATGAAAAAGTTAAAAGCTCGTGTAGTTGAGATTAATCCACCACTACAACTAAGTATTTAGAAACCTTCCAAAAGGTTTTTGGGTCATTAATTTGAATTGTATGATTTTGACCTTCAGAAATAATCTCATAAGAACTTGAAGGATGATCAGTAATAAACTTAACTTTTTTACCTACAATCTCAATCTTATCCTTTTTCGTTAAATCAATTTGCGTAAAGTACTCATCATTTAAATCTCCTCTTAACTCTGTTTTACGCATTAAAAAACGTCCTTCTTTAACAATCACGCCATTTTCAATCAATTCTTTTTCAGAACCATATGCATAATACACAGTGTTTAATTCGCGAATTGTTTCTGCAGCAATTTGCGATTGTTCTTGATAAGCTTCTAACAGCTCTACATATTCTTTATCTAAATCAGATAACTCTACACGTAACATTTCAATCTCCTCTTCTTGTACCTCAATTTTATTCATCAAATTAGATACTAAAATCTTTAATTCAGAAATTTCTACATTTTTATTAGCAAGCTGTTTATTTAACTCACCCACTTTTTTCTGATTTTCTTCTCTTAAGTAGTTAATGTTTTCAATTTCTTGCAAAATCCATTGTTTCCCATCTTCAGCTAGCTCAATATCATTTGATCTGAATCTAATTTCATCCTCTTTCAAGTTAATTTTCGCAAGGTTTTCCTCAATCTCGTTAAACAACATGATTGACTCATTCAATACAGAATCCTTTTCAACCAATTTGTTCTCTAAATCACGAACTTCAGAACGCAAACGCGCTAATTCTTCGCTATCGCCCGAATTTACACTGTCAGTAGTTTCAGGAGATGTATTGCAAGCCATAAAAAGCGTAACAATAAATAGGGAATAGATTAAATGCTTCATTTTCGGTACAATTTGTGTTGAGACAAAACTAATTAATATTTAATTCAAATGCGTACTTTTGAGGCAAAATCAATACAAATGAAGAAATCAATTTTTTTACTGTTAGGGTTCATCTATTTTTCGTTAGCAGGTTATGCTGTTAATGTAGATTATACACTAGGAATGTCACACCCAAATTCACACTATTTTGAGGTTGACATGGAGGTTTCTGACTTAAAAGAGAAGTTTATTACCATAAAAATGCCAGTTTGGGCGCCGGGTTCTTACCTCGTTCGCGAATTTGCTAAAAGTGTTAATCAGGTAAAGGCCGTTGATGCAATTGGTAATAATTTAGAAATTAGAAAAGTAAATAAAAATTCATGGCGAATTGAAACCAAAGGAGTTAAGAAGGTTAAAATTAGCTATGAAGTTTATGCATTTGAACTTTCTGTACGTACAAGTTTTTTAGATGATTCACACGGTTATGTAAATGGAACAAGTATGTTTATGTACTTGGACGGAGAAAAAGACGTTGCAGGTAAATTAACAATAAACCCACATCAATCCTTCAGTAAAATATCAACAGCATTAAAATCTAATGGTGGAAATGTTTATGATTATGATGATTACGATCAATTGGTAGATTGCCCAATTGAAATTGGAAATCAAAAAGAATTTCATTTTGATGCAGCAGGTGTCCATCACACTGTTGCTATGTACGGCGAAGGAAACTATGACATTCCTACGCTAAAAACAGATATGGCTAAAATTGTTGAAGCCGAAACAATCATTATGGGGGAAAATCCTAATAAAGAGTATTTATTCATTATTCACAACATCACGGTTCCTTCTGGAGGGTTAGAGCATAAAAACTCAACCACATTGCAAGTAAATCGTTGGACATATGAAGGAGACGCTTATTTAGGTTTTATAAGTTTAGTTGCACACGAGTACTTTCATTTGTGGAATGTAAAAAGAATGCGCCCTAAAACATTAGGACCATTTGATTATGATTGCGAAAACTACACAGACTTACTTTGGGTAATGGAAGGTTTTACTTCTTATTATGATGAATTAGCATTGCGCCGTGCAGGTTTTTACACGCAAGAAGAGTACTTAGCTAAACTCTTTAGCACAATCAATTATGTTGAAAATCAACCAGGGAACAGTGTTCAACCCGTTGCACATGCAAGTTTTGATGCTTGGATTAAAGCCTACCGATCTAACGAAAACAGTGTTAACACAACCATCTCTTATTACTCAAAAGGACAAATTCTTGCTGCAATGCTTGATTTATATATCATTCATAAATTTAAAGCAGAAAAAACATTGGATGACTTTTTACAAATGTTGTATGCTGATTTCTATAAGAAAAGTGACGTAGGATATACCGAAGAAGAATTTCAAGCTTCTTTAGAGGCATTTTTAGATGAAGACATGGACTGGTTTTTCGATAAATACGTTTATGGAACAGAGGTTGTTAACTATAAAAAATTCTTTAAAGGTGTTGGGTTAGATATTACAGACAAAACTAAAAGCCCATCTCCAACTCTTGGAATTAGAACAAAAACTGAAGATGGTAAATTGATTATTAGAACGGTATATGCTGGATCTGCTGCTGAAAAGCACGGTTTAAGTGTTAATGATGAAATCATTGCTTTTGAAGGATATAGAGTTGATCAGGATGATTTTAGTGATTATGTACGTACCAAATTATCTGGAGATGAATTTGAACTATTAATCGCCAGAGATAACATCTTATTGTCGTATACAATAATAATGGGCGAACAACAACGTTTGAAGTATGTGTATTCTAAAAACTTTGATGCAACAACTGAAAAACAATTTAACCATTGGTTGAGAGTTGATGTTAAATAAGTAGTTATAAAATCATCATAAAGACCAAACCTTTGTTAAAGAAATTTCTGCCAAATTATTTCTTAAAATTCCTGCTTAAAGCTGGCGTATTGGTATTAATTTATACCATTTGTCGTCTTCTGTTTTTAATTTTTAATAATGACCATTTTCCAGTGGTTTATTTTACAGATTTTTTAGCAGGATTTTGGTTTGATATTGTAACTGTAGCTATTGTTTTTTTGCCAATGGTTGCCTTAGAAATGTTTCCAAACAAATTCAGAGGTAAAAATTGGTATCAGTGGGTTTTATTGATTTCCTTCAACATCATTCTATTTCTAACTACGCTTATCAATTTAATTGACATTGAATATTTTAAGCATACATCTTCCCGTTCAACAGCATCACTAATAAAAATGCTAGGGTTTGGAGAAGATTTGCAACAACAGATTCCTTCATTTATTGGAGATTACTGGTACTTGCTGGTCATTTTAATTTTACTTCAAATTTTAGGTGTTTGGCTTTATCGGCGTGTTAATAGAATTGAAGATGACAGCCATTCAGTTTCTTGGGGACGGCAAATTATTCTCTTTCCAATTACAGCAGCCTTATTTGTAATTGTCGGTCGTGGCGGTTTTGGTGTTCGACCAATTGCAGCACCTAAAGCGGCGAGTTATACTATTGATCAAAACATACAGTTGGTATTAAACTCGGCTTTTACAATTATCAAAACGTGGGGTAATGTTGAGCTAAAGGAGAAAGATTATTTTGAACCTGCTGAATTAAATGCAATCTATAATCCAATTCGTCAGTACAATGATGCTCCTATACTTGATCAACCTAACATAGTTGTTTTGCTAATGGAAAGTTTTTCTGTAGAGTATATTTCAAGCATTAATGGAGAGGAAGAAGGTTACACCCCATTTTTAGATCAACTGATAGATAGTTCATTAGTTTTTACCAATTGTTATGCTAATGGAAAAAAATCAATGGATGCCATGCCTTCAGTTATTTCATCCATTCCTAAATTAATGGAAATTGAATATTTAACCTCATCCTATGCTGCCAATCAAATTGAATCAATTCCAAAAATTTTAACAAAAAAAGGATACGAAACAGGATTCTTTCACGGAGCTACTAATGGTTCTATGAATTTTGATGTATTTGCAGATGTAAGTGGCTTTGAGCATTATTATGGTCGATCTGAATATGATAATGATGCCGATTTTGACGGTACCTGGGGAATTTTTGACGAACCATTTTTAGATTGGTCTGCTGATGAAATTTCTAAAATGAAACGCCCTTTTTTCTCAACCATTTTTACCATTTCATCTCACCCACCATACGCCATACCAGAACAACATAAAAACACCTTTACGAAAGGCCCTTCAGAAATGCATAACTCTGTTGCTTATGCGGATTACGCTCTATCCACATTTTTTGAAAAAGCAAAACAAACAGATTGGTATGACAATACACTGTTTGTAATTGTTGCGGATCATACGCCAGCATCAGGAACACCAATTTATTTTAAGGATATGGGAAATATGCATATTCCTTTAGTCTTTTACCATCCTACAAATCAATTTTTCCGTGGAAGAGAAGATAAAATTGTTAGCCAGGCAGACATAATGCCAACAATACTAAATTTGATCGGACATAAAGATCCATTCTTTGCTTTTGGTAAATCTATATTTGAAGAGACCTCAGGGTATAGTGCAAGCTATATTGGTGACAAATATCTTTATTTTGGAACTTATAAAAATGAGAATTACATGCTCCAATATCAAGATGATAAAATATTGGGTATCTTTAATATAGAAGATCAATTGCAAACAAAAAATCTAATTTCGGACGTTGCACTTTCTGCAGCATTAGAAAAGCATTTAAAAGCAATGATTCAAGCCTATAATCACGCCTTAATCAGCAATGAAATGACAGTTCAATAAAACAATTGTGTCAGCCATTAGAAAAATATTGTTCATCATTAACCCTGTTTCAGGTGTGGGTAAGAAAAATACCATTCCTCCACTAATTGACAAATATTTGCCTGCAGATAAATTTAGTTGGGACATACGCTATACAGAAAAGCGAAAACACGGTGCTGAAATTGCAACTGCAGAAAAAGAGAACTATGACGCCATTATTGCTGTTGGAGGTGATGGATCTGTGAATGAAATAGGGAGTGCACTTATTGATCAAAAATGCGCTTTAGGAATTATACCTTGCGGATCTGGAAACGGATTAGCGCGACACTTACACATTCCTTTAAAAGTTGCTGGAGCATTAAAACGCATTGCAGCGTTTAAACCTTTTCCTATTGATACTGGATTAGTGAATGACAAACCTTTTTTAGGAACCTGTGGCTTTGGTTTTGACGCCCATGTGGCAGAAAAATTTGATTCATTTGGCAAACGTGGTTTTTTGAGTTATGCAAGGTTAGTTGTGCGAGAATACAACCGCTATCAGCTACCAACATTTAAAATTAGTGGTAAAGATATTGACATTGAAAAAGAAGCTGTAATGTGCAGCATTGCCAACTCTTCGCAATTTGGAAATGGGTTTACCATCTCTCCAAATTCTGACATTCAAGATGGTATTTTTGAGTTGGTATTACTTGATCGGTTTGGATGGTTAAAAGCACCTGCTGTTTCGCGTAAATTCTTTTCAAAATCAATTCAAACTTCTAAATATTTTTCCAGCGTAGCGTTTAAAGAAGAACTTAATATTGCAGTTAGCGAAAGTGAGGTTGTTTACTATCATATAGACGGTGAACCTTTGCAAGGTAATGGCAATTTTAAAATCCAAATTCGCCCTAAAAGTTTGACTCTTTTATAAGTTGAGTGTAACTATTCCTCTACTATTTTGTTTAGGCTTATGAACTCAATCTAAACAAAAACTCAATTCAAATGAAACAATTCCTTCTTCTTATTACCCTTATAAGTGTTCAATTTAGCTTTAGCCAAGAATTTGCATTCAGATCACTTAATGCACTTCCAATAAGCAGTAATGCTGCTTTTACAGGAATCAGTTCTAACCCAAGGTTAAACTATGGTATAGGTGTTACCAATTTATGGTCAGACACGTATACTTTACAGAATTATGCTTCTTATGACCAGTCGGTTAAAGTTTTGCATGGAGGTGTTGGTGCAGAATTAATACACGGAACCATGTTAGGTTACCAAAACTCCAATACACAGTTCAATTTGTCTTATAGTTTTCAGCAGAATCTTTCTGAAAATTTTTCGCTTTCAATAGGTACTCGGCTAGAATTATCTCAACATAGAATAAACGTGAATGAATTTTACGGTTTATCCAACTCAATAGATTCTATTCAAGTTACTAACCGTGCTAACTACGCTTTAAGCGCATTAGTATATTCAAAAAAGTTTTTCATTGGCGGAATTTATGCTCCTTTTTCTTATCCAACTTATTGGGGAGAATTTGAAACTGTTAATACTTATTCAGGTATTATTGGCTACAGTCTAACTCCTTTTAAAAACAAAAACATCTCCATTTTAGGTGTTGTAAACTACAGTTACCAAGATGGTTTTCAAACATTAACCGCACAAGCAGCCTTTAATACTAAAAAAGTTTCATTTGGAAGCTCGGTTACTGCTCGTTCTTATTTTACAGTTTTTGCAGGTTATCAATTCGGACAATTCAATTTTAAAGCCGTAACAGGAATCAATAGCAGTCCGTTAACTTCAGCTAAACAAACTAGTCAAGAGTTAATCATTCAATACAAATTACCTAGTCTCAATAATGCTGTTTCAAAACGATTTGATTTAAACCTTTTCTAAGTCCTTTTATTTTACAACATTCTAAATAACAAAGATTTAACAATATAAAAATTGTAAGGATTCATAAAGCACTATATTTGCTTCATGAAAAAGTTAATCCAACCTAAATTTTTCCTTATTTGTAGCATATTATTCTTATCCTCATTTGTTTTTGGACAAATTGATGTCAATGAATCTTACCGCTACGATTTCTTTGAAAAAATTGGAAATAGCAATAACCTTACTTATACTATTAGCAGTTTACCGAAGGTTTTTGACAAAAAAATTCTTACAACGTATGACCTTAACGGGAAACATTTATCAACAATAGATGTACCATACAAGCAAATTCCTGAGCTGGAATCGTGCATTAGCGTTGGAAACAATACTGTGTTCTATTTTAGCTTTAGTTATACTAAGGATATTTTACTAATTGTACTGGATAGTAAAGGCCAGGAGGTTTCTAGAAAGACAATTGAATATTTGAAAGTATTTGGTACTGATTTGCTTCCTGCTGGAAATGATAAGTTTTATTTAGTTGCTGGCGTTAAGAATAAGAAACAAGGAGTTTCGGTTGAATGTTTTAATTTAAATTTAGAGTCGCAGTGGAATTATTCTAAAATTCCAGAAAAAAGCAAGTACTTCTATACCAACTCTGCAGTAAATACTAATGGAGATGTAGCCTTAATCTACAGTGTTAAAAGTGTTGATGATCACATTTTATTTATTGATGCAAACGGAAATGAATTAGGTGATCAGCAAATTAATAAAGAAGGTTTGAAGCATTATGCACCTTATAAAATGCACTTTAAATCTCCAGATGAATTATTGGTATTTGCAGATTATGGAACTTTTAACGAAGATCCGCACATGACCACGCCAACTGGTTTAAGCATAAAGCATTTTAACAAAGTTGCAGAAGAAATTGGAAATCAAAATTTAGATTTTAATGTTGTTAGAGAACAATGGGGAAACCGCACAATTGATGGCCAATTGGTTGCTGAGCCTACTCCATCTCTCCGAGTGGTAGACATTCAAACAATAAATGGTAAAAGCACATTAATCGCAGAGAGTTATTATTTAACACAACGATCTGAAACTACGCGAGCGAATCCGCAAGCACAGCCAACGACAGTTGTGTATAAAATGTTAACCATGTTGGATTTATACCTTTTGAATTTGGATAATTTATCTGAAAACATGGAGCGAATTTGGAAACCTGAACGCACCATCTCTATAAAAGGAATAAAATATTATGACGCAACAGACTTTTGTGATTTATTAGAAGAAAAAGCCATGTTTGGTTATCAAGGTTTAACCGGAGGTCAAATTTTAATCAGAGGTTTTAGTCAAAATCATGAATATTTCAATACAATTCCATTTAACGTTAATTGGGAAGATGTAAGCACCAGAACCTATTTCGGATTACCATTAAGCGATTCTTATAACCCAAGAGGTTACATGCAAAATTTTGAACGCGCAAGTGGCATTGGTCCAATTCCAGGCATGGGGTTAAGCGGATTTATTAAAACAAATGATCGGCTTGTTTTATACCGATTTCATAGACCAACTGCTAATCTTCAATTTGCTGTAATAAAATAACCCATTATGAAAAAACTATTTTTATTTCTAACAGTGCATTTATTGGCGGTAAACCTTTGCACGGCGCAAGATCCTACTGAATTCCCATATTTAAATTCAAGCCAAGTTGTAGGTATCTATAATACGGGTGATGCAGCTATAGCATTATCATTAATTGAGTATAGGACAATTGATAATAAAGACGTTTATCTTGTATCTTATTTAGATGATACGCAAAGCCAACTAGAGGTATTTGCCACACGCGGGAGCAGATTTATTGGAGCTTCCAGTTCAAATGGTACTACTTATTTTGTATTTGAACATAAACAACTTCGAAACATTCAAATTGTAAGGCTAAACCAAAATCGACAATTAGAATATGGAGAGTTTAGCAGAAAAGAGGCCTTAGATTTTCATGGCAATGCCATTGGAATTGAAACCAATCAAGCAGGACAATTATTTATTTTGAGTAATTATACCGTATTAGGTACAGATGAAAAAGGTAATTCGATTGTAGTTGAACGTGGTAGTGAAATTTTAAGTTATGATGCTGCTCTAGTTCAAACGGGAAACTATCGTTTAGAAGGCATTGGAAGTTTTATTGCTGCCAATCCAATTGAAGAAGGAATTGTTGTTAGTTATGAAACGAGAGTGCCTAATGAGAAAAAATACAACCTCGAACTCTTTATTTTTGACAATGCATTAACCTTAAAAGGAAAACATTTATTGACAGATAATGGCTCATTCTTTCCTTCAGAAATAATCTCACATAATAATCAAATCATAATGGCAGGTTATGATATGAAGAATACCATTTTTGATAGTGAAAAAACAGAAGGTCTTTTTGTACGCATATTAAATATGGATGGATCAGTACAAAATACAAGTCAATACAGCTGGGATTTATTAAAAACTGAATTAAAAAATAGCGGTCGTGGAGATTTTATTTTTAACGGTAAAAAAACTATTCTCGTTGAAAAAATCATTCCTTCAGATGGTGGTTTTCAATTAATTTGCGAAAGTTATTCTAGTAATTCTGGAGTAACAGCAGGTGAAGTTTTATTAGGTGAGTCTGGCGATAAACGAAATGTTATTTCAGTATTTGATTTTGTCATTTTTGATACCAATTCAAATGGGGAATTAACCAGCGTTAAAATTTTAGAAAAAGAACCAATGAACATTGAAGTACAAGGCAGAACGGGGTCTTTACGTGGATTGGCTTTAGAAAATCAACTCAAGCGTTATAAAGCATTTCCTTTTCAAAGTGTAGCGAACAATAAAATTACTTTTATTAACTACCGAAACAAGCAAGGAACTTTGGCAGAAATGAACATGACAACAGGTGAAATAACCAATGGTGCATCTATTATTCTTGAGCCTGTGATTGTGGAAGAGGTTACCTTAGCAGATGAACGAATTGCTGATAGCAAAGTATTAACTAAGCTTGATAACATACAGGAAAAATCGAATAATTTGGATGCTAAATTAAACCGCTTTGGTCAAAAATTAGAGTATGGTCTTGAAAAAATTGATTTTGTTTTTAACCCATCTGTTAAATGGGACTTGGGTTGGCATACATTAAACAATGGAAAAACTATTGTTTACCTCTACTACCCTTCTCGTTACAGCATTTACTATGCGCCTCTCAATTAATATTATCATTTTCTAATTTAGAAAAGGTTATTTTTGGTATATGTTCGGTGTACTCTTTCTATTCTTGTTTGGAATTATTATAGTAACGGCAGGCTTACTATTTAGTATTCTTGCTTACACCAGAAAGGTTGAAGCCTTTTTTTGGATTGGAGCGATCTGCACAGGTTTTATAACAATTGGGGTAATCTGGAATATTGAACATTATTTCTATGGAATTTCTGTAAGTCAAGATCCAATGTCTTTTATGATTATTGCAGCGTGGTTAGTTTCAGTAATTTTTCTAATAATGAGCAAAACCAACAAAAAACCAGCTGATGACAATGTTACAGATGCTTTTTTAGATGAAATAATCAATGCTGAAGATGAAGAATGGGATCCGGAATCGTAACCTAGTCTAGTCTAGTCTAGTCTAGTATCAATCGATTTGTAGATTTTATTTCAATTCCAGTTATACCATTAACTTTTAAGGCTGTAGCTAACTCCTTGGAGGCATATATTTCTTGCGTCATTTTGGAAAACATGAATATGCTCAAACTAGTGTCTAAATTATTTATGAATAATTGTTTTACATCTACCATCTCCATCTTATCATCTATCCCGTCTTTCCAACGATCATATTTATCTGCTTTATAATTCAAATATTCCTGATTTGAAGCAAATTGAATTACAGAATCAGATTCTGTTGGAGAAAGTCCGGTAAAACTTACAAACTCCGATTTCTCAAAATTTATATACTCATCCGCATCAAGATCTGCGATCAATTGTAAATAAAAGTAAGTTCGACTCTCACCTTTTAAATCATCAACAATGCATGGGTAAAATTTGTGTTTACCCAAATTAAACGCTTCAAATATTTTTTTTGCTTTAGGAGACATTAACAATCCTACAGCAGAGATGCTGGTACTCATTACATCTGTAAACTTAGCATTGGGTTCTAATTCAAAAACTCCCATTTCAAAAGAAGAATCTGGAAAACTATGAAAATCAAATGCGTAATGTGTCTCCCCTATTGAGTTTGCTTGAGGCCAAACATTGCCTGTTATTTTGGGGCTGACCATTGTTTCTAGCGAAAAAAACTCCCCATCATTAGTTTGCTCATCAAACAACGCATCCTCTTCGCTCTGCAAAGCACCTGCCAATGAGTCTAAAAAGTTAAATTCTTGTTTTTCGCTTTCCTTATCAGTAATTGTGTTTTCAGAATCAATTGTACAAGCCAAAAATGACAATATAAAAAACGAATAAATGACTTTTTTCACAACATACAGAAATCTACAACACCTCTATCTTACCCTTTTTAAATTCACTGATTTTACGGAATACTAGGAATAACCCAAATAAGACTAAAGGCAAACTAAGCATTTGTCCCATATTTATACCGTAGCTAGCTAATAGACCTGCATCATCAGAACCTCCTTGGCTTTCCTTCAAATACTCAATAAAGAACCTTGCACTAAATAGTAAGACGAAAAAAGTACCTAGTAAAAAACCTTTTAACTGAGAAGCATTCGATTTCCAGTACAACCACATTAATACTCCAAAAATTACGAGATAGCATAACGCCTCATATAATTGTGCAGGATATCTATTTGGAACCTGCTCTAAAACGTACGCCAAACTAGGATCATTCGCAATCTTGCTATAAGCATCATGCAATGAATTCGTATTTGCTAATCTTACTGCTTCTGAACTGTGAATATCATGTCTTAAAAATTTAAACCCAAAATCAGTTCCAGTTGCTTTTCCTACAATTTCATGATTGAACAAATTCCCTAACCGAATAAAAAATGCTGCCAATGCCGCCGGAACAACTAATCGATCCAGAATATAAAGTATCGATTTTTTAGTTACAAAACGAGAAAGTAAATAAGCTGCAATAATAATACCTATTGTACCTCCATGACTTGCTAAACCGCCTTCCCAAATTTTTAAAATATCAATAGGGTTGTCCTTATAATCAGCCCAATCGTAGAAAAAAACATGCCCGAATCGCGCGCCTAAAACACCACCAACAACGCAATAAAGTAACACTTTATCCATCCATTCTTGTGGGGCTTTTTCAAACTTTAACATACGATCCATTATCCGGTATCCTACCAAAAATCCTAATGCCCACATGATACCATACCAAACAGGCATACTCCATGATGGGACAACACGCGGCTCAAAATTCCAGACAATTTCTAATATATTCACAATAATTTTTTTGACTAATTTAACGATAATCTCAAGACGATTTAAAATTGTTGAAAAACCGTTAATGATTAATTTCAAAATTCACTCATTTTTCACTTAAAAAGCATGACATTTGCAATGAATTCTTATAAAAGAAAAACATGTCAAAAAAACTTAATTTCGGCGCAGGCCCATGCATCTTGCCGCAAGAAGTATTTGAAGAAGCTTCAAAAGCAGTTTTAAACTTTAATGGACTTTCTATTTTAGAAATTTCTCACCGTAGCCCAGAATTTGTTGCGGTAATGGATGAAGCACGTGCATTGGTTAAAGAACTATTGAATGTGCCTGACGGATATACGGTATTATTTTTACAAGGTGGTGCAAGCCTTGGATTTTTAATAACGGCAATGAACATGTCTGGCGCACAGAAAAAAGCTGGATATGTAAATACTGGAGCATGGTCTAATAAAGCAATTAAAGAGGGTAAAAATGCTGGATTAGAAGTTATTGAAGTGGCAAGTTCTAAAGATCAAAATTTCAACTACATACCTAAAGGTTTTGCAGCTGATGGTTATGACTTTTTGCATTTAACTTCAAACAACACCATTTTTGGTACCCAAATGCACTCTTTTCCATCAACAAATTCTCCGCTTGTTTGCGACATGTCTTCTGATATTTTTTCAAAAACAATTAATGTTGCTGATTTTGACATTATTTATGCTGGAGCTCAAAAGAATTTAGGCCCCGCAGGTACTGCTTTGTACATTGTTAAAGAGTCTATCTTAGGACAATCTACTCATGACGGTATTCCAACATATTTGGATTTAAACACCCATCACGGAAAGGACTCAATGTTCAATACTCCCCCGGTATTTTCAGTATATGTTTCTATGCTAAACTTACGTCATTTAAAGAAAAACGGTGGAGTTAGTGAAATGGAGAAAAGGAATCAAGCCAAAGCAGACTTATTATATAATGAAATTGATAATAATCCGCTATTTGAAGGCACTGCTGCAGTTGAAGATAGATCAAATATGAATGTCACGTTTGTATTGAAGGATGAATCATTAACTGAAGCTTTTAATAAAGCTTGGAATGATGCAGGAATCGTAGGATTAAAAGGACATAGAAGCGTTGGAGGCTTTAGAGCATCAATGTATAATGCATTAGAAATTGACGCTGTAAAAGTGTTAGTGCAAGTCATGAGTGATTTTGCCGCACAGCAGGCATAATATAAATTTACATCTTCCCTACCGGAAGAAAAAACACGATAAAAAAATGAAAATTTTAGCAAACGACGGCATATCACCAGAAGGAGTTGCAGCTTTAGAAAAAAGCGGATTCGAAGTGAGTACCGTAAATGTTCCTCAAGATCAACTAATCAATGCTATCAACACGGAGAATTATGTTGGTGTATTGGTTAGAAGCGCTACTACTGTTCGTGCAGAAGTAGTTGATTCGTGTCCTGGTTTAAAATTAATTGGGCGTGGTGGCGTAGGAATGGATAATATAGATGTAGATTATGCGCGCTCTAAAGGACTACATGTAATCAATACCCCAGGTGCATCTTCTCAATCTGTTGCTGAAATGGTAATGGGTAGTTTATTTGCACTTTCAAGATCGTTGCATGATTCTTACCACCAAATGCCAACATCTGGCGATACTGATTTTAAAATATTAAAGAAGAAGTATGGTAAAGGGCAAGAACTTCGCGGTAAAACTATTGGTATTGTTGGATTTGGAAGAATTGGACAATCATTAGCCTCTTATGCATTAGGAGTGGGAATGGAAGTTCGTGCAATTGATATGCAGGTTAATCCAGTTGAAATTCCTTTAGCAATTAAAGGTGTTGGAAATTTAAAAGTAACCCTTACCCCAACCAATAACTTAGCGGACATTATTGGCGAATTAGACTATATTTCATTACATGTTCCTAAACAAAGTAATGGTGCAGCAGTAATTAATGTTGACCTAATTGAAAAAATGAAAGATGGCGCAATTATCGTAAATGCGGCAAGAGGTGGTGTTATTGATGAAGACGCGTTATTGCGTGGTTTGGCTTCAGGCAAAATTAGAGCTGCTGGATTAGATGTTTTTGAAAACGAACCCAACCCGCGAAAAGATTTATTAGTAAATGAAAAAATTGCTGCAACACCACACATAGGAGCTGCAACAACTGAAGCACAAACAAGAATTGGTTTAGAACTAGCTGAGCAAATCGCTCATTTATTGGGATAAACTCATAAGATTAATATAATAAAACGAACTGCGCTCCAAAACAAATGGAGAGCGTCTTAAATAAAAAATATAATGCCTTTAATTTCCCCATCATTGCTCGCAAGTGATTTCGCAAACCTACAAAGCGAAGTTGAAATGATTAATAATAGTACAGCAGACTGGTTTCATGTAGATGTAATGGACGGTAGTTTTGTACCTAACATCTCATTTGGTTTACCATCTGTTAAGGCGGTTGCTAAACATGCAACAAAACCTTTGGATGTTCACTTAATGATTGTTAATCCAGATCAATATATTAAAGCCTTTAAGGCTGCTGGTGCCGCATATTTAACGGTGCATTATGAAGCTTGTACACATTTACATAGAACCATTCAAGCTATTAAAGCAGAAGGAATGAAAGCCGGGGTAGCGTTAAACCCTCACACTCCTGTCAATGTTTTAGAAGAGGTTATTAATGATTTAGATTTGGTCTTAATCATGTCTGTTAATCCTGGATTTGGAGGACAAAGCTTTATTGAAGCCGCTGTTGAAAAAACAAGGAAATTAAAAGCACTCATAACTGAAAAAGGTGCCAACACCTTAATTGAAATTGACGGCGGTGTAAATACTGAAACTGGCGCACGATTAGTTGAAGCTGGTGCTGATGCATTAGTTGCAGGTAGTTTCGTTTTCAAATCTGAAAACCCTGCTTCTACTATTGCTGATTTAAAGGCATTGTAGACGGTATTTAGTCTGTTGACGGCTATATAGAATTGAAGTTGTGTTGTCGTCACTACATCAATGTCTTTTCATTTAATGAACGTAGTTTATTGAATCCAAAAGTCAAGTTCACTCATTGAAAAGCTGAGTTCACTCATTTGAGCTGAGTTCATACCTTTTATTTTTAACGATTTTCGTTTCTTAAAGGTATGAAACCTAACTATTTTTCTATTCCTAACCCATGTTCCGCAGATTGGAATAAAATGACACCAACCGAACAGGGCGCTTTTTGTAAACAATGTAATAAAGAGGTTATTGACTTATATCCTGTTCCTTCTGATCAGATAAAAGAAACAATAGCAGCTAAAAACAATCCTTGTATTAGAATTCTACAAAGTCAAATTGATGAAATGAATTTTGCAGAATGGTTTCGATCATTGGCGCTAACTAAACAACTACGCTACCTATTTTTATTTACACTGCTATTAGTGTTTCAAAATAAAAGTCAAGCACAAGAAACGGACACAACCTTTATTCCATATTCCAATGAATATTTGGATGAATTAGCATTAGAAAAACCTGATTCTACAGAATTTGCAGAAATAGATAATGAAGAGAATCAAAATATTGATAGCATTTCAACCACAATTTTCCCTGGTGTTGAAATTGGTTCATGGGATGTTGTCCACCCCATTCAAGGTGAGGGCTGGATGGGAGTTCCACCAATTATTTATGAAGACTTTGTACGATTTGATGTAGCAGTTGTGGGAGGTTACATTCTCACAGAAATTCCTGAAGCCCCTCCTATAAAAAATCAAATCATACTTGACGAAAACACCTATGAATTTACAATTATTGAAAAGGAACTTCATTTTATATATAAGTCAATTAAAAACCAAAAAATTCGAATTAAAATCACCCATGAAAATGGAGAAGTTGTTTATTTTGCTCCTCTGGAAATCGGCATTGGCGAAAACAGTGTGATTTATCCAATTCAGGATTTTGAATTTGGGCATTACACAATTGTTTTAGAAACAGAAAAACATAATGGATCAACAAAAGTGATTTATTTATAATCATTTTTTCCAACTATTTAAATTTTAAAAAAAATCTTCTAATTCTGTTTTTTGTGAAATCGTCTAACTTGTATTCTATTCCTAAAGTAAGCTCGAATCATAAAAAAACTCATTATAATTAATGATAGACTTCCTATATAACTTTCAGCTTGACCTCCATTATATGGAATACTATTAATCAACATCCCAAGCCCTGTGACAAAAAACAAAACTCCAATACCTACAAGAAAGATAGCTTGGAACAAAGCATTACGATCACTTTCGACACTGATGTTTTTAACATCATTAATGTCATGTTTAAAAGTAACTCCCTCTTGTATTTTCTTTACTATTTCTTCTACCTCTTCTTCTTCAGGATCATAATCATATTTAATTATTGCTAATATTGAAATAGACTGCCCAACTTTAAACGATTTTAAATTGATTTCAACACTGTTATTATCAATTGACATTTTTTTTATTGGAGAATTGTCATTAACATCAATCAATTCGAAATCATCATCAAGAATTAATTTTAAAAATTGACCATCTTTCTTTAGAAACCTTATATCTCTATTTCCTACATTATCTAAATAAAATTCAACAAACAAAACTTCCGAACCTTCATCTATCAAATTCTCTCCATTTACTCGTATATCCAAATTACTAAATGATGCCAAACTTTTATGTGTAATTGGAAATATACTACCAACCTCAAAAAGTATTTTTTTTCTTCCACTATATCGAACTGCTAAATACACGCTTATTATAGCTGTTACTACAATACTCGAAATCCATTGAAAAGTTTGATCAATTAAGATATCATACATTATTCTCTAATCTTTTGGGTTAAAATCCTATACAAGATATGATAATTTATGATTTGGATTCACTTAATTGATTATTAAAAATTGCACTGTTATTTGCAAGGAATTTAGATTACATTCAAATATTAATCAAAGCACATACAGCTATTTTAAATCATACGCACAATTTAACTGGATTAAAACTATATTGTCGTCAAATAATTCAGAACAGACATTGAAGGAAAGAAAAAGTACTCCCCGCCCTTTATCGTGACAAAGCGCTCCCAACTGTCAATAAATTGATTTGTAGGTTCTGCCTGAATTGTAAACTGACCATTTTCTGCATTAGGATCACCTTCAGCCGGAACTCCAATTATAATATCAATATCATTTGACAAATTACGGAGCTGATTATTGTTACTCCATGCATGTTGAATAAATTCAAATTGCAGCTGTAAATTGGTATTAAAACAAATGAAATGTAATCCTTCTTCGCCTTTTTCTTCACCATTTTTAGGTGGTAATTGATAATTTCTTCCTCTCCTAATAATTCGGTGTCTACGGCTTATTTTGAGTGATTGCTTAGGGTTATACCATCTAAATGCATCTCTCGGGTTGTTACGGCGCAAATGCGACCCAAAAGGACATTTTAATCCATCAGGATCATGCTCGGCATATCCAAAATCATCATTAGAAGGGTTTCCTCCGGGGTCCTTGTCTGGAAAAAGAGCTAATGAAGCGCCACTTGGCCAACGCCCAATACACTTTGAAGCCAACTTTACTTTAGCATCTTCATTAATTGTTCCATCCTCATTCTTAGTTTTGTCTTCCATATAAGACCAAAACTTATCCACATGTTGCTCTATTTGGCGGTAAACCATAAACGAACCATTTTTACCTAAATCTTTCTTTTCACTTCCTTCTGGATCATTAGACAAAAGAGAGATATTACCTTGATTTTTTTCCAATAAAGGTGAAAAAGGATATTGGTCATGTTCGTTTTTATAACCTAGTAAAAACTCTCCCGTTTCTACAATATCATTATCTGGTCCAGAACGCCCACTACCTTTAACTACAGGTTGTGATATCCCATCATGAAAACCAAAAGGTTCTTTATTATCTTCACGCAAATGCCCTTTCATTTCGGTCGTTATTTCCAGGGCGCCTGAACTCTCAATAATCGCACGTTCTGCTGCCATAAAAGTATCCAAGGCTTCATCTGTTTTTGAATGGAAGATGAGCACTATGTGCAAATCTTTCTTGTGATCTCCACCCCAACGCCAATTCTCTGGTGCATTTTCAGCATAATCGCCAAGGATTCTACTTCTGTCTTCTGTTACCATTCCTTCTCTAAACGGTACAGGAAAAGCCATTATATTTTCTTTTTCTAAACCCAATGCAGCTAATCCAACAGATGTGAATGCTAGATGCAACGTTTCTTCAGGATGGGTTGTTAAATCTGCAGAATCAACTTTAGGAAGCGTATCCTTGATCCATTTTTTTGCTCCTGCAGCGTCTTTTACTTTTAATAAAAAATAAGCGGTTTGGTATAATTTACCATATCCTCGAATGATCATTCCTTGAATGTCATCTAAATCGAGTGTTTTTGGATTATCTACAATTGCCATATTAATTTCTTTTTAGGTTCTTTAAATTCTTCTTAATAGTTCTTTAATTTCTTTGTCGCTCAAATTTCCAGAATTGAACAATGATGCGCGCAAATGCGAATTACTGACAATTTGCTGCAATCCTGTCCATGGATAAGCCGAGTACCATATAGGAGTTGGAACTTGTGTCAATCGTCCCCATCCCATAAATTCCGAAATTTCATAGGCTCCTTTTCCAAACACATAAAATGTTCTTGGATATCCTATTGACGCTCCATAAATGGCATTTAATCCCCAACCACTATTATCCACAAAATCACCTAAATACTCATCAAAGCTTCCGTCAAAATTACTGAAGAATACAAATCGAGAACCATCATCAATAAACACCCAACGGGCAAAATGAATAGTTGGTGTACCTAATAATTGTCCGCCAACAAACCAGTTAGCAGAAGTGAAACTTGCAAACCATAGAAAAAATCTTAGTCCTACTTTTCTCAAACCACCTTTAGTCTCAAAAACCTGCGAAAGTTGATTTTGATAAATTTTATCCTCTTGGGTCTTGAGTGGCGCCATATGCGCTGGAGGAATTTGATTAACATTCTTACCAAACGGCTTAGCTTTCTTTTCATAGAAAAAGTGAATAATAACCACATAAATAGCCAATAGCGGTAATATTAGAAGCAAGAGAAGCACAAAGAAGAACATTTTAACAAAACGTTTTCGTGGTAAATGATATTTTTCCTTAGCCCATGCAAAATCAGGATCTTCTGCCACATGCTTTTTAATTGCCGCATACGCTTCCTTTGAAGTTTTCCATTGACTTCCATTTGCTTTTACAAATTGTTGCAAAGCGCGCTGCATCTCTACTTCATTATTAATTTGACTTACCGAACGGTTAGGTGCACCAACATAAAAGCCAGGTGTTTTTTGCTTATGCTTCATTAAATAAGCAAGGCGCGTTGCTCTTGTTCTATTATTCTCTTCTGGATAATCTTTACAATGTGTTAGTATTTTATCTAAACCATCAGGCAATTTATCTACCAAATCATTAATATGTTTCTCCTCCGTTCCGTCAACATTAGCAGCATAAACCAAACTGGCTCCGTACTTTTCATTTGCCGGAACTACAATCCATCTAGCAAAGTGAACATCTGGAATTTTACTAAATGAAAAAAAACTATCGTTAGGGTTAGGATTTCCTCCTGAATTAAGCACTTCCGTAACCGCATCAACCTGATCCGGCAGGACGTATATTTGAAAAAAAACAGCGTTTTGTTTTGTCATTTTATTAAAGATTTCTTGTGAAATTATTTATTACCAAATTCAACCATATAATTATTAGGGAATGGTCCGTCTTTTAATCCTGCTCCTCTTGACACACTTCCTTTTGCCAATCGCACATTCTCTAAGCGCAATACAGCAGCTACTAATTCTGGAATAGTAACAGAATTAATATATTTCCCATAGCACTCATGCAAACCAAAGCCCCAATTCATATATCTGGAACCTCTTGTGGGATCGAATTTTTTAGGTTCAGGAAAGTTTTCAGGATCAAACATTGCTCCTGAGGTTAGCACCATCATTTTTCGGTTTCCTTTGATGGAGTACTTCTTTTTCTTTCCGTTAATAATTTGCTTAGTTTCACTAAATCGTAAAACACCAGGTTGAACAGGATTAAATCGTAATGCTTCATAAACATAACCTTTTACTCTATCCATATCATATGCTTTTGAAGCCTCAATAGCTCCTTTTAATTGATCTGGCCGTTTAAAAAGTTCCTGCAAGGCAAAAACGACTGCTTTACTTGTTGTTTCTTGTATTCCAGTTAATAATCCTCCAATATTTCGCCGAATTACGTCATCATCTACCCAATGGTATTCTTCTTTTTGAGCTAAAATAATTAGACGATTCAACAAATTATCGCCAATTTCTTCACCATTAGCTAGGGCTTTTTTTCGTTCTGTAATTAAGCCCCGAACCCAAGTTGTTCTTGCTTTACCAGAATCAACTGCCAATTTGTGTTTGGCTTCGTTATCTGAAAAATTCAAAAACAAATCATAAAACATGGAACGTTGCCACCTTTTCATTTCAGATTCTACAGGAGCAGGAACACCAAAATAATAGCCCAATAAACCAATAAGCACTTTATAATTTAAGGTTTGAACCACGTCCATTTTACCATAAGGCTGCACTTGTAGTAAAACTGCATCCGCATTTTCACGAACATATTTTCTGATCATTTCTAGATCATCTTTATGTGTTGATTTTCGCACATAATTTCGTTCACGATCAAATTGCGGATTCGAACGATCCATTCCTAAGAAAAAAGCCCCCTTTTGATTGGACATTTTCTTTGCATTAATTTCTTCAACCGTAAATACTTCAATTTTAGAATCCATTATTGCCGCTGCTGGCATTTCACCTTCTTCTGCTCGGGCTGCAACCACAATCTCAGCCGCGCCTGCTTCAGCATTTTCTGCACTCAATACTTGGATGGTCAAATTTTTCATAATTTCCACTGTAACCGTATCCCCGACAGCAAC
>CAKZON010000104.1 GCA_937136425.1 uncultured Crocinitomix sp.
ATTTCATTTATAGAATTATTTTCAAGATATAGGCTTTTTAATTTATCATCTTCCTCTTCTTTCCTAAAAACTCGAACAGAATGAGTGGATAGTTTCATTTGAATGAGAGTGGACTCAGCATCAACCTTTTGTCTTAATGAATCTTTCTTTTTTAATTGAACAACCTCATCATTGTCACTTGAAGACTCCATCTCGTTGCGTTGCACAACTGGAGCTTGGTTCTCCTCTTTAGTTGTTTCTTCTTTTTCACAAGCATTGCATTTGCGTTGCACTGCAACATTTGCCCCCCTTGTCTCCTGTGCACTTTCATTTATTGCGGGGCTACGCATCACTTTATCAGCCATTCGATCAGCTTCAACTTCAAACTTATCATTAGGTTCTCCAATTTTTAATTTTCGTTGAATTTGACCATCACTAATTGTATCCAAAAAATTCATTTTGGATTTACTTTCGTTTGCATGCTGAGCGTTTCCGCTTTTTTTACGCTGTATTTGCGCAATTGCACGTGACGAAGCACTAATAGGTTTTGCTATTTTAGTTTGTTGTGACAGATTGTTTTGGGTTAATCTTCCTACTAAATATACGAAATAAACTTTAATCTAAGAATCTCAAGACAAAGCATTAAAGAAGTCTTATGAATGAAATTTGAACATCATATCGTTAACGGACTATAATGTTTTTCCTTCTTTCAAAAATTCTCTTTTTATTCCTAAAATTAAATCGACTAGTTTAATCACATTAGAATCTCGTTTTAGCGCCATTAATGATGCAAAACGAACAATATTCATAATGACACCACCTGTTAGTTCGTATTTTTTTGCTAATTCTTCAAGACTAATGGAATCCTCCAAAACAGTTTCTGCAGAGAATCCGTTTTGCCATAGACGCAACCTTTCTGTATAACCCGGTGTACCAAAATGAACCATGGTTTCAAACCTTCTGATAAAAGCTTTATCAATATTACTCTTCATATTTGAAGAAAGAATCACTACTCCATTAAAATCCTCAATGCGTTGTAAAAGATATGAAACTTGCTGATTGGCAAACATATCATTAGACGATTCCGTTTGAATTCTAGATCCGAAAAGAGCATCTGCTTCGTCAAAAAACAAGATCCAATTTTTATTCTCCGCCTGGTTAAATACTTTACCTAAATTTTCTTCCGTTTCGCCTATATATTTTGAAATCACCATTGAAAGATCAATACGATAAACATCACGCTCAGTTAGTTTTCCAAGCAAGCAAGATGTCATTGTTTTTCCTGTTCCTGGAGGACCATGGAATAATGCTCGCATACCAGGTCTTATTTTTTTTCTTAATCCCCAATCATCCAAAAGAGTTTCGCCATGTTTAATCCAAGTTTGAATCTCCTCTATTTGTTCTAATGATTTTTTGGGCAATACTAAATCCTCCCACTCCAGTTCAGTATCTATTAGTTTTGCTGGAAAATCTTTGCTAAAGTTTGGCTTACGACTTTTACCTGTCGTTAAAAACTCAACATATTCTCTTGAAATAACAATTTTACCACTCAAAAAAGGTTCTCCTGAGTTAGGAGACTCAATTGTTATGATTCCTAATTTTGAAAGAATATGCCCCCCATCAAACAAATCATGCAATAAAAAACGAGCACTCAATTTATTCTCAGCTAAAATGAACATTACAGTTTCGCCGGTTGGTAAAAATCCGCCATGATTTAGGCCTTTCACTCCTCCAAACTCACTAAATCCTCTGTTAAATGTAGAGTTTTGGATAAAAAAGACATCTAACAACTCCGGTTTAATATGCGGAGCAAGCGCCATTGCTACTAAAAGCCGTTCATTAAAAGAAAGGTCGTAATTTCGAATAAATTCGGCAAACTTCGATTTATGCCGTTTAAATGGAGGTGGTTTTATGTCTCGAATTGAGTCAAACTTTCCGTCGTTTTTAAAATAATTTTGAAAGCGACAATCTAATACTTCAGCTAACCAATCCATTTCTTTGGAAAGGGCATTTGCGTTCAAATTTGATTCATTTTTTACCATTGCACTTGTAATATTTTATCCATCCATGGTAGTTTAATCATAGAATAACCCCATGGAAGTTTATTCAAAATAATATCAATTCCTTTTTGCTCAACTGTTAATAACCAACCTTCTTCTAACTCTGTTAACTCTCCTTTTCTGCAAATAAAACCATCTCTTAATCCGCGTGGGGAGGTATTTTTCAACACAGACCAATTGGCTATAACATGTTCCAATAAAGCATTCACCTCATCATTGTCCTCATCCGTTAATTCACTTTCAAAAACAATTACTTCATTAATTGGAATTCCGCACAACAACTTGTTTAGCGGCATTTCAAATTCAGGTAAATCTTCGTAACCAGAAACTAAGAAATTCAATAGTTGTAACGCTCTAGATTGAGCCACTTCATCTTTAAACTCCTTACCTTCAATCAGTCCTCTATTTTTGAATAACGTAGTTAGCATTGGCCAAAGAATTACAGCACCAGCATAACCAAACTCGGCGGCAATATCAAATAATTCTTCTTGTTCTTTATTTAACTGAGGTTCATTATTTGTTTCACTTTTTGGCTGTTTCTTATTTGAATTAAGTATTGTTTTATTTGATGAGCCATTTTGATGCTTTTGAACTTCATTTATCACCAATTCAATCAACTTTTTTTGATTAGGATGATTAATTTCCTTTTTTAATTGTGCCACAGTAATCTGCTGCTCAGCCAACTGTATTTTCTCTTGTTGGGACAATGAAAACAACCTCAGCTTTTCAATTTGCTCATTTGAAATGGATACATGGCTTAATTCCAAATAGGTTTTGACGAAGGCTGGAATAATTACCGCAACAGTTTCTTGTTTTACTTTATTTTTGGCAGCAATGAGTTGATTTATTAATGAAAGACGCAAATAGTTTGCACGGCTTTTTTCTGTAGACGAAGAAGTTAAAGTTCTTAATACTAACAAAGCCCATTTCATTGCACTTATGTATTGTTTAGATTTAGTACCAAACCATTGTTCGCTAAACTGAGTTATTACCTCTGTATTGAAGTTGAGACAAAACCTTTTTCGCGCCTGTTCGCTATTAGTGACAATCTGCAAAATGGTGTTTAATGACTGAGTTTGCTTAGCTTGATTTTTAATCTTTTTTACGAAAAGGTTATTTTCAATATAAACACGAACGTCTTGCATATTACTGAATGTAGACCACCATGGAAATGTCCCTGTCTTAAGAAAAAACACAAAACTATTTAACTCTCGATCTGCTGGAACGGTACTTTTATGCCTAGTTTCTATAATAACCTCTCTATCGGTCGCCTTGCTTGTTCGCTCAATTGCTGAACGACTCCTGCTCTGCCTCTCTTGCTCAATTAGAATGGCTGATTTTATTTTGGTTCGCAATTCTCGCATTAATTCAACCTGTAAGTTTTCGGGAGTAACATTTCCTAAATCCAGTTCAAGTCGATCAATCCGCACCAGTTCCCCATCTTCACAAAGCTCATCCATTACTTGGCTCAACTCCAATTTGAATTGACCATTGAGAGCATCCAACATTTCATTTCTAACCTGCTGAACAGAAAGCTCTTTATCGATACCTAAATTGAGTTCAAACTTTTTAACTATATGACCATTGGCACTCAAGGTTAATCGTTGAATGAGCTTAATAAGCCTTTAGCATTTACATTTAATCCATCCTTTGCGGCATATGCTTCAAACCCTGTATTGGTGCGCTTAGTATGTTTACTCACCACATTATTATAAGAACGTACCTCAGTATCAACAAATTTATATAATTCACTATCCGTATCTTTTGCTAAATCTTGCTCACTTATAACCTTCAATAATGACTGGTTTTGATCCTCATATAAAACAACTAAAGCATCTCTTTCATTAATTTGTTCTTCATACAATAATCTATGTTCAATTGCTGCTTTCGGGCTAGAAGGAATTTCTCCAATTGTCACATCAAGTGCTTGAATTTCTTTTTTGGTTTCTTTCATCAAACGCCCATGGTCCGCAATAATTTTTTTCTCATATGCTTTAACTTCATCTGGGGTAGAACCTGTCTCTAAGCCTCCTAAATCTTTTAACTTTTTATTATTTTCTTTAGTCCGATCTATATAGATTTTAGCTCTATTATCATCTCCCTTAATTTGCGTTTCATAAACTCGCGCTAACTCAACTCCCCTGTCAATCTTTGTTTCACCTAATGTTAAATCAAGCTCTTCACCATCAACTGCCACTAAGACTTCTGTTTCTTTTGACTTTTCATGTTCCTTAATTCTAGCGTTGATATAATCATCTGCAGATTTTGCAATGTTTAAGAAAATGTTAACGCCAAGGTTAACTTTTGCAACAAAAACACAAGCCGTATCTTTTTCTCCACGTTTATTTATTACTGTAAATTCGAATTTATCAATTCCTAAATCAAAATGATGCGTTGTTTGATACTCCACAACCGCTCGTCCTAACACGGTACTTTCCACCCTCTTCACCTTGTTTTTTTGAACTCTTTTTTCTTTAGCCGTTCGTTCAGGAAACTCTACAATATCAAGTACCTCTGTTGGTTCATTTAAATCTACTGCAAACTCTAAAACATCAATATAAACGGGTACACCTTGATCTAAATTTGAATCAATAAAGAAGTATACATTTTTAGCAACAGGTGGATATTTAGGAGCATTTGTATTACACATTGGAAATGGCTCTTTACAGCATGGTTTTCCGCTTAGAGCAAAATCCGCCACTACTTTTGGATTCTTTTCTGATCCATATACCATAATAAACGTTCCACCTTTAGGCACGCCTGCCATATGCTCTAACCCAGGGTTGTTTTTAGCAAAATTACAGAACAGCTTAGCATTATCTAAAGCATCTAACCTTTCACGATAGGAGAAAATGATCGACTTCATTTTAACATCCCAATTGCTTCTTAAAATGTCATTCAAGTCATAAATGCTTCCTATAAACCCATAATTCACCAGGAAAAATCGTTCTATAAAACTTTGGATCATAGGAGCCATTAATATGCTCACGAGTGTTGTCCCTTTGCTAAATCCACGTAAAACATTTTCGAAAGCAACAGCAATGATGAAGGATAATTCTTGCAACTCTTTATATGCATCTTGAAATTCATCCATTTTAAACTGCTCAATACAAATTGGCATAGCTTTGATCAAATCCTCCACCTCATCAATTGATTGCATGATATCCTTAAAGGCATCAATAGGTGAAGTTTTTTGGTAGCCAGTTGTATACCCTGATGCTGCTCCAGGTTTTCCAGTATCATCATTGGTATCATCCTTCCCATCTGTACCATCACCTAAAATATCTCCCATGATTTCTCTAGAATTGGTGATGAAATAAAAGAACTTAGAAATTAACCACGTATACTTTTTAGTCTCTGCTATAATTTCATTTCTGAGTTGTAAATAACCCTCTTTAATATCTGTAATTCCACAATTTGATTGTTGCGATAATGGTCCGCCATCTTTTTGCAGTTTAAGTGCCATAACATCAAACTCAAGCTGAAACTTTCGCTTTAAAATTTCGAGCTCTTTCACTATCTCTGTATAAGACTTCTCCAAAAGTCCTTCTATTCGATAAAAATTGTGTTGATCAGAACAAAATGCAGGTGGATATACGGTTGATTCATCATTTTTAATTTCATATCCACCTAAATGATATCCTAAATTCCACTCTATGCGGCATTTTTTAGATAGGTTATAATTCCAATATTTCCATAGAGGTTTTGGTTTATAATAAAAAGGGATACTACGCAATGCTAGTGAGTGCTGTTTTTCATCACTCGGCGTGATTTTCAGAGGTGCTTTTTCTGGTGGAGAAGATTGATATCCATCAATCATTTGCAACAGTCTATTAAAGTTATTTCTTACTTGCGCCAATTTAGCCTTCTGTTGATTATAAATTGGTGACTGAATGAAGTGGGTGCGGTATACTTTTGGTTTGCATAAATCTTCGTTTTCAGGACAACCTAAACCAAGCGTTACTTTCCCCAAAACTAAATGTTGTTTAAAAGCTAATTTGTTGGGGCAACACTCGGCGGTTAATTCAAATGCTCCATCAAAAAATTCATTATACGCCATTACTAAATCCTTAGCATAGTCATAGTAATATTGAATTGTATGATTTTCTATACTCTCATCAAGAAATTTTTTGAATCTCTCTTTAAGTTTTTTAAGCACCTCTTTATTCGACAAATCTCCTAATAAAGGGTTAAATCGTCTATATGCATCTTCGATTTTTTGGGCCAATGCATCCATAGGATTTACCTTAGCATCTTTAAAAACAGCCAAAAATCGATCCTCCAATAATTGTGGCTTTTTTAATTTTTGATAAGCTTCTAAATAATTTTCATAAGACACATTGTGTGAAATGAGTGTGGCGGGTGCTATTGCCATGTAATCTTGATTAAACCTTAGGTTTAAACTTCCATTTAAGGTTTCATCTTTATCATCAGCATTTTCAAAAGGAAACTTCTCATAACCATCTCGAATAATTTTATCTACATCATCACAGTTCAGTAATAATTTTCTTACAGTAAATTTTCGAGCAATACCCTTATCGTCACAATTTTGACCTAAACAAGACTCCAGATCAACATTATCATACTCTACAAAAAGTACAACCACCTTATCCTTCAGGAAATTTGGATAATCTGCAGATCCAAAATCAATTGTCTCAACACCAACAGGAACTTTCACTCCCTTTGGAAATAATTCATGCATTTCAATTTGCTCAGTTGATCCTGGCGAACTCTTCATGAAAGGCACATAATTTTCAGGGTCTATATAATTTGCCTTTACACATTTATCAAAGTCACCATTAGGAAGATCAATCAAAAATCCTTGAGAAGTTACACCTGTTCCTCCGCTAATTGAGATCGTGTTATTTTTATATGAGACCTCCAAGCCACATACAATACCCATTCCTACCAACTTAACTCTAGACAACCTATCCTGGACATCTAAATACGTGCGCAATTGATTTAAGTGTGTATTTGTAAGCAATTGATTGGGTTCAAAAACCGGGTACGTATTATTTAAATCGTTTGCTAATGATTCTATTGTATTATTCATCTTCATTGGGTATAAAAGTTCCTAAAATTGATTGTCCTAATCTTACAGGACTGTCTTGAGATTCTTGGCAATCGTATAAATTAGATATTGGGTAAACATTTCTGAGTGTATTCAGAACTGCTATTAATGTATTTTGTTTTTCTGTTAACACAGTTGGGTCTGGCGGACATGGTTGCATAGCTAGCAGCCATTCTTTATAAGCTTTTTGAAAAGCCGACATATGTTCTTGATTTACCCAGCAAATCTTCATAAAAATATGCGCGGGGGTTTCCTCTCGAATGGTTCGCTCAACAAATCTTCTAAAATCCATATTTGTAAATCGTCCGATCCAATATGGTAAAACACAAGTTGCTCTAAAAGAATAGGCATCCTCATTTCCTTCACAATAGCATGCTTCTTGAAAACTTACGGGCAAAAAATCATCTTGCAAAGCTACTCTTGGTCTAACCAGTATATGCTCTAGTAAATAAAATCCTTCACCACTGCATTCTCCTCTCAAGATTGTCACTAATTGTCTAAGGGCTTCATCCCGCTCATCCTCCGTTTCATATAAATTACTGGTTCCTATAATCTCTCCATTTTGTGCGACCAGATTATAATAAAAAGTACCATCAACTGCTATTAACAGATCATAATTGGCATAAGTAATTCCATTATTAAGTACCGATTTGATTCCTGTGGTACGACCAGATGTACTGTTGTAGGCTTCACTTTTTAGTAAAATATCTTTGGTATTATTCACAAATCTAAAGCGCCATTTCCCTTCAGTGTCTTTGAATTTCTTAAAATTCTTTAACGGTGGTGGACAGCTTAAATCTCTTTGATTATAATTGTCTATTCCAAGCAATCGAGAGACTCTTTTTTGTAATCCAGAAACATTATCATTATCCCAAGCAGGTTTGAGGTAGTTAAATGCTTGTCCCCTTCCATAACTCAATTCTGGATAATTTTGCAAAAAAGCCAATTTATCAGCAATTAACTCTTTGTCTGCTTTAGCTCCGTCAATTTTATAAGAAAGCATAGCATAATCTGTAAATTGCTCACAAAACCTTGCTAAAAGGTGGTCTAAAAATAAGTTACGGCGTTTCAAAAACGTTTCATCACCTTCAATAATACACCCCAAAACATCTGCTCTAGACTTATTGGAATAATCCTCACAAAGGAATTGCTCAGTTGCTAATTTATCTTTAGCTTTAAATGCTTCCCAAGCCGCTGTAACATCACTTAGATTGTCTTTTGCGGGATCGTTGTTCAACTTTGCACTATCAATAAAATCTTTAAACAAATTTGCCCCGTTTGGAATATCGAATAAAGATTGATGGAAATAGGTTTTATCAATATCGCTATTCATTGAAAACAGCTCTTTTACATGTGCTAATTGCGAACAATAGTTCGCCAAAAACTGATCAAAAAACAGCAAATAAGCTTTTAACTGATTGGCTTGGGATTTACGTTGAGCAGAAACAGAGTCTGACAAGCCAACATATCCTATTCCATAATTTTGAGGAAAACCAGTTTGAATTGTTTCATAATCTTCCAACTTATAATAAGTACCATTTGGCACCTCTAAATCTGGTTGAGTTATAATAGATTTCACAATACGTGCAGACTCATTCTTTTCTTCTAATAAATCCTCTACAATTTCTTCATTCGCAATAAAAGGAATTCCTTTTTTTATGAAAATAATCTTAGATTGTTCAGGACTGATTCTTGGAACAAAATTCTTTTGCCAAGCTAATTCTAGGCACCAAAAAACACTCTTAGATACAATATCAGGATCACCCAATGGGATGTTTCCTATTTGAATTTCTTTAATAGCCACCACACCATCAATATCCATAATGATGTTGATGAGGTCAGAAACATGAATTGACTTCATTCTACTACTTGCCTCCAGCTCATCAGTATCAATAAATCCATGATTCAGCCGTGGCCCTTCAAATATTTCTTCGGTTGTTTTATCCTTTTCGAGCATTTCTGCAAATGAATAAAAATTGATATCTGGCGCTAAGAATTTGCCTACCAAAAAATATATTTCAGCCAATACTTTCTCAGTGTTGGCGTCTGAGGTTAATTCAATGTCTGCACAAATTGCAATTTCTTCAATTTTTAGAGCACTAAAACGCACAAAATCTTCACAAAGGTTGCGGTTTTCATGTAGTA
>CAKZON010000105.1 GCA_937136425.1 uncultured Crocinitomix sp.
ATTAAAGAGTACCCATTTCACTTTAGGCATTGAATATTTAAATTCTGGTTCGTTAAAGCAAATCTTTAGAATTTTATATATGCTGGAGGATTTGATAGAACTTGGTAATGATGCAAAAATCACTTGGAAATACAACCAAGGAGATGAATTAATGTTAGAAAAAGGAAAAGAGTTTAAACAATTTCTTGAAATTTTGATTGAGCTTGAAGAGATTTAAACTTCTGCTCCAATCACTAATATATCATCAGTTTGCGAACCTGTGCCCTTCCAATTTAGGTGTGCTTTTTCAAACTCTTTTTCTTGCTTCTCAACCGCCACGTCTTTTAATTTAAGAATCAATTCTTTAAAGCGTGTAATGTTATATTTATCGTCATTTGCACCGCCGAATTGATCCATAAACCCATCTGAGAACATATAGATTCGATCTCCTTTGTTTACTTTAACTTCTTCTTCATTAAATGTACTGGCCTTTCCTTTTCTTAAATATCCGCCAATGGTTCTTAAGCTTGCTCTTAGGGTCTTTATTTCTCCATCTTGCAAGAGATATACGGCGTTCATTGCGCCCGCCATTGTCAAGGTATTTGTGTCATGATCTAGACAACACACCGAGATATCCATTCCATCCTGAGCCGATTCATCATTCTGTGTTTGATGTAACGATTCCACAATGCCAACATGCAGTGATTTTAATATTTCAGCTGGCTTTATTTCCCCTTCTTGGTTTACAATTTGATTCATTAACGTATTCCCAATCAAAGACATAAAAGCACCTGGAACGCCATGGCCCGTGCAATCAACAGCGGCTAAAATAGTTTTGTTTTTAAATTTTGAAAACCAATAGAAATCTCCACTTACACTGTCCAATGGCTGATAGTATACAAATGAGTGCGGTAAAATTTCTTTAATTTGACGATCTGTAAGCAGTACAGATTTTTGAATTTTTAACGCGTAATTAATGCTGTCTTGAATTTTTTTGTTTTTTGCAGCCAAAATTTTATTGTTTTTTTGCTTTTGACGATAAGCCAACCATAAGAATACAGCCAAAGCAATAAAAAGAAGTAAAACACCAACCACCGCGTAAATAAACTTTTGTTGAGCGCCAAGTTTTAAATCTTGTTCCGCAATATAGCGCTCAGCATTGGCCAATTCTCTTTCTGCACTGGCTAAAAGCTTTTCTCTTGCAGCTATGTTTAAGAAATCAATTTCTGTAACGGCATTGAGTTTATCCTGTTCTAACAATGCTCGCTCGGCTTTAATTTTATCTCCTAACGCTACAATTCCTTCTGCATCAATCTCAGCGTTATTTACACCAAGTTCTTCAAGTGCTGAAATTTTCTGCTGTGCCGTTTTATAGTTTTCAGAAAAAGGATTGGTTGCATTCTCACTATCTTCTTCTAAGGCATTAGTAATTCTATTATTTCTTGGTGAAGAAGGGGTAACACTTTCATCTCGGTCAGAATAAATATTAAGCGCTGCATTTTTATCTAGCGACAACTTCATCAGATTCACTGATGTATTTTCTTCCGTTTTTTTAAACAGTCTTTTTCTTTGGGGTACTTCGTAAACTCTAAACTCAAAGCGTTCTTTACTTTGGCTGTATTGTACAACACCAAAAGGCTCACCATTGTCTTGAGGTTTATCAGATTCGTAATTATTCAGAATAATTTCAACATTCTTTAAAACTACACCCCATTCCTTAATTTCATCAGGAATTGATTTTAAATCAATGTCAAAGGCACTTGTTCCGTAGCCCTCTTTACTATAAACAATTGTGTAATCATCTTGAAGCGGAATAACAAAGGTAAATTCTCCTCCAGTGCTTGACTTCGTAGACTCTATAAGTCCTCCTTTACTATCTTTCAGTTTTAATTCAACATTGGTAAGACTACCTTCTAAGTCAATTTTTTTATCTTTCTTAAAAATAGACTTGGTATTGTTATAAGTGTAACCAAAAACAGTTCCGTTTAAAACCAGCTTATTTTCAACCCTTTGAGCCACTCCCAATAAAGAGAAAGACAATAATATAGCAAGAAGCGCTACTTTCATTAACACAGTTATTTGATGGACTACAAAAATAGGAAAAAACTAAGTCTTTAATCCTTTCAAAAAGCTGACAATCTAATTGTCTTTAATAAATAAGGCAACAGCCTCAATATGACTTGTATGAGGAAACTGATCTACCAATGAGAGTTTCTTCAAAGTATAACCTGCTTCCATTAAGTCTTTTGCATCTCGCGCTTGTGTTGCTGGATTACATGAAATATAAACGATTTGTTTCGCATTTAATTTCATTACTTTTCTCAACGTTTTAGGCGCTATTCCAGCACGCGGCGGATCAAGCATTATGGTGTGAATCTGATCTGTAAAATTGGGATACTCCAACAAAAACTTTCCAACATCAGCAGCATAAAAATCTAGGTTTTCAATTCCGTTGCGCTCCGCATTTCGTTTCGCATCCTCAATCGCCTCTGGAACAATATCTACCCCTATTACTTTTACTCCCTCTATTCTATTCGCCATTATTTGCCCAATGGTTCCGGTTCCGCAAAACAAGTCCATTAAAAATTGGCCTTTTAAGTCAAACTGTTCTTGTGCATATTCAATGGCCTTATTATAGAGGCGCTCTGCACTTTTAGGATTGGTTTGAAAAAAGCTCTCCATGCTAATTTCAAATTGCAAATTCAATAATTTTTCTAATACAACTGGCTCACCATAAAGTAATCCATTTTCACCGTTTTCAATTTTTGCTCTATCTGCAACATCATCATTAACTGTGTGTTGTAATCCTGCTAGGCGATCACCTAAAAGACTCACCATAAAATCCTTAAACGCCTCACGATTGAACTTTTCCAGCTCTTGAGAAGAAGTTACTAAATTAATTAGTAGTTTGTTTAAATCAAATGATTTACGCACAACCAAATGTCTAAAGAAACCGATTTTTTTTGGTGGATGCCAAGCTGGTAACCCAGTACTTTCCAAATACTCTCTTATTTCCCTTAATTGGGTTTCAAACTCGGCGTCGAACAAACCATCAGGTCCATCTAAATTTTCGACTTTCCACCAAGTTCCGCGTGTTTTAAATCCTAATGCAAATTGATCATCCAATTCTTCATTGGTTTCCAAATCTTGTCGGATAGTAGAAAATGAATATTCCATTTTGTTCCGATAATTGAAAGACTCAGGGGATTCTAAATAAGTATCAAATACCTCATCAACATTCTGAATTTCTCCAATTCTACGATATTGTGCTAACGTAGACTCCTTTTTATACTCATGTTGAAATTCTACGGGTAAAGTAATAAAAGGTGCTCCTGAAATGGGCTGATAATTCACCTCCACTTCATTAGGAGAGCGCTCTAACACTTTAATTAACTTACATTCAGCAAATTTCTTACGTTTTTTTGCTATTCGGGCTTGTACTTTTTGCCCTGGTAATGTGTTTTGAACGAAAATCACATACTGACCATTCTCAGTTTCCTGTTTAGCGATTCCCTTGCCTCCAAAGGCATAATCTGTTATTGTAACTTCTATTATGTCTCCCCTTTTCATGATTGGATATTAGGGCGCAAAGTTAAAACATTATCGGCATTGATTCGATCAATTATTCAATTTATTAAGTTTGTATTCATAAAACACCTCCGTTAATCAATGATTTTATTAAGAATTGTTCTTTTTACTGCTGCTGGCATCAACATAATTTGTCAATTTATATTTCGAGACGCTAACAAACAATTTAAGTACTCTTACATTAAAATGCTATTTCCTAGAAAAATTAAAATCAATAAGGAATTAGCAGAAACAGGAGTTTTAAGCATTTCTAAACAAAAAGAGTTGATTAAAAAAAACCAGCTAGCGGTTAAAGTTTATTGGATAACTCTAGCTATAGTCACAATATCACTGTGCTTAACTATTTACCTTATACAAGACCAAAACCTACCACCTCCTTAAAAATGCAAATTAGCCCTCTAAATCGATCAAAATGAGATATCTTTGCAGTCGCTTACAATTAACCTTATGAAATTAAAGAATCTTTCTGCATTGGTTTTGGCAACCATTTTTATCACTTCTTGTTCTGAAACAACTGTTGTTGAAAATAACACATCATCTTGGCAAAACGACTATACAAAGCAAGAAATCACGATTGAAATGCGTGATGGAATACAGCTTTTTACAACGATATATAGTCCTACTGATACCACAAAAACGTATCCTGTATTAATGCAAAGAACTCCGTATAGCTGCAAACCTTACGGAATTGACACTATGCCCAATAGGTTAATTCATAATGCGGACTTAGTGGCTTCAGGGTATATTTTTATTAAGCAAGATGTTAGAGGAAGATGGATGAGCGAAGGAGAATATGAAAATACGAAACCGCCCTACTCCCTTTTTGACTCTTCGGCAACTGATGAGTTAACGGATACTTGGGACACCTTTGAATGGTTAGATAAAAATCTTAAAAATTACAACGGAAATGCAGGTCTTTATGGCACTTCATATCCAGGCTGGACAACTTTAGTGGGCGCTCGCTCAAACCACCCAGCAATTAAAGCTGTAATTGCAAGTGCACCAGTTACTAACTTTTATTTTGAAGATTTTAATCGATATGGTTTATTTGCTTTAAACTATTTACCTGTAATTCATGCATTTGGTACACCACGCACTGGACCTACTGACACGGCTTGGTATAAAAATGACGATACAGCTTATGGAATTATAGATAGTTTAAAAATCTTTCCAGATTATTACGATTTTTTCTTGGATCGTTTAACACTTAATGATTATTGGGATGTATTAGATTCTTCTGACTTTTTCTGGCAAAATATTCGTGCACATGCGAACTATGATGAATATAGAAAGTTACGTGATTGGGAGCAATACTATAATGACATTGATTGCCAAGTAATGGTTTTAGGAGGATGGAATGATGAGCAGAATCTTTATGGAATTCTAAATTCTTTCAAACATATTGAGAAAAACAGTCCAAATGCTAATGCACAATTTGTTATGGGGCCTTGGTCTCACGGTCACCCTACGCGAGGAGACAGCAGTTATTATTTAGGAAATGTATTTTATGGCTACAACCTTTCAAAGGATTTTATGGAGAACGTTGAGTTTCCTTATTTTGAAAAACACTTAAAAGGAATTGGTGAGGAACCCGATTTCCGTGTAAAATTATTTGATACTGGGAAAAATGAATGGGCTTATTTTGATGAATATCCTGATAGCACTGGTAAAGAAATGAATTTTTTCCTTTACGACAATCTAATGAATGTTGCTTATCCAGAAGTTAACAGAGAAAGTGATTATCAAACTTATATTTCTGATCCGTTTCATCCAGTTCCGGGGCTTGAAGGAGATAACTGGCACAATATGGCCCCCAAATCATATTTTACTGCTGACCAACGTTACACCGAAAAACGGCCTGATGTTTTAACCTTTGAAACTACTGCATTAACAGATGACATTACAGTTTTAGGAGAAATTAAAGCTTTGCTTGATTTTGCAACCGACCACACCGCGGCAGATCTTTATGTAAAAGTAATTGACGTTTACCCTATGGATAGAGCACCAGAAGATACGGATAAAGCGAATGTTAAGATGAATGGCTATCAACGTTTAGTTCGAGCAGGGTATATTAGAGGGCGTTACCGCAATGGATTTGAGCAAGGTGAGCCTTTTATTGCCAATGAAAAAACAACGGTTGAGGTTCCTTTATTAGACGTATTTCACACATTTAAGAAAGGTCATAAAATCATGATTCAAATTCAAAGCTCTATGTTCCCTATCTTCGATCTAAATCCTCAAAATTATGTTGAGGATATTTATAATGCAGAAAAGAAGGACTTCGCTGTAGCAATGCATCAAATTTTTGCTACAAGTAAAATTGTACTACCAGTTCAATAAGGAGTAAAGAAAATCTTATTTAGATTTAGGAACAAACTTATATTTTAGGCCAAACTGAAAATGCAACCCTGTACCGTTTAGCTTTACCAAAACATCATCATTCGAGATAACATCAGGTAGAATCGCGTAAGACAATGATTTTGTTGCGATAGGATAAAACCCAACATTATATTGAGCTGAAGTAGAGAAATATAAAAAATTAGTTATTCTAAAATTTCGAGAAAGTTTTCCGTAGAGTAATGGGAAGAAGCTACTTTTTACTTCATCAAAAGTGTTTAGCGATATCGTAGACCCACTTCCGTTATAAACGTCATCCTCCTCATCATTAAGAAAATTCAAATATTCATTCTTAAAAGTATGGCCTGCTAAAACTACTCCTCCAGAAAGGTCGACAAAACTAAAGTTGTTTTTATTTGATAATCGAATACCATAACCTGCGCTTAGTTCATATACCTCAAGATAACTAGTTGAAGCATCAATATTAAATGGTGATCGAACCTTGAATCCACTTGAATAGCCTCCACGAGATAAATTAGCCTCAAAAAATCGATTAGGCTCCATTCCAATTTCAAATGTTAGGGAGGCTTTACCTCCCATATGATAACTAGACTTTACAAAATCATCTTGACTGGCCCTGTTTAGTAAATAGGTTCCTCCACCTGCAATGCCAATGAAAATACTTTTAGGATCAACATATCTTCTTTCTTTTTTATACATTTTCTTGGCCTCAACAAACGAATTGTCCTCTTTTTTGAATGTCTCTTCAATATAGGCCATTTTTCTTGCTCGAGTAAAAGTATAGTTCAAAGAAAGACTTGGAAAATGTCCTTTATTTAGCATAGTTCCTTCCGATTTAATAGAATTCACATTGTATTCATACTCTCCTGAAAAAACGGTATTAAAACTATAACTATAACCCATTGACAACCCAATCATATCTTGATTTTTAAGCAAGCGGTCAATTCCAACCTCCAACTGACTATAATAGTTCGGCCGAGTCCCATAACTATAATTGAACCCCCACCAACTATTGCCAAACTGCCCTAAAGAATAGCTATTTTCACTACTATATGTTCTAATTCCAAAACCTACACCTCCTGACAAATGCCAGTTCTTTTTAAACCAATAATTATATTTAACTGTAGGTTGAAGGCTGAAGTAACTATTATATTGCGTACGATTTAAATAACTTATGAAATAAGGTGAATCAGGATCTCCCTTTTCACCAATTCCGTATACAAAAGGAAAAAAACCGAGCCCTCCATTAATTGAAAGACTTAAATTTTTCTTGAGCATAAAGGTATAATTCAGTTCTATTTCTCGAAGTAAACCAGGTATTTTATCAGGTGCAGCTTCACCTTCATCTGCAATAAATGAGGTTGAATTAAGCCCAAATGTATAACCCAATGAAAAGTTATTATTAAATAAAACGTATTTATTTTCTGGCTTTCCTTCATTTTGCCCAAAGCCAACTTGCGAATACAACGTTATGAAGAATATTAATGCAGCTATTAATGCATTACCAGATTTGTTTGCGATCATTATATTACTATTAAGCACAAGGAAATATACTGCTAATAATTAAGATTTAGCAATCAGTAAGTTACATTTTATAAACTAAACTGATCTTTAAATTTTATGGTTTGTCTTCTTGAAATTTCCACCTTGGTGCCACAAGATAATTCTACTTGTAAACCTCCGTTAAACCAATTCTCTATGTTTACAACATGGTTCAAATTGATGATATATTTACGATTAACACGGAAAAATAACTTGTCGTCTGTACGTTCTTCCAAACTATTTAATGATCTTAATATCAAAGGGCGAAATTTATCAAAATGTACTTTTACGTAATTTCCTTCAGATTCGAAATAACGGATATCATCTACTTTAATAAACCAAACCTTATCTCCATCACGAATTAAAACAGGGTCACCTGATTTTAAAACTGCGGCATTTTCAACACTTTTAGGAATTTGATTTTCCTCAATTAAGCGATTATAAACTTCATCTAACCGATCAGAATCAATTGGTTTCATTAAATAGTCATAAGCATTCACTTCAAATGCTCGCATGGCATATTCATCATAAGCCGTAACAAAAACTGTCCGCGGCGGATTTTTAATACCACTCAATAAATCTAAACCATTTTCTCCTGGCATTTGAATATCCATAAACACCAAGTCTGGTGCATCCCGCTCAATAGCTTCCTTGGCTTCAATTGCATTCTTATACTCACCTATTATTTCCAACTCTTTATAGCCAGACAATAGTGATTTTAACTCTTCTCGAGCCAAACGCTCATCATCAACAATTATGGTTCTCATTTATATGTGATATTAATTTTAACAACGACTTCATCATCTATCTGACTGATTGAAAATCGAGCATCTTTGCCATACAATATTTCAAGTCGTTTTTTAGTATTCGAAATTCCTATTCCACCTTCATCATCATTTTGCGCCAGTTCACCTGAATTACTCACTGTAATATCTAAAGTGTCTCCCACTTTCTTTGAAATTACACGTATCACTCCCCCGTCTATCGATTTGGAAATTCCGTGTTTAATTGCATTCTCAACAACAGTTTGAATCATCAACGGCGGAATTTCAAGCGGAAGTGAATCTTGTGATATTTGAAAATCAGTTTGTAATCGCTCTTCAAACCGCACTTGTTCTAAATCTAAATATATTTTAACTAAATCTAATTCTTCTTTTAAAGGAATTTCACGCAATTTCCCTAAACTTATTGATCGGCGTAAAAGCATTGACAATTGCGTAACTGACGTTTTTGCTTGATCAGGATTAATCCCTACTAATGCTCGAATAGAATTTAGTGAATTAAATAAAAAGTGTGGATTCAATTGTGCGCGTAAATTCTTCAATTCAATCTCATTTTTAGAAGCTTCCCATTTAAGGTTTAAAATTTCTTGTGCTCTAGATTTTTCAATAATAGCAAATACATAATAAAAGCCACTCCAAACTAAAAATAGAATTATTGACCGAGAAACGCCAAATAAGAAGGTGGCCAATTGAAAGGACTCATCTTTTTGATCAGCATTAACCAAAAAATCAATCTCAATTATTTCTTCAAAAAAGTGCTGAAAAGTTTCTAATGTAAACCCTGCAACTATTGTTATTAGCAGAGTAATCAATATCAACTGGTTAATGGGCTTTGAAAGCAGGGATTTTTTAATAATTACATACCTAATCCCATGAGAAACCATAATTGCCGCCAAAATAGACAATGCAGCATAGATGTATAAGTTTACAGTTGAAATAAAATCTTCTGTAGAGAATAAAAGTAAAATTGAGAATAAAAAGTAGGTCGTCCA
>CAKZON010000106.1 GCA_937136425.1 uncultured Crocinitomix sp.
GTTCCACAACCATAATCAAAAACCGTTTGCCCTTCGAAGTTTAAACGCTGCATTTGTTTCATCATCATGTATGTAGTAGCATGGTGTCCTGTTCCAAAAGACATTTGTGGTTGAATAGTAATCACCATACTTTGTGAATATTCACCTTTATGAAAAGGGGCTATAATTGCCAATTTATCTTCTACAAATACTGGATCAAAGTTTTTTTCCCACTCGGCGTTCCAATTCTCATCTTGAATGGTTTTAAACTTTATTTCCGTTATCGCTTCTAAATTAGAATATTCCTGAATCAGTTCCTCAGAAAAGTCATTTTCTGGAATATAACTCTGTAAACCCGTTTTGGTTTCAACAAAACTTTCAAATCCTTTCTCTGCTAGGTTTGAAACCATTATATCACGCCACGGGTCAACTTGATTAAATGTTATGGAAAGTTCTATATAATTCATTCAAATGCGTTTGCAATTGTCAAAAAACTATCTGCTTTAAGAGATGCTCCTCCAATTAATCCACCATCAATATCTGCTTGAGAAAAAAGTTCTTTTGCATTTTCAGCATTACAACTTCCTCCATACAAAATACCCACTTTATTCGCCACTTTTTCGTCATATTGACTTGCAATTCTTGAACGAATCAAATGATGAATTTCTTGCGCTTGTTCAGAGCTTGCTGTTTTACCTGTACCAATTGCCCAAATAGGTTCGTAAGCAATAATTATTTTAGATATTTCCTCTGGTTTCAATTTAAAAAGACTGTCATGAATTTGCTTCATGATAAACTCTTTATACACATTACTATCACGCACTTGCAATTGTTCACCACAACAAAATATTGGAGTAATGTCGTTTTTTAGCAAGGCCTTAACTTTTTTAGAAAGCATAGAGTAATCTTCATTGAAATTATCGCGTCTTTCAGAGTGACCGACAATTCCGTATTTAACTCCCAAGCTTTTTAGCTGAGTTGGTGATACTTCTCCCGTATAGGCTCCATGATCTAAAAAGAAATTATTTTGAGAACCTAATTGTACCCATTCTTGATCTTTAAGCACTTCGGCAAATGCACTCAAATATGGTGCTGGTGGACAAATAATTAATTCTACATCTGCATTAAACTGTTCTTTCTGCGCCATTAAATCTTTCAAAAGCGTTTTTGCTTCTGAATAATTCAGGTTCATTTTCCAGTTTCCAGCAACTATTTTTCGTGTCATTTAGTCTTGTTTTGTATTTATATATTCCGAGTAGATGTCTTCAAAATCTTCGACACTTCTACTAGGCCATTTATCCATTATTACTCCTTTTTTCAAAAGAACAAGTCCTGGATTTGATCGAACAATAATTTTAACCTCTACTCCATCAAATGCTAGGAATGTGGCATCAAAATCATGTTTTTGTTTAAATGCTTCCACTTCATCTCCTCCTGAAGGACATAGGACAAAGAATGGGATATTGTTTTCTTTTGCCCCCTCTAAGATGCTTTTAAATGCCGGCATACTTCCTTCATTCACCAATTTCAAATCACGAATTGTCATTAAGAACATATTGTCCGCTGAAATTAGATATTGAGTAAGGTCTAACGAGAATTTTGTAGCTGGATCAATCAAGCCAGTATAACTCCCCTTTTTGGTATAGGTAGAATCAGGATAATAAAGTGTGTCATATTCAATCAAAGGAATAGTGTCTACACCATATTCAGAAGCCAATAGTAATTTATCTTCATAATAATTCATATAATCCGATTGGATTACAGAATCTATATAAGGGTTTAATTTATCTTCTTCAGACAATTGCTCAAAACCAATTGCCGCAGAAAAATCCTGGATACTGTGAGGGGTCCCAGGTACAATAACCTTCTTAGTTCGATCTTTATAAACGTATGTATTTGTATCTCCATAAACTTCCCATTGATCCAATGCAAAAGTATCTACCCCACCAGTCACTTTATTATCATATAATAATACAAACTCTGCAACCTCATTCACTCCATCTTTCATTTTCTCATTAATGTCACTTCCTATTGCATAAGGACGATAATCCTTAATTGGTAGATAATTAACAGTATATAAACTAAACAGGAATGAAATGAAAGTGACAAACATGGCCATTTTCCAAGCTTTACCAATTTTACCAATATTCAAATTAGCCATAACAAAGGCACCCAATAGTGCAATTAGCGTAAAGAATATTGGGAACATCCAACCGAAAACCCAAGAGAAAAAGATGACAACTACAATAGAAGCCGGAACCATAATCCAGTTTTCTTTTACAGTGTTTAATTTAATTTTCCATTGATTAACAAAGATGATGATGCACAAGTAGAATAAAACTAAGTCTTTCCAAAATGATTCGAGCGGTGTTAATGACCTTCCTACCGATCCACGCAAAGCATCCCCAAAGCAACCGCAATCAGTAACACATTGTCGCCCAAATTCAGCTCCTGTAGCTCCAGCCAATTCTTGTTGAATATTGCATGAATAAGTATACCATGTTAACCAAGTAAAAAAGATCATCATTATAATCAATGACCATGATGCCAGTTTAATTTTACCACCTAGAATTACAGCTGCACCTAGAACAATTTCAACAACGCATACGAAAACAGAAATGTAGATTGCATAGTCGTGAAAATTAGCAAAAAATGGAAAATCATAGGCTAGCCCTGCTGGTTCAAAATACTCTTCTAGTTTAAAGGCAAAACCCCACGGGTCATTTGCTTTCACTAAACCTGACACGATAAAAAGCCCTCCTACTAATGCACGTGCAACGTAAGAAAAAAGCAACATCCCTTTCAATATTGCCAGAGTAAAAAGTGTTATTGCAATTAAAGCAAAACCGCTTAATTTCATTATAAAGGCTCCGCCTTCTGTACTTGCATGAAAACCTTTTGCAATTAACACAACGGCTGTTATGTTTAACGCAATGGCTACAATATTCAAAATCAAAGATCGGCCAATAATATCGAGCTTTGAATTTCTAAGTCTCATTTCATTCATGGTGTGGATTTTCTTGTCAAGGTATTGCTTTTTTAAGGACCTAATTCGTTTTTAACAGATTGCTAACATCATTTTTCTTCGTCAAATTTTATCAATGCAAAAACCGCATAATTCAACATATCCAAATAATTGGCATCAATTCCTTCTGAAATCAATGTTTCCCCCTGATTATCTTCAATTTGTTTGGTACGAAGAATTTTCATCATAATAAGATCTGTTAAAGAACTAATACGCATGTCACGCCAAGCCTCTCCATAATCATGATTTTTTTTCTCCATCAGTTCGAAAGATATTTTTGTTTTGGCGTCATATCTTTCCACGGCTTCTTCTACATCCATCTCTTCTGCTTTTGTTCCTAACTCTAATTGAACTAGTCCCATTACGCAATAATTAACGATCGCTACAAATTCATCCTCTATATCTTCTCCAACCTTATTTACACCCGTTTCCTGAATGGTTCTGATGCGTTGGGCTTTAATAAATAACTGATCAGTCAAAGAACTCACGCGTAAAATTCGCCATGCTGTTCCGTAATCCTTTCCTTTTTTTTCAAAAATGGACCGACATTTCAGAATTACTTTTCTATATTGCTCTGCCGTTTTGTGCATTAAAATAAATCTATTTTTAGCTGTGAAAGATACGCTTTTTTCATCAAAATTAAGGTTTAATACCAAAGGTATTTTAAGGGAGTTCCCAAACCCTATTGTCATGGGCATATTAAATGCCACTCCTGACAGTTTTTACGGAGACAGCAGAGTTAATAGTTTAGAGGCCGCTTTAGGCAAAGCCGAGCAAATGATAAACGAAGGAGCTTCCATTATTGATATTGGTGGTTATTCATCTCGTCCTGGCGCAGCAGAAGTTTCTGAAAAAGAAGAAATTCAAAGGACAACTGGTTTAATTTCAAAAATTAAATCCGCACATCCTGAAACACTTATTTCAATTGATACTTTTAGAAGCAAAGTTGCGCAAGAAGCAATAAATAGCGGAGCCGATTTAATCAACGACATTTCAGGGGGACAGCTCGATCCTGAAATCTTTGAAACGGCTGCCCAAAATAAATGTCCTTATATTTTAATGCATATGCGTGGTACTCCAGCAACCATGATGGAAATGTGCCATTATAACCATTTAATTAAAGACATAATTCTTTATTTCTCGAAGCAAGTCAATAAAGCTCAAAAAGCGGGAATAATGGACATTATAATTGATCCTGGATTTGGTTTTAGCAAAACATTAGATCAAAATTATGAACTACTCGAGCAACTAGATTTGTTAGATGTAATTGGCCTACCAATTTTAGTAGGTGTTTCACGAAAATCAATGATTTACAAAGCATTAAACACGAGCCCAGAGGAGAGTTTAAATGGAACAACGGCGCTTAACATGGTGGCTCTGCAAAAAGGTGCAAAAATATTGCGTGTACATGATGTTAAGGCCGCTAGCGAAGCAATCACTTTACATCAAAAGCTAGGCACGAATCACGAAGACGCGAAAACTTAATTTTTTATTTTTAGTCGCATTCGAAATAATCTCGATTTTTCGACTTTGGAAACCAAATTTTCCTTTGGTATCAAACGACAAGTGGATAGTCCCTTTTTGATTGGGTAAGATTGGGGCTGTCGGGAAAGTAATTTTTGTGCAAGAGCATGCGACCTTATAATCTGATATTACAAGTGGTTCATCTCCAACATTTGTAAAGGAGAAGTCATGCTCTAAGACCACACCTTCATTCACATCTGTAAAATCATGGTTACGGTCTAAAAAAGAGAATTCCGCACCACTCCTAAAAGTGAATGCGGAACTCAACGCTATTATGATCGCAAAAAATAGCCTCATTAATTCGTTGGCGGAACAGTTTCCGTAACAGGTTTAGCTTTTACACTTCCTTTAATTTTCACCACTTTAGATGGTGAGTTTACTGCGTTTGAAGTAATTGTAACCGACTTATGGAATGGACCCGGTCGTTTAGTATCATACTTCACTGTAATTTCAGCTGATGCTCCAGGAGCAATTGGCTGTTGAGGACATGAAGGCACAGTACACCCACAAGACCCTTTACATAAAGAAATAATTAGCGGAGCATTACCCACATTTGTAATTGTAAACACACAAGTTCCATTGCCCGCATAATCAACGGTACCGTAATCGTGAATGTCTTTATCAATTTGCATCACTGGTCCATCTTGTGATCCTGCAACTACTGGTTGTCCTTCTTGAGCAAAGTTAAACATTGCTACCAAAATCAGACTTAGTGTTAATACTGCTTTTTTCATTTTCTTTTAATTTTTATTGATTTTATACTCTCTATATAATTAGTTTAATACTGGCCCTCCAGTACTAGTTGGAGCTCCACCAGCTGGCTTAGCTTTAACTTTTCCTTTAATACGTACAACTTTTCTTGGTGCATTTACAGCATTAGAAGTAATTGTAACTGTTTTATTAATCAAACCAACTCTTTTTGTATCATATCTTACACTTACTTCTGTTGAAGCTCCTGGTGCAATTGGCTCTTTTGTACATACAGGTACAGTACATCCACAAGATCCTTTACATAAAGAAATAATTAAAGGTGCATTTCCTGTATTTGTAATTGTAAAAACACAAGTACCATCAGCCCCTTGATCAATTTCACCATAATCATGAAATTCTTTATCTACTGAGATTTTTGGTCCATCTGTTGGTTCCTCTTGTTCTGTTACTGTAATTTCTCCAGTAGTTTGAGCAAATGCTCCATTCATTCCAATTGTTGCAATGATTAATAAGCTTAAAGTAAAGACTAATTTTTTCATATTTTTAAATTTAATAAGTTTCAATTCTGTTAATGTTTTCAAATATAGAAAAGCTTCTTTAAAATAAAACAAAGTTTAACAGAACATTAACAAAACGATTTTTTCCTGTATTCGTTGCTTACAAACAGTAAAAGCAAAAGCCTTGCCAAAGTTTCTAATCCATTACTTTTACTTTATAAGCTACTACAATTCAATCCATCATGTTAAATGAACAAACGTATAAGATGAAGAAAAGATTCATTCTATTCCTACTAAAACGTTTTCTATCGATCAAATAGATTTCCTCCTACTGTTTCCTAATTGTTAAAAAAAGCGTTATATCTTTTTTTTGAAAAACAATTCATAAGTCCGCAATTGTTATATCTTTATATAAAGGTTATTCTATGTAAGCCTAAGGTTAAAGAATAGTCTATGCTACAATTTATAGAGAGAAAATAGTTTTGATGATCACGAAAAATCCAACCAGATTAAAAGATTCTTTAAAAAAGTATTTCGGTTTTAACGAATTTAAAGGAGAGCAAGAGCCTATTATAGCAAATGTACTGGCAGGTAAAAACACATTTGTCATAATGCCTACAGGTGGAGGAAAATCTCTCTGTTACCAATTACCGGCATTAATTTCTAGCGGAACAGCAATTGTCGTTTCTCCATTAATTGCTTTAATGAAGAATCAAGTTGATGCTATAAGACATGTGAGTGATTCAGACTCTGTAGCACATTTTTTAAACTCCTCTCTTACCAAAACAGAAGTTAAACAGGTTAAGGATGATATTACCACTGGTAAAACTAAATTGCTTTATGTGGCACCAGAATCATTAACGAAAAAAGAAAATATTGAGTTTTTAACTGGTGTAGAAATTTCATTTTTCGCCATTGATGAAGCCCATTGCATATCAGAATGGGGACATGATTTCCGTCCTGAATATAGACGCTTGCGTGAAATTTTTCAGGCAATTAGTAATGTTCCAATTATTGCATTAACTGCAACTGCCACTCCTAAGGTGCAGCATGACATCCAGAAAAACTTGCAAATGCTGGATGCTACTATTTTTAAAATGTCATTTAATAGGGATAACCTATTTTATGAAGTTCGGCCCAAAAAGGATGTCGAAAAAAATATTATCCGCTTTATTAAGGAACGATCCGTTAAATCAGGTATTATATATTGTTTAAGTAGAAAGAAAGTTGAAGAGATTGCGGAAATATTACAAATTAACGGAATTAATGCTCTTCCTTATCATGCGGGCTTAGAATCTAGTGCTCGAGCAAGGCATCAAGACATGTTTTTGATGGAGGAAGCGGATGTAATTGTTGCAACCATTGCATTTGGAATGGGAATTGACAAACCAGATGTACGTTTTGTGATTCACCATGACATTCCAAAAAGTTTAGAGAGCTATTATCAAGAAACTGGAAGAGCTGGAAGAGATGGTGGCGAAGGTCATTGTTTAACCTTTTATAGCTATAAAGACATTGAGAAACTTGAAAAGTTTTTACATGGAAAACCAATCGCCGAACAAGAAATCGGGCGCCAATTATTGCATGAGATAGTGTCTTATGCCGAAACTTCGGTTTGTCGTAGAAAGTATATACTACATTATTTTGGTGAACGATTTGCCGAAGAGAAGTGTTCTGAAATGTGTGACAACTGTAAAAACCCACGCGAAAAGTTTGAAGGAATGAACGAAGTTCAATTATTCCTTAAGGCCGTGGATCAATTAAAAGAATCGCAAAAAGCAAAATACATCTGCAATTATTTAATTGGAAATGACACGCAAGAGACGCGTTCTTATAAACATGATCAACTTGAGACGTTTGGAGCAGGAAAAGAGCATGATTTTTTATTCTGGAATGCTGTCTCTAGACAATGTTTGGTACATGACTTTCTATTTAAAGAGATTGAATCATACGGAACATTAAAATTAACTGAAGAAGGACGTCAATTTATTGAAAAGCCTTATTCCTTTAAACTTTTAAAAGAACACGACTACTCTTCTGAAGAGAGTCATACTGTTATACAAAAAGGTGGAAACACAACAGATGAGCAATTGTTTAAAATGTTGATGGATCTGCGAAAAAGAATATCGAAAGAGAAAAATGTTCCTCCATTTGTAATATTCCAAGAACCGTCGCTAATTGACATGACAATTCAGTACCCTATTAACTTAGAAGAATTGGCTAATATAGTTGGTGTTGGTGTTGGGAAAGCCTCTCGTTATGGCAAACCATTTATTGAAATGATTGCGAAATATGTAGAGGACAATGACATAGAACGTGCGCAAGATTTTGTTGTTAAATCTGTTGTTAATAAATCGGTATTAAAAGTTCACATTATTCAAAATGTTGACCGCAAAATGCCGCTAGAAGACATTGCTTCATCAAAAGGAAAAACTGTTGATGAAATTATTACTGAGATTGAAGGTATTGTAAGCTCAGGAACAAAAATGAATATTGATTATTACATTAACGACCAGTTGGATGAGGATGATCAAGAAGATATTTATGACTATTTCTTAGAAGCAGAATCTGACAAATTAGAAGCTGCATTTGAAGAGTTTGATGGCGATTATGAAGAGGAACAACTTCGATTAATGCGCATCAAGTTTATGAGTGAAATGGCCAATTAAACATCACAAACTAAACGGATGCTGATTTACATATCATCCAATTCATTTACACGATAAGTTGACAAAGATAAATTTGCATTGGCTTCAAACTCCAAACAATTTGCCTTTTGATCTCGTTTAACAGACATTTTCAATGTTGTCGTTTCAAGAAACATGATCTTATCCAACCCTTTTAAGCTTGAAAGTGAAACGATAATTTTACCACCACCAAACCACGATTTTTTATAAACGATATTTGCGACTTTACTATAAGGAATAAAAACATCTTTTAAATCCGACTTTAGCACATTCAAAATATTATCAGAAACCTGATATTCCATGTGAAGTCCATCTCGTTCTTCCCAAATAAAACCAATAGCCTGAGTTAAGCCAAGTTTAGGATCATCTGTTTTAAATTGCACTTTTGCCATGGTTAATTCTTGAATTTTAGTTCCCTAAATATAATTAGAAGTAACCCATCAGAACCCGATTTTTATTTTTAAAACGTTTTTTCTCTCCTAATTGCACATGAAAATAATAACATTTTGCCTGTATAATATCTGTTGTAATGTATTTATACTCCATACCCTCCGAGTAAAACTGAAGCAGTACTCTTTGACTCAAAAGTTCTTCCGGTAACTCAAACTCAAAATTACCCTCCTCATCTGTCTCAATAATAAAATAGTCATCTCCAATAAAATATTTCACTTGAGCTTTTAGTGCAAATCCATTATAATCAGTAATAGTCCCTTTAATTATAATCTTACCTGAAACTACTTGCGTTTCTTTTTGTAAAGTGTCATTTACAACTGCGGTTGTCTGTCCAAAAAGCATTGATGCATTAAAGCCCAACAAGAAAATGGCAGCAAAAGCTAACCTAAAAATATTTTGAACTGCGGTTCTAGCATCCACCTTAGCTTGCGCTTGTGTGAATATCCCGCACTTTATTGCTGGATTTTCAGACTTGATTTGATTTATTTCTTCAACAGTATTCTTACGAAAATCATATACTTCTTGCTGACAAGAGGCACAAAATTTTCCACAACCTGTTGCAGACATTCCTTGGGCAGATTCAGGGCAATTATATTTGATATTGATCATAAGATATGATTAGAATTTACCTCGCACCATACGATTTTTTCTTAGAAATGGTTTCTTATACTTTTTTAATTCAATTTGATAGGTATAACATTTTGAGGAGTTAGGTATTAATTCGATTTCTTTTAAGTGATATCCACTTGCGTAAATAGACAATACCACTGAATGTCCAATAACATCCTTAGGCAATTCTATTTTAAAATTACCATCTTCATCAGAATCTATCGAAACCACCTCATCTCCATACGAACAAGAAATCCATCCAAAAATTTGATTCCCCTTTTCACTTTTGATCGTTCCACTAATAAAAACACTTTCATTAGTGACCTCTGTCGTTGTTATTTTCAAATCAGATACTGAATTATCTGTTTGACCAAAGAGCGTTGACACATTTAAGCCCAACACAAAAATGGCTGCAAATGCCATTCGAAACAGATTACGAACTCGAACTCTGTTATCAACCACGGCCTGTTCGGCAGTGAAAATTCCGCAAGAAATTGATGGATTATTGGCTCTTAAATCTGCTATCTCATCATCAGATTTCTCTGTAAAATCAAAAACATCTTGACTACATGAGGAGCAGTAAAAACCGCAATTTGTTTTTGACATTGCTGAATCAGATTCGGGACAATTGTATTTAATTTTGATCATGTTTGGATATTATACCTTACCAATTTAGGCTTTTAGTATGACACTCACAAAATATTAACAATTACTAACAACTTGAATACAGCAATTTTTGTATATTCGATTTCAAGGAAAAAAGGAAAACACGCCTCTATAACTACCTAAAAGAGAACATCATGAATATCTTACAGAAATTCAGTCGTAGCATAATAAAATCCTCTTTTGAACTATCCATTCGAGTAATTGAACGATATTCCAACATGGAACCATACCATGCAAAAGCAGCAGCGCTTAGCAAGATGGAGGAAGGCACATTAGGCAAATCAGTGTCGAATTGCTTAAAGCTAAATAATATAACATTGGTTCCTAAATACGAAAGCCATGATTTAAAACATGTCCTTTTAGATTACAAAATGACACCTGAAGATGAAATTCGAATGCAAGCTTTTATGATTGGAAACGGAAATGTTACCATTCCAAGTCTTGCAATCCTCACTTTTGGTGCACTATTACTCCCCGATCGTTGGTCGGTACTTTATGCTGATTATCGCCGAGGAAAATATGCACTTCCAATTGCTGATTGGACTTTGGAAAATTATGCAGATTTTGAACTAACAGCATTAAGAGCCAAAGTTTTTGACACATCACGCCAAACAAAGCCACGAAACAACATGAAAAGAATTACGAAAACTGGAGCAATTACCGCAATTATTGCAGGTGTATTTGGAATGATTTACTGCTTACCTTATCTTTTTTCGCCTAATATTGCTGATTTGATTGGCGCAGGTTTTCCTTTTTTAGCAGGAGCCGTGCTAGCAATTGGCGGTTTGCTAACATTATCCAATTTATCGCGCCCAATTCTTGTACAAAAACTAAACTAATATGAATAAAGTGTGGGAAGAAAAGTTAGCTTTTTATGATGAAATCATCTCAAATTGTCCCAATTTTGATCGCAAGGGCAAAACAATGCCATACACCTCTGACAACGGACATATGTTTACATTATATAACAAAGCTTGCCAAATAGGTGTACGTCTTTCAAAAGAAGATGGTGAGAAATTTAAAGAAGAACATCAATCTACCATTTACAAATCATACGGAGCCGTAATGCGCGGATATGTTCTTATTCCTGAGCATATGTATGACGACATGAAATTACTTACACATTACTTTAATATGGCGCATGAATATGTACTTTCTTTAGATCCTAAATAATGAACAAACTCGATTCTAAACAATTACGCGAATTGTATGGACAACCAAGTGAACGCGCCAAAAACAAAGTTCTCACAACTATTGATAAACACGTAAGGATGTTTATTGAAAAATCTCCTTTCATTGTTCTGTCAACAGTTAATTCAAATGGTCAAATGGACGCCTCTCCACGAGGAGGGAATTCAGGATTTGTTAAAATTATGAAGGATGGAAATATCGTTATTCCTGATGCAAAAGGAAATAATCGTATTGATAGTTTAACCAACATTGCAGACACGGAGCAAATAGCAACTTTATTTTTTATTCCAGGTGTTGATGAATTGCTTCGGATAAACGGATCAGCATTCATAACGAATGACACCAAAACATTAGAATTAATTACTGACGAAAAAAACAAGGTAAAAACCGCAATCATCATAGAGCCAGAAGAGATTTTCTTACATTGTGCAAAGGCTCTCATGCGCTCAAAACTTTGGTCTATTGACAACCAATTAAAACGATCAGACTTTCCAACTATGGGAGAAATGCTAAAAGATCAACTCAATTCGAATGCCCCTGCAGAATCTCAAATAGACATGGTTAATCGATACCAAAAAGATTTATAATAATCTTTTTCAATAATTAAAGTCTAACTATGAGAAAATTATATTTCATATGCGTTGTGTCAATGATTGTACTCAATGCCTGTACAGGTTCAGCGAATAATGATTCAACTACCATGAGTGATGAAGAGGAAACCACAACAGAACCTTATGTTGTAGATAGAGCTGAACAAGCAGCCGATATTGCTGCTACCACAATAGAATACATTTCTCCACAAGATGTATCGCATGACACTAACTATGTAAAACTAAATACGGCCAATTTACAAGTCACCCTATTGCTTAGAAATTATTTTGATACACTTGGTAATTTTGGTCCGCAACAAAAGAAAAGAACGGATATTCCTGAATTTGATTTTAGTGAATCTTTGATGTGGGGAACAAATGTAACCGCAATTGAAAACGACCTTTACTTTTCTGGAACAGTTCGAATAACTGACACTAGTGCATGGGTAAATGATTATAACCGTTATTGCAATCTGGACGTTGACACCATTCCAACTTGGCAATTTGAAACATATGATGAGGGCAATGAATACAAAATTGATTTGGGAGATTTAATTGTAGAGCACGGCGGATTATCGTGCATGGATACAGGAACGAACCGAATTAGAATAGAAAATGACGAAGGAAGTTTAGATTTTGGCTGGATGGGTAATCTAAAACTTTTCGAACATGATCTTAACAGCGACGGCACAAAAGAAATGTATGTAATAAGTTATGAAACCTGCATGCAGTTTGTGACTATTTATAAAATTGAAGATTGAACCTATGAACGCTATTGACACCTATATTGAAAACGCCTCAGAAATTACTCAACCAATTGTAATTCATTTACGCCAAGTAATAAAAACAGCTTGCCCGGCAATTGAGGAGCAGCTAAAATGGAAAGCCCCAAGTTTTGAGAAAAATGGTAAAATTATTTGTTCCGTTATGGCATTTAAAGGTCATGTTAATTTTATGATTACTCAAGGTAAATTCTTAGAAACCCCAGGCGGAATTTTTGAAAATATAGGAGACAAATCCAACATGACAGGGCTCAAAGGAATCAAATCAGTTAATGATCTGCCAAATGACGATCTGCTAATTGAAACTATCAAAAAAGCCGTGGAATATTCAATCGCCAATTAAATCATTTGAATAGAGATAATTAACTATATTTATTATATCAAGTTAAACCAATTGATATGAAACGCTTCCTAATTATTGCCTCCATTTCTATTTTTCTTATTGCATGTGTTAACAGAAAAAATGAAAAACGCTATTTACCTCATCAAGTAGATAAGGAGGTTTATTTTGGAATGCCTCTTGCAGATTTTAAAAACTTAAAGGGACCAAAGGTTGAGCAGCATGATGACGGCATGCCATTTAGAAAAGTGTTTTTTGAAGCTATTAATGGAACTTTAATAAAATATTTGGGTTACTATTTTGATGCGGAAGACGACATGCCTCTTTACGAAGTAATTATTGGCTATAATGATGAGGCAACTGTAAATACAGAAGCTACAAAATTACTGGGTGAACCCAATTATAAAGAAACGGAGTGGAAGTTTGAACTGAAAAAAGAACACGATATACTAGCTTGGGTATTTGAAAAAAAACTAATCATCACTGCTTTAATTCCAAAAACAGAGTGGTATGAGGATACGAACAAAGAATGAATACGAACGAAGAACAATACCATACATCTGCACAAAAAATAGAAGGCGCGTTAGAAAGTCAACTATTTGGCAAACCTTGTTATAAGATTAACGGAAAGGCATTTTGTTGCTTTTTTCAAGATGACATGGTTTTTAAATTGGACGGTGACGCACACTCGGCGGCACTGAGTTTAGATGGAAGTCAATTATTTGACCCTTCTGGAAAAAAACGTCCAATGAAAGCTTGGGTTCAAGTTCCTATTGACTACGTGGACAAATGGGAAGAGTATACCCAAGCAGCAGCAAAATTTGTAGGAGGTTAATTTAAATGACAGAAAAACAATTTAGATTCTGGCAAAAATGGTTGACATATGCAAATGTCATGTCAGTTGGAGTTGGACTACTTTGTGCTTTTGCTGGAAACTCTTTCTTTTTTGAAGCTCACAACTCCTATACCAAAGAGGTATTTTTTGATGGTGCCGAGTTTTCAGAAGAAGTACTTACACTTAAAAATTGGCTTTTCGGAATCATTGGCGGTACAATTGTAGGGTATCACATTCTCATGATATACATTTCTGAAAATGCTTTTAAAAAGAAAGAGAAATGGGCGTACAATGCCCTTTGGCTAGGATTAATGACATGGTTTTTGATTGATAGCGGCATTTCATTTTATACTGGCGCCGTTCATAATATTATCATTATTAACCTTGTTGCGCTTGTAGCAATTGGGCTGCCACTGATTATGACCAGAAAAAAATTTCATTCATGAAAAAACGGCAACGTATTTTAATTGGCGTGCTTACCTCACTGTTGTGTGTATTTTTATTATTTGTGCTCATTGGTCTAGACCTAACGACCGAAGAAAAAAAGAATTCGAATAACCCTACTTGTGAATATTTAGCTTTAGGCGATTCCTATACAATAGGTGAAGCGGTGCCAAACGATAAAGCTTGGCCAATTCAATTAGCCAATGTTCTAACTGATAAAGGAATGCTCATCAATTCAACAACTATTATTGCCAAAACAGGGTGGCGAACAGATGAGATGTTATTAGCAGCTCAAGAAAAAATCGAAAATAAAAAGTTTGAAATGGTATCCCTTTTAATTGGAGTTAACAATGAATTTCAAGGCCAAAATATTAAAAATTTTGAATCCGAATTTGTTACATCATTAACTTATGCCATTGCGCATTGCCAATCAGGAAACAAAGGTGTTTTTGTTGTGAGTATTCCTGATTATGGCTACACTCCATATGGCCAAAAAAATCAACAAAAAATAAGTGAACGAATTGATCAATATAATGCAATCTGCAAACAAATATCCAATGATTATCACGTTCCGTTTTACAATATCACCCCCATTTCTCGGCGAGGACTAATCGAACCTAGTTTAGTTGCCAAGGATGGTCTACATCCTTCTGAAAAACAATATAAACTTTGGGTCGATCACTTCGCTATCCAGGTTTTTGATCTTTTTAATCCGTAAATTACGTGTTTGATATTGCTTAGGTTGACAGAGGAAAAATTGTACATAAGCATTAATAGAATCACTCAGAGCATCTCAGACAAAATAACGACCATTTCCATCCCAGTTTTTCAACTATCTTTACCAACAGTAATTACTACACTGTTTAACTACCAATGTCGAAAGACCTACTACTTATAACACCGCCCTTTACACAATTGAATACGCCCTACCCCGCTACAGCGTATCTCAAAGGCTTTTTAAATACGAAAAGTATTTCTGCTTTTCAAATGGATCTTGGAATTGAGGTTATTCTAAAATTATTTTCAAAAGATACATTTACAAATTTGTTTGACATTGCCGCCCAACAAGAGTCAATCGTTTCGGAAAATTGCAAACGCATCTATGCTTTGCGAGAAGCTTATCTTCAGCCATTAGATGCTATTATAGCTTTTTTACAAGGAAAAAATGAAACACTTGCCCGTCAAATTTGCCAAGGTAATTTTTTACCACAAGCAGCCAGGTTTGAACAATTGGACGACATGGATTGGGCTTTTGGAAATATGGGCAATCAAGACAAAGCTAAGCATTTGGCAACGCTTTATTTAGAAGATTTGTCTGACTTTATTATAGAATGTATTGACGAGAATTTTGGTTTTAGTCGCTATGCAGAACGCTTGGGACAAAGTGCAAACTCGTTTGATGAATTATATGAGGAATTAAATGATTCACCCACAATTATTGACGAAATCACATTGAACATTCTATCTGAACGAATAGATTTTCATCAACCAAAATTCGTCTGTTTTTCCGTTCCCTTTCCGGGGAATTTATACAGTGCTTTCAGATGTGCTCAATTTATAAAAGCTAATTATCCATCAGTAAAGATTGCCATGGGGGGTGGATTCCCTAACACAGAATTACGTTCTGTTACTGACATTAGAGTATTTGAGTTTTTTGACTTCATTACTTTGGATGATGGTGAACTACCGGTAGAATTGTTGGCTACAAGTGTTTTGACAGGTAAATCAACAGACTATAAGCGTACAATTTTAATAGAAAACAATGAGGTTGTTTATAAAAACAACACGGATAAAGCAGATTATAAGCAAAATGAAATAGGCACTCCTGACTATTCCGATTTATTATTAGATCGTTATATCTCAGTTATAGAAATTGCCAACCCCATGCATAGTTTATGGAGTGATGGTCGGTGGAATAAGCTAACAATGGCACATGGTTGTTATTGGGGTAAATGCACTTTTTGCGATATCTCATTAGATTACATTAAAATTTATGAACCTATTGCTGCCAACTTATTAGTTGACCGCATGGAAGAACTCATAGCACAAACAGGTGAAAGCGGTTTTCACTTTGTTGATGAAGCTGCCCCACCTGCATTAATGAAGGCCTTGGCTTTGGAAATTATTCGAAGGAAAATTACAGTAACATGGTGGACCAATATTAGATTTGAAAAAAACTTTACTCAAGATCTTTGCTATTTATTAAAAGCATCTGGCTGCATTGCTGTATCTGGTGGGTTAGAAGTCGCATCTGATCGTTTATTAAAACTAATTGACAAAGGGGTTAGTGTAGAACAAGTTGCGCAAGTAACACGAAATTTTACTGAAGCTAACATTATGGTACATTCTTACTTAATGTATGGTTATCCTACTCAAACGGTTCAAGAAACAATAGATAGTTTAGAATTGGTGCGACAACTCTTTGAATTAGGAATAGTACAATCTGGATTTTGGCATCAATTTGCATTAACAGCACATAGTCCGATAGGATTAAGTCCAGCAGAATATGGAATTACACCCAACTATAAATCAATTACATTTGCTAATAATGATATTGATTTTGAGGACACCACAGGAATTGACCACAACCAATTTAGTTATGGCTTAAAGAAATCCTTATACAATTTCATGCATGATGTTGGTTTCGAACTTTCTTTACAGGAATGGTTTGACTTTGGTATTCCAAGAACAAAAATTAAACCTAATTACATTGAACATTGCCTTGATGCAGTTTCCGCATTTAACACAAAACCTTCTCATAAAATTGTTTGGTTGGGCACAACACCAGTTGTAGAGGAATATACAAAATCAAAAAGAGGAAACTCTTGGCAAATGCTCAAATTCACCTTTCATTTAAAGGATAATTCAGTCACAATTAATTTAGATAAAGAGAATGGAGATTGGTTAATAAATGTCTTACCATCCTTATCAATTGTAAATAAAAAGTTGCGTTCTTTTTCAGAATTAAAAACCGATTACGAAAATGATTATCCAAACTTTGAGCTGTTCTGGTATTCTAAACCAATAAACATTTTACGTGACAATGGACTTTTAGCCATTTGATCCTAAAAAAAGCACTAGCTTTGTCGCTCAATTAATCAAGCGGAATGAAATTAGAAAAACTCGGATACACCCCAAAATGGATAAAATTCAAATTGCTAAATGAAGAAATCTTTAATGAGCAATTAGCTGAGTTGGAAAAAGAGGAAGATCAAAACATTGAGCATTTTCGCTATTATACCTTTATTCACTGGTTAGAATCTAAAAAAACCATTTCAGACAAAGAAATAGAGAACTATTTACTTTTAGCGCACGAAGATGAACATCAATTGATGGCGGGTTCTGCAGTTCGAAGTTTATTTACATCTCCCATCTTAACAGACGATCAATTTGAATACCTGAAAGAAAAATTGGCTGAATTTGGAGATTGGACAAAAAAATTGATTGTTCGAGAAGATCTCAATAAACGCATGACTAAAGAAGCCCTAACTTTTGAATTTTATCAGGAGTGTTTAGCTTATAAAAACAAATTCGAAGACAGTCGCTTATTAGTTGCTATCATCAACCAAACTGAGGATGAAAAAATATTGAACGATTTTGAGACTAATGGATGCGGCAAACGAATTCGCACATTAGCAAGTAAGCGTTTAAATAAATTGAAACGAGCTGTTTAATTAGGCAACTACCTCTATCAATTCAACATCAAAAACTAATACCGAATTGCCGGGAATTGATCCACGGCCTTTAGGCCCATATCCAAGTGCAGAAGGAATAATTAAAACACCTTTTCCTCCTTCTTTAAAATAAGGTATCCCTTCTGTCCATCCTTGAATTACATTTGATAAACCAAAGGTTATTCCCTCCTCTGGGCTTTCATCAAATACAGATCCATCAGTAAAGTAACCTTTATATGCAACAGTAACCGTTGAAAATGCATTACAGCTCGCCCCAGTTCCAACAATATTACGCACATAATTCAGACCAGAACTTGTTGTTGTCGCCATTAATCCGTTATCAGAAATATACTGCGCGATTATAGCAGCATCTTCGGTTGCTTGTTTCTCGGCTTTCTTTTTAGCACAAGACATTAAGAAAGCTGAAAGAATTAATAGTGAGAATAAGTATTTCATTTGAATTGTTTTAGAGGTTCGAAGTTAAAAATAAATCTATTGAAAAATAGCATAAACGTTAATTTCACTTTATTTATTGAGTTCATGACAGCCAACTAAATGATTTTAACATTTGTAGTTAATTTGTATCTTAGCTATAACCACTATGAAAAAAATAATTTGTATCCTATTATTATTTTGCCTTGCAAGCAATCAAAGCTTTGCAGAAGGATGTTATCGTCCACCTGGACCTCCATTAAAAAATAGTTTCTCTTTTAACATTTTAGGAACAGGTACTTATATTGGTTTTTCCTATGAACGTTTAATTAAAGAGCGATTGAGCCTTGAAGTTGGATTTGGGATTATTGGTGCTGGTGGAGGAGTGACGTTTTACCCTTTTGGTATCAATCCGTATGGTGGATTTGCTCCTTATACAGGAATCAAAACTACCTTTAACTCAAGAGGTTCTGGAGGAGGCAAAAACATGACTTATATCCCACTTGGAGTTACTTTCTTTACTGCAAATAAAATGGCATTTGGTATTGACGTTGGTCCATCTTACCAAACCAATTATTCACCATTTGGTAAAGTCACTCCCGAATTTGCAAGCACATTTCCCAATGCGCAAGTTTCCATTTATGGTAATTTAAAAATAAGTTACCGCTTCTAATTCTCCAGCTGGCGTTAAGCTTTTATTATTCTTTTTATTTTCTTATTTTTAGAAGAACCTAATACCAAAGCTATGAACATGGACACCTCCTACCTTGCCCAAATCAATTTGTTTTCTGGAGCAATTAATCCAAAAAATTGGTTGAATTGTGATGGTCAAAATCTACCCGCATTTGATCCTTATGGAAAACTATACAACCTATTCGGAGGTATGTTTGGCGGTAATGGAATTGAAAACTTTTGTATGCCCAACATTCCGAATGCAGACAAGGTTCGATACATGATTAACTCTCAAGGGAATGATCCAAAAAATAATCCATCAACGGGAGTTGTTGGAGAAATATGCCTTTTTTTCAGTAAAAATATTCCTGCAAATTGGATAAAATGTGACGGCGCTCAGCTAAATATTTCAGACTATGCTGAATTACATCAATTAATTGGCGGAAATTTCGGGCATAGTTCAAGTTCTTTTTCACTTCCTAGTCTTCCAGCGCCGCTAGAACAATTCACTTACGCAATTTGCCATGAAGGCTCTTCACCTTGGGGAACTGGAGGTTTATCAAACATCACTTTTGAAGGTACTATTGGGGCTATTCAATTATTTCCCACACCAAAAGGTTTCCAATCAAACACATGGGCTATATGTAATGGTCAAAGCCTTAGTATGAATTCGAATGAGCTATTATACTCAGTCATTGGTCCAGGATGGGGGGCAACAGGAGGACAATTTAATGTCCCAACAATTGAAGGGCCGGCAATGGGAATTGATTATATCATTTGCACCAACGGTATATTTCCTTCAGAATAACAGCTTCTAGTTCAAAGCCTGCTCAATATCTGCCCAAATATCATCTACATTTTCTAGTCCCACTGAAATTCGAATTAACCCTTCTGTAATTCCAACCTTTAAACGGTCTCGCTCTGTTAATTTTGAATGTGTTGTACTTGCAGGATGTGTTGCAATAGAACGTGTATCTCCTAGATTAGCTGTTAAACTCAGTAGTTTTAAATTATTCAAAAAAGCTTTGCCTCGAGCTAACTCTCCAACAATCTCAAACGTTACAATTCCGCCTCCACCAGTCATTTGTTCTATGGCTATTTCATATTGCGGATGTGAGGGTAAAAACGGATATTTCACCGACTTTACTTGTGAATGACTCTCTAACCTTTTAGCAATTTCCAACGCGTTTGAATTATGACGTTCCACTCTAATCTCCAATGTTTCTAATGACTTGGATAAAACCCACGCATTGAAAGGAGATATTGCTGGCCCTGTGTGACGAGCAAAACCTTGAATTTTATGAATCAATTCATGCGATCCTAAAATAATTCCTCCCATTACTCTACCTTGTCCGTCAAAATATTTGGTCGCAGAATGAATAACCAAATCGGCTCCAAAATTTGCAGGGCATTGGTTAATTGGGGTTGCAAAGCAATTGTCGACAATAAATATTAAATTATGCTTTTTAGCAATGGCGTTTGCAGCTTTCAAATCAATAATATCAACCCCAGGATTAGTAGGTGTTTCTAAATAAAGAATTTTGGTTTGAGGAGTTATTGCATCTTCCCAAGTATCCAACTGGTCAAAAGCAACATAATTAGTTTTTATTCCCCATTTAGGAAAAATCTCAGTGAACAAGCGGTGAGTAGACCCAAAAACAGAGCGAACAGAAAGAATTTCATCTCCCATTTCTAACAATGCTCCAAAAGTAGAAAAAATTGCAGCCATTCCTGATGCAGTTACCCAACTGGCCTCTGTCCCTTCCAACTGCGCCACCTTTTGTCCAAATTCAGTAACATTGGGATTCGAATAACGGCTATAGATATATCCCTCTTGCTCTTCATTAAACATAGCAGCCATTTGGTCTGCATCATCAAACGTATAACTTGAAGTTAAGTATAATGGAGCTGAGTGCTCTCTATTTTCAGAACGAGGAATTTGTGTTCGTACAAGTTGTGTTTCTCTTTTCATTTTTTAAGTATTTGCTATGGTCTAATGCTTTAATTTCAGATTGTTAATCATCAACTAATAATTGTATATTCACTTTCCTAATTAGACAATAAATCGTTATTAATTGAGATTTCAGACTCACTATAAAACGCTATAAATAAATCTGGATTATTTCGATACAAACTATGTGTTAACTGCGACACATTAATTCGTCCAACTTTATATGCGTAATTATGAGAAGTAAATTGCTCTTCAACAGCTAAGAGTTTAATTTTCTCTAGAGCGGCCACATTATCTGCAGACACAAATACTTTCAATTCAAAATCTTGTGCGAGCGAACTAGCATTCACTAATTTTTTATACTCGTATTTGTAATCATATTGTAAAGCAGATATATCCGAAAGTACAGCAGATGCTGTAGGAAAACTCCCAGCGCCTTTGCCTGTAAAAACCTGTTTATCAGAAAAAAGAGCTTCGATAGAAACACCGTTAAATTCATTATTAATATCGTAAGCAAAGCTATCAGACTTTACAAAAAGTGGTGCAACAAATGCAACTACCTTATCATTAATTTTACGTGCAAATGACACGAGGCGTAACTTCAATCCTTTTTCTTGCGCAAATAAAATATCATCTGTTTTAATGTGACGGATACCTAGATTTAAAACATCTTCTGGAATCGTTTTTAATCCAAAAGTGTGTAGAATCAGGATTTGCAATTTGTATTTACTATCAAAACCGTCAATATCTAACGTTGGATCAGACTCTGCAAAGCCCGCTTTTTGAGCATCCTCTAGCACAAGATCAAAAGCTTGTTTTCCTGCTGGTAATGACTTCAACTCATTATTGAGTCTTGTAAGAATATAATTAGTGGTACCATTACAAATACCTTCAATTCCTGCAAGGCTATCATTATTATAATACTCCTCTAAGTTTCTTATTACAGGAATACTGGCACATACTGCTGCTTCATATAAAAACGAAACTCCAAACTCATCTTTTAACACTAACAATTCTGCTAGATGTTCTGCAATTAGTTTTTTATTCGCAGAAACTACATTTTTTCCCTTTCTAATTGCAGTAGTAACAATTTGGTGTGCCGCATCTGCATCATCAATCAATTCAACAACCAAATTTATTGAAGGATCATCCAATATTGAATTCGGATCATAACTAAAGTTTGACGCAGGTAAACTACGTTTCTTTGTTGGGTCTTTAACCACTATTTTTTCAATACTTGCATTGAGCAAATTACTTTGGTTAAGCACCTCATAAAGTCCAGAACCTACACATCCAAAGCCAAAAAGGCCGATTTTTAATTTAGTTGACATTTGTTTTTAGTTTTAAAGTTGTAGGCTTATATGATTTAAAGCCGTGAAATAAAAATTCATTAATGAGATTATTCAGCTGATCGTATTCTATCAAAAAAGCATCATGTCCATGCGCTGAATTGATTATTCCAAAATCTGCATTTACTATATGTTTGGCGAGATATTGTTGTTCTTCAATTGGAAATAAAACATCCGAATTAATTCCAACCACCAATGTTTTTGCTTTAATCGTTTCCAGTGCTTTAGTATTTCCGTCACGGCCACGACCAATGTTATGACTATCCATTGATTTAGTTAATGTATAGTAGGCATGTGGTTCAAAGCGATTGATAAACTTGTCTCCCTGATAAGCTAAATAAGAAGCCGCTTTATAGTTAGACAGGCGAGTATCAATATCTTCTTGTTTAATTTTGAAATTATCATAAGATCGGTAAGACAACATAGCAATTGCTCTGGCAGTTTTCAACCCCGCTTTCCCACCACCTTTTCGTCCAAAAGATTCATCTGATTGCAAGGCTATTCGTTGTGCCTCATTATATGCTTTCCCATAAGGTGAATGCACTGCATTAGTTGCAATTAAAATTAGTTTATCAATTAATTTCGGACGTGAAACAGCCCATTCTAATGCTTGCTGTCCTCCTAGCGAAGCGCCAATCAAAATATCGATTTTATCAACCTTAAGATGATTCAAAAGCAACTCATGTACTTCCACCATGTCTCTTATCGTGATTAACGGAAAATCAAGCGGATCTGGTGAGTCATCAGGACCTGTTGTTCCATAACAAGAGCCCAGTACATTGGCGCAAATAATGAGATATTCGGAAGTGTTAAACAAACCCTTTTTAGCAAATAAACCAGGCCACCACTCATTCACTTGAGCATTACCTGAAAGCGCATGACATACCCAAATGGTTTTCTTTGCTGCAGGATTACCAAACTGTTGATAGGCAACTTTTATTTGATTTAATTGTTCGCCAGATTCTAGCTGTAATTGGTATGGATAATGAAAAAATTGTGTCATTTTTTTGAATATAAATCGAATGAATACCTTGTCTGATTTATTTTTCAGACGGAGAATTAATTGAATAAATTGGGATGAAATTTATTGCCAGATCGTGCAACACATAAGATGCAGCATGCAATAACCAATAGATGGTTTTAATCTATATTCAATATTCGGTACGCTATTTTTTGATCGTGTCATTTTCCGTAATTATTTATATTTCTTCAGCGGATTATCCACTTGAAGCAGGAATTGGCACCTTTCAACTTCCTTTCGGAGTGAGGGTTGCCAGAGGATCAACGAGCCTGTCTCTAACCTCTTCTTTATAAATCAATCACTGTTACAAGAACTGTAATCGACGCCGTAAAGGTACGGTAGAATAAATTTAATCTCCAAACTTTTTTTTGAATTATTTTTTGGTTTTCAGGATTTACAAGGGTTTGAGATACCATCTTTTTTTTCATAACTTTGTAAAAAGCAAAAGGATAATGGAAAAGAAGAATCATCCAGGAGATCAAACCAATAATAAATTGCATGGTGTCAAACTTGAACACATGCTCAATCATTTAGTGGAAGAATACGGTTGGTCTGAATTGGGATATCGCATTAAAATCAATTGCTTTAATAGCAATCCTAGTATTAAATCAAGCTTAAAGTTTTTAAGAAGAACCCCATGGGCTCGTAATAAAGTTGAGAAACTTTATATTGAAATGGTTTCGTAGAAAATAGTCCTTTAGACTGAGTGTTTCCAATCGGATAGGTATTTCAGCCCAAGTAATATTCTCTAAATAATTGCATCAGGTATTCCTACCTGCTGTAATCCACCACTATATTCATAGCTTGCCATCAATCAATAGATTAGTTGGTCATTCCTACTCCCCTAATCTTAATTATTCATTTATTAACTAATAAAGAAAAATTATGGCAACAGAAGTAGGTTGTAAAAACGCTGGCACATTTTATTTCGTGTCTCAAAATGCAGATGAAGAAATTCAACAAGCTGTATTTGACATGCAAATGGACTTAGACTGGCAAGGAATTGTAGATTTTGCTACAGAATGGGACGGGTGGAACATGGAAAAAAACACTTTTAATGCAGATGATGCGTCCATATCTCTAGACCCTTGGATGATTTTCGCACTCCCTAATGATGACACAATTGACAGTTCTGTTAGAGGTGCAGCATTAATCATGAAAATAGTTTCAGCACGAGGTTGTTTGTTTCGTAAGCAGGGCGGGCTTGTTTACATGGGGAAAGACGGTGATATTTTAGGTACCAAGCAAGAATCTTTAAAAGATGTAGGGACTTTACTTGATAATTCATTGGAAATAAAAACCTTGTCAGACGAAGACCCAACTGGCTGGGAATTAGGAGAGACGAGTACTGGTTTAATTGGAATGTTTTATAATGGAAAATGCATATTTTCTCTATATGCAGATGGAAAGACATGGGCTACTCAAAGCCCTGAAGCAATTGGCCCTCCAATGAATTTATCAAACGGAAAACTTTACACTAGCAGTTCTTCAACTGCAGAAGCTGGTGAAATTAAAGGTTTATTATTTGGTTCACCAAACTGGACAATAGAGGAAACATTAACGGGTAATTTATCATGGACGAACTACGAAAACGGCCCAGACGGAAATACACGACTAATTAATCTATTTGATAATGGAAAATCCTATGGGACATTACCTCAAGGTGTTTTTAAACAAGAAAATACCGATTTAGATTTATGGCAATTCATTGAAGGATACATGGATTATGCATGGGCTGAATTTCTTAAACTTTCAGCTGAATCTTGGGAATTCCTAGTAGATATTGCAGCAGATTCATGGGAATGGTTAGAAGGTGCAGCTGATGAAACTTGGGACTGGATGGAAGGTGCTGCATCTGATGTATGGGATTGGACTGTAGACGCTTTTGATGCCATTGGAGACTTCTTTGATGGTTTTATGGGTGACCTTGATTATGCATTGGAGGAAGTTACGGAAGCGTACAATGATGCCCTTGAAGGGGCTGATGATGTAGCGGATGACGTAGCAGATGGGGCTGAAGATGCCGCAGATGATGTAGCAGACACAGCAGAAGATGTTGCAAATGATGCAGCTGACGCAGCAGGAGATGCGGCAGATGAAGTAAGTAGTTGGTTTTAATAAAATAAAAAAATTAGCATGAATTTAAAAATTAAATCAAAAGATCATAAAGGTCAGAATAATGCTCACCTATTTATAAAGGGAATTTTGGGAAATAAAGACAAGAAAGTTGCACGTTATTTGGTTTTTCAAATTGCACAAGGACGTTGGGAATTAATTGTAAAATTAGCTAAAGATTTAGGGTATCCAACCCCACTAAAAGAGGAGGATATTAAAGTCGTTATCGATCCAAAAGGAAAAAATACGGATGCCGTTATTTTTAGGAACAGATTAATGGTTGATAAAGAGTTAAGATCTCAAATGAAGGCAATTCCTAAAGGAGATTTTAGTGCTGTTGTCGCTCTTGCAAGCAAAGAAGGATTGCACATAACAAAAAATAGTTTTAAAACCTCACATCCGAGTAGGGTTATAAGATGATCTTTCAGTTTTGCTACCAAATAAATTTGATAGTTATCAAAATTTGATTGATACCATTCAGACAGACATGTATGAATACTTATGATTTTAATGGAAGGCTCTTTTTAAGAGTTTTCCATTTTCTATTTCTAAGTGATACTAACAACATTATTAGAAGTATCAAGATGATATTCAGTACAAGTACTGAAACATTAGATCTAAAAAATCAATTTTCCAGTTTGCATTATTTCTTGACCTGTGCCGATTGTATACAAGTATAAACCTTCTTTAAGATTTGGTGTATAAACCTCATTTTCAGCATTAATAACGGCATCAAAAACAACTTGCCCTGCAAGATTAAGAAGTTTAATATTCAATTCACTTGCTACTTTTCCATGAACAGAAAAACTTCCATTTAACCTGTTAGAAATAACTTTAATTTCTTCCAAAGTGTTCATAGGGATTTCGGCTAACGAACCTAAAGCAAAATCGAAACTTCCTGAACATCCAAACTCATCATTTATGGTTAACATATATTCCCCTGCACAAACATCTACGACTTCATTTCCCAAGCCAGCACCTGGAATAGACCAATAATAACTAATCAATTCATAATCCCCCTGATAACCATAAACCGTATCTGCAATTACAATTCCATCACATGCGCCGGGATAAGTAGGAGGCGTAATTTCTAAGTCAACTGTTATAGGGTCAGGGTTTATTAAACAAACAGAATCTGTCAATATACAACCCGTGGCGTCAATAACTTCAACAAAATAGCAGCCAGCTTGAAGTATGTTCGCTGTACCACCGGGTCCAGGAATATGCTCTGTCCCTGTCGTATCAGTTATGGAGTATTCAATTGGAGCAGTTCCTCCTGTTGTTAGAATGCTAATACTCCCGTCAGAAAAATCATGACAGGTTGGATTTTGTGTGACGAATGACATTTCGAAATCTTCGCATTGCGACCAGCTAAAATTTGTAGCCAAAGAGAAGATAAAAAATAGGCAGAAATTTTTCATAGTTAGGCTTTGTTTGTACTATCGAGACGGGATTCTTTAAAATTAGGTTGCACTATTCCACTCATTATTTATGCTTTAGCCTTATATTTATCAAAGACGACATTACATATTATTTATGCTCAAATATTTCATTAGCCTCCTTTTTTTATTGTGTTCACCTTTTCTAGAAGCGCATCCTATTTTAGAAGGATTAGAAACATCCTATCAATCTAAAAAATATTCAGATTTATCCACTTATTTAGATGGCTTATTGGATCAATCAACGAACAAGAATATATTTAAAACGCAAAGAATGATTGAGCGCGAAATAATTCCGGGATATCATGAATATAAAGCAGAAATCAGTCAGAGCACTGCTGATAAAGAGGTAGCGGGCGTGTATGATGTAGATTATTATTATGTAAGTATTATCCGGTTTGAAAACACCATTATTCATTATTGTATTGAAGAAAAGGTTTATGTAAAAAATTCTTCAGAAAAATGGGTAAAAATGTATCAATTAGTTAGGGCTAACATAGATTCATCCGCATATAGAGTTCTTGAAAATTCTTATTTTAACACCTACAATTCCGCTCTTAACTTTAATGAACTTTTTACTGACTCAATATTATATGGGAGTCATTGTGGCATTGGAGGACAAGATCCTGAATACCGAGAAAAACTCAATTTATTAATAAAGAATAAGGACAAAAAAGAATTGAAGAAATGGTTGGTAAGTGCAACTGCAGAAAAACAACTATATGCTATTGATGGAATCTTAACATTGAGTAAGAAAGGAGTTCGTTTTACAAATGACATATATGAACTAATCGGAATAATTATAAAAAAAGAAGGCTATGTTAATACTTGTTCAGGATGCATCCATATGAAGCATACCATTAAAGACGAAGTATCCCTCTTATTTGATAAACACGGACTTTCTATGAAAAATTCAATCCGCAAGGCTATTTTCGATCAAACTTGAAACTAGTTTCTCTACTTTTATTTTACCTTAGACATAAATGAAAGCGTTACAACCCATATTGTTGTTTTGTTTGAGTGCTTTACTTGTTTTTTCGTGTGGAATCAATAATGACTTTTCTAAGCGGAAATACCTCAACCTTAAAAATAATTATGCACCAATCAAACAAGAATCAAAATCTCTTGTTGCTTTAACAATTATTGCTCCTTTATGCGATACAATAAAGCTTAAAAATGGAGATACAGTATTAGCAGAAATTAACTATTTTGGAACGGACAGTATTATTTATAATCATTGTTCTGAAGAAGATCTGCTAACAGAATCTAAACAAGAAGTTATAGCGGTATCATTAAATGATGTTGACACTATTATTGTAGATGCTAAGCTCGCAGAAAATTCGGTAAAAGCAGAAAAACAAAAGAAAAAAAAACCAAGAGACTCTAAAAAAATTGCTTGGATAATTTTACGTATACTTTTAAGTATAATAATAGCAACTGCAGGAATTCTATTGGGTTTGCAAATAATGCGTTATAACAAACCTGACGGATCATTCCTTAGTAAATTATGGTTCGTATTTGTAGCTATCTTTGCCATTTTATTAATGGTAATTGCAACAATCGCAGCAATATTTCTATTCCTGTCCGTAATAAACCTTTAACTCAAAATTTACTTTAATACAGTAACGTGCCCTTCTCGCACTATTCTAGCATCACTTCCTGAGTCACCAAAATCAATTCTCCAGATATAAACACCGTCATTTACCAAACCTTGATCTCCATATGCTCCATTCCAGCCATAGTCTGCATTGTAAGTTTCGAAAACCATTTCTCCCCAACGGTTATAAATCGCCATATGAAAATCATAATAGTCAAATCCTGAAGAAAATACAGGTTGGAATGTTTCATTAAAGCTGTCCCCATCTGGTGTAAAAGTATTTGGAATATAATAAATGGTTAACCCTTCCATTTGGACGATTTTAGTTACTGTATCTGCACAACCAATACTGTTCTCGGCAATCAAAGTAACTGTATATGCCCCATTATCAACACTAGGATAAGTATGACTTGGACTAAAATCATTTGACAGAGGCGAACTATCACCAAAGTTCCAAGTATAAGAATCACTAAATAAAGATGTATTTTCAAAGTCAGCAGTAGAAGTTCCTAAATCAACCTCACGAGAAATAAAAGAGAATGATGCTACAGGCATTGGATACACCTCAACATAATCACCATACATTACAGTTGTTACACAACCTTCGGCAGACGTAATGGTCAAAGTAACATCAAACAAGCCTTCTGTTAAATAAATGTGAGACGGATTTTCAGCAGTGCTCGTAGAACCATCTCCAAAATGCCATTCAAATGAAGCTCCTGGGCTTGAAGTATTGAATTGAACTTCATAAGGTGCGCATCCTAATAAATCATCTGTTGAAAAAACAACCTCTGGTAAACCATTTACTGTTACTACTACATCATCCGTACTTACACAACCATTTTCATCTGTTCCGGTTACTGTATAAGTGGTGGTAGCAACTGGAACAAATGACCCGCCATCAAGAACTCCACCTGTCCAAACATAATCGCCACCAACTCCAGCTCCAGTTCCGCTCAAAATAACAGCATCACCATTACATACAGCAACGTCTACCCCAGCATCAACAGGAGGCGCAGGGTTGACAATCACAGTTACATCATCCGTATTTGTGCAACCATTATCATCTGTTCCTGTAACTGTATATACCGTTGTTGTTGCCGGTGTAAAAGCCGTACCATCTGTTACACCATCAGTCCAATCATAAGTTCCTCCGCCAGCACCAGTTCCAGTCAAAGTAACTTCAAATCCTTCACAAACTTCCTGATCAACACCAGCATCAATAACTGGTAGTGCATTCACAGTAACCGTAATGTCATCTGTATTTAAGCATCCATTATCATCTGTGCCAGTTACAGTATAAGTTGTAGTTGCTGCTGCGGTAAATGTTACACCATCAACTACTCCGCCGGTCCAATCATAGGTTCCTCCAACTCCAGCACCTGTTCCTGTCAAAGCAATATCATCACCCAAACATGCTGTAAAATCTTCTCCAGCGTCAACCGGTGGTAGCGGATTTACTGTAACCTCAATTTCATCTGTATTTGAACAACCTGCAACATTGGTTCCTGTAACTGTGTATGTATGCGTAGCTGCTGGAATAAATGGTTCCTCATCAATAACACCGTCAGACCATTCATAGGTTCCTAAGCCAGCACCTGATCCTGAAAGAACTGCTTCTTCTCCCTCGCAAACAGCAAAATCAACTCCTGCATTAATAACTGGAATTGGTAACACTGTAATTTCAACTGAAAAAGGACAATCTGCGTCATCTTCACTTGTTGCGGTGTAAGTAATAACACCTTCATCAACCGGCGTAAATGGCACACCATTTGGCACTCCTAAGTCCCATGTTACAACGGCACCTGAAACTGATTCGGCTAATAAAGTTAATTCATCTCCTAAACAAATCTCAGTGTCAGAAATATCTGTTATTAAATCCTCATCACACCCTGAAATTTGCTCAGCTGGAATGGAAATATGCACAACGTGACGATTATCATCATCTCCAATTCCTGGATCTAAAGTGATAGTATTTAAGCCTGCAGGTAATGCGTATGTTACAGCATGCCAACCTCCATCCCATGGAATTGGAACTGAAACACTTGCTCCGTTAACTAATAGATTCTCAGTAACACCCGGCTCTGCCCCAACAGGACCGCCACCTGAAATACTTGTACCAAATCCACCAAAATAAACTGTTAATGTTCTTGGTTCAGGAATTGTAAAACTCGTGGTTACTTCTTCTGTCCCTCCAAAATAAGCCATTGCAGACATAAATGACGTAACACCAGGCGTTGGTTCAGGAACTGGGCTAATTACACCTATAGATTCATGATGCGAATAACCAATCCAGTTGTCCAAACTAGAAAGATCTGGAGACCCTGTAATCATTGTCCAACCAGCAGGCACACAAGAAGAACATGGCGTACCAGTTGTTGGATAAGGGAAAGTCCAATCTTGAGCTGATGCTTGTGGTATATTTATAAACATTGTGAAAAATAAACACAATGTAATTTTTTGAATTAGGCTTTTCATCTGTTAGCGAGTTGGTTATTGTAATCTTTGCTTACAGACCTTAAACGTAATTCCCTCTGTTACAGTTGCCAGAAATTGTCGTTTTTTTCACATTAAAAAAACAACCTTAACCTCTTTATTTTGAATAACTAAGCATACAGAATTCATAATGGCTTTATATATTCTACTAATTTGATAGAAAATTAGCCGATTTTGGGCTTTATTTTCCTTTTTGAACGGACTTTATAAACCCAAGAACTGCTTCCCAATCTCTATCAATATTATTTAACCAATCATCAACAGAATACTTAACCTTTGTGTCTGGAATTTGACCGCATTCTTTTTTGGAGTCATCATCCAATACAATTCGATAAGACGGAAATCTTATGACCGTTTTAGAACAAGGCAAAGTAATTCTCGGAAAAACGCCTCCATTATTTCCATTATATCCTCCACCTGCAGTTCGACCAATAAAATGAGTATTTGAATGTTTATCTAACCAAGTGGTTAACATTGACGAAGTTGAAGCGGTAAGCCCATCCATTAATACAATAATTTGCCCTTTATAAGTAGATTTGTGCGGCTTAAAATCAAATTGAAATGAAGTTCCTAATTCTGTTTTATTCTTTCGAGTAAACTTCCCGAAATTGTACTTCAGTTTAGAAAATCTATAATAACGTTTTCCTTGTTGATTCAAATATGGCTTTGGTTTCAGTTTGGGTTGTAAAATGGAATATCCAAATTTTTCACCTGTAAGAAAACGCATTAATTCTGCACCAGCTTTGCGATTACCTCCTGTATTCCCTCTTAAGTCAATCACAAAGAATGGTGGATTTTCAACTTGTAGCTCTTCAAATACTTTTGTCCAAAATTTAATATCTTCTTTCTTGAATTTATCAATCCGTAATACAGGAATATTGTCTCTTTTCACATAATAGGCTCGCTCTCCTTTTAATATTTTCTCTTGTTTTTGCATAGGAATAATGGAACGATAGCGATAACTTGGTTTTTCAACTGCATCTACCTTAAAAGATCCTAAACTGGTTTTTATCTCAAACTCAGAAGGATAATTTAAATAGAATGAAATTAATTTAGGCGCATATAAACTTCCTATTTCTTCAGCATATGAATCATGATCACCTCTCCCATCTCCGCCCAAATAATTCAATAGTCTTTCAACTATATAAACCGAAGAATACCCATTAATTGTTTCAATTTTCTGCCCAATAAAACCTTTAGTTTTTTTAGATTTATGATTATCAATATGCAGGTTCTCATTCACCAATAAAACAGGAAGTGGAAAAAAACGCTCTTCTGGTAATTTCACCTCTAAAGGAAATTCACTCACACTAGTATGCACACACCCTATTTCGTTAAATGCTCTTCCAATTAAATAACGAAATTCAGTAATTAACAAGCTATCTGTTTCAATCCTATCAATATCTTTCAAAACTGAATCAAGGTTGACAGCAAGATTATAATGATAATTTGCGCCGTGTGCATTAATAACCGCCTCGTTAAAAAATTCAAAATCGGTGACAACATCTTTTTTTGCCATTTGCTGCGCACTAACAAAATTGTTAATCGCAAGTATAAAAACTAGCAAAACAAGTCGATATAAATGTGCTTTTATTATTTGCATCCTTTAAATAACCTTCATTTTCATAGATTGTTTTGCAGATATTCCTTGTGTCATATTCCCATAAAATTGACTCTATCATCAATTACATTATGAATCCCATTAATTTAATTCAATTTTTAATAACAGGGAAAAGCTGCTTCATAATTATTATATTGTTAACTTAAAGTTAACGCTATGTTATCGCTCCAACGCATCAATTTTAAATCATTCACTCTTTTAATCGGGGTATTATTCTACTGCCTCCCCACAACATTTGGACAAATTGACCATTGGGAAACGGTAGTATATGAAACCGACATTTGGTCATACACCGTACCTGATTCACCAGTAGATGAAGATTGGAATACGTTAAGTTTTGATGCAGGAGCTTGGCCAACAGGAAGTGGAGGTTTTGGTTACGGTGATGGAGATGACAATACTATTTTACCTAGCGGAACAATATCTGTTTATCAGCGCATAGAATTTGACATTGTGGACACTAATGAGATTAGTGCAGCAGCTCTATTACTTGATTACGACGACGGATTTGTTGCCTATTTGAATGGGGTTGAAATTACTAGAGCTTTAATGGACGGAACTGGACAACCTGATTACGATCAGTTGGCATCTGGTTTACATGAAGCACAAGCATACTCAGGAGAATATCCTGCTCAGTTTACATTATCGAAATTCTTCTTGAGTAATAACTTGAATATGGGAGCTAATGTACTTTGCATACAAACCCATAACGAATCAGAATCATCAAGTGATTTAAGTTCGCGACCATATTTGTTTTTAGGTATTAATACTACTTCAAGCGACTATGATCCTGCGCCAGATTGGTTCATTCCACCTGTCATTCTTGAATCAAGCAATTTACCAATCGTCATTATCAACACTGTTGATGGTGTTTCTATTCCTGACGATCCGAAAGTATCTGCATTAATGGGAATCGTTAATAATGAATCAGGATTAAACAATGTAGCTGATCCTTTTAATGAATTTTATGGATTGATTGGTATTGAGAGAAGAGGATCATCTTCTGGAACTTTCCCTAAAAAGGCTTATGGATTAGAAACAAGAGCACCAGATTCTAGCAATTACAATGTATCTATTTTTGATTGGCCAATTGACAATGATTGGATTTTATATGCACCCTACACAGACAAATCACTCATAAGAAATGTACTCACCTATAAGTTAGGAAATGAGATGGGAGAATATGCACCACGAACAGCGTTAGTTGAAGTTGTTTTGAATGGCGATTACATAGGTGTTTATGTTTTTATGGAGAGAATTAAGCAAAACCCAGGTCGAGTTAATATCGATAAAATGGAATATGACGAAACGAGTGGAAATGACTTAACTGGAGGCTATATTGTAAAAGTAGACAAAACTACTGGCGGAGGAATAGTAGCTTGGACTTCGCCATACGCACAAGCTCCTCCTGCATGGGGAGCAGTTCGTTACCAAATGCATGATCCAGAAATTGAGGAGATGCACCCGGTACAATTAGACTATATTGAACAATACATAACGGATTTTGAGACTGCACTTGACGGGGCTGACTTTGACGATCCAGAAGACGGATATCGTCCTTATATTGATGTGCAGTCATTCATTGATTTTATGATTGTCAATGAAATTAGTAAAAACGTTGACGGTTATCGTATCAGCACCTTTTTACATAAAGAGAGAGAAAGTGAAGGAGGAAAATTAAAAGCAGGGCCACTTTGGGATTTTAATCTTGCTTGGGGAAATGCAAACTATTGTGAAGGTGGCGAAACCGACGGATGGGAAATCTATTTTAACTCAGTTTGTGGTGGCGGTGGAGACCTTAACAATCCATTTTGGTGGAATCGGTTGGTGGAAGATGAAAACTACACACATGAACTCAATTGCCGTTGGCAAGAACTAAGAATGACCACACTGCACACTGATACCATTATTGCTTTTGTTGATGAAATGGAAACGTACTTAGCTGAGGCGGCAGAACGTAATTTTCAACGTTGGCCCATTTTAGGGAGTTATGTATGGCCAAATAATTTTATTGGAGACACCTATGCAGAAGAAATGGGATATTTACGTGACTGGACCACCGAACGATTAGAATGGATGGACGACAATATGTTTGGGAGTTGTGAAGATTTAGGCTTAACCAAAAACACTAAACAAAGTATTAATATATATCCCAATCCCACAAACGGGGAAAGTAAACTTGTTTTTAGTGAAACAATTGAAAATGGACAAATCATAATTAAAAATATGACCGGACAAACATTATTAACCTCAACACTAAACCATGCAAATGCGCATACAATTGACCTTTCAAGTTATGCCCCTGCATTATACAATATTCAAATTTACAACAACGAAACCCTGATTTCAAACCTCAAGATTATTCGCCAATAACCCCACATTATTATGACCAAAACAATTCTTACCATTTGTGCTGCAGTATTATTAATTGCATGTAACAAAACAGAAGGCCCCGGTGGTACATCATCAATTACAGGTTTTGTAAAAAGTCAAGATCACCAAAGTGCGCAAGTAGAGATTAGTGAAGTACTGTTTACACAAGGATTGAGTATAGAGCATGGCGATTATTGGGTCTTAAATAATCCGATTGGTGTTGAACAATTTTATATTTATTATGATAACCCAACATGGCCGAGTGATGCTAATCCTAACCTTGCAGGGCGCACTGGAATTGCTGTAGAATTTAACTATTCAGATTCAAACGTAGAAATAGCCACACATACTATGGAAGAAATTGAAACTATTGCTTCAGATCATTTTTCATTAACGCGTAATGTAGATATAGTGACTATTACAAACAAAACTGTAGGTGAAACCGCGAATACAGACAAAGTAACTTCTCCATTCGAAATTAGCACTACTCAATCAGGTAAGAACGAAGCAATACTTACGAGTCAACCAGCTGTTGATGAAAAAGTATATTTAGTTTATGGTGAGAATGATGTATTTGGAGAACTAGAGCGCACAGGAGGAAACGGTGAATATATTTTCAACAACTTAACACAAGGTAATTATACGGTTTATTGCGTTTCTAAAGACACCGTTTCAGGAGGTAACACTACAATAATGCAAGCAGTTGAAATAACGAGCAATAAAACAGTTGTTACGGCTGGTGAGATTAATATTTTTAATTAAAACTCAATCAAAATAGGTTAGCTTTCTTCGAAGCACGGCGTTTTTTATATTACCATTGCTTTTAATTGTACACTTTGTCCAATTACCGCGTTTATCAATTTTGTAAACTGTTTTAATTTTGATTTTTTGGTCTGAATAGGACGTTACTTTAACAATTTTCTTTTTGCCATACTTATAGGAAATTTCATGTGCCATTAATTTAGGATGCGCTGGAATTGAATCTTTCACCTTTCTTCCATGTTTGTCAAATCTTGAATAAACTTCATCCCTATTATTTCGAAAATAAATGATGTTTCCATTAGAGTCGAACGCCAATGAATCTGCTTTAATTTGCCAATCTTTTTGATCTCCTGTATAAATATCCTCACGAATAGTATCTTTCCTAGCTCCTCTATTAAAAACTGAAATCCAATGTTGTTTATACCCTCCAGAACTACCTACATAAGTAAACTTACTAATTGACTCACTACCATCTGATAAGGTTTTATGAACCTGTTTTACATAACCATTCCGTTGCAATTCAATCTCAACATGCACAAAACTCACCTCCTTAGATGCTGCAATTAACTCCTGCTCCTCATGAATTGATTTTACTCCCTCATTTAAAACTAAATAACCTACATAAGAATCTTCCGTAGCTTCATTTGGATTGTATTGTGTATTAATCCATTCATATACCATTTGGCTATGACCAAAAACAGTTAAGAATAATCCGAAAATTAGTAACTTTTTTTTCACTTTTGAACACTGATTAATTGGTAATTAGTTTTAGAAGAATGCCCCGACTCTTCATCTTTAAATGAATATATAAATGGAATTTTTGATATGGTTACTAGATTAGAGTTTTGGACAATTACTTTTTCTAAAATTGGTACTTTTTTCCCCGTATCTTGAATGCAAAACACGATCACTCCGCCTTCTTTCAAATTCTCAAAAATTTTATTAATCAAAGCGACCTCATTCTCTTTGTCATTTTTCTCAAAATGAAACATACTATTTAACAATACATAGTCATACGTAGCAAAATCACTCCATTCATACATATCTGCAATTTGTCCTTTTACTTTAAGCCCTCTTTTTTTTGAAACGGATAACATTTGAGAGATTCCTACTTTAGAACTATCCACTCCAGTTACAGTAAAGCCCAATTCAGCTAAAAAAAGCACGTCTCTCCCCTGCCCACACCCCAAATCTAAAACAGTTCCTCTTTCACAGCTTTCGAAAAATGAAACCAACTCAGGGTAAGGTTTTCCAAACAAATTTTCTGATAAATAATATTGATCGTAATTACTCACTTTGTTCGATTTTTTTGAAAATTACTGAAATAAAAATCAACGACGCAAGATTCTTGAAAATAAAGGATGAACTCGTATGTTCTATTCTCAAAAAAAAGCCAGTTTTGTAACTATTAATATTTAGCTCGTTAAAATTTATACCAATTCGCTTATTATGAAATCTCTAATTACTGTATTAACTATTCTATTTGTGTTTAATGGATTTGCCTGTTTAAATGAATCAGGAATGAACATTGATTCTTACGCAAACACTTTGACTAACAATCAGTTCAATTTAAACAATGATCCTAGTGATGATACGGAATTAAACGAGAGACATGATCAGCGAGAGGAAGGTCAATTTGTGGATGCAGATGAGGACGGAGTTGCTGATACGGTTGAAGAACCTAAAAAAAAGAGAACGATAATTAAAGGATTAGTTTATTACTTGGGTGGAGGATTTGTGTTGTTGGTAATTGGCATGGTATTTTTCATTCGAAAAAAACCAAAACAACCATGAAAATTTATGCAACCATAATTCTAACTTTAATACTCATTTCATGTAAAACAGATCCTGTTGAAAAATTTGACCGCGCAAATGAACTGCAACCGGTTTTAACACATGCAGGAATAGATAGTGTCTTATCTCAATTTGACTTAATTGGCTTTGATGATTTAGATGACGATTACAAGGAATACACACAATCAAACGGTAAGTTTAAAAACAGCTTACGCAAAGAGAAGTTTTATGAGCTTCATGGAGATGATGTGCTAAAATATATTGTGGGAGAGTATCGGATTCGAGACTTCTTATCTACTGACGCCTATTACTCTAAAAATGAAGAGGATTACTCAAAAAATAAAAAACAATATTGGCTGGTAGATAAGAAGATGCTTTATATGATGCTTGACTTAATCTTAAGATTGGATGAAGAAGGCTATAATAAATACGGGTTTCATGTTCGTGATAGTCACCGTCACCCTAAATATAATTCAACCAAAGGAGGTGCAAGTAAAAGCCAACACATTTGGGGAAAAGCAGTTGACATTGTAATTAAGGACATTAATAACGACGGTAAACAAACACAAGCCGATAAAACAATAGTATTGGATATTATGGAAGAAATTGTTGGCAATAAAGGTGGCCTTGGACGCTATCCCGGCTCAATGACTGTACATTTTGATTGTCGTGGACATAAAGCGAGATGGGATAAGCAATAGTTCAATGTTCAATGTTCAATGTTCAATGTTCAATGTTCAATTATGAAAAAAACAAAATTCCTTTTGAACACTATTATTAATTTATCTAACAGAATTCCGCATTACTAATTGTTAATTGCCATTGACAATTGATTCTAGTACTCGTGAATTATCTTAACTCTACCAACTTCTCCAGTATCTAGCATCACCTTAATACCATGCGGGTGTTTTGGTGACTTTGTTAAGATTCTTTTTACAGCACCTTCAGTTAATTCGCCACTTCGTTGATCAGCTTTTTGAACTACCTCTACAAAAGAACCAACTTGAATGTTTTTACGGACTCTTCCGTCTAAATTTTCTTCACTCATATTTATTCAAAATAAAAAACATTAGAACTATAATCTGTTGTATCAAGCCCCTCTCCTTCAGCATAAAACTCATGATAAACAGAAAAATCTTTAGAAAATTCGCCGTAACTATAAGACCAAGCCCCTTCATCTCCTCCAACATATGCTAAAGCGCCCTCATCTAATATTTCAAACGCGGTATTTACGTAGTAATAATGTAACTCCTCACTTATTTCTCCCAATATATAGGTCACATAAATATGTCCTCCATTTACATATTGATATGAATGCGCGTATCCTTCGAAACTAATCGGGTACACATCTCCTTCAACTGAAACAGCTTTAATTAAAGACAAATCAAAATTCTCATTCGCATCTGCGTGCATTAAAGTCGTGTCTTCCGGATACTCATCATAATTGGCAGTAATAAAACGCCAGCCAAAATCAAATTGATGCTCAAAATAAATATTGAATTTATTTTGAAAACTTTCTAAATCAATTGTGCCATCTATAATCGCTACTTCATCCGATTCTGAATTCAATTCATTTTCATCTGCAACCACTTCTTCAGGTGCCCAACTTAAACTATCTCCCCCTGCTATTTCTTCTACATGTTCTACACCTGTGTTACAGGCTAAAACTGTTGTCATGAACAATACTCCAATAAAATAGTGAACTTTTAATTTCATGTTTCATCAATTAATTACCATTCCCTCGCTTCAATAACTACATTAAAGGCGTAAGCTAATGTAATGCATTCAAAACAATTGTACAATTAAAGCATAGCAAAGCCGCCAATCTCTCCTAGATCTTTAAATCCAATTGCGGCATATACAGATTTACCAATGTCAGTTGCTTGCAAATAGGCATGCGTTACATTTTGATCTTGAATAGCACCTAATGAATGAGCTGTTACGGCTTTTCCTAAACCACGGCGTTGAAACTTTGCGACAGTAGCAACTAAATAAACTCCAACAGTGTTTTTGTCAATAAATGTAAGAGAAGTTGAGGCCGGAACACCCTCAACATAAGCCAAATAAAATTGACAGCTTTCGTGGCCTAACAAATTAACAAAAGCCTGCCGATCTATCTTTCCTCCCTGCATTAACTCAACCTCTACAATTTTAATCCATGATTCTAATGTTTCTTTATCCTCAACACGCTTTATGTCAATGGTTGTATTCTTTAATTCTAATCCACGCATTTCCATCCCCATTGCTGCCCAAGTTAAGTGACGCACAGATTTATTGCGCAAGAGTTCTATCACTGTTAATGGTGTTGTTGGAGGTGTTCTTAATTGGGTTGGAAGATCACCTAACTTCATTTTCGCTATTAACTTATCAATTTCAACAGATGCAATATTCTCTGAAACATTAAAACTGAATACAGAATTAGGCCAAGTATCTCCTTTACTAATAATAGCTTTGTATTGTGGTAGATCAATGAATTTTGCAGAAGACAAGTCTGCATATAATCGAAAAAACGCCTGAATATTTAATTCACTGTATTCCAAATTCATCTACTTGGAAACGACAAAATTCATGATTAATTGCGCCGCTTCTGTTGCTTTTTCCTCTGGAACTAAATGACCTGTTGGTAATAAATGTAAGTCTTCTTGTTTGATGTTAAAATGTGACATAATTAGAGAAGACTGAGGTGTCCACTTTAGTCCTTTATCTAGTTCTCCCCAAATAACTGCAACGGGGCCATTAAATTCTGGCAAGTGATTTTTTTCTACTACAGACATTTCAAACATATGAATATAATGCGCAAATATGGCTTCTGTTTTACCAGAGATTACAGCCTCCTCATATCCATTTAATTCTGACTGACTCAATTTTGTATCCACTAAATTATCCTCAATAAGCTTGGTAACAAAAGACCCTTTTTTCAATCCTAGGCGTTGCATTGTCAATCCTAATTTCGCTGTTAAACCAATTTCAACCTGGTTTTTCCAGTTTACACCATTAGGGTTTAAGATGGTATTCATTAAAACAAGATGATTAATACAGTTGGGATTTTGTCTTAATTCTTCTGCCGTCCAAAGACTAGCAGCATCATGAATTACCTGAGTCCATGAAGAAATTTCGAGATGCTCCATCAACTCTAACAATCGCCGAGCATGGTTTTGTGGCGAGTATAATCCTTTTCCGGTTGGGCTATCACTATTACCAAAACCTAACATGTCTGGCACAATAACACGGTATCCGTTTGCTGATAATTTTGGAATCATTTTACGATAAAGCCAACCTGAAGTTGGAACGCCGTGTAACAAAACAATTGGAATTCCTTCTCCTTCATCAATGAATTTTATTACACCATCTGATGAATTATAACACTGTTGCTTCGCTGTAAAGTTGGTATATAATACAGAATCTACATTTGCAGATGCTTTATTTGCAAAACTAGCTACGAATAGTGTTACGAATAAAAAAAGATATGAATAAGTCGGTCTCAATTGTTTGCTTTGGTTCGAAGATAGTAATTTCGAATAATGTAAAGCCCTAGCGCTACTAGAAGAATAGTTGCAGCTAAATATAATTTAGCATAAAATGAATAATCTTGCTGAGCCGCACGATTAAGTTGACCAAAAAAAGGATTGTCAAGGTGCCCCTCTAAAACGTTTGATTTGTACGAGGCATTATACCACAATCCTCCAAATATGCTTGCTATCAAAATACTTGCGATTCCTACCCATTGATTGCTCAAGAATGATTTATTACTCATGTTTTTATTATAATCTGGTTTTACTTAATACTTCGTAATCACCTTTACATCAACTTCAAATTTATCCAAAGGTTTTGTAATAGTGATCAATTGATTTTTAGACATGTGCATAATTGTCTCCGTTTTATGATATTCGGTAAAGTTCAATTTATCCTCATCAGTAAAAGTTTTAAAACGAAAGTGACTTCTCACAATTCCACTTGAATCTTTATACTCAATAATTTGCGGCATCTCACCTTTATATATCCGAACGCCTTCCAATTGCGGCTGTACGGTCATAGTCTGATTAGGATTCAAGCAATAAAATAATGGCTCAGAAAATCCCCACTTTTGAGCAATAACAACGATCCTTTGCTCAGTTTCATTTTTGATATCCAAATCGCTTTCACCATCTCCACGAACAACAGTTTGTCCATCTGCCAAATGCGTTGCTGGCAAATTAAAACTAATGTTCTGCTCTGAAACAATTTCTATAGAATCTGAATGTAAGAACAACATTAAATCCACAAAATTCTGATCCTTTGGTAAATTAAGGTTTACATAATTAGGACTATCACTTGTATCTGCCAAAATGTTTTTAAAATTTTCTGACATTTTAAACTCTGGCTTATTGCCGTCAGTATTTATAAGCACCTTGACTGAATAAAAAATAACTAGAACTATAATCCATCCTAAATAACTAAACTTTCCTGTTTCACTCTTTGTTTTCAGTCGCGTATTAACTAAAGTGCCGCCTCTGCCTTTTGGTTTACCAGGTGGATACTGTTCCTCTATCACACCTGCTTTTCTTGCAATAGCTCGATTTTGTTTCAATACATCCTTTGTGTTTGCATCCACGGCTTCAAAAGCACCAATGGCAAATAAAATACGTACGTACCACACTTTGTTAGTAATATACTCTAGTGTTGTATTTAAAAGCATTGCAATATCAGTCTCAAACTGAATGGCTCCTAATTTATTTAAACAGCGATAAAAAAATGGATTAGTAGCAGCAATTGTTTTCCCCTCAATTCCTTTAGATCCTAGGCGCATGGATTCAATCATAAAATCAACCCTTTGCTCCAGTCTTTTGCTAATTATTTCTAATAATTCAGCACTTAAAACAGAACTAAAACATAGCAATGAACTAAGTCCATAAAAGTGATCTTCTCGCAAACAGTTTTCTACGTAGGCTTTAAATACTTCTTCAAACCCCTCCTCCAAAAAACGCGTAAAATCTTCATCAAAATTTAGCGGTGGAACTTGTGTTTGAAATACGTAAACAAATGCATTCTCATCACGTAAAATAGAAAGTAGTGGTTTAAATTCGCTCCGAAATAATATAGCTAAATTGTCTTTTTCTTTTCGTAATGTTGTCACAATTTGGATCACCTCATTACCGCTCAGGTTATCGTCCATTCTAACTTGCGCCTTAAGCTTCTTCTCAATTCTAATAATATCCTGTTCAGTAAGTTCTGCAATCTCCTCAACAGGGATACCTAAATTTTCTATTTGCTTAATTAACGACATTTTATTTTCTCAACCCAATAATCTCTACAACTCTTCTTTTTTGAGAACAAAACTACTATTCTCTAATTCAATTCTGATTTCAGTTTTAGAAGATTTGTTGTTAACTGGATTTATGTGATGGTAGAAATTGAAGTTTTGCTCATTTTCAACACTAAAATTATTAAACCTAAAGTGTGATAATGTATCTCCTTGAGCATTTACATATTTTATAATTTGGGGGACGCTACCAGCATAAAATCTAATTCCCATTAAAAGGTCAGGTATTTTTATGCTTTCTTTTGGAGACAAACAATAAAAATTGGACGTAAAATTTCCAAAATGATGCGCGATCAACATCAAATTAAATTCAGTTTCGTTTTTTA
>CAKZON010000107.1 GCA_937136425.1 uncultured Crocinitomix sp.
CCTGCAGGAACAGAAGGGTGCGGCACGTTTGGAATTTCGTACAATAATTCTTGTAGCTCACTCGCTAACTTATTTACCGTTTCGGCCAATGCCTTTTTCTCATCTCCAATTTCAACTCCACGTTGCTTTAGTTGCTCGGCTTCGTCACGCTTTCCTTCTTTAAATAACTGCCCAATTTCTTTAGCAATTGAGTTTGACTCTGCTAGCAATGCGTCTTGCTTTTGTTTATTCGTTCTCCACGCTTCATCAACAGCAATTATTTTTTCAATTTGTGCTTCTGCGTCCATATTTCGAACTTTTAAAAGTTCAATTATTTCCGCTTTATTTTCTCTAATTCTTGTTATTTCTAACATTGATTCTGTTTTTCTGTAAAAATATAAAATGTCCTCTTATTGGAGGTATAAATAATGGATGGCATCCACCACCAAACAAAAAAAACTCCTGACAGCTATGCTGAAAGGAGTTTTAATAAAATAGTTTTATTTCGACTAAGCTTCTAAGGCAGCAATTAAGTCTGCTTTTTTCATTGCAGAAATACCTGTGATTCCTTTAGCTTTTGCCAATTCTTTCAACTCAGCAACTGTTTTAGAGCTTAAATCTTCCGAGGAAGCTTCTTCAGCTGGTGCATCAGTTGTCTCTGCTACTGGAGCAGCTACTTCTTCAACAGGCGCTTCTGCTTTTGGTGCAGCTTTTGCTGGTGCTTTTTTCTCTTCTAGTACTACATCCTCTTCAAAAGGGATAATAGATACAAAAGATCTGTTGTTTGCTTTTTTCTTGAATTCAACTAATCCATCAGTTAAAGCATATAATGTATGGTCTTTTCCCATACCAACATTATTTCCTGGGTGATGTTTCGTTCCTCTTTGTCTGATAATGATGTTACCTGCGATAGCAGCTTGTCCACCATAAATCTTAACACCAAGACGTTTCGATTCTGATTCTCTACCATTCTTCGAACTACCGACTCCTTTCTTATGTGCCATAATATTAAATATTATCGTCCTGTAAACAGAACTTTAGTTTTTTATCCTTTAATGTTATCAATCTTGATCTCAGTCAAATACTGTCTGTGACCATTTTTCTTTTTGTAACCTTTTCTTCTTTTCTTTTTGAAAACGATTACTTTATCTCCTTTAAGGTGTCTTACCACCGAAGCTGATACTTTAGCTCCTTCGATAGCTGGGGCGCCTACATTTACTTTTCCGTCGTTTTCGATTAAAAGAACGTTATCGAAGTCCATTTTGGCTCCTTCTTCACCTTCTAATCTGTGGACGAAAATCTGCTGGTCTTTTTCAACTTTAAATTGTTGGCCTGCTATTTCTACAATTGCGTACATAACAAATTTTCTATTTATTTAACTTATTTCGGACGACAAAAGTAGGGATTTAATTTAGAAAACAAGGGTTTATACCGTTTTATTTAACCTAATTCGTGATTTCTTGTTCATTAAGTAGACTCCAATCAATATTAACGCCACCCAAACAAGGTTAAATAAATCAAAGTTTTCTCCCGCTAAAACGCCAATTAAAACGGCAACTACAGGAATTAAATAAGTCACTCCCGAAGCAAATATATGGCTTGAAATAGCCACTAACTTTGTAAAAATAAAAACCGCCAATGCTGTACCTATCACACTCAATACAGTTAAATATCCTAATGACTTTAATCCATTAGGGTTTGATACTATTGGATCAAAAGCATTTGTAGCCAAACAAATTATTGCCGCCGGAAATAGGATAATAAAGAAAGAAAGCGAAGTAATTACGACAGGCTTTACCTCTTGTAGTTTAAATTTAATTGTGGTTAAACTTATAGCATAGCACAAGGTTGCGGCTAATACCAATAGGGCGTAAAAGAGATCTTCTTGTTCAAAGCTCAATTGAGCTTTTAAAATATTGTACAAACCAAATGCGCCGCACAAAATACCAACTACTTGTGCTGACTTAGGCTTGTTTTTATAAATTACTACACCTATTATCACCACAAAAAAGGAGGTTCCCATATTCAAAATTCCGGCCATTGAAGGTTCTATTTTGGTTTCAGCCAAAGTGAATAAGAGCGCAGGAATTAAATTGCCACATCCTCCAACAATGAGTAACCACCAAAACGTCTTCGTTTTTAATAATTTCAAATGACGAACTGCAATTGGAAGTAAAGTCAAACTAGCAATTAGTATGCGCATGGCACCAACCTGATAGGGTCCCATCACCATCTCCTCTCCTACTGGCTTCATACTTTTTTCCATTAATATAAAGGAGCTCCCCCATACTAATGAAAGACCAATAAGAAGAAACCAAGAAAGTCTTTCGTTTGACATAATTGCACAAAATTACGCCCAATTATTGGTTCTTTAATTTTTTTATAAAAGAATTAATTTTGCCCTGACTTAAATCAATATTATTCCTACTTTTATACTTCTGAATTAAAACCAACAATATGCATATAGCGGTAGCAGGAAATATCGGATCCGGAAAAACTACTCTCACTAAATTATTAGCGAAACATTATGGCTGGGACACGCATTACGAAGATGTAGAGCAAAATCCTTACCTCAATGATTTTTATGAAGACATGCAACGTTGGTCTTTCAATTTGCAGATTTATTATTTGAATAGTCGTTTTACGCAAATTCAAGAAATAAAAACAACATCTGATAATGTAATCCAGGACCGAACAATATATGAAGACGCATATATTTTTGCGCCCAACTTACATTCAATGGGGCTAATGACCACTCGTGACTTTGAAAACTACTTTTCTTTGTTCAATTTGTTAGAGTCATTTATCTCTGCTCCTGATGTGCTTATTTATTTAAAGGCAAGCGTTCCTACTTTAGTAAATCAGATTCAAAAAAGAGGAAGAGATTACGAAGAAAGCATTCGTTTAGATTACTTAAAGCGATTGAATGATCGTTATGATGCTTGGATTTCAACCTACGACAAAGGAAAGTTGATTGTAATTGATGTGGACGGAAACAACTTCCACGAAGATGCCAATGACTTAGGTAAAATCATCCATTCAATTGATGCTGAGATTAACGGATTATTTTAATCCTTCGCTCTATTCTTACAAGCCTTCAAACTGATATTGACGCATTTGCGTAGATGAAGCAACACGTTTAAACCTATTTTGGTTCATAGAGCATATTTATGATTAATTTGCACTTTGAATAAAACTATGGTTACCGCTAAACAAGTTATTTTATTATTGCTAATTCTTACTTGCAATGAGAATCACGCTCAAATAGAATACAATGTTTTACCTGGAGCAGGACCACCAAAAATCAGCATTTTTCGAAACTATTTTTCGAGAGAAAAGTTAGACACCGTTTTCGTTAAAAAACATAATATTCGATCCATAACGGTGATGGAATCATTAATTATTGATGATTCATTACGTTACATTAAACCTCAATTTATTTACACATATGCAAAGGATGGTAAGTTAATGCATAGTGAAAGTAATTCTTGGAGCAGTACAGGTGGAGTAAGAAGATACCATGATTATTATGGAGACAGCACTGTAAGTGTGCAACATGAGCGACGAAGCCGTAACGACACAATCTATAGAGATCATCAATTTTGTCAAACCACTTATTTCATAAACGATACATTGTCACGTTCTGTTCGCAGCTATTATAATTTTGATACGTTAACCAAAATAGAAGACATGGGCATTTATGACAGCAAGGCTCTGGAACGGTCACGCAGAAATAAGGCAAATAAAAAGACAACAAGTAATTCTGGCATGGCCGTTAACATTTCAGATGTAATACTAAGTCGAAAAAGCTTGACAGAGCGCATGTGTATTCTACCTACTGGAGAATTTCGTTTTGAAAACCCCAAACCCAAATTACTGAAAGACAGTTTGGACAGGGTCATAGAGGTGCAAGGCTCCGCTTATCATCAAATTGGAAGCAAATATTTTGTTGCTCCATTTGAGCACCTCATTATCAGCTATTACGACACTACAAATACAATAGAAACTTGTTTATCATATTACCAAGTTGATCGAAATAAGTTTGAAAAAGCTGCCCAAGATGCGCCACAAGGAGCACGACCAACCTTTCCCCATTGCTACGCAGATTCCTGTTTAAATTTTCAATTTTTAGCGAGTGATTTTATCGTTGGAATTCCGCAAAAAATCGCAGTTATTAAAGGTTCAACTACAAAGCAATACACAACCACTATAACTTTTTGGTAATCCGCATTTGTAAATAAAGGTTGATTGTTCCTCCTTATTGCAATACAATGCATTATTTAAATTGTAACTTTGCCAAGAAATACAAAAAGAAAATTGTTGTGAAAATTAAGCAAGCAGAATTTGTAATTAGTAATACAGACATTCGCTTATGTCCTGAACCAAACATGCCTGAATATGCATTTATTGGGAGATCAAATGTTGGTAAGTCATCTTTGATCAACATGCTCACCAACAATAAAAGCCTTGCAAAAATTTCAAGTAAACCAGGAAAAACTAGATTGATTAATCACTTTTTGATTAACAAGGATTGGTATTTGGTAGATTTACCTGGATATGGTTACGCCAAAGTAAATCACAACGCACGTGATCAATTTCAAAAATTTATTTCGCGCTACATGACTACTCGCGAAAACCTGACAAACGTTTTTGTATTAATTGATAGCCGACATAAACCACAAGAAATTGACCTTGATTTTATGATTTGGTTAGGAGAAAGAGGTATTCCTTTTTCTATGATTTTTACCAAACTAGATAAGCTCAAAAAAGGCGAACGTAAAAAAGCTATTAAATTATACGAGGCTGAAATGCTGAAAGTTTGGGAAGAAATGCCTCCTTATTTCATCACCTCATCTGTTAGTGGAGAAGGGAAAGAAGAGCTATTAAACTATATTGGTGAGATTAATCAAACAGTTGATTATTCTGTATAATTCAGTCCTATCATTTCATTTTTTCATTACTTTTAATCGCAATAATTGCCCAAAATAATTTCGGTTTAACTTTTCTCGATAGCTTGGTAAGCGATTCTAATCTGCTGAGTTAATTTCCAGAAATTTGTGGGACAATAATTATTGATAAGATAAAACCAGTATTGGTTTTATATGGAAGTTGTTTGCAAGCAAAAATGACTGAGAAAGAACAGAAATATTACGAGAGAATAAAGTCGAGTTTTATCGGACAGACAATAAAGGAAGTCTATTACGAGGAACTTGATTATGATACTGACTCTGAATTTTGGGAAATGTCTGACGAAATTCATTCCGTTGATATGAATGTGATTTTCAGATTAGACAATGACCAGCTTCTACAAATCAAGTGGGACAATGAATTCTATTCTTATGGTATTGGATTCGAAAACCTTCCAGAAATATTAAAAAGAGAAGGACTTAAAACTATAGACGTTTCTAATAATTCAAATTGGAAAAGATTCATTAACAGGACAATTAACGGAATCGAAGTATTTTGGGATATAAGTGAAGGTGTAACCTCGACTTACTCTGGAAACAACATTCTAAAAAAAGAAAAGAGCACTACGAAAACACCTCAGACTTGGGAATTAAACTTTGAGAATGAGAAAGTTTGGATTTCAGCTCTTGAAATTGATGAGGAGAACCAAACTAATTTCTGGGCTGACCATTTGAGCGTAATATTTACAAACCGCGAACAAGAAAAGCATCAATTGATCGAAAAAGCCAGCGAACAATACTGTATATAACAAATGGGACGTTTGGTGGTTTACGAAAGTTCGTAAGACAATAATTATTGATGAAATAAAAGCTTTTTGGGTTTTATTTGAATGTAAGCAAACATACAGTAAAATCGTATTGATACTATTTTCTTTATCTTAAAGTGCCACAGCTTATCATTACACCTATAAACAGTTTTTGTCAACAGTCTATATCCTATCCTCTATTACTCATCATAATCTACCTCCTAAATCCATTTCTATTTCAAAATAATTAATTTAAAATGTGCTTTTTTACAAAAATTGACGACTAACGGATATAAAGAGTTCAACTAAATACAGAATACATTGAATCAAGAAACTGAATTTGTCGAAATGATTAAAGAAAATGAGACACTCATTTTTAAAGTCACTGCAATTTATGGCAAAAGTGAAGAAGATAAACAGGATCTCTACCAAGAAATTGTTTTGCAACTATGGCGGAGTTTTAAAAAATTCAGGCAAGAGGCTAAAGCTTCTACGTGGATATACAGAGTCGCTTTAAACACGGGAATCTCGAGACTTAGAAAAGAAAAAAAGTCAACAGACAACGTTCCATATAACGCACAGGTTCATTCTTTTATTGACACACAAGACTCTGTTTTAGAAGAAAGAAGTAAGCTACTGCATACTCAGATTAACCGATTAAACGACATAGAAAAAGCGATAATTTTACTTTACTTAGAAAATAAAACCCACAGTGAGATAGCGTTGATAACGGGAATTACTGCCAGTAATGTAAGTACTAGAATGGTGAGAATTAGGGAAAAATTAAAGAAAAAAATTACGAAACACTAATAAAAATGGATTTAGAAGAGATGAAAAATACATGGGTACAATTGAGTTCAGAAATGGAAGCTCAAAAGAAATTAACGAATAAATTGATTTTAAAAATGGCATACCAAAAGAGCAGTCGAAGTATCAGTAATTTAAAGCGTTTTGAGATGTTGGGAGGATTATTGATGGGAGTGCTATTAATAATTGGCACTGGCTACTTTTTAGTAACAGGCGCATTTCAAAGTGTTCCACTAATAATATGCGCAATTGTTTGTATGGCTCTTTTTGCTTTTTCAGTGAGCCTTAGTTTTATCTTCATCCTTAGAATGCTCAAAATAAACTTATTGGAAAATACAATTGAAGAAACCCAGAGATACTTCAAAGCATTTAAGGAGACACACAATTTCAATAAAAAATTTGGTAAGTATTCAACAGTCCCAACCATGCTGTTATTTATACCTGTTGTACTTAAAGTATCCAACGATATAGACATTTTTTTAAATTTTAGTGATGGAAAAACGGAACTGATAGGTATACTCATTTCTTCAGGACTCTTGGCGATTCCTGTCTTGTATGTGGTTGTTAGATTTTACAAAAAAAACATGACAGCCACAGTAGAAGCACATGAGGATATTGAGAATAAGTGAATTTACTCCAACTACGATTATTAAAGTTATTATAAAATGTTAAAACAAAGAAGTAAATCACTTTAAGAGGAGATCTGTTTTCTAAAACATAGTAGTTTGGCCTAGGTTAACATTGAAATGAGAAAAGGTTAATTTCCATATAGTTTTTCCATTATTTCAAAGTTTATCAAAAAACAGATCTGATATGAAAAAACAAATGGTTCGCAACCTGTTAATATTGATACCACTAGCCCTTTCAAGTTGTTTGATTCCTCTACCGATTAAGTCCTTAAAGACTAAAGAAGCTATACCTTTTAGGTTTTCAAAGAACACTGAATTTCATTATAATGCACTGTATATAAATTCTGAAAATGACACCATTACAAACGAATTACTCATTTTAAAAGTATTAGGGAGAAGATGGTTTGTTCAGCCTGGTTTACAAGAAGCAATAAGGTATATTTATCATACAGACACATCAGATTACAGAAATTATATTGACCCTTTCCCTATTGATAGACAGAAAAATGAAAAACATTATGAATGGAAAGGAAGAGCAAGAAGATTAAAACAAAAAGAAACTACTGGCGCCTATTCGAACTCAAACAATTATTATGCTCATCCACCCAGAGCTAATCAATATCGAATGCTTTTTTATGCTCCACACCCAATAGTACCTTATCAACTTCTTAAAGACACTTTATGCGAATTTGTATTTAACCGTAAAATAGTAGGATCCCCATTTACTCAGACATACCAATATTCTCCAACTGAAAATTTTACAATGAAACAAAAAGAGTATAAATGTTGGGCAGTAAATGTCAATTCTATTGGAAAACTGCATGAATATATGGACTCTTTGGCTATCTACAATTCAAAACTTGAAGCATTATTTTGCGAAGAAATTGGATTTGTAAAAATGAACTATACTTTTGAAGATAGCACAAAAATATTTTTTAATTTAACTGAACTTGTTGAAATAAAAGAAGAAAAAACGGAGCATATCAACAACTAAAATCTATTGCCCGCACAGTTCGCCACAAATGCCTATTTTTAACCAAAACGTTGTCCATTTCTAAAAAAGCGAACATTAATGAATTATCAAACATTTCAGCCTAACTCTGATTTGGAGTCTCTTATCAGTTGTTATTGGACTTTAGAAGTTCCTGCTACACCTGATCCACAGAGACAGCGAATAATTCCTGATGGAACAATTGAAATGGCTTTTATACTCGGAGATGACATTAAACGATACACTTCGGATGATGAATATATAATACAACCAAGAGCAATGGTTCTTGGACAAACAATGGATCCTTTTTATATCGAACCAACAGGCTATGTAAATACATTTGCAATTCGGTTTTACCCATACGGTTTTGCAAACTTTGTTACCATGCCTTTAAAGGATTTGGCAAATAAGGAAACGCCAATAGAATTGTTGTTTGGAGAAAAGACATCAAATAAATTGGAACAAAAAATAATTAAGGCAACCAATAGTAGTGAACGAATAGAAATTATAGAAAATTTTCTCTTAGATAAGTTAAATGAAAAATCAACAATTGATAGTATCGTAAAAACAACAATTAACGCCCTTTTAGCTACGAACGGAAGTACTTCAATAAGTGCAATTCTTAAAGACGACTTATCAAAACGCAGACAACTTGAACGAAATTTCAAAAAGCAAATTGGTGTTAGTCCAAAACAGTTAGGTAAAGTAATTCGACTTCAAACTGCTCTAAAAATGTTGCTTAATAAAGAGACAGAAAACCTGACTGACATTGCCTATGAAAGCGAATATTTCGATCAAGCACATTTCATAAAAGATTTTAAGGAGTTTACAGGTGTTAATCCGAAAGAATTCTTGGGTAACGAAAACATGGCGCTTTCTACACTTTTCTACAAATAATAAGCGTGTCGCATTTTTACAATTTTGGTAATTGAATAAAATCTAAATTTGTATTATCAAATCAAACAGGACAATATGAAAAAAATCATTCTTTACACAACCATAATTCTATCCTTTAGCATTACTGCTTGTACTAGCCTAAACAAATCAAATAGTGAGGCCGCCCCGGTTGAATCTAATCTAAAAACAATCGAAATGAAAAGTCATATTGCACTCTTTGAAATTCCAGCAACAGATATTTCAAGAGCAATTAATTTTTATCAGGCAATTTTAGATATTAATATTGAAAAAGTGGAAATGCCAGGAATGGAAATGGGAATATTCCCGTACGAAGGACAAATGGTCACAGGAGTTATTGTGAAAGGAGAAGGATACAAACCTTCTGCTGATGGAGTAACAATTTACCTAAACGCTGGAGATAATCTTCAAACCGTTCTTGATAAGGTTGAAAAAAATGGCGGAAAAATCCTTTTACCGAAAACGGCTCATGCAGATAACAGTGGATTTTTTGCTTTATTTTTGGACACAGAAGGAAATCGACTTGGTCTCAACTCCCCTAATTAACAGGAATAAATGGCCACCGAAATATGTTTAAGTAATGATTGACATTAGTGGATATGACAGAGTTGAATAAAATAATTGAAGTGACGGTTGTAAAACCGCAAGTTTTTGGACTTTTCTGCGAATATTATGGTAAAGAAATGTTACTTCTTATTCCAGAAACTTCATGGGTGGCATCATATAATTCTGCCTTACAATTCGCTCAAAAAGGTGATCAATTAAAAGTCAAAGTGATTGACTACTCAGAAGAAAAAGATCAATACTCAATCAGCATAAAAAGCATTTATCCCAACCCATGGAAAAACGATTCTTTTAAAGTTGGAAACATATATAAATCGTTTATTCGACGCAAAGTAAACCAAGCTGATCGATTAAATTACAATTCAGGTTATCTTGTAGAGATCATTCCAGGGTCATTTGTGATGCTAGATTCAGAAGGTGAGAATTTTGAAGAAAATGAAGTTTGTGAAGTTGTCATTACCCAGATAGATGAACGAAAATATGCCTTGAAAATCGAACTAACAAAAGCTAACTCCACTTAAACTAAACTAAAACAAATTGTAGCGCATTAAAAAAACACCCATGACGAATAGAATTGAAATACCTCTAAATAAAACAAAGGTCGCATTATTGTTAATCGTGCCGCTAACCTTACTTATTACAAGCCTTTTTTCCATTCTATGGCCTGAATCATTCATTTCCCAAACATCTAATGATTTAGAAAAAATAAAACTTTCAGGAATTGTTGGTGGTTGCTTAGGGCTTTTGCTTTCAATATTTATTATTAGAAAGTGGCTGAATAAGAAAACTGGATTTATTATCGATAAATCAGGAATCACAGATATTTCGAACGCATCATATACTGGGCTGATTGAATGGAATGATATAAAAAAGGTTGAAGGAAAAAAAGTTGGTCCAATAAAGCTAATAATTCTACATATCAATAATCCTGAAAAGTATATTAACAAGGCAAAAAAAACATCAATGCCACAAATGAGAAAAAATCTTGGCTTTTATGGTTCTCCAATATTGATTGTTTCCTCCAGATTGAAAATAAAATATGATGATTTGTTAGCGCTAACAACCAATGAGTTTGAAAAGTTGAAACGCACTGCTTGAAAAAACATTGTTGAAATTAACAAATAGCAACATTTTGGAGCATTGATTTATAACGTTCTTTGATAGTTTTTATGATCAAAGATCTATCCGATTTCAACCCATCAATATTATCAATTTGGTTGAATTCACGTAAATACTTATCACCCCACATACTTATATCAATAAGAATTGACGATAAGTCAATCGCCTTCTCAGTTAGAAGATAAATATTTTCTTTTTTATTGTTTTCCTGTTTCTGCCTGGTTATTAATCTATAAGAAGTTAAAAGTTTTAAGCGAGCGGAAAGAATACTTGGAGCAATCTGCTCCTCTGAAGAAGAAAATTCTTTAAATGTCATTTTATGATGCAATAGCATATCACGTAAAACAAGCAAAGACCATTTATCTCCAATTATGTCCAATGTTGAAGCTATTGGACAACCAGAACGGAAATTATTTTTCATTTTTCTAAATTTATTACTATCAATTCGATAGTAATACTTACTTTAGCTATCGAATTAATAGTAAAAGTAAATATTTCTCTATGATTAAACAGGACAAACTAGCCAAAATTAATTTGTACGATAAGTTCAATGCTGCATTTGTAAGCCTAATAACACCTGAAATGAAAGGGTTGAATAAAATTAGAAAGCAAAATTCCTACTCAAAAGAACCGACTTTAGAACGGCCTTTTGAGATGCCTTTAGAATTTACAACTATTGACGGGGTAAAAATAAGAATGGCAAAATCTGTTATCGATAGCCAGAATAAAGAAACCATTGTTCTATTATCTGCCTTTCCTCATACCATTATTGCATATTCGCCTATTTGGGAGGAATTAAAAAAAGATTACAACCTTTATGCTTATGATTTGCCAGGATTTGGCGCAAGTGAAACGAAATCTGACTTCATGTCTTTTGAGTTTCAAGGCAATTTCGTAAATTCTTTTTTGGCACATTTTGATATTGAAGACTCCCATTTGGTCGCTCCAGATGTTGGTATGGCAAGTGCATTGTCTTATGTTATCAATCATAAGAATAAAATAAAATCATTGATGATTGGTGATGGACCTGCCGCATTACCTACATCCGAACCCAGCATTATGAAAAAAATGGTGCATTCAGGTTTTTGGAGAGCCATGTTTATAATTGCAGGAAGTGGTGCTTTGATTGAATCAGCAAAGAATTTAGGGAATGTCAGATATGTTCCAAATAAATATGAAATATCAGACTATAAAAATTCTCATAAGGGGAAAGTAGCCAACAATATGAAGTGGTTCAAAAAGTACCCTGAAGCGCTAAAGAATATTGATGAAAATCTAAAAAACATCCAAATCCCTACAAAAATATTTTGGGGAGAACATGAAGCTATTTTACATAAAGTAAATGGAATAAACCTTAATAAGCGATTGCCTGACAGTGAACTTGAAATATTTGAAAATTGTGGCCATTTTGTTTACCAAGATGACTACCTTAAATTTATTGATTTGATAAACTCTTGGGTTCAAAAACATAAATAATATGGAATTATTAGAAAAATTACATTGGCGCTATGCTGCTAAAGCAATGAATGGTAAAAAAGTGCCTCAAGAAAAAATTGATGCAATTTTAGAGGCAATATCATTGGCACCCACTTCCAGTGGGTTACAACCTTTTGAAATTTTTGTAATAACTAATCAAGAAAAAAAAGAAAAGATCAAGGCTATTTCTTACAATCAATCAGTCGTGACAGATTGCTCTCATTTGTTGGTTTTTGCCGCTTGGGATACATACACAAAAAACAGAATTAATAAAATGTTTGACCTTGCAAATAGCGTCAGAGGTTTTACAAACGAAGGTTGGGAAAATTACAGACAAATGCTTTTAAAAGGATATCCTCCAAGAGATCCTGAAGTAAATTTTAATCATGCTGCTAAACAAGCATACATTGCTTTTTCTCTTGCTATCGCAGCAGCAGCATTTGAAGAGGTAGATGCCACACCTATGGAAGGATTTGATGCTATTGCCTTAGATAAAATTTTAGAATTAAAAGAAAAAGGGTTAAGGAGTTGTGTGATGCTTCCTTTAGGATATAGAGATGTTGCTAATGATTGGTTAGTACATCTTAAAAAGGTAAGAAAAAGTAAAGATGAATTGATTACTGAGATAGAATAAAACTACAGTCCCACTTTTTAAAATGGCACTATTCTCCGTTCCTTATTTATCAGCTTTTACAATTGCTTTAGATGCAATTCAACCATTCCTTCAGTAATCAGAGAAATCGGCGCGGGTGAATCCTCTCCTTCACCTTGAACTTTTGCTCCGTCCTTTGGTCGTTTCAATATCATTTCTTTGCTCTTCAATCCATCAATTTCATAAATGAATTCAGTTGGGCCGTTATGAGAAACAGTATGTTTTTCTCCAGGCCAGTCTGAAGAAGAACCATCAATAAACACAACCTTCATGTTGGTTTGAACAAAAGCCTGGTGACTATCCTTACTAAAAAGAACACGTTCTTTACTCTTGAAACCATCAGACTTACCTTCCAAAAACTCCCAGTCACCAGATTCAGTAATGGTTTGAATTTCGGTAAATTCGAAATGGTCATTTACCCCTCCGCCTTCCTCTTCCCAGGTGATGGTAGTATTCATGGTAAATTCCCATGACCCATCTTTATCAATTATAAATTCACCTCTATCAACTTGAATATTTTTTATTTTGGCACCGCTAATTATTCCTCCATCTTCAGAAGTAATTGCAGTGCTATGTGTTCCTACACCTCCTTCAATTTTGATTTCAATATTAGTGCGGTACGGGAATACTCCTTCTACTAACGTTTCGTTGAAGGACTCCAAGAAAGTGAACTCATATTCTCCTGCCAAACGAGCCTTACGCGACTTCAAACTTAAAAACGGATCATTCTCCCCCTTTTTACAAGCTGGCGTAGCCATTAATAAACCTGCTGTCAATATTAATAGAATTTTTTTCATCTGAATTTACTTTTTAATTCTGGATTTTCACCTCAATTTTTGGTTAGTTAATTCAATAACGCATGCTTTGTAAAATCAGTTGGTTATTGGAAATAATAAAAAATTAACTAAATGACAGATATTCTATTTAACCCTGCTCTACCACATCATTTTTTTATTACTTTTAATAGAAATAAATGACCAAAACAATTTCGACTTAACTTTTCTTGACGGATGAATAAACAATTCTAATTTGTTAAGTTAATTACAAAAATTTAAGGAACGATAACAAGTAACGAAAAATAAAATTACGGCAAAACTGTTCGATATAAATGCCTATTTTTATTCAAGCGTTTTATGTAATACCAAGAATCTATGTCGAGTGGAAAACAGATACTTCTTTCAATTCTTAAAGACCTATCTCAAAATAGTCTTAGTAAATTGAATAAAGAAAGTACAGAAAATGTAAAAGCAGGATTTTTACTTCATGGCTCATCCGCAAAACATATGTGGCCAATTGTAGAGAAATTGTCTTGGAAGCAAATAATGCAAGTGGATCAACAAGAAGATGGTGATCCAAATAAATTAATAAAAAAGGGAATTGGAATAAAACAATGCCTTATCAGTGATTTATTTGATACGCTTTGGGAAGAAAATGAAATACCTAACTCTGTCATGGAAAGATTCCCTTCGATTACTAAAGAAGAGTTTAACGCGGGAATGACTGCTATTAAATTATTATTAACATCAGTTGAGTGGCATACCACTTTAAATGAAATCGAATATGATGGCAAGCTAGATGAAGCTGAAAAAAACAAAATGATAGATGTTTGTAAAAGAAAGCTCATAGAATTTAGAATTGACCCGGAAGATTATTCTTAAACACTGCTCGCCCCTAAACTGCATTAAAACACCTCACATACTTACCGTTATCATCAATTACTGAAAATTGTTCCCTCACGAGTAAATTAATTGTCCGATTAAAAAAAATAAAGGTAATAGGTGTAATAATTTTTGATTTTGACCACTAACCAAGTAAATCAAATAAAAACAAGGCCATGAAAGTAAAAAATCAAAGTAGAATTATTTCAATTCTTCAAATATCAGGATCACTTATTTGGGCAGCACTGATTCTAATTTGCAGTTTACTATTAAAAGATTCTGATAAAAATCAAATTATAATAAATACATTAATCATTGGTGCAGGTTTGCAGATTTCCCTGTTGGGATATTTTGCAAACAAATTCTTAAAAATCAAAAACTACGTATGATAGTTAAATTCATAATTATCAAATCATTTATAAATGAGCAATGATTTTTATAGATTGTCAATTCTACCTCATGTAGCCATTGTCATAAAAATTTGTCGGGCATATACCAATTCTCAGGAAGATTTTGAAGATTACTACCAAGAGGTGTGTTTACAGATTTGGAGAAGCAAAGATAATTTTAAGGAACAGTGTGAATGGTCTACTTGGGTTTATAAGATATCATTGAATGTATGCTTGACTTTGCTAAAGAAAAAGAAAAACAATTACCAGAATTTCGCTTCTGATTCCTTGCCTGAAGAAGCAATAGTAGAAAGTCATGCTTTCGCTGATGAATCTCTTAATCAATTGTTTGATGCAATTAGACAATTATCTGAAGTTGACAGAGGAGTGATTTTACTTTATTTAGAAGAAAAATCATATCAGGAAATCGCAGATATTATTGGCACTAATGCTAACAATATCGGTGTACGAATTACTAGAATAAAGGAACGTTTAAAAAAATTATTAGATGGGAAAATCAATTGAAACAATTTGGAAAAAAGGATTTTTAGATAGTGACTCACTCGTTGCTCCTAAACTCAATGATTTATATAATCAAAAATCGAAAACTATTATAGATAAATTCAAACGAATGATGAAAATTAATATTTACGTCATTATGGTTTTTGCATTTTTGAATTTGGGGCTGTATGCTGCGCTTGGCACTCCCTATACAGGGGGATTAATATTTTTTCTCTTTATGGGAGTTTGTTGGATAAGCATTAAACAGGGAAGAACCATGAATAACATTGATGCTAGTTTAAATAGTTATGATTATCTCAAGTCATTCAATAGTTGGCTTGAAATGGCCATTTCCAACAATACAAAAGTCATGCGTTTCTTTTATCCTCTGGTTTTTTTAGCATCTTTGATGCCAATAGTACATGCATTGAAAACCGGAGAAGTAACTAATGCAACAATTTTGAATTCTGGATTCCATCTAGTCTATGGGATTCCAACAATTACATGGATTATAGCCCTTGTTACTGCGGTTCTAATTTTTGTTTTTGGTGGTAAAATTTATAAATGGGATGTGAATTTGGCTTACGGTCGAATTTTTAGAAAAATCGAAAATATGATTGCTGAAATGGAGGAGTTGAGAAACGAATAATGATGATAACATTATATATGAACTTTAATCCGATATCGCTCTTAAACTAGACCGTTATGACACTATTACGCCCATTATTCATATCATTCTTAGTCATTGCTTTTTCGAGTTGTAAGGAAGAAGGAACTTGGATAAACTTCAGATATGATGACGTACGTGCTTATTATTATTCCAATGATCAACAAGGAACTCATGGTCATTCTGAAATTTTAGTAAACGGTAAATTGAATCCAACAACCCTCAATCCAAAAGGAGTAGAATTAAATTCCGAACAAATTAGTTTAGTTGGTCACGCGCTAAATGGAAATAAAAACTATGGGGAAGCAATGTCAGCAGACTGTTATATCCCACACCACGGAATAGTATTTTATAATAAAAATGAAATTGTTGCGCACATTAGTATTTGCTTCATGTGTGACCGAATTGAATCGGTCCCGAATAATCGCTTAAATCAAACAGATATTCTGAAATCAGTTTTTGAAGAATTAGGTATCCCTATTTCTCCAGAAGAATTCTAATCCGTAGTGTTAAAACAGCACACAGCATATTAGAAAAAGTTCATGATAAGGAATTAGAATTCATTTATTATGGTAAAACAGATTATGACTATGGTTGTGCCGAATACTTCAGCTCAAAGGAATCCGATATAAATAAATTGAAAAAAGTAATTCCAAACATTTACACGCTCTATCCTGATGCTAAGCCTTCCATCCAAATTTCAAAAACTGATGGGTCTGGCAAATGGATTGAATATAACTTGAAAGATAAGTATGGAATAATTATCAACTTGAATGAATAAAAAATAAAGATAGCACTCTTATATGCTCAAGAGTACTATCTTTCTCAGAATGTTAGGTAACATATATGGAAAATATAGAAACTGATAGCTTAATAATTGGAAGTAGTCTTTTTGCTATTTCTTTAGGAATTAGTTTGGCAGCATTAGGAAAGGATGTTTTAATTTTTGAATGCGTTGAGGAGCATTCAATAAGAGGTTTCTATAAAATTGGAAAAACTAAACTAAATAAAGCTCCAATAGACGGGTACGATTTTGAAAACATTAGTATCCATCACCTAAACAAGTCAGGAATCAAACTAAGGAAAGGTATAACCATTATTGATAATGTAAGTTATAATAAACCAAACTCAACATTTATAGTTACTGGTTTTGACTTTAAATTAAAAGCCAACGAAATTATTTGTGCTCCTAATATAATTTCATTGAGAGGAGAAGTTCCATTAACAATGGATAAACTTGAAACACTGCAATGGTCTGCATGTGCCTGGAGTGATGCTCCATTTTTTGAAAACCAAAAGACAGGAGTATTAGGAAATGGAAGTTGGTCAGCAAATCACGCCTTGAATGCAAACAAAGCTAAAAATGAAGTCACCATTTATAATCCTGACAAAGTATTTATTGCTGATGATTATTTATTAGAAGAACTAAAAAAGCATAAAATTCGTATAATTAATAATTGTAAAAAGTTTAATCTTATTTCTGGAAAAGAACAAACTCTAAAATATATTGAATATGAAAGTGAAGGGGTAAAATTCAAAGATGAATGCAAAATTATGTTTGAAGGAAGAGTAACAAATTTACCAGAAAAATATTTCGAACACTTTCCAAAGGTAGATAAATTCAGCTTTCACAAAATGGACTCTTTAAAGTTTGAGCACGAAAAACAATTTGAGTTGGGAGTACGAAAATAGATGTTACCAACGCTGAATAAAACCAATCACTATTTACAAACACCGCCAAAAAACTAGACATAAGGAAGCATAACTTAAAATGGGACTAGACATTACACATATTAAAGCAACATTAGAAAAACCAAAAACAACTAATCCATATGGATTGGGAGAATTTACTGAAGAAAACTTTGATGGTTTTGACGTTCCCTTTTCACACTTTGAAAAGTATATTCAGAAAATTGACAGTCCTAAAATTGTAACTACAGTGGTTTTTGTAACTGATGAAAATAATTTAGACTATACAACGGAATGGTTTAAAAACTCTAAGCGAGAAGTTTTTTTTGAAAAAACACCAGACTTACTTGAGCAAAAATTAAAGAATTACGAATCTAAAAATGGCTTAAGCTCACTTCATAAATATATAAACGAGAGTCCTCAAAAATGGCATTTATTGCAATATTATGAAAACATTAAAAAAAATGGTTTTTATACTATTGATGAAGGGTATCAGAGAAAGGGAATGAACAGTGCTTTCAATTATTTTTACCAAGACAATAAAGATTGTTTCGTATTAAAGGAAGACTTCATTCGAGCTTATAGCTGTATTGACTATTATTGGGACTCTGACACAGAAGAAGATGTAAATAATCGTAAAAAATTATTTAAGAAAGACTTTTTAGATAAATTTGAATTTGGTGCGAGTTTTATGGCTCTATCCTACTAAAAAGAGCATTGCAATCAACTTATTATACATATTAAAAAAACAACAATGAATTGGGAAGAAATTAAAAAAGATGTTTCGAAAATTCACCCAAAAAGAGAGATTGTTATTTATACACTACAAAGCCCAAACAGAAAATCTTTAGGATGGGTTAATATTGCATACGCAAACTATGATTATAGAGAATTTTGTAGATACTGTGTTGAAATACAGATTAAATTAGGAAAAAGAGATAAAAAAAAAGAAAAACTTAATCGCTTTCAGATGCATTTTAAATTAGCAAAAGTTGGATATGAAAAATTAGATTTTGAATTCATTGAAAATTATTTTACCAAACATTTTTCTGGAATTTGCACTGCATTATTTCTTTATATTAAGACAACCAAAAGGGGGTTTAAAATTCAAATTTATGTTGATAATATTGAAGCCACAACCAATAGGCTTAATGAAATGAAAACTGATAAAAACAGAATTTTCGACTTTGATTATAAAATTACAGAAGATGAAAATTGGGACATTATAGGAATGATGTTGTACTAAAAAAATCAAATGCATAAAATCTTACCCTACTCTACCACATCATTTTTTTATTACTTTTAATAGAAATAAATAACCAAAACAATTTCGACTTAACTTTTCTTGACGGATGAATAAACGATTCTAATCACTTGAGTTATTTACAGAATGTTATGGGATAATAACTATAGAAAGAATAAACCCCATATGGGTTTTATTTGGAACTTATCAGCAATTAATTGATTTTATGAGAAGTATATTTCTAATTTTTACTATAATGCTATTCGGTTGTTCTGAACCATCCATTGTAGAATGTAACTGTAATGATCTTTTGTTAGATGATAGCGGTTCTTGGCAACTAAATAATGAAAACTACACGGGGATTTGCAGAACCTACTTCTCTGACAGCATCATAGAAAGCGAATCTCAATTTGATAATGGAAAAATAAACGGTCACCTAATTTCATACTACCCAAACGGCGTAATTGAGGAAGATTCAGAATGGAAAAACGGAAAAAGAACGGGTACTACTCTAAACTATTATGAATCCAGTGAAATATCAATTAAAACCACTGGAGTTTCAGAAAATAAAGGAAAAATGACGGGTTACATTAATTATTTTTACAAATCTGGAGTATTATCAGAAGAAGGACAAGTAATTGATGATAGTAAAGAAGGGGTTTGGAAGGTATATCATGAAAATGGCAAATTAATGTCTTATGAAAACTGGAAAAACAATGCTATGATAGACAGCTCATTTGGATATTTTTCAAATGGAAACTTGAAAATGAAAGGTTTTTGGGTGGATGGTATTCAAGAAGGAAAGTGGATGTTTTACGACAGTATTTCAGGAGAATTTGACGGTTACTTAATCTATTTAAATGGGATACCACAATTTGACCAGTCAAAAATCCTTAATGACAATAAGTAAATCGCGTATCTCAAATAGTCCCCATGTTGATCTTTACTTTAAAAGAAGTAGATATCCAGATTGCTTAAATGAATGCTTTAAGGAACTTAAATTTGTGACGAATAAATACGATTCTTTTTAAATTCAAATCGAAGATTTTAGCTTGACTGGCTAATTGAAATTCAGAAGTAGAAAAAAACAGATAGCAAGTAAGTAAATATCAGCGCTACGCACAGACAGCCCAAATGCATATATTTACTCAAACACTAACAACAATAAAAAATGCCTTTAACCAATTGTGAAACACACGGAGATGTAAGTTGTCTAGAAATGTGTAATCATTTATATTCTAATTTAGAAAAAGGAATTTTTTCCTCTTTTTATAACCTTCCTGTGTACAAAATTAGAATGTGTAAAGCGTGTTTTGTAAAATATAAAGTAGAAAAAATTATTGATTCCATTAAAATAGAGAAAGGCTCTATAGAACTTAAAAAAAAGCAGGAAAAAGGAATCTATCAAATAGCCCCTGACTATCATTTTGAAATAAAAATATTAGAGGATAAGCATCCTGAAATACTCAGAGAAATCCAACATATTTATACCGAATTAAATAAAGAGAGTGGTTTTGAATGCGTAAAGTGTATTGACAAAATACAACTAGACTATGCTAGAGAAAATGATTTTGAACTTCCTTTTGAGCCTTTCGAGAATACTATTATTCATAATGGTAATAAAGACATTAATAAACTTGAAAAAATTCTTGAAAAACAAGTCAAAATGAAGGGTGTTCATCTAGAACAATCTACAAATAGCTACGAAATGCAAAGAAGTTATCAGGTATGGGCTGGTTCGGTCAAGTTTCCGTTAACCATTAAAATTTATGGATTTACAAAAGAGGAAGAGCAAAATAAGTTACTAGACCTTATTGAAGATTTCTTTAAAAACATTTCAAAAAAACAAAGAAAAATAATATTCTACGAATCTTTGAATTGGATTCATACAGAGTTGGAAAACGGAATGAAAAGAAAAACAAGAGATAAAGAAAAAATGATTTCTGAAATCACAATAAAATAACTTTTCACACTAAATCCAAATCAGGTGAAGCCTCTTATCAAACCTATATACTTAATAGTAATTATGTCTATTCCATTATTTGGATGTAACACAAATTTCTCAGAAGAAATAACTGATTATTACAATGAGGTTAAAGGTTTATGGCAATATATGCATCTTACTGATTCTGGAAATTTTGGAACTTCTTGCATTTTTTTTGATAGTGACTGTACCTATGTTAGCTTACACGGCTGTTATGATATTGAAGGCACTTACTCATTTGAAGACAATGGAACAAACCAATCTTTGATCACGACATATGAGAATGGGACCAATTATGAAAACATCATCTTTTTCAGTCAGACTGAGATGAGAACTTCAAGAGCCGATTTTGGAGACACACTTATTTATCAAAAGAAGACTTCTGACGACTACATAGATTGCGGTATCATGCCTACAGTCCAAAACTAAAGCTCAACAAAACAACTCACACAGTATAATTACGGGTTTTCTAAACAACCGTATTAATGCGTTAATTATTCTATTGGCAAATGCTGATTTTTGATTTATTCAATATTTCAAAAAGAGTATTATGGCCAAAAGACACACGGTAAAAATCACACAAATTATTTGTAATGACCCTTCAGAAAATGAAGGGGACGAACTTTATTTGCTTTATCAAGCAGATGGAGGAAACCAATATCGCTTTCCTGAAAAGTTAAAAAGTAGTCATGAAATGGATGACAATGATGACGAGGACACATGGAACGTTAATCTTGAATTAAACTTTGACTATGAAGTTATTCTACAGCTGTGGGATAATGATGATGCAAATCCAGACTATTTGCAAAGTCATGACTTTCAACCTGGCAGTGGTTCAGGCAGCATAGAGCTTAAGAACACAAACGACGCAGATTATACGGTTTACTACGAATACATTAATTAAAAAAAGACTATGAACGATCAATTTATAATACAAGCTACGGATTATGCTGAGATGTTTGAATCAAAAGGAATTACTACTGATGAAAAACCGCAGCCAATTGACTATAAAATCAATGATGATGAGAAAAAAATTGCCGAATTAATTGTTCAAACCTGGAACGATTACAAGGCAACATCTGAGGGTGGAGCAAATATTGCCAACTTAAAATCATCCTCAATAGAAGAAATGCAGTTAGGCATTAAAGACATTTACCAAGGACCTGCATTTGCCTCTTGCCTTAACTCCATTTCATCAATGGATTTAGGAAGTTTGAAAAGCGTTACACTAGGACTTTCGGCCAGTGTTGCTGTAGGTGTAGGAATTGTAGTTGCTGCAGGATGCATTTTTGACATTAGAAACCCTTTAAATGTTGAAGGCTATGTAACTGGAGGAGGGCTTTTTGGAATTGATGCCGACATTGATTTAGTAGAAGAAGCCGGGTTTTGGAATTGCGATTATGATGATTATGGTGGAAAATCTTTTGGTGTTATTTTAGCCGGGGAAGAAATTGGCGGATTTTCTGTTGGTGCTTTTGGTTCTACACTCAACATCATTAGCTCTTTTACAGGTTTTTCTGTTGGATTTGCAGAGGGCGAAGGTTTAGAAATATCTGCATGTGTATCTTACACCATTGAAATTGATGCGCTTGATTCATTGCGCCCCGTTTATCAATTTCCAAAATCAAACTTTCTAATTCTGACTAAACTTGTTTGCAACCACACCTCTCCGGATGGAGCTGGTGATGAAGATGAAGTTTATTTTACGTTTAGAGCGGATGAGAGCATCACTTATTATTTTCCAAAAACAAACTACTATTCCATGAAGGATAGCGGTGAATATAGCACTTGGGATTGTGGCCGCTCAGTTTGGTTTGACAATAGCGTATACATTGAAGTATATGACATGGATGATGGAAGTAGTGATGACTTACTAGGAACAGGTACAATCAACTTAACCGACTTACCAACGAACGGTTCAGAAGTATCATTTGATCTCACCATTGAAGATGATGATGCCTCATACACCATGTATGCGAAACTTGTTCAAACGAACTAAAAATCACACTTATAAAAAAGGCAATGCTTATGAAAAGCATTGCCTTTAATTTTTCAATATTGTTTACTCGATCTAACTCAACGGAGGTAAAATCCCCATTTTATCAGCAAAGTGATGACAATAATCTCTTAAATCTTCTGACATGTTTTTTTCACCTGTAGATCTTTCAAAAGAATCAGCCAAAGTCAACAGTGTTTGATGCATGAATTTTTTCATATCATCTACCGTAAAATCTTTGTTCCACAAATCAATACGCATTGCTGCCTCCTGACTTTTATCCCAAAAAGCTAATATCATTGCTTCTGCCTTTGCTCCTTCAACTCCGCCGCCACTTGCAGACCAAGTGATTTCTTCTGGCAAATTATTTTCGTTTGTCAATACCTCAATATCAATATTTGACTTTTTTAGATTACTCATTTTCTTGTGGTTTATATGCTTTTAATATTTTCGTTTCACTCGTTTCATTCAATAATTCCGCTACAGAAACATCTTCATTTTTCTCCATGTAAGCGCGCACCATTTGCCAGCCCATAAATTGCCCAATTCTACCAGGAGAATCATCAATCCCTACTGTAGTTGGTGCTTCTTCAAAAAATCTTAATTTCACTTTCATATCAACGGAATAAATCCAATTCATATCCATTAAATATTGCCAAATGCTGTATTCACTTGCCATGGCATAATCATATTCTTCTTTTGTGTATCGAGCAATTAAATGCTCTTCAAATTCAGGCATCATAGCTTCTAATAAATACATCAATTTTCCAAAATAAATCATGCTTGACAAAAATGTCTCTCCTCTTTCATCACCAACAACATTTGCAGTAAGCCAACTTTGCGCTACGTCAACGGGCAAATATTCTCGGCGCATCTTCTCTTTCATGTAAACAGGAAAACGAATTTCTTTTACAATTCTGTTCTCTGGTCCCAGAAACATTTCTAAACCAATTCCAATGACATTATCTGTAGATATAACACCAAAACTATAGGCAGAATTATAAGTAATGATTTTATAAGGAACAGGAGCATCTGGCATGTGATACTTCAAATGTTTAAACGCATCTGTTAATTGCGTTTCAATTTCAGTAAAATCAGAAAACTCAGTTTCCAAATCACTATTCACCATTTGCATCATGCTATCGCTTACAAAATACCACAAATACTCTCCAATAGAATCATCATAAACAGAACCAGAACGCAGCATATCGTATACATAAAACTCATACAATTCTCCACCGCGCTCAATCAAATCGGCATTTATAGTATGCATCTCCTCAGGAGATTGCCCTGCAAACATTGATTTCTCAAATCGATCAAATTCTAAATCCAGATCAACATCAGAGACATCAACATCCAACTTATCGGTAGAACATGACACTCCGACTAAACATAACAATATAATTGCAGTTATTTTATTCCTCATTGCTGATAATTTCTTATTATTGTTACAAAAATGTAAAATAATAATTGCAAAATTATGAAAAAGTTACTTACCCTGATATTAATAACAGGCATTGCTTTTGGAGCAAACGCGCAAGATAAGAAATTTCAAATGGGATTGGTACTAGGACCAACATTTAATTGGACTAAAATTCAAACCACTAAAATAGAAAGAAACGGCATTGGAAACGGCTTCACCATTGGTGTTGGCGGAAACTACATGTTCAACAATAACATTGGGTTTGCCAGTGGTATTCAATTTGATTTAGAATCTTTTAAATTAAATTATGGAAGTAATACAAATACTGCGCTAGGTGATGTATTTTATGCATATACTGATACTGACATTCAAAAATATGAAGGAAATGATGACGGTGTGACTGGAAGTGTAAAAGATTTTAATGATACGACTGGATTTCTTTTACAAACGAGAAAGTTCCGTGCTAAATACGTAACTATTCCACTTTTCTTGAAATTCCAAACGAACATGATCGGACAATTCAAATATTACGGAAAGTTTGGTTTAAGAACTAGTTTCTTAGCAGGTGTAAGAATGGATGACACTGGATATAACGCAGATTACGATCCAGCTGATGGTTCATTCACGCAAATTTCTACTTCTGGTAGAACGCAAGAAAACATGAAGCCAACTACTTTGAAAAAAGGTTTATCTCAAGTTAGAACTGGGATTGGGATCTATGGTGGAGCTGAGTGGAACTTTACAGGAAGCACTTTCTTATATGCAGAAGTAGGATTCAACTATGGAATTACACCTTCTTTATACCAAAATTCAAGTCACTTGGCTGAAAGAGTTCCAGGTTCGGATCCAGGAACGTATGAGTATTCAAACTTGGATATTAAAAACAATCCACAACACATCATTGAGATTAAATTTGGATTATTGTTCTAAGAACGATAAAGAATGAATTACGAAAAAGTAATCAATCACATTACCGCATGGTTGAAAGACTATGCTGTTAATGCACGATCGAAAGGATTTATAATAGGAATTAGCGGCGGAATTGATTCCGCCGTTACTTCTTATTTATGCGCCAAAACAGGCTTAGAGGTTGTTTGTTTAGAAATGAACATTCACCAAAACCAAAACGAAGTGAACCGTGGAATGGAGCACATTCAGTTTTTAGAAAGCCAATTCAAAAATGTGCGCCACTACTCCATTAACTTAACAGATACGTTTGAGACCTTAAAAGAGGTGCTACCTGACGAAGCAAACGTTCATGGACTATCAATGGCCAACACTCGCGCAAGACTGCGTATGACAACCTTATATGCCGTTGGACAAGCCAATGGTGTACTTGTAGCTGGAACAGGAAACAAAGTAGAAGATTTTGGCGTTGGTTTTTACACCAAATATGGTGACGGAGGAGTAGACCTTAGTCCTATAGCAGACTTAACCAAGACAGAAGTATTTGGCCTTGCAAAAGAACTAGGCGTTGTTGCCTCTATTCAAAATGCACAACCTACAGATGGATTGTGGGAAGATGAACGAACGGATGAGGGACAAATTGGTGCAACCTACCCTGAATTAGAATGGGCAATGCGTTTTAATGAAAACAAAACTGCTACAGAGGAAAACCTAAGTGACCGCGAAAGGGAGGTTTTAAAAATTTACAGAAGTTTTAATCGTGCTAACCAACATAAAATGGTTCCGATTCCTGTTTGTTTAATTCCAGAAGATTATAAATAACCCTTATTGAATCTTAATGAAGTACGGTTACATGACCAGTAATCGTGTGCTTTTCATCACTGCTTAAATCTCCAAAGTCAATTTTCCAAGCATAAACACCTGTCCCAACAATTCCTCTACCTCCATAAGTGCCATCCCAACCGTTTGCTACGTTAAAAGATTCAAACATCACTTCTCCCCAGCGGTTATAAACCACCATATGATAATCGTATATATCTAAGTTAGCAGCAAACACAGGTACAAACTCATCATTAAAAGAATCACCATCAGGTGTAAAAGTGTTAGGTATATAATAGATATTTACACCATCTACAAGTACATATCCATAAGCCGTATCTATACATCCAAATGGAGATGTTGCTAATAACTCTACTTCATAATAACCTCCGTGTTCAAATGGATAAGTATGTGTTGGATTAACATCAACCAAACCAGTTGTTCCGTCTCCCATATCCCATTCATAACCAACTGCTCCTGTTGTTTGATTAATCATTGTAGTTGTTGCTTTATATGAAAGCAAATGATCAGGATCAGGTGTAAATGCAGCCTCAGGGAATGGTGTAACATCAAAAGCAAAAGTGATGCTATTGTCTGACATATCTTCGTCCTCATAACCATCCGGTAATTCTAACTCAATTGTCATTACATAACTACCAATTGGTAAAGAAAAGCTCGGTAATGTGATTGTTCCGGCTTCACCTTCTAAAATTAGTCCTGTCCATGTAAATGTTTCAGAAAGCACCCCATCCAAATAAACGTTGGCAGTAAAATAGGTCATGTTCTCATTCCCATTATTAATTACCGAAATTTCTCTAAACACTGGACTATTATGACACGTTGCTGTAATATTACCTCCAGTTACTTGAATATCCATTTCTTGAAGATCACAACTCTCTAAACAATCTGACGCTATAATATTGTTTCGCATATATGTGCCAGGTTGCAATCCAAAACCGTAACCTAAATTAATTCCTGAACCTGTAAGATGGCAATAACTCATTACTGTTCCTCCAAGCATTGGTAGTAAACCTGTACAACCTTCATCAAAACCAGCATCTGGTCCACATCCATCAATTGCCGTTGCATCTCCATTCCAAAAACAAGCATGTGTGTGAGGAGACCCCATATTGTGTCCCATTTCATGCGCAATAACCTCAACCGACCATGAATAAATTGGTACTTCTGAAAAAGTAAGAGAGATTCCGCTTACGGCTTTTCTAATGGCTTGGTTTGCCGCACAAAATACGTTAACCCACGCCAAACCACCACTTGCCGAAATAGTAACCAAGTGTCCTAAATCACCTTCCCAATCCGTAGTTGTTGTTCCAAATAAATCTAATAAAATACCCGTATCACCTTCTAAATAATAAGGGCTTAACTCATCCCAAACCATTAACTCGGAAATATAAATGGTCATGTCATCCAACTCATATAAAAATTGAATTTCATTAAAAAGTGCCATGATATAATCGGCAGATTCAGTTACGCCACCTTTTGCTAAAAAGATGTCATAATCAACCTCAAAATAAATGCTTGAGCAATCTTCAACTACAGCACGATCAGTAGACGGTGTTAAGTTTGGAGAATCTTCATAAACACCATCTGTATGGCATTCAAAACTATTATGACCATCTAAAGCAGGTTCTGCATAAAGAATATAATAATTATGATCGGGCAATTTACCAAGGTTGACGTCACCAATTCCAGGAATTGATCCTACTCCAATAATTTCGTTATTTAAAACGCTAAAAGCAATGTGAGAGTTTTCATAACCTAAAACAACGCCTTGATAAAAAACACTTTTAGATTCTGTCTCATAATCCAATTCTAACCCTGACGCCGTCTTTAATTTGAGATTGGATTTAAATAAAGTTGCTTCATTCAAATCAAACACCAATACCTCATCTTTATATGGAATTGAAATTCGGATTGAACTTGGTTGATCATTTAAAATTGTATTCCAATTTAAATCATCAGCATGCAATAGTGAATAGTCATCTATCAAACCTAAATCAAGGTCTGCTTTGATAGATTCATCAACGGGTGAAAAAAGAGCAACCTCAGTCTGACCAAAAGTGACAGATGAAAAGAGGATAATTATTAAAAACTGTAGTAAATTCTTCATTTTATTAATATCGAAATAACCGACACTTTAAGAACGTTTGAGATTAAAAAGAGTTGCTAAAAAACATAAAAAAATCAATTTCTTTGATTCTAATGTTGTTCAAACTTATTAAACGGTTTGACAATTCTAATCATGAACCTGCAATTTATTGCAATTCCGCGCCCTACAATCTACGTTTTACCCAATATTGTCCATGGTTTAAATACTACTAATAAGCTAATAAACCTGTAATTTTGCACTCCCACCAAACCCCATCTCATAAATAGTCTTTGATATTAATGATATCAAATTGGTATCAATATTGCTAAAGGGTAAAAATGAACAAATTTCGAAAAGATTGCTTATTAAGGAAATTAACCAATCGACTGACTATCTTGCTTATTGGTTTTCTACCATATATATCCAATGCAAACACATTAGAGGATAGTTTATCAAATCATGTAAAGCAGTTATTTAAACAAAGAGAGTACAATAAAATCTCTGACTTTTTAAACATGGATTATGACCTTTCAGTTGAAAAAAAGGTTGATGTTTCAAAAACGCTTGTTCAAAACTCTAGGAGTAAAATTGATCTTTTATACGCCACTCTTTATTTAGGAATTTCTTATTACCAAGTTGGTGAAATAGACCGTGCACTAACCACAATGAACAAAGCTCTTCAATTTGAGCTTTATATGGATCAGCCAGAACTATTTTCTGATCTTAACATTTTTACCGGTAAAATATACACCCAACAACGAAACTACATTCTTGCCGAAAAAAAAATACAACGGTCAATAGTATTAGCATCTCAAGCTAAAGTTGAATCAAAAATAATACGTGGAAAAGTGGAGCTTGGTGTAATTCTATTTTCGCAAAACAGATGCGAAGAGGCAACACCATATTTTCTTGAAGCAAAGGCGTTTTTTGAGGCTCAAAATAATATTGACAATAAACTAATTGTTGATAGCTATATTGCTTCATGTCATTTATTTGCACAAGAATTTGAACCCGCTCTTAAATTATTCAAAGAAATAGACTCCTGTGCTTTAACCACTAACAACACTATAGTTAGGTCAGCCGCAGTTTCAAATCAAAGCATCATATATCTATACACCCAAGAGTATGATCTTTCAATTGAAAAAGGAAAGGAAGGTTATTACATTTCTAATGTGATTCGAGATGAATACAACATGATTACCATGTGTAAAGTTACTGCTGATGCCTTTGCTGAAAGCAATAGGCATGACTCCGCTTTTCACTATTTAAAATTGGCTGATTCTTTAAGCTCTAAGGTCTACAATGATGACTATTTAAAGAAGGTTGAAGACATGGAAACCAATTATGAGATTCAACAAGGGCAACAGCAATTAGCCATTCTAGAAAAGGATAAACTAATTGAGGAAGAGCATCATAGAAGTGACAATATACTATACTTCTCCTTAATCATAGGAATTTCTTTTTTAGCAATAACCATTCTTATATGGGTTCAAAAACAAAAAGCCGTAACTGAAAAAAAACTTCAAATTCAAAAAATCACGAATGAGCATAAAGAACAACAATTGAATGACGCCAATCTAGAATTGGCTCAATTTAAAGATCTAATCAATAAAAAGGACGCGTTAATTAGTCGATTCTTAAACGACCTGACAATTGCGCAAGGAAACATTACTGAAGCAGAGCATAGTGAGATGGAAAAAATGTTGATGCTTACCAAACAAGATATTAAACGTTTCAATGCATTATTTGACAGAGCATATCCTGGATTCATATCTCATATCACCAATTCAGAACATGATAACCTTACTGAAAATGATCTTGTTATTATCATGCTCATTTTTCTTGATATCAAATCGCAAAACCAAGCCAAAATGTTGGGTATTTCAATTGACAGCTTAAGAAAAGCACGATATAGACTCAAGAAAAAAGTACTTCCTAAAGATTCTGAACACGCCAACCTCAAAGAATACATCAATATAATCTACAATAATTATTTCCAATCAATTACGAATAAGGAAACTTTTTTAAACAACAAATAATCGAACAAAATGAAGTCAATTTTATCACTATTACTTATTACAAGCCTAAATAGCTTTGCACAAAACCCATTAATTGAATGGCAAAACACAATTGGTGCCAACAAAGATGAACAACTCAAACACTTTTCAAAAACGGCAGAAGCAGGTTATCTCCTTGCAGGCCAAACTAGCGCCAACATTTCAGGTGACAAAACAGAAGATTCTTACGGACTTATAGACTATTGGTTGGTAATACTCAATGCAGACGGTGAAGTATCACAAGACATTACTTATGGAGGAAATAGTTTTGATGAATTAAGTTCTGCATGCCAAGCATCAGATGGAGCTTATTATATGTTGGGTTATTCTCAATCTGACATGTCATCTTTAAAAGCTGAAGACCGCATAGGGTTTAGAGACTATTGGCTTGTTAAAGTAAATGGTTTTGGTGAATTAATTTGGGAAAACACCATTGGAGGAACAGATGATGAATGGTCGACTGATATGAAACCAACAGATGATGGTGGCTGTATCATTGGAGGCTATTCCAGATCTAATGCCTCAGGTGACAAGTCTGAAGGTTCTTTTGGTGGAAGCTACGACTATTGGGTTATTAAATTAGATGCAGACGGTGAGATTGAATGGGAAAACACTATTGGAGGTAATGGGGACGATTATCTACAAAGTATAGTAGTTGATTCTGACGGTGGTTATTTACTTGGCGGAAGCTCTAACTCTGACATTTCAGGAGACAAAACGGAAGACGCAATCATGGAGTCGAATGATTATTGGTTAGTAAAGCTCAATGCATCTGGGGTTATTGAATGGGAAAAGACATTAGGTGGAGAAAGTTCTGATCGTTTAAATGCAATTATTCAAACAACAGATGGCGGATATATTGCAGGAGGCGAATCGTGGTCAAACGCAAGTGGAGACAAAACAGAGGATCCTGTTGGAGCTCTTGCAACTGATTATTGGGTAATTAAAATTAACGAAGATGGAGCAACAGAGTGGGATAAAACATTGGGCGGAACAGATTTTGAGACTTTAACCAGCATATTGGAAACAGCTGACGGTGATATTGTGGTGGGCGGAGAGTCTAACTCTAATATTTCTGGAAATAAAACAAGCAATAGTTTTGGAGATTTTGACTATTGGATTGTAAAATTGACTGCAACCGGAACGATTGTTTGGGATGAATCCTTTGGTGGATCAAAACGAGACCGATTAATTAGCATACTTGAATGGGAACCCGGTGAATTAGCACTTGGCGGTGAATCAAACTCAGGAATTACAGGAGATAAGACAGAAGATGTGCTTGGCGGTGATGACTTATCTGCAAGAGATTTTTGGGTATTAAAACTTAAACCTGTTGTAACTGAAATTGAAGAACACTCAAATAACTCAAGTGTCAATATTTATCCTAATCCAACAAATGACATTTTACACATTCAATCAAATGAAAACACTATAATAGAAGTTCATTCACTTACAGGGGAACTATTGATTCAATCTAACAATCCATCCACCCTTAACTTAAATAACTTGACTCAAGGCACTTATATCTTAACCGTATTTAACAATAACCATGTAATGATTGACAAAAAGCGAATTGTTAAGCTGTAGATTACTTATAAAAAGGAAAGGAGTCCTTTAAACCTCCTAGTTTGTAATATAAAAAGCTGCTCAAAGGGATTTGAGCAGCTTTTTTCGTTCATTCAATATTCTTTGCTCTTTTAATATTCCCAAGAGCTAAGAGGCCAAATTATAAGCACAAAAAAAGAGGCTACATCACAGGTAGCCTCTCCATCAATTGCTGCAAACCAACTATTTACAACTCTCATTAATTAAATCGATCACGTTTTCTAAATTGGTTACACTTAGAAACTTCTTATTGCTTGCTAAAGCTTTGTTAAACGCCTCACAAGATTTAAAGTACTTCTTAAAAAGCTTTTTATGCTTTGACCCTACTAAAGAAACCGTCGTAAGTTTTGTATTATCACCACTTCTTACAATAAATGCAGACAAAAATTGTTGACCATCTTTTGTCAAATAACTAGGAGCGCTTTTGATTGGATAATAGATACTTGCTTTTTCTCGAACAGATTGTCCTCCGATATAAACACGAGCAAAGCGCCCTCCTTTATTTTTACCCCTTGCCTTTGAGTTTTTATAGATTGTATGATAAATTCTTTCAGAACCATCAATCCCAAATCCGTCAGCCGTTTCTGGAGAATATTTTGTAGGCTCACCTGTTTTCTCGGCTTTAAATTTAAAAGCTTTGATTTTTTCAACTTCTCCAGATTTTACAATTAGATATTTAATATACCCTTCGTGTTTAACGCCCTTTTTATCAAAATAAAATCCTGGAGCAAATTTACTTGCCACGGAACCTTCTTGTGAATAACCATTGAAGCTTCCCGCAGAAAAAAATGCGAGTAGTGCAAATAGCATAATTGGTTGTAATGATTGTTTTCTTCTTTCTTTCATTATTAATGTATTAAAAAATTTAAAATAGGAATTAGCTCTATTTCAACATTTGTGGGTCCGAATGGAAGTTTGCGCAAACTATTTCGAGCTGCAAATTTAGCTCAAAGCAAGAGTGAAGTCTCTATGCAAATCGTAGACATTTATGCTAAAAAGATGGACAAAAGTTCTCTATGGCAATTGATTATAAAAACTAAAAACAATTCAACTGACTATAAAAAACAGACTAATGCATTGGAAAAGAATCAACTCTTTCCCTAGAAGAAAATTTATTGGTTAGGATAGAACTCAATATCCAAAAACGTAGATAAGCCCGATAGAAAATATTCCTCGATCGCTTTTAGTATAAGTTCTTTCAGGAAATAGAGATTCGCTAGGATCATTTAACCCATAGGTATACGCTAATTTAGCAGCGATCACTTTTCCATCAATTGGAAATTGCAAACCTCCCTCAATTTGAGGCCCAAATACAGTTCCGTCGCCAAAGTTTGGAATTGCAGATTGGGCATAGGACGCCCCAACACCAAAAAAGCCTCCAAAATAATCGATATCACCATAGAAAAACTCTACAAGCAACGGAACCTCAAAGGCTAATTTACTTGCATCAATCGAATTGGCATAATAACCTATAAATGGATACGAGGCAATAGAAATATGCGAATGCCTCGTCTTACTTGCATAGAGGGATAAGCTTGCTTTATAAACTAAACCAGGTATTGCAGATACCGAAACTGGATGATTTAAACCCGTAACATCTGTATAGGACTCTTTAAAAGAAAAAATATCGAGCTGAGCTCCTACTCCATGCTTAAAGACTTGACCATTGGCATTAATAGATGAAATTGATATGAAGAACAGAAAGACAATAGATTTTAAGGAATTATTCATGCTGGATTTTTTAGGTTACTTAAAGCTATGAAAATTACCAATGAAACCGAAATTTTAAATCAAAATAATTCCCGTAATACTAGTCCTATAAGTCATCATCCAACAAATCATCTGTAATCTCAGGTTTTGGTTTAGGCAATTTTTTAGCAGCCGTTAAACCTGTGACTAATATCGCAATGACGATTGCTTTTAAGAATATTGCTGTGAATATTGTTGCAAAATTAACAGCTGCCATAATGAGTATAATGGCACCGTACACAATAATTGCAATCATAAATGCACGAACAGGTTCATTTTTTGCATAAAAATACAAACCTAAAAAAGTAGCTCCAATTGCGGCTTCAATAAAAATATTTAACGTCAGCCAAGGCGCCTCCGAAATATAATATGTAGCTACAAGTGCTTGTATTATTGCAAGAACAATTAAGGCATTTTTAGCATATTTCACACTTACCTCATTCTCCTTTTTCTTAGCGCGCTGTGCCATTTTTTTGGCCATTTCAAACGAGCGTTTAATTTCTTCAGGAGTCCTTCTTTGTGACATTTATTGGGGTTAAAAATTAACGTTTAATCTATTTACTAGATAAAAGCAAAGGTAAAAAAGGAATTAGCTAACGGAAATAAAAACGCTCAAAATAAATAGCTTAAATGCAATACAAAAGCTCTTTTACAACATTAATACAAATAAAAGGAGTTGATTAATCCCGCTACTTCTGAATGAGTACTTTAGACTTTGCCAACTTACCATCAATATCTAACACCACAAAATATACCCCATTAGAAAAATAAGACACATCTACATATTGCTGCCCGACATTGTCTTCTGTATTCTCTTCATAAACTAATTGACCAACTGCGTTGTATAGTTTGACAGAATTGATTGACATATCACTCTCATTAGCAATCCAAATTTCGTTTTGAGCAGGATTAGGGTAAATAACAAATACATTATCTCCAAAATCATCTAAGCTTAATTGGCTATCCACTACATAAACAAAAGTAACGGAACATCCATTAGCATCAGTCACCGTTAACGTATATGTTCCAGCATCTAAATCTTCAATATCTTCGGTTGTTGCTCCTGTGCTCCACAAATAAGTATATCCAGGAATTCCGCCAATGGTTGTGGTTGTAATAAATCCATCACCACCAAACACCTCATTTGATACTGAGGAAGCCACCTCAATTTCATCTGGTGAAGTAATTTCAATCTCAAATTCGTCTGTACATCCGTTTGCATCTGTTACAATTACGGTATACCAATCAGGTAATAAACCAACTGCTGTTTCTGTTATTTGTCCGTCTGACCATTCATACGTATAAGGGCTTGTTCCTGACATAACATCAACTGTTCCTGTTCCACTTGCTTCACCATAACACAATGGATTTACTTGCGAAATATCGGCTTCAAAATTGTCGATATTATCAAGTATTACACCAAATGAATTTGTACATCCATTAACATCTGTAATTAAAACATTATAAATTCCAGCAGATAAGCCATCAAGATCTTCAGTTGTTGCACCAGTTGACCATGCATATTCATAAATTGGAGTACCACCGGTCACCGTCAAATCAACAAAACCGTTTTCTCCATCACAATACTCGTTGTCAGAATCTCCAATTATTGAAATTGTATCCGGCTCAATAATTTCAACTTCTAATGTTTGAATACAATCCAATTCATCTGTAATTGTAATTTCATAAGTACCAGGACCTAGATCATCTATCCCGGCAGTTATAGCACCTGTTGACCAGTCATATTCATATCCCGGAACACCACCTTCAACAGCCACAATCACCTCTCCATCAATAAAACCATTACAAGATATTGGTGTGATATAAGGATCGATAACGATTTCATCATTTTCAACAATTGTAATCACCTCTTCATCTGTACAGTTACTATCATCAGATAATATTACCGTATAATCTCCACTTCCAACACCAGTTAAATCTGTTCCAGTTGCACCAGTTGACCAATTGTATTCTGCAACACCACTAATATTTACTCCAGACACAATAATCTCCCCCACTTCATCTCCAAAACAATTAATATTGATAATCGTTTCAATAACAATTTCTGGAGCAGGATCTTCTGGCACAAAAATTTCGCTTTCTATAATACATCCATTCTCATCAGTTATAATCACATCATAAGTTCCTGATAAAACATCAATCAAATCAGCACTTGTAGCTCCGGTTGACCAATCATAATCATATCCAGGAACGCCACCAACAACTGTAGTAATAATCCCTCCGTCATCTACTCCGCATGCAGCTTGTATCACTTCAGTTTCAAGTATCAATTCTGGTGGAGAAACAATTTCAACAGTATCGCTAGAAGAGCAATCATTATCATCTGTAACAACTACAACATACTCGCCACTAGTTAAACCTGTTTCAATGGCAGCATCTCCACCAAAGGACCATAGATAAGTATATCCAGGTGTTCCTCCAACAGCACTTGCTTCTATCTCTCCAGTTTCATCATAAAAACAATCAGGATTTGCTAGAACTTCTGTTGTAATAACAATCTCTGTAGGTTGCGTTAACTCTTGTACCAATGTCACTTCACATCCTGCATCATCCGTTACAACTAAGGTATAGGTGTTTGCACCAATCCCTACGGGGTCTTCTACCGCACCTGCTCCATTGTCCCATGCAAATGTATAACCTGGTGTTCCTCCACTAACATCTACATCAATTGCTCCATCCTCTACACCAAAGCATGAGGCATCAGTTGCTGAAACTAAATCAACTGTAGGATATCCTGTTACATCAAATTCAATTTCAAAATTATTATTTCCTACTACTCCATCTTCCACACCATTAGGATTTGCAAGCTCCGCCTCAATAACATAAGAACCCGGTGGTAAAAGCATTGGTGTTAATGGCACCACTTCAGAACTATCCTCTTCAAGTAAACCTGTCCAAGCAATTGTTTCTTCCAACACACCATCTAAATACACCAATATATCTAATGTTGTTAAGTCATCATTTCCATTGCTATAAATTGTTATTTGGGCGTAAATAGAATCTCCTTCACAATGCGGACCAACTAGTTCTCCGTCAATAATTTCAATATCCATAAATGGATTTAAATCACACCCATCTAAACAGTCACCTTCGTCAATTTTAGATCGCATTAAGGCGCCCGGTTGTGTACCAAAGCCTAAACCTAAATCAATTCCAGCTCCAATCAAGTGACAATAACTCATTATTGTTCCTGAAGGTGGTATTGGTGCGTCACATCCTTCATCATAACCTGCTGCAGGACCGCATCCATCTATAGCGGTTCCATCTCCGTTCCAAGCGCAAGCATGTGTATGTGGCGATCCGAAATTATGTCCCATTTCATGTGCAACAACCTCTATTGTCCAAGAATAAACAGGAACCTCAGAAAAGAATGAGTTAATATCACTTACTGCTTTTCTTAAGGCTTGATCTGGATGACAAATAACATTTAACCATGCTAATCCTCCATTCCCTCTATAAGAAACAAAGTGTCCAAGGTCACCATCCCAAATTGGGGTAGTAGTTCCAAATAAATTTAACAATGTTGTAGTAGACGTAATTCCATCATATGGACTCACTGCATCCCAAACAAGAATGTCAGAAAGATATACCGTCATTCCATCAATATCATACAAAATGTAAATCTCATTAAACATTGCTGTAACATAGTCTGTTGCGCCAATTACTCCTCCTTTATCTAAGAAAATATCATGATCTACCTCAAAATAAAGTCCCATACAATCACCAGGATCTCTTGTTGGGCCACCACCGCCACCACCAGGATTCATCTCAATGCCCACTAGTGAATCATCAGAAGTTTTACACTCAAAGTCATTTTGTCTGCTCAAAGCATCTTCTGGAAAAAAAATATATTCATCCATATGCCCAAGTTTCCCAAGGTTTACATCTCCAATTCCAGGAATAGAACCGACACCAATTATTTCATTGTTAAGTACACTAAAGGCAAAATGCGAATTTGCATATCCATCAAATGTTCCACGATAAAAAATACTACGTGATACTTCATTATAAACAACATCTTGACCAGTAGCTGTTCTAATAACCAAATCGTCATTGACTAGATTAACCTCTTCTAATTCTAGTAAAAGAACATCATCTTTAAATGGAATTTCTACCGTTAAAGTTGTTGGATGTGTACGAAGTATTTCCTCCCAATATCCTTCATTTACTTCAAGTAAAGAATAATCTCCTTCTAAAATTGGACTGATGTCATCATTTTCCAATTCTGCAGATAAAAAAAGCTGTTGCACTTGTGCAAAGCCAGTGAGGTTAAAACAAATGATTAAGACTAAATAAAATATTTTTTTCATGATAAATATATTTAATAGTGTTATTTAAGTAATGAAATGTGACCTGACTCTTTGTGCTTCTTGTCATCATTAATATCTCCAAATTCTATGCTCCAAACATAAACTCCATCTTCACAAATTGCTCCGTCACCATAGGTTCCGTCCCAACCGTGAGCTGCATTAAATGATTCAAATACAATTTCTCCCCAACGGTTATAAATAAGTAAATGATAATCATAAGGATCAAACCCAGAAGTGAATATTGGTTTGAAAGTTTCGTTAAAATTATCTCCGTCAGGTGTAAATGTGTTCGGCACATAGTACAATATATCCTCTAAAACTCTAACGGTTAAATAGGCTGCATCCGTACAACCATTTACTGATGATGCTATTAGTTCAACATTATACTCCCCATAGTCTGGCGGGAATAAATGATCAGGATTAATATCAGAGCTTCCAGCAGTACCATCACCAAAACTCCATTCATAACTTATCGCTCCTGTTGTGGTATTATGAAATTGCGCTACTGGATTTGAGCCATCTAAAACAGAAGGTGTTACATAAAACGAAGCGTCTGGGGTTTCATCTAAACAAACATAGCTTGAATACGTTTTTTCAGTATAACAGCCACTTGCAGAGGTCATACCAAAAGTAACATCAAAACAACCTGACTCTGTAAAAGTATATGTAATTGGACCACACCCTTCAATAATATTTCCTTCAATAATCCATCTACAATCAGTACCTCCTGGCATTGACAAATTAGTGAAGGTTACATCAAGTGGCGCACATCCTACTAATATATCACCTTGAAATACAATATTTGGTAATGGCTCAACAGTAACGGTTACATCATCAGAATTTTCACAACCAAATTCATTGGTTCCCATAACTGTATAAACCGCAGTTCCTTCTGGAATAAATGATTCTCCGTTAATAACTCCACCGTCCCATGTTAATGCTGGAGCACCAACGGCAGACAACGTAATTGCTGTTCCGTCACACACAGTAAAATCATCAGGTGCAGTTACATTTGGTAATTCATTCACTGTTACCTCAACTTCATCTGAATTTTCACAGCCATTAGCATCTGTTCCTGTTACAACATAAACATTTGTTCCTGCAGGTGGCGTAAAAGCAACCCCGTCAACAATCCCATCTGTCCATAAATAGTCAATGGCACCACTGCCACTTAAAACGGCATCTTCTCCTTCGCATAATATCAAATCTTCACCTGCGTCAACAGCCGGTGACGGGTTGACAGTAATTTCAAGTTCATCTGTATTAGAGCATCCGTTTATATCTGTTCCAACAACGGTATAAGTTGTTGTTAAGGCTGGCGAAAAAGGCAAACCATTAATAACTCCGCCATCCCATAGATAAGTGAACCCTCCAGAACCAGAAACGGTGATAATATCTCCTAAACACATGGTTTGGTCTGGACCAGCATCAATAATTGGGTCTGGCAACACTGTAATTGTAATATCTGCTTCATCACCAATGCACGGCGCTTCAGAAACTTCATATCTAAAGACATAATCTCCTGGCATTAATCCATCTCCTATTAATTCTCCCGTAAGCGGATCAAATGCACCACTGCCTGTCAAATCTGTCCAAGTTCCACCTGCATCTGCTCCTGTTAATAATGTATTTAGATTAATCATTGATCCTGGAGAGCTACATAGGTCGTCTGTATTATCAGGTCCAGCATTTGCAGATTCAGCAAAGTCAACCCAAAAAGGAGCCACATCAAAACATCCACTCCCATCTTCTCCAATAACTACATAAACGGTATCACCTTCCACCATTAAATCTCCTGGCCACAAGCCTGTAACTTGATCTACACTATCGGGCTCCACGGCATAAAATTCAGTTATTGGGAAAACACCTCCCCCAACATCTGTCACAACTAATGTACTTAAATCAAAAGTCACGTCACATATCGTTCCTGGATCTACAATATCAATTACAGGTGTAGGGTTTACGGTTATTTCAACCTCAAATTCACAATCCGCATCTGTATCACTTGTAGCGGTGTAAGTAGTAACACCCAATGGTGGCACAAAAGCAACACTATCCGTTACACCACCATCCCAAGTAATAAAACCGTCATTTTCTGATATTGCATCTAACAATAATTCATCTCCAAAGCACATTTCTGTAGCATGTTCTCCTATATCGAGTGAATCACAAACAGTTTCTTGTATAACAATTACTCCATGAGGGTCTGGATTTGCCGCTCCATCCGCAGTTGGCTCAAATATAACACCAATCACACCTTCACCTGGAGGAATAACAAAAGAAGCAAAATCAACTTCTTGACTTGGGCGTTCATAATTATAAGGCCCTGCGTAAACAGCTCCGCACGCGGCTAATGAACCGGATGCATTTGACGTTACGATTGTCAAATCATAAGATAAAAAAGCTGTTGTGGTGCCATCTGAAATTCGCAATGCAACATCCCAAGATTCGGTATAAGTATGTAATGAAACTAATAACAAATCAGGTCCTGGTTCGTCATAATAAGTTGTTCCACTGTTCCAAGTTCCAGAAAAAGACCATCCTAAAGGCACTTCTGCCGCACCATTAATAAAATCCGCATCTCCAATAGCTGCATTTATCGTTGCAATTCCGGTACATGCGGCACCCGAAGTAGGATTGGTATAATCTGTGGCATAATCGATTCCAACATAGGGACCCACGATTTGAGAATAGGCACTGAAAGTGCTTAAAAGGGAGAGCATTGTAATAAAAAATATTGCTTTCATTTTTCTTATATAAAAGTCAACATCCGCAGAAACAGTTAAAGGATATTAGAAAAGAGTAAGGGCAATTATTCTAATATACATAAGGTTAATACAACAACATTTACGTTGCGTATTTTTGGTTCATGGAGGTTACGGTTTGTTAGATTTTGAGGTCTAATTGGTTGTAAACATACAGCAATTTATTACCAATGTCAATAGTAGAAATTAAATGCCAATTGTTTATAAGACTCGCACGACACTCTATTATCTTGTTAAAACAGTTAAGTCCTAGAAAATTTGAAATTCAAAAAATTGAAATTTATTTTTTCTTTATTCAAAATTTAACACAAAAATCGATAATGTTAAAATACAAGAATAAAAATACAGCTCGTAACTCCTTCTATTCAAGAAAATTACAAATTTAAACAGCGATTAATTCCCTTCAGGCGCCAACCTTAATACTATGCCGTCAATCTCTTCTGAAACATGTATTTGACACCCTAATCGGCTATTATCTTCTACGAAGAAGGCCTCATCCAACATGTCTAATTCAGCATCAGATTGCTCTGGCAAATCTGTTTCAGATTCTAAATAACATTGACAAGTTGCACACATTGCCATACCACCACAACGACCTTCCACAGGCAATTCATAGGAACGACATACTTCCATAATATTCATGTTCATGTCTGTTGGAGCTTCTAAATCGTGTGTTACTCCTTCTCTATCAATTATGTGTACGGTAATCATATCGTCTGCCATGATCGTAATGCTTTTTTTTGGCAAAGATAAACAAGTTTACACGAAGTCCAATTGATACTACATTCACATTTTCAATTTTTTGATCCTCTTTTTATCTTGTTTTCTATCCTTTCTCCAATCTTCATTATAATCACGTGTTTGTCTCCGTATTTTTTTTAATTTCTCCAAATGCTCCAAGGTCAAATTAAAATCTCCTAACTGTTCATATGCATCTGCCAATACCTCATGAATCTCTGCACTTTCTAAAACATAAAGTTCTTGATACTCATCTATAGAATAATAGCTTAGTACCGTTTGCCCATCAATTATAGCTTCTTCAAACTTTTCTAACTTCAAGTTTACTTTAGCCCGTTCATGCTGATAATAAACACAAATTGATGACGGTTCTCCAACAGCATTAGTCCCCTTATACATCTCGACCAATTCTGTTAAATAGAAATGTGCACTATCATATTTATTCAAAGCCGTGTATGCTTCAACCAAATCATCCAAAAATAAATCATGCCAATTCAATTGAATCCCTCTCTTTTTTTCCTCCTCCAAATATCTTTGATTATAATTGACAACTTGTTGATAGTCCTCAATATTCGTATAAAAATCGATTATCAAATCATATCTCGAAAACCAATCTAAATCAGATAATGACGCTTTTTCAATTGCATCAATATTTTTATAATGATAGATAATTGCACTATCATAATCATCTTTTAACTGGTAGCAAAAAGCTATATCTTGATACGTCTCTATGCGTTCTTGGTAATAAAAATCATAAGTGCTTAAACCTTGCACATGTTCATAAATTAACGAGGCCTCTTTTAATAACTCTAAGCTTTTGTCTAGTTCAGAAAACTCTAATATATTACCTAATTCGGCATTGGATTTTGCTAATACAGGATCAAGCGAATCTAACGTGCTTCGAAAGTAGTTATTACTCATTTCCAAATACGCTTTACTTTCATTTCTTTCCAACCAAGATTCTCGAGACATTTGACTATATATCTCACCCAATTGTTGTTCAGAATCTTCTAATCCCTCGCAAAAAATAATTGCCATTTCGTAACAAATCTGACTCGTTTCAATATAATCTTCTTCCTCTTTAATTGATTCTGCATAAAAACTGAATTCACCCATAAATGCAGCAACTTCCACCAAGGCATTTACTTCCTCAGGGCTATCCATGATTCCACTGCTCAATATACTTACCACCTCTCCAACACATGCAAATGCTGAATCTTCTAGATTACAATATTTCATTAAAACTTCACTTGAATGACTATAAAGTATTGCTAATTGAATATCCGTTTCCCCTAATTCTTTTACTCCAAGTTCTAGCGCTTTTTGCTGATATAATATCAATTTATCAATCTTGATTTGCATTTCATCATAGTCATAATCTAAGTCTTGATCTAATAGTTGATCCATTAGTTGAACTTGTAATTGAGCAGAATAATCATACGTTAAGCTTATGCGAATTGGATCAAACTCATTTTGTTCCATGATATATAATATTGAATCATATGCTTCTATTGACTTTTCATAGTCAAAACGAAGTAAGAACATCTCGGCTCGTAATTCATAATTACGAATATTCTCCTCTAATTGTTGAATCGCCTTTCGCTTAATTTCCTCCCCTTGTTCTTTTAGCTCATTACCTTTCATTATCTGCTCTTTCGCTTTTTGCGTAATTTCAGACAAGGTGTTATTATTAAGCAACTGTATCACTTTTTCAATATCTCCGTCCAGAAAATATTCATAGGCAGCGATATAAATATCAGATGCATAATCAAGGTTTTGCTGTGCTAACTTTAAGGTAAATGCAGGTAATTGCTTTTCTAATTCATAGATTCTGCTATTCAGTAATAGTTCTGCCTCCTCTCGATCAGCAATTTCTTGCTGAAAACGTTCTTCAAGGTTTTTAATCATTTTTTCACTCTCAATTTGATCTGACCTCAATACTTGAATAATTGAATCTCTTCTTTGATAGAGCGCCGCTTTGCTAATATTTAAAAGCTCTAATTGTGCTGCAATTAATCCTCCTTTTTCTATTAAAAAAACATGGACTGGAGCCTTGCTCCCTAGCACCACCTGTTCTAACATTTTAGAATTTACAATTTCATACCCTTGCTTTTCAACACTCAACTTTAGGTTAGTTCCTTTAGGAATACCAACCACAGTTAATTTAAAATTACCGTGAGCATCAGAAACACCAGGTTTTGAAAACGGTGCCGTTATGAGTACATTTTCTAAAAATTGAACTTTACTTGTGTGGTAACCGCTATTATGAATAGAAACTGTACCATCCAAATCAACCTGCTGGGCTGAAGAATAAAATAAGAATAGAAAACAAATTATAAGATTGTAAAACCTTAGCATTACATTACTTTTTTCTTCAATAGAATTGGTAATTCATTCTCTGTTTGTGTAGGTATATCAGTGAGCTCAACAGGGCTATACCCTTCTTTCATGGCACGAATAGTTTGAAATTGTTTCTGTAATTCTGCAGGAATGGTTAAAAAGTATTCTCCAAATTCGTTAGAATATGTTTCAGCTCCTAAAATGCTAACCCTTGCACTATCAATAAATTCACCTGTTTCAAAATCCTTTACAATTCCTTTGATTTCGTGCAATCCAGCTAACTTAACCTCAAGTGGAATGTACTGATGTGCGGTAAGATGATATACAGAATCAGGATAAGCAACGCTATATGGTTCTCCTTCAGGGTCAGAAAACAATATTTCAACGGTTGCTTTCTCATCAAAAAATTCTGCAGGAAGTTGTTTAAAAGTAGCCTCTCCTTTATCATTTATTTTCTCCACCACAATGGCATCTCCATAAATCAATTTAACCTCTCCACGATTTGGCAAAACAACATCATCTTTTCCGTTTTCGCCATGCACTAAGACTGTTAATTGTCCTCGGCCATCTGATTCACTACTGAAATAAAGGTTAATTGAATAAACAGATAACCCTGTAATTAGCACCATAACCACAAGCAGGATTGTGAATGATTGCTTCTTTGATAATTTTGAAAATATTTTTTTTCTAATTACTTCTCTGAAAAGAAAAACAACTGCACCAAGTGCCAATCCAGCGAATCCGGCAATCATGCCCCATTCTTTTATAAATCCCATAATCTAAAAAATTAACGAACTTCTCTGTATTAACACTATTAAAAATACGTAGGAAAGTTTCAGGTTCAGCAACAAATTTAATGGGCAATAAACACTTTAATTAGGTTTAATTTAGGAATAGGCTGATTCAATTTAGGAATAGACGAAATTGAATTTTGAAGAAGAAAAAACAATTTACAATCAAAAAAAAAGCACCTCAAAATGAGGTGCTTTTTAATTATATCTTATGGAATACTAAAATCCATTTACACCATTTACGGTAGTATATTTTAGTACATTCTTTTTATCTGGATGAATACGCGCAAAGGCAGATTGAACTGCAATTGTTCCCTCATGGAATCCACATAAAATTAATTTTAACTTTCCTTCATATTGATTTACATCACCAATAGCATAAATACCTGGACGGTTAGTTGAATAATCACGTGTATCAACTACTATTGCGTTCTTTTCAATTTCTAATCCCCAATCGCCAATTGGCCCTAAGCTTGGTTTTAACCCGAACAAAGGCACAAAATGATCCGCCTCTTTAGTGATTTCTCCTTGAGTTTTATGCTTAATTGTTACAGACTCAACATTATCCTCTCCTTGAATTCCGATAACCTCTGCCTCAGTAATTAAATTAATTTTACCTTCAGCAGCCAAGTCCATTACTTGTTGTACAGAATCCAAATGTCCGCGGAATGAATTTCTTCGGTGCACCAATGATAATTCTGACGCAATATTATTCTTTACTAAATAAATTGACCAATCTAAAGCAGAATCTCCACCACCAGCAACCACAACTTTCTTGTCTTGATAAAAAGCGGGGTCTTTAATAATATACTCCACCCCATGATCTTCAAATTTCTCTAAATTAGCTACAGGAGGTTTACGCGGTTCAAAAACACCTAAACCGCCAGCAATCATTATAATTGGTGCTTTATGTTTTGTTCCTCTATTTGTTGTTACAATAAATTGGTCATCTTCTGTTTCATCAATCGTAACGGCAGATTCGCCCAAAGTAAACTCAGGTTTAAACGGCTCAATTTGCGCCATTAAATTGTCAATCAATTCACCTGCATCTATAGTAGGATATCCTGGGATATCGTAAATTGGTTTTTTGGGATAAATCTCGGTCAACTGACCACCTGGTTGTGGCAAAGAGTCAATTAAATGACATCTTAATTTCAATAAACCTGCTTCGAAAACGGTAAATAATCCTACTGGACCAGCACCGATAATAATTATATCTGTTTCTATCATTTCAGCTTAAATATATCTACTGAGAATCTTTTGAAAGAGAGCTCGATTTGTTTTTTGGTTGCAAAAGTAACCAAATTATAACACTTGAATTCTGTAAATTGTTTTGAAAAAGACTGAGATAAGTCAGTTAAACGGCCTCAACGTGTGCAATTTCAGGAATAACGTTTTTAATTGACTCCTCAATTCCTGCCTTAAGCGTCATAGCGCTCATTGAACAAGTTTCACAAGCGCCGAGCAAACGAACCTTTACAACCATATCATCTGTCATTTCAACAAACTCTACGTCACCGCCATCCTTTTGTAAAAACGGACGAATAGACTGCAAGGCAATTTCAATCTTTTCTAAGTCCTCCATATTATTCTTTTTCAACGCTTTGCACAAATTTACGAACAAAATCATCAAAAATACGTGATGACACTGTATTATCTTGAAGAATTGCTGGACGACCAACATCTCCGGCTTCACGTACGCTTTGAATTAGTGGAATTTGAGCCATTAATGGCACATCCATTTGTTCTGCCAAATTCTTTGCTCCGTCTTGCCCAAAAATATAGTATTTATTATCTGGCAATTCCTCCGGAGTAAACCAAGCCATATTCTCTACAATGCCTAAAACAGGAACTTTTAATGAGTCCATTCGGAACATGTTAATTCCTTTACGAGCATCAGCCAAAGCCACCTCTTGCGGTGTACTTACAACAACCACACCTGTTAATGGAACATTTTGAACCAAAGTCAAGTGTACATCACCAGTTCCTGGAGGTAAATCAACAATCATAAAATCTAAATCTCCCCAATCTGCGTCTTTAAACATTTGATTTAAAGCCTTAGTAGCCATTGGACCTCTCCAAACAACTGCTTGATCAGGATCAGAAAAGAATCCGATTGATAATAATTTTACTCCGTATGATTCTAATGGTTGAATTAATGTTTTACCATCTTTTTCAATTCCTTGTGGTCTGCCACCAACAACATCAAACATTGTAGGCACAGATGGTCCGTAAATATCTGCATCAACCAAACCAACTTTATAACCTTGTTTAGCTAAACCTGCGGCCAAATTAGATGTAATAGTTGATTTTCCTACTCCACCTTTTCCACTTGCTACAGCAATAACATGTTTTACGTTAGAAAGAATAGCTCTAACCTCAGGTTCTTTTTCTTTTGGCAATGGAACCAATGAAATATTAGCATCCACATCTTTTCCAAAAGCACGTTCCAACTGAAATTCTAATGCCTCAGTCATTCGCTTTTTAGCGTGCATGGCTGGGTTAAAAACCTTTACTTCAAAACTAATCTGATTTCCTTCAACTTTAATGTCTGACACTAAATCGAGTGTGATAATATCTTTTTTAAGATCGGGCTCAATTACCTTTTTGAGCGCTTCTTTAATCTTGTCAACTGTAATATCCATTTGAAAATGTTTGTGCAAAGATAATGGTTATTAAGCTATGAATGGAATAGATATTCTCCTTTTTATGATCATGGAACTATCAATCGACCATGATATCGCTCTCCATCAACGGTATTCGCGCTAACGGTATAAATCCCCGACTTAAAATCATTCACTCTCAATTGATAATGATCTTCATTTACTTGCTCAAAAAGTATGTTTCGTCCATTGACATCACTTACTTGAATTGTTTCAATTTCCAGTGGATATTCAAGCTCGCCCAATACACGAATTTCAGCTTCGACATTAGTTGGATTAGGATAAATAAACAGATTATTATCAAAGTTTGCTATCGGCACAATTAATAATTCTGTGTTATTCGTTATAATAAACTCATTATAATCAAATTGAATGGATGCCTTATTCTCGACAATTGAAAATGATGGACAGTCTTCTCTCAATCTTACACTGAAACTAACACTTCCACAACTTCCTTCAGGATCACTTGTTGAGTCTGGTAGTTCAATATTATTATTAACCCAAGTTATAATTCCGTCAACAATTGAGGTAGAAAAAGAATGACCAGATTCTAAAATTTCAATGGTTGACCAATCTAAATAAGGTGAAAGCGTATCTGTTATGAGCACCCTTCTTGCAGCATAATTTCCAACATTTTGAAACCGAATTTTATATAAAATTGTATCTCCGCGCTGAACATGACTCGATCCTAAATGATTTTTAACCAATACTTGTTTATCATTGGGGTCAATAGAACCAACCACCACATCATAAATATTTACTTCGTTATTTTCTACACTACACTCAGTTCCTAGGTAGTTTATACTCGCATTTAATGTTACGGCTTCATCCAATGCAGCAAGAGCATCAACAGAGTCAACCAACCTCAGCAAAGTATCTGAAAGACGATCTAAAGAATCAATTATATACGTATAAGTTCTATATCCTTCCAGCTCTGTTACTGAATACCAATCCTCTCCTTGCAAATAGGTGTTATCTGAAAACTTCAACTCTAATTCAATGGTTGATTCCGCACTAAAAGCACCTTCATTTTCAATTTTCACTAATAAATCATTCGTTAACCCTCTTCGAAATGCAGTTGCACCAACATCAAGTGTTAAATCAGGATCCATGCAAGTTGGAATAGTCGCAAAATCGTTTCCGCAATACTCTGTTGTTATTTCCGAATTTACATCTACTTCATAAAACGATTCTACCATTGGGTATGTTTGCGTCCAATCCGCATCTTCTGCAAGTTGAATATTATAAATATCATCCGTCACATATAATTGATAATATCCGTCATGATTAGTTGATACTTCAATATCTCCGGGTGTAATGATTAGTTTTTTATTTGGAATACCTAACTCTCCCTCATCTTGCACGTCATTTCCGTTTTCATCATAAAAAATAAAACCGCAAATTTTTGCTCCGCAATCTTCATTAATGGTAATTGACTGATTTACTAATTGATCGGTGAGTACCTGCGTTAAGCCTGACGGCCATTTAACAACTAAACTGTCTATTATTGCTGCATCTGCCAATCCAAAAATGGCTTTTAGTGAGTTTTGCCCTCCTAATGCACTGTTTTGTGCACTTATTTCACGAATTTGCCAAGTATCAACTCCTAAAATTGATGCTTTTACTTTTATTTTGGCGCCAATACCTGATCGATTAGAATTGCAACCTTCTAAAAGAATACCTATATAATTATTGCACGCACCTTTCTCATTAATAAAAAAGTCATTAGTGGTTCCACTATGGTTTGATATATGCAAATCATAGTCACCATCATTGTCATAATCTGCCCAAGCGGTACCGTAAGAATTTGACTCTTCTTCTGTTATTGCATTTGTAACTTTAGTAAAGCTTCCATCTCCATTATTAGTGAATAAGAAATTTTTATTTGCTTGATCATTGGCTACTAACAAGTCAACATCTCCATCATTGTCATAATCCATCCAAGATGCACCGTGAGAATTGCCAAAATTGGAAATGATTACTCCCGTAGTTATTTTCGTAAAAGTTCCATCTCCATTGTTTTCATAAAAGAAGTTAGGTTCAACCATTCGCGAATTTGTAACGAGTAAATCTAGATCCAAATCGTTATCGTAGTCACCCCAAGTTCCACCAATTGAATGCCCCCCATCATTCACTATGTCTCCAGTTTCAACAGCGACAAATACTCCTCCATCATTTCTATATAAGTTATTGTTCTCTCCGTTAGTGTTGGCAATAAACAAATCTTGATCGCCATCATTATCATAATCCGCCCAACTTGCTCCCACAGCGGAACTTGCTGTTTGACAAATAACACTTGATGCTACTTCTTCAAAACTACCGTCGCCATTATTATGAAAAAGGAAATTAAAATTTGTTGGGTGAATGTCTGATACAACCAAATCTAGATGCCCATCATTATCATAATCTGCCCAGCTTGAAGAATGTGAATAAACTCCCAAATCAACAACTGGATCTTCAGTCAATGAAATGAAGGTACCATCCCCTTGATTTTGATACAATTTATTTTTTGAATACGTATTATTCGCAACAAATAAATCTAAGTCGCCATCATTGTCATAATCTCCCCAGGTAGATGAAACAGATTCACCCAAATCATTTGCAATATCTCCTGAATAAATGCGAGAAAGTGTTCCATCTCCATTATTATGATATAGTGCACTTGGTTCTGCGGCATTTTTATTTGGCACAAAAATATCCTCAAATCCATCATTGTCATAATCTCCCCACGAAGCACTCCAATTATCACCAGAATAAACATGAAGCCCTGCGGTATTATCTTTTATAAATAAACTATTAGGATCATAATCTAAAAAGATGGTAGGCAAATCAGTTGCACAGGCATTTTTACCATTGATTTGAAATTGAATGTAATCTCCTTGCAGAAACTCGGCGCCTAATAAAGTGGTAGTTTTTAGTGCATATCTATTATTTGACAAATCCAAAACACCTGGAATACCATCTGCTGAAAAACTTGGATCGTAGATATTAATGTCATAAAAATAAATAGAATCAGTTAAGGATGGATCTGGTATGGAAGTATAAGAATTATCCATGTTGTATTTGAAATAACTACTATCCGCTTCAACCGCAATTTTATCAACACTTGGTACCACAGCTGTAATTGACATATCGTACATATTGGCAATTTTAACACTTGATATTTCCAAGGCAACCTCCACTAGCGGACTACAAGGATCATCCATCAAAGGCTCAGAATATAGTCTCACTTGAAAAGCACTTGGTTTGGGTTCTACATAAAGAACCATATCAGAGATATTACATTCAAAACTTGCAAAATCATCAGGATAACCAACACATTCATACCCCGCATAAACATCAAAAAGAAGTGTATCACAATTTGTTATTGTTCCTTGAACTGAAAGATTTTTTGTGCTACCATCATTAATAGTACCAACCAAAAACAAATCAGAGGTCATTGGTAATGTTTCTCCAGTTGCATCATTGGTAACTGAATTAATTGTTAAGTTTTCAGGAGCGTCAATATGTACCCAAGTGTAAGCAGCATCTGAAGAGGAAGTGTTTTGAACTTTCAAATCCCATTCCACCTCTCGCGTATTTGCATCCACCCAAGGGTTTGATGAGGTTAACTCTAAATTTGATGGAATGTACCTTACTTGATCATTTCCACCTCCAATATAACCTGTTTCACCTGACCCCAAGTTGGCAGATTTTTGATAATTAAAAAACCATTCAACAGGTTCGTAAACACCTTGAGGCACATCACAGTTTGGCGCTAGTTCTATTCGCAATAGTCCGTTAAAGCCATCATCTCCAAATGCAAAACCTCCGTCAGAGTAGTATTGTTCCAAATTGTAATAAAGCGTGTCGCCAATAACTAAATCAGGCACAATTGATGTCAAAGTTTGAGTAGATGTAGAATTTGTTTTGCGTGTTCTAACCTGTCGAAAAAAGGTATTTACCAATGCATAATTATCTGGTATTACAACTTTCGCCTCTTTAATATATCCCCAATGACGATACTCATTTGGAAATAAATTGCCGCCAGCATAATTACTACAACAATCGCCAATACTAAGCCCTATGCTTTGCGTAATGTTTTTAGAACAAGAACGAATCGTATTGTTAGTTCCGTTGTCATTTCGCCATGAATACCCAATCAATGTTGTTCTAGCAAAATGCTGATCGCACTGTAATTTTTCATCTCCACCGGGATCAGCAACGCCACTTATATAAAAATCATTTTCCCAAAGCGTTTCTTTAATCAATCCAGCAATTGAGCTAACGACTTCATAATTACTTATAACCTTTAAAGAATCGCCATTACTATAGCTATATCCAACTAAATCAGGATTTAAGTCTGACAGTGATAATATGGATAAATTAACCTCAAATTCCTGTTCGCTACCAGAAATTGTTGAAATAGCAGGTAAACCATCCACCACATAGGATAGCTCTGTGCTAGCGTCATAAACCTCTACACGAACAGAAATTAAACTGAGATTTGCCCCATAATTATTTGTAGTGATTAACTTTCCGTAGCTCCAAGAATCTCCATCACTAGAAATTTCACCAACAGCCCTAGTCTGAACAGTATCACCAACCATTGCACGATTTGATTTAACCAAAGCCATATTCAATTCACCAATGTCATCAGGCAATCCATCCAAATCAGCATCTGGTAAACCAAAATTAATTCTGGCTGCATCATAACTTAAAAAGTGTAATCCTTCACAACTCAAAATTGGACAATGCAAGTAAGTTGTTACCTCTTCATCACAAACTAACGGAACCAAACAACTGCCTTCACAGGTATTATCTGGATTATAAAACACGTCCATTTTAATGGTTTTCCATCCGGGTGAACCGCAACTACCTGAGAGCGTCAAAATAATTTCGCTTTTTGGAACTGTAAAAGGAATAGGAACAGGAAACTTTGCACTAACCAAATTCGTTGGTGCATCATATACAACAGATGTTGGCACCCACTCAACTCCATTACTTTGAAAAACAAGACTTTGAAATGTCAAGTTTTCATCCAAAGTAAACTCTACCACATACTCTGAATTTTCATTTTCAGGCAAAGAATTAGAGAAAGAGGAAACGATAAAAGTATAATCCTCTTGTTCACCATCATAAATGTCTGTAGGTGTTTCAGTAAAAAAACTCATTAATTGAGAATTTACTCCTTGTCCTAACAGGCTTTTATTATATGTTGTTAATGCACAAACATCTGCATATTCAATCTCGGCCTTCCATCCCTTTACCTTTTGATCTTCGCAGACTTGAATGCAGCACGAATACATGTCCCATTTAACAAAAACGGTGTCGGCAGGTGAAATATCTGGTAAGTTTAAGAGGACACGCCCAATTGGTGCCCCCCCTAAACATTCATACGCACCGTCCCCCAACGTAGTATATGCTTCAAATGGTGTTAAAATTTCCCATGCTGCTCCAGCTCCAACTTTAACTCTAATAGACTCTTCATCAAAACGACTAAAAATACTGACATCATAATCAGACCCAAGTGATTTAAACAAATCGAGAACAACATCACTTGCATTGCCTGACCCCGTATTAACAATTTGCAATTCTTGCACACTTGCGGCACCTGAGCCAAAACAACTATTTAAATCCTCTACTGCAATCAATTTAAGATTTGGACTTTGAAAATCTACCGAAACATGTGCGTAGTTATTAGCAGAGTAATTATAAGTTTCCTCACAACCCCAAAATGCCCGAATAGTTGATGAAGAAGTAATATCTGAACAGCTATAAACTGCAATAGTTTCTTCTATTATGATTGATTCATTATTGTCTAAATAATTATCCCCGTTTCCAATTGAATTAAAATCTGAACCTGAAAGAATAATCGTATCTCCAACCACTGTACCAATATCAACAGAAACTAAAGAAGCGCCCATTGAAAAAACATCCGTTATATATACTAAATCAGTTTTTCCAAAACCAGCATTTACAATTTTGAAACTACGCGTTGTCGTGTCTCCACTCAAAACTGTTTGAGAAGTAGGGCTTAAATCCAATACATTAAGTGAGGGGTACAAAATATTATAGCTTGAAGATAGATCAGACTCCATCCCATCATCATGAACAACAACAATATTATTTCTAAAAATGCCGCCACTTTCTTGGAAAGCGACGGCATCCATTTTTGCAAAGAATCTGATTTGAAATCTAACACTATCACCAATTGGAATATCAGATGATATAAATTGCAATTCAGAACTTAAATCAACATCATAAGCAACTAAGCCATGATCTGTAACCTCAATTAAACTGCCATCCTCATAAATAATACCTGTTGGGAGTTGAATTTCGTAAGTAGGGTTACTTAACACACTTCCAGTATTATTGATTATGCTCAGTTCAAAAGGCACACTTGATTGACAAACCTCAAGCTCTTCTGAAATAACATAGTTAAAATTAATATCCTGAGATTTAGCCTTTAAGGAAATAAAAATTAGGATAATAACATATATGATTCTTTTCATGGGAACAGTTTTTTCCTTTTAAAGAAAAATCTATTCCAAAAACCATAAACAACTAAAAAACAGTATCTTAAAATAAAAAAAGAAACTTATCTCATCCCAAATTGGGAAAAAACAGATTCAATTTGAATAGTTTTTAATGAGAAATGTAGAAAACCGACGAGTTTAATCTAGAAATATAATATGCTTGTACATATCAACAAAATAACTCCATTCGAAAAAACATAAAACCCCACCACGGTGCGATCCCATAAATCTATTTCATGAAGATTTTTTTCTTGCTCAGCAACGCCAGAATAATGTAATAAGTCTTGCTTTGAATCCTCATTTAATTTTCTGAAGACAGAAGGCAAAGCCATTACAGTTAATGCATGAATAACCAAAAACCATGGTAAATACATAAAAAACAGACCCGGAAATTTTAGGTAAGTAATTCCACAGAACAGTGCACAGCATGTTTCCATAATGATCACTGTTCTCATTAGAATTTGACTATTTAAACCTTCAAATATCCCTGTATCGTTACTCACGGCGTTGCGCTATTTCTTTTTAAAAGAGTTAATCGCATTGATTGTAAAATCAGACAAAACCAATTCTCCACTCATTGCTGCACGAACTTTTAAAAGGTTATCCCAAGTTTCAGTGCCTTCCCAGAAAATTTTCTTTAACATGCGCATAGAATCAGGGTTTGAATTCGCTAATTTATTGGCTAAAACATCCACGGCTTCATCCATTTCTTCAGCAGAAGCGTATACATCAGCATACAACCCTTTTTCGCGCGCCCATTCAGCACTTTGCCATTCAGTTGCATTAATAGTTAGCTGCGACATTGCAGACATACCTATTTTACGCTCTACTGCAGGGCCAACTACAAAAGGACCTATTCCCACTGCTAATTCAGACAATTTAACTGCTGCGTGTTTTGTTGCTAAACAATAATCAACTGCAGATGCAACGCCAACACCACCTCCAACTGCTTTACCTTGCACACGACCAATGATTAATTTTGGACATTTACGACAAGCATTTATTACACTTGCAAAACCAGAAAAGAAAACCTTTCCTGTGTCCAAATCTTTAATTGAAATTAACTCATCAAAACTTGCACCAGCGCAAAAAGCTCTTTCTCCTGCTGATTTAAGAATGATCACTTTCACATCTTTTTGTGCGCCAACATCTGTAATTGTTTTTGCTAAAAGATTTAATATTTTACCCGGCAATGAATTACTTAATGGATGCCCAAATTCAATTGTTGCAATTCCATTTTCATTAACCTCTGATTTTACGTGTCCTTGATTTATTGCGCTCATTTTATTTTAGATTATAGATGTAAGATTAAAGATCGTTGCACTTAAAGAATGTGTTTTGATCTATTGTTCCTCCATCTTTGTTCTTTTGTCTTTTCTCTATTTACTTTTAACCTAATATCGACTTATCCTTTCTCAGAGTGAGATTGTTAGTGAAAAATCACTATGATTTAAGACAACACTGGCTACCTTATTGTTCACTTTCAATCTTTTGTCTTTCCTCTTTTGTCTAACTTTGATCTCTTTTCTTCACCATTGTTAGAATAGTAGCTACACCAACAGTTTCACCCGTTTCGTCATAAATATCAACTAAGAACCTTACAATTCCTTTTGCGATATCCGCGTCATTGCGTTTTTCTTGGTCTGTTTTTTCCTTCACTGTAAAGCGAACTCCTATAGTTGTTCCAATATAAACTGGTTTTGTAAATCGACATTCATCAATTCCGTAATTCAATAATACTGGTCCTTTTTTAGGCTCTACAAATAACCCAGCTGCTTTTGAAAGAATAAAATATCCGTGAGCAACACGTTGTTCGAAAATTGTTCCGTCTAACGAAGTTGCATCAACATGTGCATAAAAATTGTCTCCACTTACATTTGCAAAATTGCTAATATCTGCCTCTGTTACTGTATGTTTATGAGTAAACACAGTATCACCAATCTTCAAATCTTCAAAGTGTTGTCTAAACACGTGCGGATTTGCTTCTGGTTGATCTGCCCCAATTTGAAATTGCTTTGTTAATGCAGTAATAGTTTGTGGGTGTCCCTGAATTGCAGTACGTTGCATATAATGCAATACACCACGTTTACCGCCCATCTCTTCACCACCACCTGCTCTACCAGGTCCGCCGTGCGTTAACATTGGCATTGGAGAACCATGTCCCGTGCTTTCTTTAGCACACCTTTCATTCAACACCAAAATACGTCCGTGCATTGAAGCCGCGTTTAATACATAGTCTGTAGCAATTGAATCATCTGCCGTAACAATTGATGACACCAATGATCCTTTCCCTAGTTTTGCAATATTTACTGCATCCTCAATATCTTTATAAGGCATTAGCGTTGATACAGGGCCAAAACACTCAATATTGTGCGCTCCTTGTTTATTGTGCGGATCTTCATTTCTAAATACGATTGGAGAAAAGAAGGCTCCTGCCTCTTTATCTGCTCCAACAACATCAAAATTATCTAAATCACCAATTACAATATCTTGCTCTTCCATTAACAACTCAACATTAGCACGAACACGATCAACCTGCAATTTAGTTGCTAAAGATCCCATTCTAACTGATTTGTCACTTGGATCTCCAATCGTGTTTTTAGCTAATCGAGCAGCTAATGCTCCCTGTACATCATCCATCAATTCTTCTGGAACGATAATACGACGTACAGCAGTACATTTTTGTCCTGCTTTTACAGTTATCTCTCTTTGAACTTCTTTAATAAAAATGTCAAATTCAGGAGTACCTGGCACAGCATCTTTTCCTAGGATTGCTGCATTCAAGGAATCACACTCCAAGTTGAATGAAACAGATTCTTTTTGAATGTTTGGCAATCCTGTCAATACTTTACCTGTTGCAGCTGAACCAGTAAAAGTTACGACATCCGAACTTCCAGCAAAATCAATCACACCGCGTCCTAAACCTACAACTAATTGCAATGCTCCCTCTGGTAAAATTCCAGAAGCAACAATGTCTCGCACCATTAACTCTGTTAAATAGCACGTATATTCTGACGGTTTTACTATAGCAGGAACACCAGCCATAAAATTCACAGCTATTTTTTCTAACATTCCCCAAATAGGAAAGTTAAATGCATTAATATGAATCGCTACTCCTTCTTTTGGTACCATAATGTGGTGCCCAATAAAAGATCCTCCTTTTGATAATGGAACTGCGTCCCCATCTACGTAATAAGGTAAATCTGGAAATTGACGTCTTAATGAAGCATTCGCAAATAAGTTCCCTATTCCTCCTTCAATATCAATCCAAGAATCTACTCTTGTTGCACCTGTAGCAGCACTTAACTCATAATATTTTCGCTTATTTTTAAGCAAATACATAGCCAAGGTTTTAAGCATAACTCCTCTTTCCTGAAAAGTCATTTTTCTTAATGCACGGCCACCTTTTTCTTTAGCATAGTGCATCATTTCTTCGTAGTTTAATCCTACCGAAGAACATTCACCTATTTGCTCACCCGTAATTGCATTGAATAATTCTGTCTCTACTCCTTGTCCGCTTACCCATTCTCCTAAGACGTAGTTTTGATATGATTTCATCTGGCTATAATTATTGTTTCATCAAGTCCATTTAATGGAATGACTCGTTTTTAGTCTTTTCTTTTATTTCCTTTAAAAGCAAGCCTTAAAGTTAGGGATTATATTTCATAAAAAAATGATGTCAAAACAAAAAAGGCTCCTTTTCAGAAGCCTTTTAAATAGTTAAAGTTGGTTGCTATTTTTTTTAATTCTTAATTAATTTTTCAGTCACCAATTGGCCATTCATATTTTCAATGGTTATAAAATAAATTCCGTTCGACCATGAACTTGCATCCACTTGAACAGCTCCCGAATTCAAGAAACTATCATTATAAACCATTCTTCCGTAAACATCTGTTATTATGATTTGAGACAATTCTTGCTCTGTTTGAATGGTAAATTGATTATTGAATGGGTTTGGATAAATATCAACCTCAACAAAATCATATTCATTAATACTTACTCCAAAAATATTTACAGTTGTTGTAAATGCTTCTGAACAACCCCAGTCATTTGTAACTGTTAAAGTAACCTCATAAGCTCCGTCTTCTGCATAAGTGTGTGACGGCGATAAATCTGTTGAGCTTTCACCATCACCAAAATCCCACTCATAACTTGTTCCACCTGTTGATTCATTTGTAAATTCGACATTATTAATAGCTGTGATATTCTCAGTAAATGTTGCAATAATTTCATCTGCAACATTTACTTCATAAGTAATAGTATCACCTGCAGCTAAAATGCAATTAAACTCAACTACTGTTACGGTATAAGTTCCAGGATTATTAAACTCTAATTCTACCGTTGCCACATCTTCATCCGAAACAACGTCAATTAATTCAGTATCATAATCCCAGATATAAGTAGACTCAGCCGAATCACTTACTTCTAACATTAATGATTCTCCAAAGCATAAATCTGTAACATCATCCGACATTTGAACCGTTGTAGGCTTTATTAAACGGAATAAAAAGTCCTCAATTCTTGGCAATAGCGTGTCACTCCAAAATGAATTGGGTGAATCATCAGTCCAATCCCCATTATCAGAACCATCTAACATATGTAAAGGGCCTGTAGATGTATAAATTTCATAATCCATTCCTAAACTTGCTGCACGCTCTGATATTGGCTGACCACCATAAGAATCTGGCAGAGTAAACAAACCAAAAGGAGGTCCGTACACAAAAGGCACTGTTTCATCATTTTCCCCATGCATAATCATCAGTGGGACATCACCGGACTCAATAATGGTAGTATCGCCAACTGCCCCCCAACAATCAATAACCGCTTTAACACTTGATGAATGTGGAAAGTCATTCCCTGCACAATCCAAACATTCCAAATCATTAACCAAACCTCCGCCATAAGTACTTTCAAGGCGTTCAGATTCTTTATCCATATACCCTACGTGCAGTGAAATAAAACCACCGGCAGACATTCCACCGAAAAAGATATTATTAGTATCAATATCATACAAGCTCGCATTTTCTTTGAAATAACGCACGGCTGCTTTACCATCCTGGACTCCTCGATAAACTGCTCTTTCTGCACTTTCTCCATCTAAAGGATCAAAGCCTTTTCTATAATCGATAGATGCAGTTACATAACCTTTTCTTGAAAAAGAATCACAAATGGCAACCATATTATCAACGTCTTTTGATCCAAGTAAAAAACCTCCTGCATGCGCAAAAATGATTAGTGGGCGTTTTGGGTTTAAATCTCCGTCTGGCACATAAACATCCAACTCTAAATCAATATCCCAATAAGGCCAAACCCATTGAGGAGCCTCACCATATTTTACATTTGTAATGCTTAAAACATCTGGAAAAATGCTTTCACGATATCGATTGGGGTCTAAATCTTGAGCAAAAATGTTGGATGTAAGAATTAATCCAACTAGGAACACTACTAACTTTTTCATAGCGCTAAAGTTAGAATAAAAAATGTAATTTGCTATGCACACATAAAACTAGTCAACCTCAATCAATTGAGACAAAACAACTTTAAGGTCTTTATCTGCTGCTGAAATTTGCTGTGGCACTATACTCGCTTCTGACATTCCTGGAGTAGTATTTACTTCAATTAGAAAAGGAATTCTTTCCTCGGTTACCATAAAATCGATTCGTGCAATCCCCTTTAAGCCTAACCTACGATAAATTGATTTAGATGTGTTTTGAATTAAGGTTTTCAATTCGTCATCAATATCTGCAGGGGTAACCTCATCAGACTTACCATCATACTTGGCCTCGTAATCAAAAAAAGCATTATCAGTAATAATTTCTGTAAGAGGCAATGGCACGATTTCAGTTCCGTTGTAATATAACCCACAAGTTATTTCTCTGCCTGCTATAAAGCCTTCCACTACCACTTCTTCATCTTCTTCAAATGCCTTAGCAATTGCATTAGGCATTTCCATTAAAGTATTCACCTTTGAAATGCCAAAACTAGAGCCTGCTCCATTCGGCTTCACAAAACATGGAAAACCAATTTCATCAGCAATCTCAATTGTATTTGGAGATTCTCCTTTACGAATTAATATAGCTTTAGCTGTTGCAATTCCAAAAGCGCGTAAAAAACTATTGCAAGCCCACTTATTAAAGGTTAATGCTGATCCAAATGGACCAGAATTAATGTATTTCAATCCAATCATATCAAAATACGATTGTAATTTACCATCCTCACCAGGAGTGCCATGAATTGTAATAAAAGCAATATCAAAAGATGACTCTACTCCGTCCGTTAAAAAAGTAAACTTATTTTTATCGACAGGAGAAACTCCACCACCTTTTGTATTAACATGCCAACTTTCTTTTGTTATCTCAACCATAAACGGCTCATACAAAACACGATCGATATGTTCAAAGATGACACGTGCACTTTTTTCTGAAATTTTATATTCTGAAGAATAACCTCCGTATATTACTGCGACTTTTTTTTTCATCAGGCAATTATTACAATATCACTTTATTAATAGAGATAATTAACTCTACAAAATAAAATTACGCAATAATTTTATTTGCTTAAAAGCAGCAAAGGAAAGATATTAACACGGTTTATTAGAAAAGCGACAAGAACTCCTCAAAGTTCATGGTATAGGTATAATCCATAGGCCATTTTTTAGTAAAAAATGCAATTCCGGCTTTTAACTTTCCTTTTAAGTTAAAATCAACGCCATTACCAGTTATTAAAAACCAAATGGATGAAAAACCACTCTTTACAAACTTAGAACCATCACCAATTAATACAAATGGGTAACCTGCCTTAGATTTACGTTTTATTTTAATTGGTTTTTCAATTTGAACCCAACCACAATCCACTTCAGCAACTGTTAACTTTAACGAACTCGGTTTAATCACAATGCCATACCAATTTGGATTTTTTATGACATAATCAAATCCCACATGAATATTTCCATTCACCCGCTCAATTGAAAAATTCTCCATAGACAAAAACTCTAAATCTTTATAGAAAAAACCAGCATTAGCAGTTAATCCAAAACAAAGGGAGCATAGGAGAATAATATTTTTCATTACTTTTTAATTGCTGCGTAGTGTTTATAAAAAAGAGGAATAGTTTCAATTCCTTTATAGAAATTGTATAGTCCATAATGCTCATTAGGAGAATGAATAGCATCAGAATCTAATCCAAATCCTAATAAAATTGTTTTCAAACCTAACACTTTTTCAAACATAGAAATAATTGGAATTGAACCACCACTTCTTACGGGAATAGGTTTTTTACCAAAACTTTCCTCCATTGCTAAACTTGCAGCTTTATACTCTAAAGAGTCAACAGGAGTTAACGCAGGTTCTCCACCATGATGAGGAGTAACAGTTACCTTTACACTATCAGGCGCAATACTTTCAAAATGCTTTTGAAACAATGCCGTAATTTTTTCTGGATCTTGATTAGGAACTAGGCGCATTGATATTTTCGCATTTGCTTTAGACGGTAATACCGTTTTTGCACCTTCCCCAATATATCCTCCCCAAATTCCATTCACATCTAAAGTTGGACGAATGGTAGCACGTTCTAAAGTAGAAAATCCTTTTTCGCCATCAGTTTCTGCAATATCTAGCGCTTTGCAATATGCTTCTTCAGAAAATGGAGCCTTTGCCATTTCAGCACGTTCTTCACTTGAACATTCTAAAACATCATCATAAAATCCAGGAATAGTGATATGCTTATTCTCATCTTGCAATGAAGCAATCATATCAGCCAATATATTAATTGGATTGGCTACAGCCCCACCATATAATCCAGAATGTAAATCTCTATTTGGTCCTACAACTTCAACCTCAACATAACTCAACCCTCTTAATCCTGAAGTAATTGAAGGAACATCATTTGCAATCATTCCAGTATCAGACACCAAAATAACGTCAGCTGTTAACATTTCTTTATATTCAGAAATAAATGTTTCTAAATTCTCAGAACCTACTTCTTCTTCCCCTTCAATAATAAACTTAGCATTACAAGTTAAAGAATCAGTTTTAAGCATAGCTTCAAAGGCCTTTAAATGCATGTACATTTGACCTTTATCGTCGCAAGCTCCACGTGCAAAAATTGCACCTTCTGGATGAATCTCTGTTTTTTTAATTACAGGTTCAAATGGTCCAGAATGCCATAACTCAATCGGATCAGCTGGCTGAACATCATAATGACCATATACTAAGACTGTAGGCAAGCTAGCGTCAATAATCTTCTCTGCATAAACAACTGGATGTCCTTTAGTTTCTATAATATCAACACGGTCTACACCTAACTCAGAAAAGCGTTTTTTTAAAAACTCAGCTGTAGCTTTTACGTCATCATTAAACTTTGGATCTGCACTTACCGAAGGTATCTTTAACAATTCCACCAACTCGCTTAAAAAGCGCTCTTTATTTTCTTGTATGTATTGATTTACCATGTATGATTAATAGATTGGATTGCAAAGTTAGCAATAGTTTGTGAGAGATTAATAATTGAGATCACAAAAAAAAATGCAACTTTGTGCAACGATTTTCCCCAAACATAAGTCTATTAGATATAATAATTCTTAAAAGTATGAATAAATTGAAAGTTGGTTTTTGGATGTTAACGCTATTTTTCTCTACAATAGCAAGCGCACAAATCACAGTTACAAACACACAAACTCCTGAAGAACTAGTTAATGATGTCCTTGTTGGTGCAGGTGTAGTTATCTCGAATGTTGAATTTAACCACTCGGTACCATTAGCAGGGGCTGTTCAAGCTCAAGCAGGATATTTTGACGCAACAGGAACAACTTTCCCGATTACGGAAGGAGTTATCTTAGCAACAGGAAATGTGAGTTTAGCTGAAGGACCTAATGATTCTGGTTCTGCAACCGATAATGATGGTGTAGCAGTTGATCCTGACGATTCTGATTTGGATGCAATTGGAACAACAACCATTAATAACGAAGCTATTTTGGAATTTGATTTTGTCCCTTCTGGAGATTCAATTGTATTTTCATACGTGTTTGCTTCAGAAGAGTATCACGAATATTCAACCTCTTCTTTTAATGATGTTTTTGGATTCTTTATTAGTGGCCCTGGTTTTGCAGGACCTTATGAATTTGGAGGAGAAAATTTAGCAATTATTCCTGGTACGGCTTTACCCGTTACTATGAACAACTTAAATAACGGACCATCAAATACAGGACCTTGTATGAACTGTGAGTTCTTAGTTGACAACACAGGTGGGGGAGACATCCAATATGATGCACATACTGTTGTAATGTATGCACGTGCTGAGGTAATTTGCGGTGAAACTTATCATATTAAAATGGCGATTGGTGATGCAGGAGATATGTCATTAGATTCTGGCGTATTCTTAGAAGCTAGTTCATTTTCATCTAATGGAATCTCAGTAGAGATTGCATCAGTTTTAGGAGAAGATGCTTTGATTGAAGGGTGTGATACTGCAGAAGTTTGCTTTATTCGTCCAGAAGATGCAGATACTGTTGACTTATGGGTTGACTTTGAAATTTCTGGTACAGCTATTAATGGAACAGATTATGAATTATTAGATGAAACAGTTTTCTTTCCTGAAGGAGAAGATACTGTAAAAATGTACATCATTCCTGGTGATGATGGATTGACTGAAGGAAGTGAAGATGTAACAATTACTGTTGAAATCATTAACGAATGTGGAGATACGATTGAAACCGTAGCAACGATAGAAATTATAGACCCTTATGAAATAGAAATAACCACAGAGGACATAACCATTGAATGTGCGGAGGACTCCTTATTGCTCACCTTTGAAACAGACGGTGTACCAGAACTTGACATTATATGGAGTTCCGGCGGAACAGAAATGGAAGAGTGGGTACCTGGTGATATTATTGGAACAACAACATATACAGTTAACATAACAGATGTCTGTGGCGAAACCGCCTCCGGCACGATAGACGTCACCTTGGACCCTGCCTCAGATATGTATTTAACATTTAATGAAGATTTATTTATTATTTGTCCTGATCAAGAAATTGATATTGATGCAACTGTACACGATCCATATGACGTAGATGAAATAACTTACGAGTGGGATCCAACTGGAGAAACAGTTGAAGACATTACTACTGAACCAGCTGCTGAAGGGTGGTATTACCTTTCAGTATATGATGGATGTTTTACAGTAACCGATTCTGTGAAAATTGAATTTGGTGAAGTTGTTTTAGATGACATTACAGTAATTGATGCTATTGATTGCCCTGGAATTCCAGATGCGACGTTAGGTTCAATTGTTGTTGATCCTGACAACCCGGCTTGGACTTATGAACTAGTTGGTTATGTAGGACCTGTTCCAAGTGGTGTGTTTACAGACTTGGCTGGAGGAATTGATTATATCCTTATTGTAACAGATGAAAATGGTTGTATGGTTGACACAATTGTACCTGTTGGACTTGGAGAAAATGAAGTAGTTGCTACTTGGGCTGTTGATAGTTTAAGAAATGTAACTTGTCATGGTGACATGGATGGTGGAGCTTATATATTTGATATCTCTGGAGGTATTACACCACCATATGATGTTACTTGGACAAACTTAGGAGGAGTTGTTGATGTTGACACTGATGTACCTGTTGATGGATCAAGTGAACAAGACGGATTATCTGGCGGAACATACACAGTTGTTGTGACGGACGAAGAAGGTTGTGCATGGTCACATTCATTCGAAATCTTTGAGCCAGAAGAATTAACATTAGAATTGATTTGGAATGAACCAAGTTGTTTTGGTTTCTCTGACGGGTCAATCACAGTTAACACTGAAGGCGGTAATGGTGGAGAAACTTACACCATGACTGATGCTGACGGAAATGTTTTAAATGTTGATAATTCAAATACGATTAACACGATCCCTACAGGAACTTATTCAATTACTGTGGTAGATGAAAATGGATGTACCGCGTCTACTGAATTCTTCTTAGATCAACCTGGTGAATTAGATGCAACGTTAGAAATTACTCAACCATTATGTTACGGAATTGAAACGGGATATGTTGAGGTTGTAGATGTTATTAACTACCAAGGTGAATATGACGAAATTGGATATTTCTGGGCACCACCTAATCCAAGTGGAGATGGTGTTGGTGCAACATTTGCCAACCACTTAGCTGCTGGAGATTATACGGTAACAATTAACGACGCAAATGGATGTTCTAAAGTATTTGACTTCACAATTGTTTATCCAGATGAGATTGTTTGGTCTGAATTAGGTTACTTCCCTGCTTACTGTAGATTATATGGTTACCAAAGTGGAAATGGTGAAGTATATGCTTCTGCAACTGGAGGAACAGGATCATTTGATTATGAATGGACACACGTTAATGAAGAAGGTGAAACTGAAACATGGCCGAACACAACATGGGGAGGTCTAAATCCTGGTGAATATATTATCACTGCTACGGACGATAACAATTGTAAACTAAGTGATACTATTGTTGTGGATTCATTGAATCCAATTGCAGCATTCACTGTAGATTCTGACCAACTAAATGCAGATTGTAAAGGTACAGCTAACGTTGAAGTTGAATTCACAAATACTTCTGAAAACTATGCTAATCCTAAAAACCCATTAGCTGACCCAAGATTCTTCTGGAACTTGGACACTCCTAATGCAGATTGGTACATTACAGATGATGTAAATGAGAAAATGGACACAACTTATGGTGAAAGAGAAACTAGTTACGAAATTGATGTTTGTTTAGTCGCACAGAATAAGAACGGCTGTAAAGACACCACCTGTAAGAAGTTAACCATATTTGCTCCAATAGATCTTGAACCGGTTAATATTTTTAGCCCTGATGGAGATGGAATAAATGACGAGTTTACTTTCCAATTCGTTTCTAAATCAATAGCAGAATTCAATTGTGTTATTGTAAACAGATGGGGAATTAAAGTTGGAGAAATCAATGACATTAATGACGGATGGGATGGAACAGACATGAATGGAGACTTAGTTGCTGATGGTGTATATTTTTACACTTATAGTGCCGTAGCCGACAATTCAGAAAAATTGGCTGGCCAAGGAAACATAACTAAGGTTACTGGAAAATAAATAAAATCGAATACGAGGAAGGGCTTCCAGTATTGGAAGCCCTTTTTTTGTGCTTATAATATTGGTAAACCTCTTATTAAAAGCCCAATTACGAAATTAAAATTAGATGCAAAATTCCCACTTACGGAATTCGCATCACCTTATAAAAAATTATAAATATTACGACTATGTTTAAGTCAGAAATTAAAAGTGAAATTGGAGAAGATATCTCTATTCTTATACAATTAGATAACCACCCTTGGAATTATCTCTGCGAATGTGGAGATGCAAGTAGATTATCAGTTAAAGAAGTACAAAACACCAACGCCGTATTTATTAGTCACACGCATATTGATCATTTTGTAAATTTTGACGCTGTCATTCGCCATCAAATTGGAATACAACGCCGCGTAGTTATTTGCGGCCCAACAGGAATTGCCAAACAGGTGCAAGCTAAAATTTTAAGTTATACTTGGAATTTGATTTCTGCTGGAGCCATCATTTACGAAATAAGAGAAATGCGGACAGACAATAAAATTATTGTGTATGAAATTGAACCGCCAATTTGGGAATTGATTGAAATTAAGGCAGCAAATAACAACGTCCTTTTTAAAGAAAAGAATTTTGAAGTTACTGGTGTTCTTTTAGATCATAAAACGCCAACTTTAGCTTATAAATTTTCAGAAAACGATACGCTTAAATTTGATATCAAATCTAGCGGATTTAGTGGAGGTAAATGGGTGAAGGAATTGAAAGATGCTTACGAAAAACAAGCAGAAGATACTATTATCCAAATTGAAGGAAGGGACTATAAAGCCAAACGCCTTTTTCACCTTTTGCATTTGCAAAAAGGAGATACCGTTGGTGTAATAATGGATCATGCCGCAAATGCAGAAAATCATGCAAAGATTAAAACTCATTTTGCGGACTGTGAAAAAGTAATGATTGAATGTTTTTATAAGGATGAGGACAAGGAAAATGCAATTTCTAACTATCATAGTTATGCATCCATGTCGGGAAAAATCATGAAAGAAACCAATGTCACTGAACCAATTCCTGTCCATTTCTCAAGAAAATACAATACAGAAGATATTGAGGAACTTATAACTGAATTTAATGCAGCGTTAAAATAAAACAAGAGCGGATAATTAATGACTATTGTCCGCTCTATTTTTGTACATTTAAAAGAATGATGTCCGTTTATAAATACTACTTGCTAATCATAGGAACTCTATTTCTTTCAAGCTGTTCGCAAGAATCAAACCCAGCTCATGTAGAAAAACAAGAAGAACCGATACATTATATTGATGTTATTGACACTTCACGTATCACCATCATCCCTTTAAGTAATGTAAGTTGGCTGAAAGAAGCAGATCGCCAAGCAAATCTCTCAATTCTGGAATTACACCAAATTGATAGCTTGCTAATACTAGCCGCGGAAGATTATAATGCCAACGTAAAAAAAGAACACGAAGAGTTAATGGCTTTTTATCGAGATGATGCTGAATTTATGGGAACAGAATTTATTGAGCGCCCATTTCCTGAAGACAATCTGATACGAGACCTTTCTAGCTATCGAAGACAATATGTGCCCTATTACAATAATGAAGGTGAAAAAATAGTCACTGTATATTGTCACTGCCTCAGTTTTTCACTGGGAAAATGGCAATATGAAGTTCTACAGATTAATGATGGCGGTAATTGTCATTTCGACGTAGTGATTAACCTCACTAAAAAAACATATGAACGTGTTTGGGTTAATGGTTATGCCTAACAAATTCACATTAAAACATAACGGATAATAAGCAAACTGCTTCATTGAGCAAATGAAGTAATTAATCGCTCAATTATTATCTATTTTCATTCCATGAAACTCATTTACGGAAGTCGCCCCTTGCAAATACTCCTATTAGTAACGCTAGTCTTAATTGGACATTCAGTAAATGCTTTGCGTTATAACAATCTATCGGATCAGTTTGACATTGCCGTATCAATAAGAGTAAACACGGAAGAAAACCCCGATTTCGACTCCACCTATCTTAAAATTAGCGTCTTTGAAAAGGGTTCTCTAAATTGTATCCAAGCCATACGTAAAAAGCATTTTTGGATTTGGGATAAGTTATATATAACTGAAAATAACGCACGCTCCTACTCCACTCATTTTAATGAGCATGACATTGCTGTAGACAGTGATTATGGAGATGTGGTAATTGCCGATTTAAACTTTGATGAACTAGATGACTTTGCAGTAATTTATGATGCTGGACTCAATACGGGGCCTTCTTACTATTATTATTTCCAACGCCCTAACAAAACTTTTTACCGCCAGGTTTTTCTCAGCGAAACAATGCTTTATTTCCCTACTGTAATTGATAAAGAAAATAAGCGATTAATTACCAGAGTACGTTCGGGTGTAACGCATATTGGTGAAACAACGTATCAATACAACCCTAAAAAAGAGAGCTGGTATTTGCTTGCACGGCGGCGAATTAAGGTGTAACATTATGCAGGATTGCAAAACACAACGCAGGATTACAAATCCTGCGAAGTCCTAGAAGTATAAGAGTCAATTCTACTTAAGCTGTGAAATGCTCAAAAGCGGTACAAACTCACCGAGGCTCTGCGGGACTCACAATCCCGCATCAAGTAATACTTGGCAAAGAAAACTCAAGGACAAAACGCAGGATTACAAATCCTGCGAAGTCCTAGAAGTATAAGAGTCAATTCTACTTAAGCTGTGAAATTCTCAAAAGCGGTACAAACTCACCGAGGCTGTGCGGGATTTGCAATCCCGCATCAAGTAATACTTGATAAAGCAGGCTCAAAGAAAAAACGCAGGATTACAAATCCTGCGAAGTCTAGTATATATTAAATAGCTGCACAAACTTATCACAGCTCTGCAGGATTTGTAATCCTGCACCAATCACACAATCTTACTCAATAAAATGATCCCAACCTTGCGCTTGCATTGGTTGACTTGCACCATTGCGTTCAATCACATTCATGCCAGATCCTTTATCTGTAAAGTGACCAATAATAGACATGAATTCATTACCTTTTATTTTTTCAAAGTCGCTTTGTTTAACAGAAAATAAAAGTTCATAATCCTCTCCACCATTTAGGGCGCACGTACTAGGATCTAATTCAAACTCACGCGCAACTTTATACGTTTCATGGTCGATTGGTAGCTTTTCATCATAAATGGCACATCCTAAATTACTGTGCTTACACAAATGCATGGCTTCAGAAACTAAACCATCCGAAATATCAATCATTGAAGTTGGTTGTACACCTAATTCATGTAAAAAGTGGATGATATCTTTTCGAGCTTCAGGTTTTAATTGACGTTCTAAAATATAATCTACTCCTTCTAATGCAGGTTGAATGTTAGGATTTTCTTTAAAAACAGCTTTTTCGCGCTCTAGCACTTGCAAGCCCATATACGCTCCACCCAGACTTCCGGTAACTACCAATAAATCATTTTCGCTTGCACCACTTCTATATGCTATCTTATCTTTAGCAACCTCTCCTAATGCCGTAACAGAAATTACCAAACCACTGTGCGAAGAGGTTGTATCACCTCCAACTAAATCAACATTGTATAAATCACAAGCGGTTTTAATTCCTTTATAAATTTCTTCTAATGCCTCTACTGAAAAACGATTAGATGCCGCAATAGAAACCGTAATCTGTGTAGCTTCTGCATTCATTGCATAGATATCAGACAAGTTAACTACAACTGCCTTATACCCTAAATGCTTTAAAGGCGCATATGATAAATCAAAATGCACCCCTTCAACCAACATATCTGTTGAAACAACTTGATATTTGTCGCCCATATCAATTACTGCAGCATCATCACCAATTCCTTTTATTGTGGACGGTTGTTTATTCTCAAACGCTGATGTTAATTTATCAATTAACCCAAATTCACCTAGTTCATCCAACTCTGTTCTATTCTCCATAACCTCTTTATTAAAAAAGCGCCCGCCTTTGAAAAAAGACCAGGCGCTTGTTCTATTTATTTTCTATCCAATACACTATTAATCTAATGCACCGATCATTTTTGTAGGATCAACCCACTCATCATATTTTTCTTCTGGAACATACCCTAAGCGAATTGCTTCTTCTCTTAATGTTGTTCCGTTTTCGTGTGCTGTATTTGCAATTTCTGCTGCTTTATAATATCCAATTTTGGTATTTAAAGCCGTAACAAGCATTAAAGAGTTGTTCAATAATTCTTTAATACGATCATGATTTGGTTCAATACCCATTGCACAATTTTCATTGAAAGAATTACAAGCATCTCCAATTAATTCAGCAGACTGTAATAAGTTAGCTGCCATCATTGGTTTAAATACATTCAATTCGTAATGCCCTTGTGTTCCACCAACTGTTACCGCAACATCATTCCCCATAACCTGTGCACAAACCATGGTAATAGCTTCTGCTTGCGTAGGGTTTACTTTACCTGGCATAATTGAAGAACCTGGTTCGTTTGCAGGAATTACAATTTCACCAATACCAGAACGAGGACCAGAGGCCATCATACGAATATCATTCGCTATTTTATTTAAAGAAACAGCTAATTGTTTCAACGCTCCGTGAGACTCAACAATTGCGTCATGCGCAGCTAAAGCTTCAAATTTATTTTCGGCAGTAATAAACGGTAACCCTGTAAATTCAGCAATGTATTTTGCTACTAAAACGTCATAACCTTTAGGTGTATTTAATCCAGTTCCAACTGCTGTTCCACCTAGTGCTAATTCTGATAAATGCGCCAATGTATTTTTTAGTGCTTTTAAGCCATGCTCTAATTGTGAAGCATAACCAGAAAACTCTTGACCTAGTGTTAAAGGAGTCGCATCCATTAAATGCGTTCTACCGATCTTCACCACATCTTTAAAGTCAGCTGACTTTTTACGTAAAGTAGCTAATAAATTCTCAACACCTGGAATGGTTTTTTCAACGATCATTTTATACCCGGCGATATGCATTCCAGTTGGGAAAGTATCGTTAGAAGATTGTGATTTGTTCACATCATCATTTGGCATTAAAGTTTTTTCTCCTTCGCCAATAGTATTCCCGGCTAATTCGTGTGCGCGGTGAGCAATCACCTCATTCACGTTCATATTAGATTGTGTTCCTGACCCTGTTTGCCAAATTACCAATGGAAATTGGTCATCTAACTTTCCAGCCAAAATTTCATCACAAACTTGTCCAATTAAATCTCTTTTTTCTGCAGGCAAAACACCTAACTCACAATTTGTGTAGGCAGCCGCCTTTTTCAGATACGCAAATCCTTTTACAATTTCTAATGGCATTGACCCTGATGGTCCAATCTTAAAATTGTTTCTAGATCGCTCTGTTTGAGCACCCCAATATTTGTCTGCAGGGACTTTAACTTCACCAATCGTATCTTTTTCGATTCTGTAGTTCATTTTTATTTCTTTTTTAAAGAATTAATATTAACTTTACGGCATAATTTTGACACAAAAATAATACTTATAATCATGTATGCATTAGGTTTCGCCGTATTTCTTTTAGTTGGTTTAATGGCTTTTTGGCTATTAGCATTTGTCTTAGGAGTAGCTGTTCCAATGTGGTTAACCATAGGAGCTGTTCACATGTTACGTCCAAAAAGATTATTAGACGAAGACGAGTAAATTCAGACTAATTATAAGTCTACAATAATATTTGAGGGAACCTGTTGGTTCCCTTTTTTTGTGGAGTATAATTTGCGTGTAATACGCACCTAACTTGAAAGAAGGGAACAGCTATGAACTTTAGTCTGTAATAATTAGTTTTGTTTGAATGAATTATTCTTTTTGCTCGAACAAAAAGAACCAAAAAGTTCTCCTAGCAGGGCTTGAGCCAAGAGGCGCATTCTCAAATTAATTTTCACTTCCCCAATTGCAAGTGCGGTTGGGTGATCTCACTACTTCGTAATGTGAGCTTCCCAATCTTTCTAGCAATCGGCTTTGCTAAAATCAATTCTCCGACGAACGCCGATAACCAATTGAACTCTATAATAGAGTTGTAGTAGAAAAAGACAAGTCCATTTTAGTTTTAAATCGTTAAATTTATAGCTAATGGTTGGTATACAAAGAACAGTTTTGATAATTGGGGTAGTATTTTTGGCTTCATGTGCAAATGATCTTGCTGAACAAGAGCAAAAAAATTTAAACGACATAATGAGTGAACCCGTATCAATAGATCTTCCTCCTCTAGTAGATGCGCATCAGTCTAACGAAGCTACATATGAAGTAATTGTTACAGCAGATAACGAATTTGTATTAGAAAATCAGACTTATGAGTTTGAAGAACTTGAAGAAGAGCTATTAAATAGAATTGATGTGACCTATACAAATAAAATAAAAATTTCCGCTGACAAAGAATCCGACTACGAATATGTCTTTCAACTTATTGACTTTTGCAAAGACAATGATTTTTCACCAATCTTGGTCTTTGAGGATGGAGAGTAGCGCTATGCTCTAATCAACCTAAAAGAAGCGCAAAGCTTAAAATGAAAAGTAGTATTTACATCACCTGTCGAAATTTAAAAGAAATTCTTGTCCTATTTGATCCAAATCTAATTGAACGTTATGCAGATAAAAGAAAAAATGGCTAAAGTTGTATTGAGCCAAGAAGCTATTAATGATTTAAATGACATTTGGAATTACACTTCATTATTATAATGAGAATTAGCCCTATATTCGACTAACGAAGAAATGAAGGTTATAACGTATAAAAATAGTGAGGTTTATTTTAGAGAAGATGATGATGGTGAAATCCACGGAATCTTAACTATTGGAAAAGTAGATTTTGAATTTTCTTTTCAAAAACAAGAACACATTAATTGGGACGAAATAGAAAGCAAGATTAACTACTTTCTTGAAAATCACAAGTCCATACTGAAACAGTCAAAACAAGTTATTGTTGATTTTTATAAGGACAATAATTGGGGACGAGTCGGTACATACAATTTCGAGATCATTGAATTGCCCATCATTGAACCTTGCCTTGACGTTCTTATTGTATTGCCTTATCTTGATGATGACCCTTATTCTGATTGGTCAATTCATTTTGTAGATAAAAATGGGCCGAAAGTTAGAACCGTTTTAAGAAATGATAAAACAATCGTATGATATTTCAAGCAGGAATTAATTTAGACATAGAAGACAAAGATGTTGAAGCAGTTATTGATTTGGAGACAGGTTTAATTGGATTTACAGAAAAAGTAGGAGACAAAACTGAAGAATTCTATTATACCAAAAGCCCAATTGAATTTAGAATCGCGTTTTTAAATAAAATTGAGTCATTATGCGTTAGTAACAGCCATATGAACTTTAAGATTTGTAGAAAAGAACAGTTATCGAGTGTCGTACACAATTTTATTTTTGAAAAAGGGGATTCATGACAACATTAGTAGTAGGTGCCAGCGGTGCCACAGGAAAACAATTAGTTGAACAATTATTAAGCATGAATCAGCAGGTGAAAGTAATTGTTCGATCAACAGCAAAGCTTCCTCAATCTTGGTTGAACAATGAAAAACTTGCAATTATTGAAGCCGGTGTTTTAGATATTTCGCAGAATGAAATGAAAAATCATATTAAAGATTGTGATGCCGTTGCTTCTTGCTTAGGTCATAATTTAAGTTTCAAAGGAATTTATGGTAAACCGCGCAAACTGGTTAAAGATGCTGTTATTCATATTTGCAAGGCTATTAAAGGCAACAAGCCTAAAACACCCGTAAAATTTGTATTAATGAATACCGCAGGTAATCGTAATAGAGGTTTAGATGAACCTATTTCGTTTTGGGAAAAATTAGTTGTTGGTTTAATACGATTTTTATTACCACCACACTCGGACAATGAACAAGCCGCGGATTATTTAAGAACCTCTATTGGTCAAGAAAATCAATATATAAATTGGGCAGCCGTGCGACCAGACAGCCTTATTGATGAAGACCAAGTTTCAGAATACAAAGCGCATCCATCTCCTACAAGAAGTGCCGTTTTTAACGCTGGAAAAACAAGCAGAATTAACGTGGGGCATTTTATGGCAAAATTGATAACAGATGACACTACCTGGAAACAATGGAAAGGGAAAATGCCCGTTATTTATAATCAAGAAAAATAAACACAGCAATGCATCCGAAAGAGAAACTCAAAGAATTGGGACTTGAACTACCGCAAATTTCAGAACCAGGCGGAAATTACGTCTCGGTAAACATTCGTAACAACATTGCTTATATTGCTATACAATTCCCTATTGTAAATGGCGACTTTCTGTATCAAGGCAGGTTAGGAAATGGATTAACTACAGCAGATGGATACAAGGCAATGGAACTTTGTGCTTTAAACGTATTGGCACAAGTTGAAAAAAAGATTGGTTTTGATCGCGTTCTAGGACTCAACCATATTGACGCCTATTATCAAGCCGCGGAAGGTTGGGACGAATCACCCAAAGTGGTAAATGGCGCATCCGATTTATTTGTAAATGTACTTGGAGAAAAAGGCATACACTCCAGAGCAATTTTTGGTGTGCATCAATTGCCTAGGGATTTTTCAGTTGGTTTAACAACCTCATTTACGCTTAAGCCTGAAGAAGCTCAATAATTAATCAATAACTGCAAAAGTTAATACTACCCCAACAACTGCTCAATATTCTCAGGCGGTCTTCCCACCACGGCTTTATCTCCTTTAATAACAATTGGACGCTCAATTAATTTTGGAAACTTTACCATAGCATCAATCCAATCAGATTCCGTCATGGTTTTGCCTTTATAGTTGGCTTTATAATCAGCTTCACCTTTGCGAATAATTGCCTCAGCAGGTAAATTAAGCTTCTTTAATAAATCCTTTATTTCTGAAGCAGAAAGAGGGTTTTCCAAATATTTAACGATTTCAAAATCTACGCCTTTATTTTCAAGAATTTCTAAAGCACATCTGCTCTTTGAACATCTATTATTATGTAATATCTTCATTTCACTGGTTTTTACAGTGCAATTGTAACAATAAAAGACAACTTTATTTATATTTAACACGTATTATAATGTATAGAATGTATCAACCCTGTTGATGCAACGAATGGCTTATGCTAAAAAAACTGTTTTATCTACTCTCGTTTTTGCTTTTAACCTCTAATGGTTATGGCCAATTCACAACAACTGGTGATGCTACAAGCACAACTTGTAATTGCTTTGAAGTAACGGATGATGTTGCCTCAGAACTAGGTTCGTTTTATAAGACCACAGCAATTAATCTAAACACGGCTTTTCATTTTAAATTCTCTGTCAACTTCGGTTGCGAGGGCACTGGTGGGGAAGGTTTAGCTTTTGTGATGCAAACTGCCACATGGGATGTTGGTAATGACGGCTATGGAATTGGCTACGAAGACATTACTGGAAATAGTTTAAGTATTGAGTTTGACACCAGAGACAATGAAGCATCTGGAGAAATTGACAATTGGGATGTACCAAGTGATCACATATCATTACAAGATAATGGAGACATTGATCACGAAGCAAGCAACCCCAACAACTTATTAGGAGATCCTTCAGGACTAAATGCAGGAGAAGATGCAACTCCGCATCCTATTAAACCTGGTTTTCCAAATGTGGAGGATTGTGAGGATCATGTCGTAGAAATTTTATGGACTCCAGGAGCCAACCAAACTATTCAAGTTAAAATAGACAACATTACCACCATGACCTATATTGGTGATATGATTGACGATCAGTTTGATGGTAATGCAAACGTGCTGTGGGGATGGACTGGAAGTACTGGAGTTTTCTCAAACGTTCAAACAGTTTGCACGGCATTAATTCCTGATTTCACCTATTCACCAACCAATTGTCCTGGAGAAGAGATTGATTTTACTGATGAATCTTGTGCTTTTTATACAATTACAGATTGGGATTGGGATTTTGATGGCTTAGGCACTTCAACAGATGAAGATCCTAGTTTTACTTTTACAGATGCAGGTTCGTTTCCTGTTGAATTAACGATTACAGACAGTGAAGGATGCGAAAACTCAGTTACGGTAGAAATTCCTGTTGGCTTTGAAACAGAAACAAGTGTAGATGATGCTACTATTTGTATTGGCGAATCAACCATAATTCATGCAGAAGGAAATCCTTTTGTAGAAACTGAGTGTTGTTTTAAATTGGTCTTGAATGACCTTTGGGGAGACTATTGGGGAAGCGGAACAGCTAACGAAATAGAAATTATTGCAGACGGTGTTAGCTTTGGCTTTTATACACCAACCTCATTTGACCCTGGCACAGGCACAAGCGACACTATTGACATTTGCTTTGAACAAGGAACCGAACTTGAATTTGTTATTCATGGTGAGGACAGCCCAGCAGAATGTTCTTACTTCTTTTTAACAGATGATTTAACAGAATTACTATCTGTAGACGGAGGAACAGGAGGAACATGGTTTGAAGGTGCTACAGAACTTCACACGGTTGATTGTGGGCTAGAACCACCAGAATATGATTATTTATGGGATAATGCAGGATTGCTTTCTGATGAAACTGATTCAGATCCAACAGCCACTATTATTACCGACACTTGGTTTCATGTTGAAATTACAGATACGGAAACAGGATGTACAATTATTGACTCAATTGAAGTTACCGTACACCCACCAGTTGATGCAGAAATTTCAGGAGACATTACCATTTGCGACGGGGATGTAGGAGAATTAGAGGTTACATTCACTGGACCAGGACCATATGATTTAGACATTACAGGACCTAGCGGACCACTTCCAACAATTACAGATATTCCTGCAAGTCCGTACCTTTTAGAGGTTGGTGAAGATGGCGACTATACAATTACATTTGTTACTGGAGATGGTTGCGAAGGAACTTTTTCTGGCACTGGAACGGTAAATGTTATTGTTCCTTTTTCAGTAGATATTGAAGCAAGTGCAGAATATTGTGACGGTGATCCCATTGTCGATTTAACAGTTGTTTCTACAGACGGCGGAACTGTTAATTGGTATGATAATCCAGGATTAATTCCACCAGAAATTGGAACAGGCTTAACTTTTACACCTAGCGGAACAATTGGTGCAACAACTTATTATGCCGCAGAAACGGAAGGTATTTTAGGATGCGAAGGCCCTGGGGATGAAGTTACAATAACGGTTTTCGCAATTCCACCTGCTCCTGCATATACGGGTGATACGGAATTTTGTGAAGGAGATGATCCAACAGATCTATTTGGCGAACCATCATTAGGGGGAGACATTACTTGGTATGATTCACCGCCACCAGGTGGAGCGGTTTTAGGAACAGATTTATCTTTTACACCACCACTTGTTGAACCTGGCATAACTTTATATATTACCGAAACTGCAGACGGATGCGAAAGCCCTGCAACTGAAATAATCGTTACGGTTAATCCAACACCAGATGCTCCTGCTGTAGTTGGCGACACTGAATATTGTGAAGGTGACACTCCTACTCCATTAACCGCAGTAATTGCTTCAGGCGGAACTATTGAATGGAGAGATGATGCTGGAACATTATTAGGAACAGGAACCACATACACACCAACCTTAGTTGTTGGAACAACCTCTATTTTCATTTATGAAGTATTAGGTGGGTGTGTGAGCGAGGCTACTGAAATAGAAATTACGGTTGACGCATTTCCAACCATTGATATTCCTGATAACTTATCGATTTGTTACGGTGATTCTATCTTAGTGACTGCAACAAACAATGGCTATGACATTACTTGGAGTGACGGACAAGAAGGTGAAACTGTTTGGTTAAAACCAGAGGTAACGACAAGTTATATTGCTACAGCTACCAACCCATCTTGCGGTTCATCAACGGATGATTTATTACTCACTGTAAATGACCTCCCAACAATTATCACAAGTAATGACACCGTTGTAGGGATTGGCGGAGAGGTTAATATGTGGGCTTCTTCAGAAGATGCTGACATTTACACCTGGAGCCCTGCTATCTATGAATGCATCACAACTAACTGCTCACACGTTAATGCTGTACCAGACCGAGTAACAGCATATGTCGTATCAGTAACGGACGATAATGGATGCACCAATACAGACACTATTTTTGTAGACATTAATGGCATAATGGAAATTTTTGTTCCCAATGTGTTTTCTCCAAATGGTGATGGATCTAATGATTACGTTGTTATTCATGGACCTAGATTATTCGAATTTAATATTGAAATTTACGACCGTTGGGGTAAAAAAATATTCCAATCAGACGAACAAAAAGATTATTGGGACGGAACATTTAACGACAAAATTCTTCCGCCACAAACCTTCGTCTATATTTTAACAGGAAAGACTATATTAGGTGAACCTGTGAGAAAAGAAGGAAACGTGACCATTATCAAATAACCAACCATAGGTCACAATTAACCGTGTTTAATAAAAAATACCGTATGCGAAATTTATACTTATTAATGTTATTATTGATCGGATCGGCAGCTTATACCCAAATAGAGTTTCCCGGCGCACCACAAAGTCACGCAACTGGCACACAGCCAGATTGGACGCAACCAATTACAAAAGTTGCCGTTGACACCTGCGGTGCATACTTCAATAACTATATAGGTCTTGTAAAAACAAGTGATGTCTATTTCGAAGAATTGCGAACTGGAAACATTTCAGACTTTACCCCCTATACAGGAAGAGCGCAAAGATTCCATGCCAACCAACCTATTGAAGTGAGCGGAATTCAATTTTACAGTTTTCAAAACAATCCATTGGTGGATTCATTAATGGTAATTACTGTTTTATACGACTGGGACGACGCACTAGATTCAACTGGCGTAGAATTAGCAAGAGATAGTGTTTGGGTAACACATACAGAATTTACTCCACTATTGGTTGACTTAGAGGTTGACAGCTATTTTGATGAACCGGTGGTAGTAACAGAAGACTATATAATAGCATTATATACAGACACTGATGATTCCCTAAAAATCATTACAAGCGACCCTTCTGGAGATGGAGATAGCGAAGGTGTTTCTTTTGCTTATTACGACAACCCATTTGCTCCAAGTTTTACAGGATGGTACCAAACATTAGAAACTTTTGGCCCAGCTTATGACCTTGATTATTTAATGAATCCTTTGATTCGTTATAAATTGCATGATGATTTTGTGATGGATAATGATACTATTTGTCCAAACATTGTAAGTGCGGTTTGTACAGATTATACGCAAGTTGCTAATTTTTCAGATCCTCATTATAACCGATTTTATGATGATCCAGATGTGAAAGTAACTTGGCTTTGGGGAGATGGTTTACAAAATACAGAAACAACGACTCCTTGTCACACTTATATGGAATCAGGAACTTACACAATTACATTGATTGATTCTATTAGAAGACATGATTATTTTGATTTTACTTGCGCCGTTGAACGTACACAAACAATTTTGGTTTTAGATTCGACAATTGCAGCAGGTAGCGGGTTTGGCTTTGGCTATATGGCGGAATTTACGAATGAATCAATTAATGCTGATTCTGTTTATTGGGACTTTGGTGATGGTTTTGGATCAACGGGAGACTCACCTGGACATCTCTATACAGCATTAGGCACTTATGACGTATGGTTGACGGCTTATGGACCTTGTAACATTGACTCTGTATTGATTGTTTATGACGCAAATGATGTTGGAATTGATCCTGACATAAAAAGTGCTTACTCGATTTACCCTAACCCTGCAGATGAATCGGTTTATATAATGGACTTAGAATTACCTACTCAGATTAAAATATACAATATGCTTGGAGACATTGTTTACACCGAACAAACAGTAAATAATGGTACTGAAATTGAAACGAATCTCTTAGCACCAGGCACTTATTTCATTCAGTTAACCAATGTTTCTCATCAAAGCACAGAAAAGCTTATCATTAGACATTAAATACCTTAATTAAAAAATATTCTAAACACCGTTGAACTTTTGTTGGGCGGTGTTTTTATTTTATCCAAAATAATCTCACCTTTGTTATATGTTTAGGAGACGCTTAAAAAATCCAATATTTTTAATTTATTTGTTGGTAATTTACGTGACCCTACAATTCAGTTGGTGGCTCTATCTTATTTTCTCTCTTTACGACAAAATATATTCAGACAAGGACACCCTTAGCAAAAAAACATGGATGCTCTTGGGAGAAGGTTCCGTTTTCTTTATCATTCTCATAATCGGTGTTATTATTATTCTTCGAGCATTTAAGCGCGAGCGTGCTTTAACCTTGCAACAAGAAAACTTTGTTTTATCGGTTACCCATGAACTCAAAACACCAATAGCTTCTGTTAAATTATTTTTGCAAACGCTTCAAAAAAGAGAACTTCCTGAAGATAAAAAAGTTGAAATTTACAAACGTTGCCTAACAGATATCAATAGGCTGGATGGCTTAGTAAATAATATTCTCTTAACCAGAAGCATTGAAAATGAGAACTACTTTTTAAACAAACAAGAACAAGATTTAAAAGACTTTATTGAAAAACGGGTTGAATTATTGAAAAATTCAATCCTCAAATCTCATTCAATTGAACTTAATTTAGAACCTGCAACCTTTGCAGTTGATTCACTTGGTTTTGAAAGCATCCTTGTCAATTTGCTAGAAAACGCCTCGAAATATAGCCCAGCCAACAGCACTATTTACATTGAATTAGTAAAGACTACTGACGGTGTTCGAATTCAAATAAAAGATGAAGGCATTGGTATTCCAAAGGATAAAAGAGAAGCCGTGCTTTCAAAATTTTATCGAGAAGAAAACGAAATGACAAGAAAATCCAAAGGAACAGGATTAGGCTTATACATTACAAAATTTATAGTTAAACAACATAACGGTAGACTTGAATTCAAGGCCAACAAGCCAAAAGGTTTAATCGTTAATATAGACTTAAAGAAATGAAAAAAAAGGTAGGATTGTTAATTCTTGACGGTTGGGGACACGGTGACAAATCAGCGTCTGACGGAATTTTTAATGCAAACACTCCATATGTGGATAGTCTTGAAAATTCACATCCGAATGCCGAATTATTAACACACGGCGAATATGTAGGTTTACCTGCAGGACAAATGGGAAACTCAGAAGTAGGTCATTTAAACATTGGCGCAGGCCGCATAGTTTACCAAGAGCTAACCCGAATCAATAAAGCCATTACAGATGGAGAATTTCAAAAAAACGAAGTTCTTAAAACGGCATTTGAACTTGCCAAAGCAGCAAGCAAAGCCGTACACTTTATTGGACTTGTATCAACAGGTGGCGTTCACTCTTCTCAAGAACATCTTTATGCCTTATGCGACATGGCAAAAGACCATGATTTAACAAACGTTTTTATTCATGCATTTACAGATGGCCGTGACTGTAATCCAACGAGCGGATTAGGTCAATTAACAGACTTAGAAAATCATTTAGAAAATTCTGTTGGGAAAATAGCATCCGTTACAGGACGCTACTACGCTATGGATCGTGACAATAGATGGGAACGCATAAAACTAGCTTACGATTGTTTGGTTAATGGAGAAGGCGAAGCAATGAATAACGCCGTAGAAGCAATTCAACAATCTTATGACAACAACGTAACTGATGAATTTATTACACCAAAAGTTATTGTAGAAAACGGACAACCTATTGCTACAATAAAGGATGGTGATATTGTTATTTGTTTTAATTTCAGAACAGATCGTTGTCGTGAAATAAGCACCGCATTAACACAGAAAAACTTTCATGAGCAAAATATGCATTTCTTAGATTTACATTATTGCACCATGACTAATTATGA
>CAKZON010000108.1 GCA_937136425.1 uncultured Crocinitomix sp.
CAACTTGACTAAATAGGAGATCACAATTTTCAATATTAAACTCTATATCCTGTTGCTCAATAATATTTACTGAATCAGAATGCAAAAAGTTCAAAAGATCAACTTTTGTTTTATCCAAATGTGTCATAGCCCCCTCTAACTTGGGTGAACTAAACATTTTTTTAGAATTTTCCGAGCTTATATATTCAGAATATCGCACTAAGATAATCACCACCACCACATTTATCACAAGAATAAACAAAGGGAAAAATTTTAATAGTGCAAAAGTCTTTTCCTTTTTGTTTTTTTCTAATCTAACCTCTCCCGGCCCGTCCAATTTGTCCTTAGGATAATGAACTTCTCTTACCCCAGCATGATAAGCTTTATCTTTATTATCTCTTAACAAATGTTGAGTATTGAAATTTTTAGCATTGAAGTTTCCTAATGCATAAAGTATTCGAAACCCCCAATCTTCGTTCTCTGTTTTTTTTATTACTAGGTCTAAAAAGGTTGAAATATTGAGTTCAAAACGAACCGGATAAAGTTTGTTTAAGCACCGAAAGAAAAATGGGTTGGTGGCAGGTATTGTATCAGCTTTAAACTGTTCACTGTCTTTTTGTGCACGTTCAATTAAATCATTTAATACTTCATTCATTTTTTGATAAATGAACTGCAATAAATCTGAACTTAAAACAATGTCAAACTTAAGTAAAGCATAAAGTGCATAATAATTACCGCTAATTAAACACTGTTCGGCAACCTTCCTTAATTTATCCTCAAAGTTTTCTGAAAGAAATCGAATAAAATCATCTTTAAAATCAAGTGATTTCACTCTATAATTATTACCCCGAACCGACTCTACATTGCTTTTCAAAATGTGCAAGAAAGGTTCAAAATCTTCTTGAAACAAGGTTGCTATATTCTCTTTTTCTTTCCTTAAAAAAGATATTAATTGACCTATTTCTTTTTTATTGAAACTTTCATTTAGCGCTACTTTTCTTCTAAGCTTTTCTTCAATTAAGTCAATACGATCATTCGTTAAACCGCCTAACTGCTCAAACGAAATGTCAAATTTTTCTATTTGTTCTAACAACTTCAATTTAAAACTCAATAATGTTGACAACAATTTCTCCATCTTTCCTAGTCAAAGGAATTTCGTAAGATTTAAATGGATCAAAATCATTCACCAAATTATGGAAATTGTTGAATTCCTCAAGTTCCTCCTCTGTTACCTCTGCAAACATAAAATGTGATTTAGTTTCCCCCTTTTCATCTATATAGTCTGCAATAATAGGATCTTCACCAATATAAAATTTAAGACCAATCGTAGCGTAAGACAATACTACAGTATCTGCAGGCTCTACAACATGGTATCTATTCCATTTTAATGACCTTGATTGTATCACTAATCTTGTATCTAAAAAATTAATTAAATGCACATTTTGCACTGATTGATCTTCTCGAATATGATTATTTAATTGAGTTGCGTCAATCTCAAATGGAATGGTCTCCTTCACCAGAAACTCAGCATCATCACTGTGCAAATAATTAATGACACTTTCAAAATCATTTGCCTGCCTTGATAATTCTTCGGGCGATAAGGAAGAACTATTTCCATCAGAGAGTTTATCTCGCAATTTATTCTGCAAATCTTCAAAAGGCGTAACATTTTCGTCGTAAATTGTTGGATCTGATTCAATACTGGGAGCCCAATAATCTTCATACATCACATCATCAATTCTTTTTTTACGCTGACATTTACCAATGCTAAATACCATTAACACAATAATGGCAATGACGAAAAAAATCGCAAGTAATCCTTTATTGTTTCCCTTCCTACTCTCATCATCTCGAATGACGGAGCCAGAACTTGAAGCACCTCCTGTTGCTCTTCCTGTAATTCGATTTATTTTTGTTTCTCGAACTCCGTGCTGAAAAGCCGTAGACTTGTTACTACGCAACGTATTTTTTAAACTCTCACTTTGTGCTATAAAACTGCCCATAGCAAAAACTACTTCCCAATGCAATTTCTTTTTGTTCAGTTTATTTATAGTTGTATTCAGTAATTCTATAATTAAGTTTTCATAGTGTCCAGATCCTAATTGCGATAAAACGCGATAGAAAAAGGGATTGGTACAATAGCTGATTTTTTTTGAAATATCTGTTGCTAAAATAGCAACGCACTCAACAGCATAACTTAGTTTATTAGTCAGTTTTTGTTGAATTTCATCCAACAATTGAGGGGTAAGAATAGATTGAAACTTCAGTAATGAATGTAGCGAATTATAAAATTCATTCTTAATACAGTTGTCAATAAAGCGCCTTAACTCCTTTGAAAAATAAGTTTCTAAAAATTGACTAAATACAGTTTTGTCAATTGCCGTGTTAATTGTAATCTCTCCTTTTTTAAAAAAGAATTTTTCAGGGTTTGTTAGAATGGATTTGATAAGCTTTAACTCATCCGACATCAACCAAATCATGTCTTGCTTATGATGTCGAATAACCTGAATAACCTGTTCCAAGTCATTCATGTCAAGCGAATCATTTAGTTTAACCTCAGCTTTGAATTGTTTTTCAATACGAATAATATCCTTTTCCGAAAGCTCATGAAGCTTTGTAAGGTCAAGATTAAATTTTTGTAATTGCTGGATTAATGCCATTTATAGGTTCGATTCTAATTCGCTAAAATAAGAAGTTTGAATATATTTGTTTAAAATAGTTAACATGCTCACAATCATTAACCAAATTTGGGAAATTTCCAATAAGTCAGAATCAAATTCCTATGATGCAATTGCGCGAAATATTCGTAGAATTAATAGCGAAATTGAGGATATGGGATATACTGTAATTGATCCAATAAACAGACTTTATAAAGAAACTGATGCTGATATTGAGGCCAACATAGCCACTGCTTTACATTCAAATTCAAAAGTTGTAAAGGTACTTAAGCCAATCATTTACCAAAATGAAAATGGTCAAAATCAATTGGCACAAAAAGGAATTGTAATTGTAGAATAGAAATGGGGAATATTAATTTTGGAATTGATTTAGGTACTACTAATTCAGGCATTGGTCATTATGAAAATGGCAAAGTTGTGCTCTTGAAAAACCCTGTTGGTTTTAAAGAGACTCTACCATCTGTGGTTGCATATAAAAGTGAGCGGATTCTTATTGGGGACAAAGCCAATGAACAATTATTAAGCAATCCTGGTTCTGTATTTTCCTCATTTAAGCGAAAAATGGGTACGTCTGAAGTATATTCTATTGCTAATGAGCAAGAGACTTACCCAGTTGAATTATCTTCATTAGTTTTAAAGGAACTCTACAATTTTTCACTGAATGAAAAAGTTGAGACTGCGGTAATCACAATTCCGGCTTCATTTGACACTATTCAGTCTAACGCTACAAAAGAAGCAGGATACCGATCTGGACTTCGTGAGGTTGTTTTATTACAAGAGCCTATTGCCGCTTGCTTGGCATATTCGAATGAAAATGACCTGAACATTACGGAGCAAAAAAAATGGTTGGTTTATGATTTTGGTGGTGGAACCTTTGATGCTGCAATCGTCAATATTAATGAACGAGAATTAAAAGTTATAGACAATAAAGGAAATAATTTTTTAGGAGGAGTTGATCTTGATTTACAATTATTAGCCAAAATCATTATTCCTAAATTGACTGAAAAAACGGGTTTAACTGATATTTGGAATCAAATTAACAATCGTGAAAACTTACCCTATCAAAAACTAGGAAAATACTTACTGTATCAAACAGAAGAATTGAAAAAAGAACTCTCTTTAAAAGAAGAGGCATGGATTGAATTGAGTTTTAGTGAATTCGATTTGGACCTAGAATTAAAAATAACACGAGATGAAATAAACGAAGTAATTGCGCCCATTTTTGAAGATTCGTTTGAATTGTTGCAAGGCTTAATTAAAGAGAACCACTTTCAATTCAGCGATTTTGAACGCATTATTTTAGTAGGTGGCACCACTTACATCCCATATATTAGAACTGAGCTAAATAAACGCACAGGATTAGTAATTGACAATACGATTGACCCAACAACTGCCGTTATAATTGGTGCAACTTATTATGCAGGAAACAAAATGAGTGCTTTAAATGCGGTAGAAGAAAATACAGAGACTCCATCTCAAGAAACTTTTAACATTACATTATCAGCTGAAAGTCAAACGCAGGATTTAGAAGAATTAATAGCCTTTAAGACTCCAGATTTACCAGAAGGTTATTACCGCATTCGAAGAAATGACGGAGGGTTTGATTCTGGTGAAGTAGCTTTCAAAAACCAAGCAAGTGAATTTGTTAGCTTATTGGCAAAACAGGTGAACTACTTTACACTGACGATAACCGACCTTGAACGAAAACAACTTTATACAAAAGACAACATTGCTATTTCACATGGTTTTTATAATGTTGATGGGCAGCCATTACCGAATGATATCTGCATTGAATTGGATGCGGATGATGAAACCTATTTGGAGTTAATCTTCAAGAAGAACACCATTTTACCATTGAAAAAAATGGTTTATAAAACTTTTTCTAAAAGCATTGCTAAAGGCAGTGATGATAAGATCATCATAAATATTGTAGAAGGAAAAGTTGGAACAATGCCAGGGGCAAATCTTAACATTGGATATGTCGAAATTAAAGGTAAAGACTTAGAGGATGACCTTATACGCGGTACTGACATAGAGATGAATTTTAAAATTTCGGAATCGCGTGATTTAACTGTTGAGATTTATATTCCGAGTGCCGATCATGAGATTACAAAAACCTTTAATCCGCAATATCAAGGAGATGTAGATAATGGCAAAATTTTGAATGAATTGAACCAAGGTTTAGATGTTATTCATGAGCAAATAGCTTTAAACGAACATAACGAAGACTATGTTTTACTTGGTAAATTGAATAAGATAAAATTAGAGTTAGAGGATATAAAAGGATCAATAATGTTGGCTGTAGATGAGATTTTAACGGTTAATAAATTCCAGCTATTAGAGAAAAAAAGACGCTTACTTTATGAAGTTGATCGCCTTGTTTTTTTGAGAGATGTTTCTTATGAAATGGAAGAATATAATTACCAAAAAGAAACAATACTAAAGCAAGAGGAAGAGTTTTCACCAACAATGCGAAATGAATTTAATACCATTACAAAAGATGAAAAAATATTCTTACAATCTGGTGATAAATTTTTAATTCGCAGAAAGCGAAAAGCATTAGAAAAATTAAGCCAAACACTTTTCTTTAATTCAGATGAATCTTACTATCATATATTTTTCTCTTTACGCATGATGGAACCCAGTGAATTCAATAATTATTCTAAAGTAAAACGTTTATTTGAGCAAGGTGAAATTGTGGCAGAAAAAAACGAAATCAAAAAACTGAAGAGCATTTGCTACCTCATTTACCCTTATATAAAAGATCAAGGAAAAGATCGTGAAAAGTTCTCTGGAACGGGGTTAAAATAACCTGAGTACAGGATAAGGATTTATTTAACGTAACTTTGCAAAATAATTAGCATTATGGCCAATAATTTTAAGCAACTCGGAGTAAGAAAAGATTTAGTCAAAGGATTGACAGAACTCTCTATAATCACACCTACTGAAATTCAAGTTCAAGCTATTCCGCTTTTATTGAATGACGCAACAGAATTAGTGGCGAAGGCGCAAACAGGAACGGGAAAAACTGCCGCGTATGGTTTACCCTTATTGCAAAAAATTGACACGTCGAATAAAGTGGTGCAAGGCCTTATATTGTGCCCTACACGTGAATTAGGACAGCAAATTGCTCGACAATTATTCAAATTCACAAAGTACACTGATAAAGTTTTTACAGAAAGTGTATACGGAGGAGCCAGATTAGACGAACAATTACGTGCTCTAAAACGTCCTACTCATATTATTGTTGCAACTCCAGGTAGATTGCTTGACTTGGTAAAACGAAAAGCGATAAAACTATCGCAAGTACATACAGTAATTTTAGATGAGGCTGATGAAATGCTAAGCATGGGATTCAAAAAAGATTTGGATGAAATTCTTAGCCTTTGTCGCGCGGTAGAAAATAAGTGGCTTTTTTCTGCTACTATGCCACAAACCTTAAATCAAATCATTAATACACACCTTTCTCCGTCTGCTGCACGAATTGCAATTAAAGGCAAAAGTGGAGTTAATAAGAATGTTGATCATCAGTTTTTAATTTGTGATGTCACGGAAAAACTGCCTATTCTTATTCAGTTTTTAAAAACACAGAAAAACAATCAAGGTATTGTGTTTTGCAAAACAAAAAACACCGCTAAAACATTAGTTAAACAGCTCATTGCTAAAAACGTTTCTGCAGATACGCTCCATGGAGACTTATTGCAAAAGGAACGCGATAAAGCCATGCGTAACTTCACCAAAAACAACCTACAGGTGCTTGTTGCTACTGACATAGCCGCAAGAGGAATTGACATTCCTGATTTAACTTATGTTGTTCATTATGAAATGCCTAGTTCTGACGAGTATTATACTCACCGAAGCGGGCGTACTGGTCGTGGAGGAAAATCAGGTGTTTCAATAGCATTGGTTACGACCAAAGAAATGAAACAAATTCGCATTTTGGAAAAGAAAATTGGTGTAAGCTTTAGTCAGATTAGACGAATGAAGAGTTAGGTATTGATAGTTCAGCCGCGCTTCTGCAGGGTTTCAAATCCTGCAAAGCACGCAGTTGAATTTTGCTCCTGCAGGGTTTCAAAGCGTGCAGTTGAACCTTGCTTCCGCAGGATTTGAAAGCACGCAAAACACACAGGTAAGCCATGCTCCTGCAGGATTTCAAATCCTGCAAAGCACGCAGTTGAATTTTGCTAACCAATAATAGGTGTATCACTTACCAAAAGCCATTCACCATCTGCATTTTTAATCAAAGTAAAAATTGAAATGAAGGTTGCTTTTTCTCCCTGCAAAGAAACATGAGCTGATGCTGTATTCCCATTAACAACAATACTGAGTACCTCAACTTTTCGCTTATCTCCGCCCCACTCTTTACTCTCTATTTTGGCTAAATAATCTGTTTTATTAATAATACTAACCGATTCACTTCCAAAGAGACGGTTCATGACTATTCTATAATTTTCTTCCAAATAGGTTGCTAGTTTAGTTGCGTCACTATTGTCCGCGGCTTTTGCAAAATTTGTTATTACTTTTTTAATTGATTTTTCCTCATTTTTTTGTGCATACGTCATGGTTCCAATCATAGCTATTAACATTATTAAAATTGACTTTTTCATACTTGTTTATTTATAGTTTAACATTTATACTTGTTCGCATCATTGAATGATGTTGAAAATCGTCCTCTCTACTATAGGCTAGCGTCATTACATATTCACTACCACTTTTAAGTTGGCGTGCATATTTATTTGTTACTTCAATTGGAAGAGAGAATTGAATTGTCGTTTGTTTATTTACTTCACTTCCTTTGATATTTTGCACGGCAGCATTTGCTCCTAGCGTAGTTATTGGTTCATAGTTTCCGGGGCCAATAGTATAATGCTCTATAAGCTCGGCTTTATCATTAACTACTCTGCCCATTAATAAATAGGCGCCAGACATTGATACTGTAGAATTGAAACCAATTGTAACCCACCCATTTGTTGGTGCCATCATTTTAAAATAGATGCGCTCTTCCTTGTATTCCCATGATACGGTCATTTGATTTTTAGACACTTCTTTTCCCGTATTCTCTTTGCTCAAAAAATTAATCAGACTGAGCATGATAAATAGTATTTTCATTTCTTTTCGATTTATTGACATGATCAACAATTGATATATCAACTATTAGTTTAAATTTTTTTTACTCCATATTTTTTCGCACTCGCGTTAGCAAATCACTTAATACTTCAATCTCTTTTTTACTTAATCCCTCAACGCTTTTTTCTCTTTGTGCTGTAACAAATTTGAGATGCTCTTTTATAAACTGGGCTCCTTTGTCTGTTAAACAAATAAAGTAACTACGTCTGTTATTAGGAACCTTTTCGCGACTAACAAAACCTTTTTTTTGCAATAAATCTAAGGTTCGTGTAATTGAAGCTGGGTCACGAGAAGATTTAGTTGCCAATTCTTTCTGACTAAGGTCTGTAGATTCTGATATGATTTTTAAAAGAATCCATTGTTCAACGGTTATAGATATCCCTAAACGATCAAATTCTCGTTGAGAATATTGCTTAGAGGCCTTATTGGCTTGCTCAATCTGAAATAATATGACTTCTTCTATTCTTTTCACTTAATTGACATATCAACTATTGATGACGCAATATTATGAAGTATAATAGTAAAATGCAAGAGAAAGTCAAAAAAAATACCCAAAACAGCTTGGAGGCTACTTACCTTCAAGGAAGTATGGATCATACATTTTATCGACATTAAAAGAAATAGGTAGAATATGCCCTTGTCCTTTTAATGGAACAAGTTGAACAGATTTAACAACCTTTTTAAGAAGTTTAGCTGAGCGTTTAGAAGCGCTAATCCAATATTTAGAATCCTCAGTTCCGTAAGCAATTATAACCTTTAAATGATTCCATAAGGGAGAAGGTTCCATAGTCTCAGTCACTTCTCCTGGTGCGACTATAATTCCTTCAAACCATCCTGGAAATGCTGCAACAAAATTAAATGCTGCTTGGCCTCCATTAGATGTTCCGGCGATCAACCATTTTGGTTGCAAACGAAAGTTTTCATTAATAGCCTCAAGGAATCTCTCCATTTTTGGAACTCCATAATCCTTTAAATTGGTTGTGTCATTTGCAGAAACAACAACAGGTAAAATGGTGATATAATCTTTAAAATAACCACTTCTAAACCAAGCCGCATAGCAATAATTAACAATTTTCATGGATTGACCTCCTCCTGACATTCCCAGAAAACACTTGTATTCTTTCTCAGGGTCATAATTGTCAGGATAGGCTACACGAAATGTATATGTGTTGGTATCATCCTTAATTTGAACAGTCTCTAATTCGCTTAATATTTCTTCAGATACAGTCAGATTTTGTGCCCAAATAGTTTGGAAACAAAAAAGAACCATGCACACTATTATACTTCGCATTTTTAGGTGAAATTTGGATTATTTCCTCCTAAGTTAAAGAATATTATGCAAACATTGGAACGGACAGTAGTTACTTAGCCGAGTACACTACTTTGATCGATCAACAACGTTTATTCCTAATTCAGTTTTTGAACTTTAACGGTTTCGTTTTGCCCATTAGACAATACTTTAACAATGTACATTCCTGAATTATGCTGCGCCAATTCTATAGGAAAATTTTGTCGCCCTTCTACCAATTCACCTGAATATATACCCTGCACAAAACGTCCAGACATGTCAAACAAGTTAATTTCAAACTGTCCCGTATTATGAATTTCTATTGCCAATGTAGCATCACTCACAGTAGGATTAGGAAAAGCTTTTGCTTCAAAATTATTCGGATCCACCTCAACTAGATTTGGTAAAATTGACTCTTCTGTTGAGTCTACTACCGTTTCTTCTAAATAATCCCAGTAGTTTGGTGCAACCATACCTCCTGCAACTTCATAAATTGGTGCACCCGCCAACACTTCATGTTCTTCCATAATTTCAGGCTCTTCAATGATATCAACCACAACCATACCGGGCATTGGAATACTGCACTCAACCTCTTCTATTTCCTCAACAAAATCAACCAATTCTAATTCTTGCTCGCTCTGTACACTATTAATGTATTCAATTTTATTTGTTGGATTTCCCAATAGCTCCATTGATTGCAATTCAACAATTGCTTTTTCCTCCTGAAGATTACAACTAAACAATGATAACCCAAAAACCATTACTAAAGCCAATACGAATTTACTTTTAAAGGTTTTTCTTTTCTGATTTTTCCAATTCATAAACCCTCGATTCATTGCGTCGAGTTGTGTGCTTTTAAATTGTCCACAAAGATGCTCACCTTTATTTTTAAGCATGATTTTATTGATATCTGTCGTAGATAAGTCTCGAAAATCAAATGTATCAATTTGACATTTAGAACAAAATGCACCACGCTCTGTTGGTGTCATTTTTGTAAAGTCCTCATTACACGGTTCTGGAATAGAAATCATAATTAACTTGTTTTGGTATGGTACAATGTTGTCCTTAAAAGGTTCATTATTGTGATGCAGCTACAAGAATTATTCCATAAATCAACTTTGATTTTATACTCTATTATTTGCCAAACGATAATTTAAAAACAAAAAAAGGGCTCCTAAAAAATTAGGAACCCCGAATTAGACTGTTTAAAGTTTAATTATTTCACAATACCTGAAAATTTAAGTACTTGCGGTTGTTCCGAAGCATTGGAAAATATAGTTATTGTTTTTGTGAATGCTCCTTCGCTTTTTGCATTGTAAACAGCTGTGATAGTTGCAGACTCTCCTGGTTTAACAGGAGTCTCTGGATATTGAACTCCCGTGCATCCACAAGATGGTTTTGCTCGTTCAATTATGAGTGGTCCATTCCCGTCGTTCACTAGCTCAAAAGAGATATCAACAGGAATTCCTTGTGGGACTTCTCCTATAGCAATTTCCGTTTTTTCAAACTTCATTACTGCCCCAATACTGGCTTCAACTGTTAGGTTACTATTATTAGTTGAAGGCATTGCTGCTGATGTTAATACACCTACTGTCATTATCATTGCCGAAGCAAATACTAGTTTCATTTTTTTGTTCATGATTTTATTTTTTAATTAGACAAATATTTGATGTATTACTGCGCAATGAATACGCTGCAATGATATGAAGTATTTAGCGTACAAGCTGTTAAAAAATTCCTAACACTTGTTATAGAATTCTTAAAGTTTTCGAGACAAAGAAATGTCTCTTCAAATAATTTGGAAGTAATTTGGATTAATTAGCCTTATGGAATCCGTTTGTCTTTGGCAAATAGATAATGAGCTAAACGAATCATTAATAGCGCCCCTTTTCACTAACAACCTAGAAACTTATTATAATCAATAATATGACTTAGTTAATGTAATTTGAGGGAGCAGGTTGAATCTTTCTAATTCTTATTCGTAGCAACAAAGAAATAGAAAAGAAAAACAAAATTAAAGGAGCGCTATATATAATTAGACGTAAATATGTCAACTGATTTTCTGGTAATAATGTGAACAAACACACTAAAGTTAATGTTAGTAAAACTGATATAAAATCAATTTGATTATAGGTTACTGTTAGCTTTTTAGAGACTACTATTGCTCCAATTAACACAAACAATATTCGAAACGAAAAAATGGTAAGAATCAAAAAAGCTATTCTATTAAAGTCACTATTGGTGAAATTTGAAAAATGAAAAAAATCATGCCAATTAACATACTTCGCAGCGATTAAAAACGTGATAAAAGTAATGCCCACAATTAGACCAACAAAAGAGTGCATTATTATCACATAGGTTCTACCGGTTTTAACCTTACCGGCTTTAAAAAATTTAATCAAACCCTTTTTTAATCGATTACTTAAAATAAAATCATAGAATAAAACCCAAATAGCAAATGAAACAATAATACCCAAAACTACTGAGCTATTTGGAACTAAAAAACTAATTATGAAAATTGTTAAAAAACTCAAACAGACGCTTAGGCCCTTAAAAAAATGTTCAGCTGATACGCCGCTTTTATTAGCATTTGCGATTGCATCCCTTTTATTAATTTGATATTTAAAACTTTTAGTGATCATTCTAGATTTATTCAAAGTACATAATCGACATGATTTTTTGTTTGAGACCAAATTAGTGACCAAACGCAGTAATCGATCTATCAAAACATCCCAGCGCTAACATCTAGTTTCCCAAAATGTCAATTTGGAAGTATAGCGTCTACAATAAATAATTGGTGATAAAAAAGTCTTTATTTGCCTTTAGAATTTGAGCTTCAATTCAATTTAAAATTGATCTAAGATTTGATCATTATTCTCGTCTGTACCTTGCGATATTGCATTAATCTTGGGTTGAAAAACCCAGATTCCTATCACAAAAAACCAAATCAAGAAAAATTCACTCGCATAATCACTGAAAGTAACATTACGTTTCAACTCAATTGCCTTTAACGTTTTTGCACAAAAATTCAAACAGTAGAACATGCTAAACATAGACAATAAATGCAATAGCACGATAACGCCAACTTCACCTCCACCTTCTGACACGAATCTCAATCCTCCATTAGAAATGAAAAGAAATATTAGTAAACTAAAATAAATTAAGGGAATTGTCCAAAAGAGTTTAAATCGCTTAAGGTTCATTTTTATCCCATCATGTAATCTATCATTTAAACCAATTGCAATTGCCCAAAACCAACCTAATAACACAAATACAGGAATTAAACCTATTAATAGAATAAGAATGAATATTCCATTAAAGTTCGAATTTCTAAAAACAGTAGCAAATAATATAAATTGTATAATTATTGGCACAACCATTACCAGTAAAAAAAGTTGCCAATGCTTTGCTTTAAGAAAGAGCTTTATCATTTCTGCGCTAGTTTACGTTTATCAATTCTATCAAAGCCCCAGGCAATAATCCAATACGGTATTACTAATATTGGATATCCCATAATGGCCATAAAACGATAACCAGAAACATCACTTGCATGTGGGCCAATCAAATAAGCAAACCAATCAAAACTGAAAATCCACACCAATAAAAATATACCTGGTACTAATATTGAACCTACAATTACAGCCACCGAATACTTCACCAAAGGATTTTTTCTGCGATACCTGTACATCCAGAATAGATGTAGGACAGCAAAAATAAAACCTATGATTAATGCTAAATTAAGCCCGCCAAAATCTAAAAAAAATTGTGCTGTGCTACTAATTTGAGGATGGTAATAAATTTCAAGCACAGGAACCGGAATTCCTTCAAACGACCAATGCCCAACTTCATTAATATCACCCGATTTTAACGAACCTAAATTGGTTTCAATTGGCTGATTAAATGCAGAAGCATCAATAGTTAAATCTAGTACTCCAAATGATTTCCAATAATTAGCAGGTGATAACGAATAACGAAATTCATATTCCTGTATGGAATTTGAAAAGTCTGTCCAAGCATGTGCTGTATAAGTTACTTTAAACTCATGTTCGCCTTCCGAAATATCTGTTTCAAAATAAATAAAATCACTAAATGTTACAGTTGTTTCATAGTCACTCGTTTCATTAAAGTCAACAGTTCCGTAAAACATATCGTATCCTTCAAAAAAATAAGGATAGTCTCCAAATAAGGTATCTTCATTTACCCAATCGTAACTTGGAATAACAATGTCATTAATTCTTTTTCCATCTAAAAAAACCTCAAAATCATCCAAATATTCAGAAGCATAAAACAACAAAGGAATTTGCTCGCCCAACTTGGAAGATTTCACGGTATAAATCACTTCGAAACTGGCTGTTTCAAAAGCTGAATCAATAACAATGTTTAGCTCTTCATGCAGTATATCTACAAACTCACTAGTAAACGGACGAGAACCAACTGTTCCATGAATAAGAGGTTCTCGCATATTCGCCAATAAGGTTCCATTTAACAGAAGAAATAAAACAAGAAAGAAATGTTTCATAAGGTATTCATTAGGATGTTTGAAGATAACAAAATTAGCTATTTGATTGAGAATAGACTAAGCCAAAGTTTTTCACTACTTTCGTTTTATGATTGAGCAAATAGAGCAATTTGATCGCGATTTATTTTTAACCTTAAATGGTTTACACGCAGACTGGTTGGATCCAGTTATGTGGTGGCTTAGTTCTATTGTATTCATGATACCGGTAATAGCTTTTGTACTTTACTATGCCTACAAAAAAGGAAAATTACGTTTGGCTTTGATAATGATGGGTGGAGTTGGTTTGTGTGTTTTACTTTCAGATCGTATTTCGGTTGAGTTATTCAAAGAAGTTTTTCAACGTTACCGCCCAACTCACAATACTGATATAGGTGATTTAGTACATACTGTAATCAAACCAAATGGTGAAGAGTATAGAGGCGGATTATTCAGCTTTGTGAGTTCGCACGCCACCAATGCCATGTCAATGGCTTTATTTTCATTTTTACATTTACGACGATTTAATAAAAAATGGTCACTCATTTTTCTTTGGGTTATAATCGTTTCTTACACGCGCATATACCTAGGAGTTCATTATCCTGCTGATTTAGTTTGTGGGGCTGCACTTGGAGCAGTAATAGGTGGTATTGTTTATTGGCTAAGTCTAAAATTAGATCCTTATAAATCATTAAATACGATTAAACCAAATGAGTAATATTGCGGTTATAGCATTCATTTTTGTTGGTGGAGGATTGGGCAGTTTAGCGCGTTATGGCGTTGGCAAATTAGCGTTGAATTACTATGCAGATGGCAAGTTTCCTTTAGGAACATTAGTTGCCAATACGCTTGCTTGTATTGTACTAGGTGTTACACTTTATCTTTTTAAGGATCGATTACTCGAAAATGAATGGATAAAATATTTTGTAATTATTGGTTTTTGTGGTGGATTCTCTACTTTTTCAACCTTTAGCTTAGACACGGTTAAACTATTTAGTGACGGACTTTTTACCTTGGGAATTTTTAATATTCTAATTAGCTTAGCTCTGGGAGTTTCGATATTATGGATATTAGTTAAACTTTAATTTATGCAAAAAATTGTTGCCCTTTTATTACTCGGTTTATTTGTTCAATGCTCAGGACAATACTCTTTTAAGGACATTAGTGAATTTGACATTTCTGAAGATTTAATGGAAGACGGTGAATATGTTAAAGTAATTTATAACTCTGGTGCACCCGATAATAATTTGGACCTAACCTATTATTTACATCTAGTTGTGGTCAGCCAAGTTTCTAATGACACTTTTAATTTATTAAGCACAGGAGACGCTATTGTTACCGAAACGGATAAAATGCGTTATTATATTGCAAATAACTCAAGCGCAAATATAATTATGCAAAATTTAGACAAAATCCAGAACGGAGTAAACATTAATGACCTCAGCAATAAGGATATTAACCAGGTAGTTGTAAACAACACCACTTCGCAAGATGCAGAAAACAATTACCCTACGGTTATTGGTGGTTTGGCTAATGACATTCAATCAATTGATGACTAATTGACCTTTTTAAAATTCCCAAAATATGATTCGAATAACATTTCTTATTCTGAATTTGATTCCATTAATTTGTAACAGCCAAGTTGTTGATTTTGAAAATTTAGAAAACCTAAACCCAGGTGACCCAGTTGGTGAAATCACTTTAGAAGAATCTGATTATAGTATTCAATTTTACATTGGTCATGATCTAAATGATACGGTTCCATTACGCATGCAAAAAGTGGCGCACGATTCTAAAACAGGTGGTTTTTACGGACCAGAATCTAAACACGACTGTAACGGTAAAAAAATTGAGACTAAAAGAATTAATCAAATCAATGATAAAAAATTTGTTCTTAATCCAGAAATAAGCAATCGAGAACGTGTTGGATGCCATTTCGTATCCGGCATTTTATTAGGTGAAAAACTGCCATCCATTTTTATTTTTTACAATAAACCTGTTACAGGTTGCAGTGCTGACTTACTAGACTTAGATGGACATGATAACACGATTGAAGCTTACGACATTTATTGCTACGCAAACACGTCAGACTATCCTTCAAAACCGATTAACGATAAACCGGTTGAGATTCGGTCAATCGGTCGTACATTCGGCCCTGGAATATTGGGCGACAATGGCGGCGTTATGCCTTTTAGTATTGATTTTACAACAGGGTTTACGCTTATTGAGATTCGCCCAATACAACAAGTTAGTGGAGGAAACGACGTACGCCATGAATTTGGATTTGCATTGGATAATTATAGCCCAAGATCAGTTGAACAAGCTCCGTATATTCCGCCCTACCTTTCTGGTGAAGAAAACAAAGTTGCTGTGGCACATGTCAATGATAAAAAACTTTCTATTGCGCCCATTATTCAGCCTGAAACAGAAACTGCGCCTGTTGATCGTAAATTTATTGAACGGAATGAGTCTATTTATTTTGATTTTGACAGTGCAATACTATCAACTGCCGCAATTGAAATTTTAGACGATATAATTGATGACATTAATGCCTTGAATGTGTCTGAACGAAAAATGGAGATTATGGTAGATTTAAGCGGTTTTACAGATCCTGTTGGAAGTAGTGAATATAATCTACATCTGTCTCAGAAACGTGTAAATGCTACCGCGGCTTATTTTTTAAAACATGGTGTAAATTCTACTCTTTTAAAAAAGACATCCCATGGTGAAAGTTATTTAGGAGATTCAAATGATTCTGATGGTAAAAAGCGAACTGTTCAAATTAAATTAAGTTATCGTAAAGTTTAAACACAGCTTTACACTTATCTCTTTTTTATATTTTCACTATAATTTAAGAGTTTGAGAACATTATCATCTTTGCAATAACGCTCTCAAACACTACCAGAAACATTCACTACACCTGTTACTGGAAACCAATATGATTTTAAATTGTTTTTTTAACAGTAGTTGATTCCTTTGGAACTAAAACATCAAGATTTTCGGTATGCACCTCTCCCGCCCCATTAATTTCAACCTCTAAATTTTTGGTCATAACCTCTTCACGACAATTAACAATACCATTTCCATTAATCACAATTCCTTTTAGCTCACTCATTGTTATAATTATTGTGAAATCCTCTTCTCCAACTTGGCTGTTAAATCCCTTTATATCCCCATCCTTTACCCCTATTGTTAAAAGATTATTCTCAACATTAATATCAATTAAATCTGCTGTTTCGGTATTTCCATCAAACAAAACCTCTGTTTCATCTCCTGCTACAATCATCACATTTACATTTAAGTTTAAATGGATTGTGTGAAACTCATTTACTCCTTCATTATGATTGGAAACGGCAACTTTCTGTGTCATTGATTTAGCATTTGACGCAACATCTTGATTTTGATAAGGTGTAGCATTCACCATGGCTGATAATGACAATGCTGTAATAATAGTTGCTAACATAATTCTTTGTTTTATAATTAAAAGTTAAAGTGTTTTTAAAACTTCAATTAAACCTGAAGCTCTATACGTAAGATGCTTATTTGATAAAAAGGTTACAGATAAGGTTAATTATTTTTTATAATCTCTGATTTACGTAGTCTATTCTAAACCTTTACACTTCAACAAAACCGCTTACCGTAGGAGATAGAGCATAAAGTAAATTTAAATAAGAAACTAAAAGATATACCTCTAAAATGAATTTATCTATTGAATGGTTGGCTCGTCAACACATTCCATTTTGGCATCAAAACAATCTCCATATTCATGTCTATTGGTGAGATTTCCTTCTTCATCATAATACTCCCAAATTCCACAGGGGCATTCATCACATTCATAACATGTTTCCAATTGCTCTTTAGCCTTAATTTTACCGTTTGGATAGTAATACGTATTAAATATTGAAAACAGAATTGCATGACAACCATCATCTTCTCCAGGTAACCAATAATCATAAATAGATTCTAGTTTTAATTCTCCCTCATTATTATACTTAGTAACACCAATAACTGAACCACATCCCAATACTTCTCCTTGCTCACCTATTTCTATCACAACTCCATTTCTATTAAACATTTTATAGATGTATTCAGTATTACTGCTATAGTTTATAACCTCGCTTAGCTCACCAGTCTCAAAATAAATCGAATCCGTTTTTGGAAATAAATAGTCCGTTGAATCTTCATCAGAAAACCGGCTAATAAGTGGATTAGGAAAAGATTCCTCCAATGTATTTACAGCATCTTTATTGGAGTCAAACTCTTTACTATTTTGAGCTTCATTACATGAAATTAATAGTAGAACAAGAAAAAATGGGAATAATTGATGCATGATTAAAAATAGCAATTTCTAATCACATCCACAGTTACCAGAATTGCAAGACTTATCCATTGGAGATGTTACTGATTTCTTTTTTAAATTTTTACGATAAAAACGAAAAGCAAAATAACCTATTGCCAAAGCAAATAGCGCATACACCAATATATTTTGAATCTCTGCCGTCATTTTAATAATTGAAAAGCAATTAAAGCAGAAAAATACGCCAAAGCAGTCATATAGCCAAATTGAATTGCAGTCCACTTGATTGACTTAGTTTCTTTATAAGTAACAGCAACAGTACTCATACACTGCAAAGAAAAAGCATAAAACAAGAGCAGAGAAATGCTGGTGGCAATGCCAAATATAGGCAAACCAGTGTCTGGATTCAATTCATTTTTTAAACGATCTCGAACCTTCATTTCTTCATCTGATCCAATGGCATAAATAACAGAAATTGTTCCTACAAAAACCTCTCTAGCAGCAAGCGAAGAAATAAGTGCAATTCCTATCTTCCAATCATAACCCAATGGTTCAATTACAGGTTCAATTGATTTCCCAATCATTCCTAAATAAGAATTTTCTGTTTGATAAGATGCCACAAGGTTTTCTTGTTCCTCAATAGTTGCCGTTGGATATTGCGCTGTAATATGCTCCTCGGCATTTTTAAAATTATCTCCGCCGTTTGTTACTAAAACAAACAGAATAATGGACGTTGCTACAATGATTTTACCTGCATTCCAAATAAATGATTTTACATTTGACCATACACGGTAAAGCACATTTTTGATACTTGGCAATAAATATTCAGGTACCTCCATTAACAAGTAACTTTTATACGAAGGTTTTAACACATATTTTAAAACAAAAGCAACAATGAATGTCATAATTACTCCTATCAGATACATGCCCATTAATGCGATTCCTTGTGCATTAAAAATTCCAAACACAGTTGCATCATCAGGAACTATTAACGCGATTACAACAACGTAAACAGGAATTCGCGCCGCACATGTTAATAAAGGGGTAACTAATATTGTAATCAGCCGTTCGCGACTATTCTCAATTGTTCGGGCAGCCATGATTGCAGGTACGGCGCATGCCAACCCTGAAATCATTGGAACAATACTTTTTCCACTCATCCCAAATCCTTGCATTAACCGATCTGTGAGATAAACAATTCTGGACATGTAGCCACTTTCTTCCAACAAGGAAAAAAGAAAAAATAGGATTGTGATTTGCGGCACAAAAATGACCACACCGCCTATTCCTGGTATTAAGCCTTCAATTATTAATCGTGAAAAATATCCTTCTGACAAATTTTCACTTGCCAAGCCTTGCAATGATTCAAATCCGGTTTCAATCCATCCCATTGGGAAATCTGCCAACCAAAAAATTGCTTGAAAAATAACCAGTAATACCCCCAGAAAAATTATGTATCCAAAAACGGGATGTAATAAAACACGATCCAATTTAGTTGTTAAATCAGAAGCCTTAGATTTATCAATCGTGAGTACTTCATCTAAATAAGCATTTATCCGTTTATAGCGTAAAATGGAGGCATTTGTTTTCCATTTTCGAATGTCTACATCATTTTTTGCAATGAATTCTTGCGTATCAACGTCTGCCTTATTTTTACTTTTGCTTGTTAGTTTTAAAAAGCTAACATAATCGTTTGCAATTCCTTTTTCAGCACTGAATTTCTTTAAAACTTCAAGTCCTTCATCCTGAATATAAGTAGGAATTCGGGCTTCAATAGAAAGTGGCTCGGCACATTTCTGAATCAAATCATCAATCCCAATTCCTTTTTTGGCAGAAATACAAACAACTGGAATGCCTAGTTCTTTTTCCAAGGCAGTTGCAGAAACAAAAACGCCTCTTTTTTCAGCTAAATCAACCATGTTAATGGCTAAAACCATAGGAACATTCAAATCCCGTATTTGTTCCAATAAGTATAAGTTTCGCTTTAAATTTAAGGCTGAAACGATCAATACAATTTTATCAGGATACTCTGCATTTTCAGCATCCAATAAATAATCAACTACTAATTCCTCATCTTTTGAACTTGGAAAGAGGCTATTGATTCCAGGAAGATCAATGACATCAATATCTTGCAAAGAGGTTTTTAATACCCCTTTCTTTTTATCAATTGTAACACCGGGATAGTTACCAGTGCGTTGATTTAGTCCACAAAGTCGATTAAAAAGAGTAGTTTTTCCTAAGTTGGGATTACCAACCAATGCTATTTTCAGATTTTTTTGAGAACTCATTCAACAATAATGAAAGCAGCTTCTTTTCTTCTTAATGCAATACGATTATTTTCAACTAAGATAAAAATTGGCCCATAGAAAGGTGCTTTATTTAAAATTGAAAATTTAGACCCAGGTAGTATTCCAAACTCGGCCAATTTAGCAGAAATAGGATTATCTTGAATGTACTTTACTACACCCATTTTTTCCACTTTCAAATCACATAAACGGAGTTCCATATTCCTTTATTTAGAACAAATATAAATAATTTGGAATAGGTTAAGATAATGTTAAGTCTCTAGATGAAAATTGGACACAAAAAATACCGTAAAAGGGGTATTCTTAAAAACCCTTTTATCAGATTTCCATTAAACTTTTACAGGACATATAAACCTCAAACTTAGTATCCGAAGCATTTTCTTTAGCATCCATTCTTAATAAAAGATGAGCCGTTCTTTAATTAACTTAATACCCGGTGATTTATTTTTTGTTTTCTTTTTTTCTGTTGCTTCACTCCTACCAACACCATTATCTATAATTGTAAATTGGGCTATTTGAAAAAAACAAGACCAGAATACAAAGAACTATTAAACGCATTTTTGTCCCAACAACAATCTAGCTATTCAGCAATGCTTTTTTAAATTCCGACTTTTTTCGGCGAGAAATTGGCAACGTCATTTCATTTGAAAGTACCACCAAATTATTTGGTTTATCTACATGACTTACCCATTTCATATTTACAATTGTAGAATGGTGAATACGATAAAAACCTTCAGGTAAAAGCCGCACATAATCAACCAATTTTTTGGAGGTAAAAATGCATTGCCCGTCATTTGTATGAACGGTTGAATAACTACCATCTGCTTGGATAAAAATAATGTCATCATGAGAAATTTGATAATCTCTTAAAGAGGTTCGTAAATACAAGCTTTTAATCTTATCAATATCCTCACTTTGCACTTGAGGTTGTTTGGCTTCGCATCTTTTCACGGCCTCTATTAACTCACTTAAAATGACAGGTTTCAACAAATAATGTACTGCGGCATATTCAAATGCTTTAATTGCATATTCATCATATGCTGTTACAAAAATGAGTTGAAAATTGACCTCTTTTAGCTGCTCAAGTAGTTCAAAGCAAGTTTGATCTCCTAACTGCACATCTAGAAATACAATATCTGGCTCAAAAGCCTCTATTTGAGTTAATCCCGTATCAACAGAATCTGCTATTTTAAATGTAGTAATAGATGGAACATGCCTCATTAACATGGTTTGTAATACCTCACTACAGTTAAACTCATCCTCAATTATTAATGCTCTCATCTAATATTTTTTTATAGGGCATATAAACCACAACTTTCGTACCAGCTGCAAATCCCTTTTCATCAAATAAATCGGTTATTTCTACCGCATTCATTTTTAACAAAAGTTGTAATCGCTCTTTTATTAACCGAATACCTAGAGATTTATTTTTCACTCTATTTTTTGCTGTTGCTTCACCTCTTCCCACACCGTTATCAATAATTGTAAATTGAACCATTTGGTCATTATACGGTTTAACAATAACCTGAATCAAACCATTCATATTTTTCTTTGACAATCCATGTAAAATTGCATTTTCTATAAACGGTTGAATTAAAAAAGGCGGGATAAAAATAGTAGGCTCTTCTAACTCTATTTTCATTTTATATTGAAAATGATTTGGAAATCGAATTTGTTCTAGCTCAATATAATGTTCTAACAACGTTAATTCATCTTTTAACTTTACCCAATTTTGGGTGGATTGAAGCAAAGCAATTCTAGTTAAGCGTGCAAATTTTCCTAAATATTCATTGGCCAAATCGGAGTCGTTTTTAACAATTATATTTTGCAAAGAGGTTAATGAATTAAAAATAAAATGCGGGTTCATTTGAGCCTGTAAAGTTTTGCGTTCCAAGTTTAGTACTTGCAGCTTATCTTGTTCTTTTTGTCTAACACGCTTATACCGCATACCAAAAAACAACCAGGTTACAGCAACAAAGAAGAGTATTTCAAGACCTATAAAGTAAAAAGTCAACCAAATTGGTTTTGGTTTGGAAATTTCCAAAAGACAAATTGGTTCTGACCATACATTGTCGGAATTTTGAGCTTTTACCCAAAACGAAAAATTGCCTGTAATTAAATTAGAATATCTTACTGTTCTGTTTGAAGTAGATACCCAATTGTTGTCAATTCCTTTTAATTGATATTTATAATTTATATCTCCTTCTTGAATGTAGGAAAGCGCCTCAAAAGAAACTTCTAATAGTATATCTTCATGATCCAATTCATAAAAATCATGTAAAGGTTGAGAAGCACCATTAATTTTACAAGATGTTAATTTTATAGGCATCATAGCCTGTTTTTTATGCTTTAATGGGAATACCGAGGTTCCAAGTTTTGTTATGGCCCAAATAGAATTATTACTTATAAGAACATCTCTAACTTCATTAGAAAGCAAACCGTTTCTTCTTGTATAATTGGTAATCCCACCGTCCTCGGTAATAACACTTATTCCTTTTTTGGAGGTTGCAACCATATAATTATCCATAATATAGGCTCGATCAATTGCATCACTAATTAAGCCATCTTCTTTCTTTAACCAACGAGTTTCCCCTGATTTTCCAGCGATATAAATGCCTTTTTCAGCTGTACAGTATACAAATAACGTATCTCCAACATTTTGCATATCCCGAATTTTATTTCGCAAAAAATCATGCTTAGGTCTAAAGTCGGTATATGACGTTTTATAAAGTTGTCTAAGGATTCCTTGACCAACAAAAGACGTATCAAAGATCATAGAATCTAACTTTAAAATTTTAGCCCCTTCATCTGTTCCAACAATAAACTTACCGTTTTCATCAATCATAGAGCAATTTACAAACAGATCCAAATTAACATAGTTATCACTTCTTTCTTCATAGTTCCAAAAGTGAACCGAACTTGTAGCTATTGCTGAAATGATTGAGTCCATTATCTGTATCTCTTTTATGCCTGTAGTTACATAAATTCTTTTACTCTCAAGATCAACGATAGTTTGAAAATATTTTCCACCATCATTAAATACAATTACTGAATGGGGATTAAACTTATGAGTCATAGGGTTTGCTCTTTTAAGTTCTATAAATTCAACTTTTGGATAACGTAACTCAAAAAAATCAAAATCTTCTGTAAGTCCGTATACTTTTCCGTTAAACTCCTGTAACTGGTTTAGCGTTTGACCATTTGGCAACTTGGCGACATATTTATCTTGATCCTCAAAATAAAACAACCCTCGAAATAAACTAGACGCCCAAATTCCATTGTTTACATCAATTTTAACACAACTGATGCTTGCATTTTTGATAAAGTGATCTGGTGACGAAAAGTTTCCGCTAGGTAGCTTTACCAATCCAATAAATCTTATTCCAATATATAGGTTTCCAAATTCATCAATTTCTATATCCAGTATTGTCTCCTCAAAATCTTTTATTAACTCTATTTCATTTGGACTATTCCAATCATATTGGTACAACATTGATCCGATTGAAAAATATAAAACCTCTCCATATTTAACAATGTCACCAAATTCCTTGGCTTTTAATCGCGGAATATCCAATTGAATTGAATTTCCATTAATCGAAATTTTATCATAACCGTTTTTTGTTTGACCAAAAATGAATACTCCACTTTCGTCATCAATTATATGAATTCCGGAATCTGCAATTTTTCTAACCTTGTTTTCATTAGAAATTCTTAAAAATGGCGTACAATTTATACCATTATCAAAAGAAGCTATAGTAACCCCATGTTTCGAAAAATCTAAATCTAATAAATTAGCATTATGCGAATGATTGATTAAAAGGCTATCATTAAATTTAAATTCATTGAATTGATTGTCAACTAAACAACTTATTTTTCGATCTTTCCCATAGCAATATATTGTGCCATCAGCTCCTTCATCTATATGAAAAATTACATTAGTGGTTAATCCATCACGTATTGTATAGGTTACAAATTCATACCCATTATAACGTACCACTCCTCTATCTGTTCCAAACCAAATATATCCCTTCGAATCTTCTATAAT